>JBMFRX010000001.1:0-182110 GCA_049967855.1 Caldisericaceae bacterium
AACTTTATATTTGAAAGGAGACAATAATGATAAAGAACTTTAATGAAATTTTTGAGCAACTCAAAGGTTTTGGAAGGACTCCTGTTATTGTAGCAGGAGGCGAGGATTTGGATGCCCTTGAAGCGGTTTATGATGGCTACAAGGCAGGTATAGCAGAAGGTGTGCTTATAGGAAATAAGGAGAAAATTGAAGCTGCCCTTCACAAATTTGATGATAAGAGTTTTGTAAGCGGTATTATAAGTGCGCCAAGTGAAGAAGAAAAAGCTCGTATTGCAGTTGACACTGTAAGGAATGGCGGGATTTTGCTCAAAGGCACCACAAAAACTTCAACACTTATGAAAGCAGTTCTCAACAAAGAGTGGGGCTTAAGAGGAAGTGGAATTATGTCAAGTGTAGCAGCTTTCGAATCAGATTTCGAAGGAAAAGATAAAATTGTGCTCATAAGCGATGGAGGCATTGTGATGTATCCAGATGTGCCGACTCTCATTGCAATGATTGACAACGCTGTTTTCATTTCTCATAAGCTTGGAATAGAGACTCCAAGAGTTGCTCTTCTCTGTGCAGTTGAGACCGTAAACCCAGATATGCCAGAAACTCTGAATGCTTCAGTTATTGCAAAAATGAATGCTCGTGGGCAGATAAAGGGTTGTATTGTGGACGGCCCACTTGCCCTTGATAATGCTCTCTACTTACGCAGCAGAGAAAAAGGGGATTAAGTCGGAAGTTGCAGGAAATGCTGATATTCTGATATTGCCAAACATTGTTGCAGGCAACGTTCTTGGAAAAGCAGTTGAATACATTGCTCACAAACCTCTTGCAGTTACTGTTGTTGGTGCTAAAGCCCCTGTGATGATTTCTTCGCGTGCTGATAGAAGTGAGTCAAAACTCAGGTCAATAGCTCTTACAATACTGGCATCAAGGTAAAATTTTATCTCCCTGAGTATGGTAGCTCAGGGAGACTTATTCCTGAAACTTTCCAGTACTTCGGATATTCTCTTTAATGCAGTTTCACTGTCTTCTACATCAAGAACTGATTTCTCAAATGGACACATTCCGTCTTTCTTTGTGTTCATAATGTATTGGGCTCTCTCCCCAAATGCGTAAGGAATATTGTTTTTTTCGAGAATTTTAACTGCATCTTCGCTCATTAATCCTCCAAAGACATATTTGGGTCTAAGAAGAAGTATGAGAAAGGCTGAAGCCTTGCCTAAAACCTTGTCACCCCAGTAAAGTCCATAGAATTTATCAAGTTGACCAAGATTTTTGGAGACGAAGTCATATATTGGCTTAACTCCTGAGCCAGTAAACGTCAAAGAAGCTTCGCCATCCTCCTTGAATGCAACGGCAGATATTCCAACCCTTCTTAGCGTTTTCTTGATTAATTCCTCGATACCGCATTTATTCATTGCCGAATTCCTTGCTTATTTTTTCCATAAGGTCTCTAATTGGAAGTTTTTGTGGGCACTTTGTTTCACAGTCACCGCATTTTATGCAGGAGTCGGCTTTTGTGTCTAAAAATGAATATCTTGCTTTTGCCTTTTCCATCTGTCCAAATAGATAACCTTTGTTATAAATATCAAATATTCCAGGAATATTTATTCCTACAGTGCAGGGCAAGCAGTATTGGCATCCTGTGCAGGCAATCGGGCGAAGTTCCTCCATCAACTTCCGGACCTCGCTAAATGAGTTAATTTCCTCTTGAGATAACATATCAATGTGAGATTTGTCTGCAAACTTAATGTTCTGTTCGACCTGTTCAAGTGTGCTCATTCCACTCAGTACCACTGATACTTCAGGCTGGTTCCACAGCCATGAGAGTGCCCACTCAACTGGCGTTCGTCTGATGCTATTTTTTTCAAACACTGACAAAATCTCCCTTGGCATGTTTGCGAGCTCTCCGCCTCTAAGCGGCTCCATTATTACAACTGCAAGCCCTTTGGAACTTGCATATTTCAGCCCTCTTAGGCCTGCCTGGTAGTTTACGTCAAGATAGTTGTACTGGATTTGTGCAAAGTCCCACTTTTCATAGTAATCGATAATTGATTTAAAAACAGTGAATTCATCGTGGAAAGAAAATCCAAGGAAGCGAATTTTTCCCTGGGCAACCATCTTTTCTGCCCATGAAAAATAATCAAGCTCAACCATCTTTTCCCATGTTACCTTGTTTAGCGAATGTAGTAAGTAAAAATCAACGTAATCTGTTTGAAGTTTTTTAAGTTGCTCCTCAAATTTCAATGTCATATCGGCTTGGCTTTCAATTAGCCAGGCAGGTAATTTTGTTGCAATGGCTGTTTTTTGCCTGTAGCCATCTTTTAGGGCTTTACCAACAAGAGTTTCGCTGTTGCCGCGATGGTATGGATATGCAGTGTCAACGTAGTTTAAGCCGTTGTCAATCGCATAACGCAGCATTTTTATTGCTTCTTGTTCGTTGATGTTTGCGGCATCGTTATTGATAGTTGGAAGCCTCATAGTCCCAAATCCAAGTGCAGATACCGTAAAACCAGTTTTTCCAAATTTTCTATAATTCATTTTTCACCTCAGTGGTGTAATTTTACCATAAAAGAGCAGCTAATGAAAAATCTCAGGAAGAAAATTATGTTTAACTTTTTTCTCTGCCTTTTGTCTTCTTATAAAATGTGTATTCAATATCGATTGTTTTTAAAATGCAAAGTTTATCAAAAAAACTTCATTTAACTGTTGTGTTGCCTCACTTAATTTTCTTATTCTTTTGTAACCTGCAATCATCGTAAGCAGGTTCTACGAAATATTCACTCTTCTGTAATCGCTACTCCTTTCGTACGATTCTATACGAAATTATTCTGAATCAAAGGAAAAATCACTTGGTAATTTTACATCGGTTTTTTTATGTTTTCTTTGTTTTTTCTTTAACCTTCTTATCGTATAGTCCAGAAAGTTCTTGTGGAACTTTATCTAACTCTCTTTTAAGTAAAAGTGGATTAAGCATTTCATATGTTCTTCTGAGTTTCTCTTTTACCTATTCTGAGACACCATTTGATTCAATGATTCTTATGTATGGCGTTTCAAGTTTATCGTGTTTCTTTGATACCTTGCAACCCGTACTTCCCTTAAGCAGGTTTATTGCCATTGTTTCAGTCCACCCAGTATGTACATCTGTCAATCAAGGGAATAGAGAAATTCTCCTCTTGGGTTGCTTCTATCATGACCAACAAAATCTACTTCCTATTCCTCTGTAATCCACCTTCTTTTTCAGTGGATTCCAAAGCCTGGCTCTTTCTCCTTCCATTGAGAGTTTGTTCTTACTCTGCTGTAATTTGCGTCCTTTATGAGCAATTTTCCAACTTATCTAGCATTCTGTCCTTTTCTTTCATTCTTAACTTCTGGTACATCATTGCACCTTCTCTTATTACAGCCTTTCTCTCTTTATGGATTTACTTACAAAGATCCTTCTTTAATTTTTTAGAGCTTCTTCTAAGTTCTTAATCGTTTTACCTCCGTTTCTATTTTTTAAGAATCTGTTGAAAAGGATCACAGATTACAGAAGATTAAAGATTTTTGATGAGGCAATTTGCTTGTTTGTATAAGATCATTTTTTTGATAAACTAAAATAGGAGGCGATTGTGATGAAAAAAATAGCTGTACTGATTGAAGACAATTTCAATGAATTTGAGGTAATTTACCCTTATTACCGTCTTAAAGAAGCTGGTTTTGATTCTCTACTAGTAGGACCTGAAGCAAGAGTCTATCATTCTAAAGTTGGGCTCACAATGAAGGCAGATGTGTCTATTAACGATATCAACTTCGACGAGTTTGATGGTGTTGTCATACCTGGTGGGTATGCGCCTGACCTTCTAAGAAGAAACGAAAGAGTTCTTGCATTCGTGAAGAAAATGTTTGACAGCTCTAAGCTTGTTGGTGCAATCTGTCATGCAGGTTGGGTGCTTATCTCTGCAAAGGTTGTAAATGGGGTGACTCTCACAGGGTTTGCAGCGGTTAAAGATGACCTCAAAAACGCTGGTGCAAAATATGTCGATGAGGAGGTTGTTGTTGATGGCAACCTGATCACCTCGAGAAGTCCTGCCGATTTACCTGCCTTTATGAGAGAAATTGTCAAATTCCTGAATAAGTAAGATGAAGGTAGTTTACAGTAGAGCATTTGAAGATATTGATTTAGAAGTTGTGAATGGAGATATCACCCAGGAAGATGTTGATGCCATTGTAAATGCTGCAAACGGATATCTCTCTCATGGGGGAGGGGTTGCCCTTGCGATTGTTAGGGCTGGTGGAGCGGTGATTCAGGATGAAAGCAACGCCATTGTCAGGAAAAATGGGCCACTTAAGACAGGTGAAGCCGTGCTTACAAGTGGAGGAAACCTAAAAGCAAAGTACGTGATTCATACTGTAGGCCCGCAATGGGGTGAAGGCGATGAAGACCGAAAGCTCAGAGATGCTATTGTAGCTGTTCTCACAATAGCAAAAGATAACGGTTTCAGGTCGATTTCAATTCCTGCGGTCAGCTGTGGCATTTTTGGCTTTCCTAAAGAGAGGGGCACTGAAATAATTGTGAGAACTGTCCTGGACTTTATAAAATCTAATGTAACCTCTCTTGAGAAAGTGCGTTTTATAGGGACTCAAAATGATATTGTTTCATCCTTTGAACGGGCTCTAAAAAATGCTTGAAATATACACTGATGGTGCATCAAGAGGCAATCCAGGCAAAAGTGCTATTGCTGGAGTAATTGTAAAAGATAAGCAAATCATAAAAGTTTACGCAGAGTTTTGCGGAATCACTACGAACAATGTTGCAGAGTATTCTGCTATTATTAAGGCACTTGACGAGGCAATTAGACTTCGCGAGAGTAGAGTTAGAGTGTTATCTGACTCTGAACTTGTAATTTCACAGATTCTTGGGAAGTACAAGGTGAAAGCAATTCATCTCGCGGAGCTCTTTGAAGAAGTCTCAGAGAAAAGCAAAATGTTCAGCTCTGTTGTATTTGAGAATCTGCCGCGTGAGAACCACTATATAGCAATTGCTGATAAGCTTACAACTTACATTCTTGGGGCAAAATGAGGAGGAGCTATGTATGAAGTTATAAATGCTTCGGATTTAAAGAGAGACCTTTTAGAGATTCTAAAGAGGGTAGAAGATGGGGAATCGTTCCTTGTGATAAGAAAAAGCAAACCCTCCGCCTATATTGTGAGGGCTGAGCTTTTTGAGTCCCTTATTGAGAGTGTCAAGCTTGCTTCTAACAAGGAGTTTATGAAAAAACTTCTGGAAGATGAAAAAAAGTAAGCTCCTTTTAGAAGATTCCATTGAGACAGATGGAGTGAATGTATACAAACGTGGCAGGCTCATCTACTCTCCGCTAATTACCAGCAGCAAAAAGAAATTTTCTTTGCTTGTCTTATATGCCAGGAATTTTGACCTTGATAAACTATTTGAAGTAGTTAATAATTTCTCTGTGGACTTTGTATACGACATTGTTGTTGTGCTGAGTAAGAGTGATTTGCAAAAAAATTTTTCATTGCTTGGAGGATTAGATGCAAAGATTGTTATCTGCCCTGACCCTGAAGATGTGCTTTATGCATCCTTGAAGGCTGGCCTCAGAGCCGTAAGCAATCAAACAGACTTTTTGGTGCTCCATTTCGGCAATCTTAGCAATGTTAGCAAAGAAACTTTTATACAGATATGCAGTTTTGCTGAGATTTCAGGTTCTATTATGACAATCCCCACTTTTCAGGGGAAAAAGGGTCATCCTGTAGTATTCAAAAAAACACTTCTCCCAGAGCTAATGGCTTTGCGCAAAGAAAAGGGTTTGCCTTATCTTATGCGAAAATTTGCCAAAGATATTTCTGTTGTAGCTGTTTCTGATGACAGCATTTTGCGAAAAAATAGTATTGAATAATTGATGCGGAAGGTTGTTAAAATTCACTGCAAAAATGTTATAATAGTAACTGAGGTATGCTTATGGCAAGAGTAACTGTTTTCTTTCACGGAACTACAAGAGAGGAAGTAGGCAAAGAGAGAATCTTTCTTGATGTTTCAACTATTAAAGAGCTTTTTGATCTTTTGGGCAAGGAATTTCCAAAGCTCTTAGAAGATATAAAATATGGAAGGCTAACCTGCCTTGTTAATGGCAGAAATATTGAAACTCTAAAAGGCAATGATACTGAATTAGAACAATTTGACCTTGTTGGTTTGACGATGAAAAATGGCGGTCTCATTGATTTTTTCCCCCCTGATGGCGGTGGATAATTTTAATCATTCTTTAGAAGACAATTAGAAAAGAGCAAAAGGAGAAAAAAATGTTCACATTTCCTGAGAATTTCCTTGAAAAAGGTTTAAGCAGCACGGAAGTTGTTGAATCCAGAGAAAAAAATGGGATGAATACGCTCCCTGAGGCACGAAAGCAAACTATTTTTGAACAGTTTATTGATCAGTTTAAGAATTTTCTAATCATTATCTTGATTATTGCAGCCATTATTTCTGCCTTTTTTGGTGAATTAGCTGACACAATTGCCATAATTGCAATAGTGATATTAAATGCGATTCTGGGCGTTTCCCAGGAACGTCGCGCTGAGACAGCACTTGAAGCTGTAAGAAAGCTCGCAAATCCGACAACTAAAGTTATGCGTGACGGTACTTTGCAGACTATTAACTCTGAGGAAGTAGTCCTTGGAGATCTTGTAGTGCTTGAAGCCGGCGACAAAATAAGCTGCGATGGCACGATACTTGAGGAGAGAGCTTTAAACATTGACGAATCAACTTTGACTGGAGAATCAGTCTCTGTTAAAAAGGTCAAGGCTGCACCTAACGAGGAAGCCACTGAAGAAAATTGTGTATTTATGGGAACTGCTGTTACAAAAGGCAGGGGTAAAGTTTGGGTCACAGCGGTCGGAATCAATACAAAGCTTGGGCAAATTGCTTCCAAAATCAGAGAGGTAAAGAAGGATAAAACACCTCTTGAAATTCAGCTTGACGCCCTTGGCAGGCTTCTTGGCATTATATTTCTTTTGATCTCTTTAGTGATTTTTGTTCTCGGTGCTTTAAGAGGTAACCAAATAACTGAGATGTTTTTGACGAGCATAAGTCTTGCTGTTGCAGCCATTCCCGAAGGCCTTCCAGCTGTCGTAACTATCGTACTTGCGATAGGTGTCGCTGAGATGGCAAAGAGAAAAGCAGTTATAAGGAATCTTCCTGCTGTGGAAACTCTTGGAGCCGTTACGCACATCTGCACTGATAAGACAGGCACGCTTACACAAAATAAAATGACTCTTGTTGGAGTATGGACCGACGAGAGATATCTAACTGGCTCACATATTAGGAAAGAAGCAATAAAAGAGGAAATAATTCGCGGAATGGTTCTTTGCAACGATGCAACTCTCTCTTCAGGAGATCCAACCGAAATTGCACTTATCAGTTTTATGGAAAGAGACTTTATTGAAAAGCTTAGAGCAACTTTTCCGAGGATTTCTGAGATACCATTTACATCTGAAACTAAACGTATGACTACGATTCATAAAGCTTACGAAAAAAACCTTGTTATATCAAAAGGAGCAATCGAGATAATCCTTTCACTTTCTAATAGAGAGCTTATCAACGGCAAAGTGGAGGAACTTTCTCAAAGCCGAAAGAATCAGATTCTAAAAATCTCAGAAGATTTTGCCGCAAAAGGACTGCGAATACTTGGTTTTGCTGAAAATACTCTTGATGGCACAATCAATTTAAGCGAAGCCGAATTAGAAAAAAACCTCATCTTTCTTGGATTCGTCGTTCTTAAAGACCCTCTTCGCCCAGAAGTAAAAGAAGCTGTTGATTTGTGTAGAAGCGCAGGTATTAGACCTGTTATGATTACAGGCGACCATCCTGTGACTGCCTATTCAATATCGATGGAGCTTGATTTTCCTGAAGGGCGTGTAGTCACTTCTTCTGATATGCAATCGATTGACGATGACGCTCTCTCTATGATAGTTGACGATGTGAGTGTATTTGCAAGAATAAATCCCCTTGATAAGCTCAGGATAGTTGAGGCTTTACAGAAAAATGGCGAGGTTGTTGCAATGACTGGCGACGGGGTTAATGATGCTCCAGCACTGAAGAAGTCGGATATAGGAGTGAGCATGGGTAAAACGGGTACAGAAGTAGCAAAGGAAGCTAGCGATATGGTGCTTATGGACGATAATTTTGCTACTCTTGTTGACGCAGTGTACCAGGGCCGAACCATATATGAAAATATGCGGAAGTTTGTCGTTTATTTGTTATCGTGCAATATTGGCGAAGTGTTGGTTATGTTTACTGCGATAATTATAGGTTATCCTGTGCCTCTTCTACCTCTTCAGCTTCTGTGGCTTAATCTTGTAACCGATAGTTTCCCTGCCCTTGCTCTCGGAATGGAAAAAGGAGAGCCTCACATTATGCATTCAAAGCCACGTGGGAAAAAGGAGCCCCTTCTCAATAGGTATCATGCAGGCATTATTGTTACTCAAAGTGTTGCAATAACCTTAGCAACTTTGGCTGGTTTCTTGATTGGCTTGAAGAGGACAGGTGATGTAAATGAAGCTCGCACAATTGCCTATATGGTGCTTGTGCTTTCAGAGCTGTTTAGAGCCTTTTCAGCACGTTCATTTGAAGGGTACGTCTTCAGGATTGGAATTTTTTCCAATAAGTTCCTTACTTATTCTACTATTGCTGGTATTCTCCTATTGCTTCTTACTATTTATATTAAGCCAGTTCAAATTCTTTTTAGAAATGTTCAGCCGACGGGAAGCGAATTTTTATATATAATTTTGCTCTCGTTAGTACCATTTGCAATTTCGGAGTTTTCAAAAATAATAAGAAAAGACGAAGAAGGGAGGTAATAAAAATGGTAAGAATAATAAAGGCCCCACGAGGCAAAGAGCTTCACACTAAAGGATGGGGCCAGGAAGCTGCGATGAGGATGATTATGAACAACCTTGACCCAGAGGTTGCTCGTGACCCAGAGCACCTTATTGTTTACGGAGGTACAGGGAGGGCTGCGAGGAATTGGGAAAGTTTTGATGCAATAGTCGGTAGCCTTAAGGAACTTGAGTCCGATGAAACTCTTCTTGTCCAATCTGGCAAACCTGTAGCAGTTTTTAGGACCAATGAATGGGCTCCAAGAGTTCTTATTTCAAACTCTATGCTTGTTCCTAAGTGGGCAGATTGGGAGCACTTCAGGGAACTTGAAGAGCGTGGTCTAACGATGTTTGGACAGATGACAGCAGGAAGTTGGATTTACATAGGAACTCAGGGCATTCTTCAGGGGACTTACGAGGTCTTCTATGCAGTTGCTCGAAAATACTTTGGCGGAACGCTAAAAGGCAGACTGGTTGTAACATCAGGGCTTGGAGAAATGGGTGGAGCTCAGCCTCTGGCAGTAACTTTTAATGGAGGTGTTGTTATTGCGGTCGAAGTTGATAAAAGAATGATTGACCGACGTTTGGAAAAACATTATCTTGACACATGGACTGATTCATACGAAGAAGCAATAAGGCTTGCGCTTGGTGCCAAGGAAGAAGGAAAACCGCTTTCTATTGGTTTGCTTGCAAATGCTGCAGAAGTTTTACCAAGGATGGCAAAGGAGAGTTTTGTACCGGATATTGTTACAGACCAGACTTCGGCACATGACCCTTTGAACGGCTATATTCCAATTGGTTTAAGTGTTGAAGAGGCACAGGAACTTCGAATTAAAGACAAAGAGGGTTATCTTTCGCGTGTTTATGATTCAATGGTTGCTCATGTCAATGCACTGGTTGCCCTTCAAAGAATGGGAGCAAAGGCATTTGAGTATGGCAACAACATCCGAAGAATGTCGTTTGACAATGGGGCGAAAGATGCATTCGAAATTGTTGGCTACGTTCCTGAGTACATAAGGCCTCTTTTTTCTGAAGGGAAAGGTCCTTTCAGATGGGTGGCTCTGTCAGGAGACCCAGAAGATATTTACAAAACTGATGAAGTTGTCCTCAATTTGTTCCCTTATGATGATCATCTTAGGCGCTGGATAGAGTTGGCGCATGATAAGGTTTACTGGCAGGGTCTTCCTGCAAGAATTTGCTGGCTTGGCCAGGGTGAGCGTGAAGCTTTTGGCCTGGAAATAAATAAAATGGTACGCGAAGGAAAGTTGCAAGCCCCAATCGTAATTGGAAGAGACCATCACGATACAGGTTCTGTTGCATCTCCTTACAGGGAGACTGAAAAAATGAAAGATGGTTCAGATGCAATTGCTGATTGGCCTATCCTGAATGCACTTCTTAACACTTCATCTGGTGCAACATGGGTTTCAGTGCACCACGGGGGAGGTGTCGGAATTGGTTATTCAATTCATGCAGGATTTGTTATTGTGGCAGATGGTACAAAACTCACAGATGAAAAACTCTCGAGGGTTCTCAATAATGACCCTGCTACAGGAGTTGTTCGCCATGCCGATGCTGGGTACGAGATTGCAATTGAAACGGCAAGAAAACACAACATAAAAATGCCAATGCTAAGGAGCGACTCTTAATAAAACTTAATGTTCTAATGCATTGAGAATTGTATACGCAAACGTCAACTTTGTATTTTATATAGGGTTTCTTCAGCACCAATCGAAGCGCTTGAATGAAGAGGCCCTATTATTTTTGCTTTTTGTGCATTTTATCAGACTGAGCTAGTCAGATTCTGTTCTTCTGTATTTGAAAGCGGCTGAAGCTTAATAACAGCAATTTCTGGTGGAGAGCAGATTCTTAATCTTAAGTGGCTTTCGCCGATGCCTCTATTTACATACATATATGTTTCTTTGAATCCATATAAACCTCGAAGAAACTTTATCCAGTATTTTGATGGAGAGTAAAGCGCAAATTTCAAAAATGGAATTGAGACTTGTCCTCCGTGCAGGTGTCCTGCCAAAATGAGTTTAGGTCTGTATGGCAGTGCCCTGTAAACTATGTCAGGAGAATGTGCAAGAAGAATTACAAAACTGCCCGTTGGAATTTTTCTGAAGGCTTCTGCAAGATTGTCCATATTCCTGTAAGGATCGTCAACTCCTGCAATGTAAATCCCTTTTGCCAAAACAGATTCGTTTGTTAGTAGTTTTATACCTGTCGCTTCTATTTCTTGAATGAGACCATTCAAATTGTTCACTTTATGGTCCCAATTTCCTAAGACAGCAAACGTACGGGGGCAAACTTCTGTAATCTTGGACAGGAAGTCAGTGCAGCTTAAAACTTTTCTGTAACCTACAAAATCACCAGTAATAAAAACGAAATCAGGTTTCTCTTGCTTGATTACTTCTACGGTTTTTCTGAAAGGGCGGGAAATCCTTGTTGCATGTAAATCTGAAACTTGTATTATCTTGATAGGTTTAGCTAATTCTCTGAATTCAAAAGCTAAGTCGGTCCTCATAAGGAACTCTGGCTCAATCAAAAATCCATACAGAAAAATAGCTATAATTACTGACAGTATAATCAGAAGCATCTAGCGAATATTTCTATTCGATTTCCTTTCTCCTTACCCACTTTGCTCCCTCAGGAGTTATAAGCAGCACATCAATTGGACCGCCAACGGTTTTTGGGCGAGCCTGAAAGCGCATAGTATCAATCGTTGTTTTGATTGCGTAGGTTGCAAAGTCTATTGCATCCTGTAAAGGCATTGCATCCCAAATGATTGGAGGTTTTTGCACTTCTTTTGCCTGTCCCTGAGCATCTTTCATAAGGACTGGTTGAAGGATTTCTGCAATAATATCTCCTTCTCCTCCCCAGCTCGCTCCGTATAGGATTTGGTTGTTCTGTTTATTAAAATTTAAACGTTGAAGCTCGGCTCTCTTGATGTTGCAGTGGTATACGAACGGCATACTCACTCTATCCTTCTTTTTGTAGCCTGCAATATGAAATGATGTGTCAGCATTGGGAAAAGACCTCTTAAAGAAATTGAGTAACTTTTCAGCCACCATTTCAACGTCATCCTTTTCAGTCAGAGATTCTTCTTCAAAGGTTTTCATATGAAAATCTGTGGGTATTCTGCCAAGGAGCGATTCACCGAAAGTGCTGATACCAATAGCTTGCTTAGGTAACAAAAACGTTTTGTAAACGTAATCAGAACTTACAATTGGAATTGGTGTAGCCGTCGGTTCATCGGTACGTTGGAGAGAAACGGTTTGTCTGCTGTCAGAAGCCATAACGATTCCCGCAGGAACATAAACTGATATAATAAATGACATCTTTTTAACCTCCTTTAGTCTTTTTTATTATGAATTCTGTACATCTCAGTGCGCTTTTGTTAGATAATCTGTCTGTTCTTTGGTCAGCTTATCAATTTGTATGCCATAGGAGTCAATAAATGTCTTTGCAATTCTAAGGTCTATTTCGTCAGGTAC
Source organism: Caldisericaceae bacterium (assembly GCA_049967855.1). Classification (GTDB taxonomy): domain Bacteria; phylum Caldisericota; class Caldisericia; order Caldisericales; family Caldisericaceae; genus JAIMJY01. Next base: position 12,351 of record JBMFRX010000001.1, read on the forward strand.
ATCATAAACTTTATTCTCAAGCTTGTTCTTGATTAGAAACTCTGCCGCAAGTGCCTGAACTGCAAAAGAAAGGTCCATTATTTCAATTGGATGACCATCCGCACAGGTAAGATTCACAAGACGGCCTTCCCCAAGCACGTAAACCTTTCTACCATTTGGCAGGGAATATTCAGTTATATTCTTTCTTACCTCTCTCTGTTCTTTTGAGATTTTTTTGAGCTCCTCCATCTTGACTTCGACATCAAAATGCCCTGCATTTGCAAGAATAGCTCCGTCTTTAAGCAATTCAAAGTGCCTGGTATCGATAACGTTTGTGTTACCAGTTGCCGTAACAAATATATCTCCGACCTTTGCAGCATCTTTCATCTGCATCACTTCAAAGCCATCCATATATGCTTCCATTGAGCTTATTGGATCAATCTCCGTTATGATTACTCTTGCACCAAGCCCCTTTGCACGCAGGGCAATTCCTTTACCAACCCATCCATAACCTGCAACTACTACTGTTTTTCCCATTATGGTGACGTTCGTAGTTCGCATAATTCCGTCCCAGGTAGATTGTCCTGTGCCGTATTTGTTATCAAAGAAATGTTTGCACTTTGCGTTGTTGACCGCTATTACAGGGAACTTGAGCTTACCTGATTTTTCCAGAGCTTTGTCTCTTATAACGCCTGTGGTCGTCTCTTCGTTTGCCCCAATTATTCCTTTAAGCAGTTCCTTCCTTTTGTTGTGTATCAGATATACTAAGTCACCTCCATCATCTATTACTATATTTGGACCTATATCAAGAGTTTTGTTACGATTTTCCCAATACTCTTTTTCTGTTTCATTGTAGTGTGCAAAAACCGTCATTCCTTTTTCTTTGAGTGCTTCCACTATATCGTCTTGTGTTGAGAGAGGGTTTGAACCAGTTACGTATATGTTTGCGCCTCCGCTTTTCAGCAACAATGACAAATTTGCCGTCTTTGCTTCGAGATGGATCGATAAAGCCACATTAAACCCTTTGAATGGTTTTCTCTTTTCAAAATCTTTCTCAAGAGTCTTTAGTAAAGGCATATGCTGCTTTGCCCATTCGATTTTCATAGCTCCTTCGTTGTTCATATTTCCTCCTTAACGTATTTTAACAGTTTTTATGAGTTTTGCGAAATCAAGAGTTGGCAAGAATTTCGTCTATTTCAAAATAAGCGATTGGAAATTTACCAATCTTGCCTAATATTGACACCAGAGATTTTTTGATTATAATAATAACAATTTTAATTCTTACGAGGCTGAATTCCTATGGGAGGGAAATGAAAACCTTTAGAGATTGCAATGTTTTTTTGTTTTTGGAAAGACAGGTTTTTTTCAAGAGTGTCGCTGTTTTAATGCGGCGTAAATCCTTCACCCGAATTATGAAAATGTTTTTTGATTCAATTTTCTTTTCTTCAGAGTGTATTTTTTCAATTTATGGGAGGTCAAAAATATGTCAGACTTGAAGTACGTAGGGAAGTATTACGAACGGCCAGATGCTATTAAGAAAGCAATAGGGAAAGCGATTTTCATTGATGACATTCGCTTGCAGGATATGCTCTACGCAGAAATACTTACTCCTCCAATTGCTCATGCAAAAATTATTTCAATTGATACAAGTGAAGCTGAGAATAGTGAAGGCGTTGTAAAAGTTGTCACTGGAGAGCGCTGTAATATTACGTTTGGCGATTGCGTTCGCGATAGGTATCCGATGGCGACAGATAAGGTACGTTACATAGGGGAGCCTGTTGCTGCGGTGATTGCAAATTCTGTTCACAATGCAAGAGAAGCTGTCAAGAAAATAAAGGTAGAGTATGAGAAATTACCTGTTTATACAGATGCACTTGAAGCTATTAAAGAGGATGCAGTTCTTATTCATGAAAAAAATGGTGAATATTGGCATTTACCCACATATCAGCCAATTCCAAAAACAAATATTGCTATGCGTTACGCCCTCGTTAAAGGGAACGTTGAAAAAGGCTTTGAGGAGTCGGATGAAATTGTAGAAGGAGAGTTTGTTTATCCTTTTGGCTCCTCTGCGGCTATTGAGCCTCATGGAACAATTGCCTGGTTCCATGAAGACAAAACTATAGAAATATGGTCATCTTCAATTTGTCCGACTATCATTCAGGAGGATATTGCCCGCACTTATGGACGGCCCGTTTCTGACGTAAGGGTTCATATTCCTGAAATTGGTGGTTGCTTTGGATACAAATCCGATGTTACTATCGAGCAAACGGTTGCATATATTGCAAGTTTTGTTCCTGGCAGGCCTGTTAAATGGATTGCAACAAGGGCTCAGGATTTTACAAGCACACTCATAGGACATGGTGTTCGCATACATATGAAGGTTGGAGCTAAAAAGGATGGAAAACTGGTTGCCGTAAAGTCAACCGTGTACCATTCTGTGGGAGCTTATGCGGACACGGGCGTCAATGTGACTCAGGCTGCAACTCACACAGTTGGTCCATATGAGATACCAAATGTTTTTCTTGAAGGATTCTCTGTGTATACTAACACTCCTCCTGTTGGTGCCTATAGGGGATACGGTTATCAGTATCCGCATTTTGCTTTGGAAAGGTTGCTTAATATCCTTTCAAGAAAACTTGGTATTAATGAGTTGGATGTAAGATCAAAGAATTATCTTACTGAAGGCAAGGAAACAGCTCTTGGAGAAAAAATATGGAAAACAAACGGTGATGTGCAGAAGTGTGCTGATAACGTGAAAGAGGTTCTATTTGCGAAACCGAAGCCAAGCGAAGATAGTAAATATTACTATGGAAGAGGATTTGCAGCCGTAATTAAAGGACCCAAAGGTACTCCAAACTCTGGAAAGGGCTGTTATATGAAGCTGAATATTGATGGAAGTGTAACAGTTATAATGGGTGGAGCTGAGGTAGGACAGGGTTTAAGGACTGTTGTGCGACAGGTAACGGCAGAAGCTTTAAAGATACCACCTGAAAAGGTTAGGGTGTACATGGAGCTTGATACTGATTTTTCTCCCTGGGAATGGCAGACCATAGGTTCTATGTTTACTACTCAGGGTGGAAGGGCGATAGTTCTCGCTGCAGATAGATTGATAAATATTATGAAGAAAAATGCTTCATACGCCTTAAAGTGTGACGAGGACTTATTGGATTATGATGGGGAGTATGTTTTCCTCAAGTCTGATCCAAGCGTGAGAGTTCCTATAACCGATATTGCTCGTGGTTATATGACGGAGGGTGGAATTACTGTTGGTGAAGTTGTTCAAGCTACAAGTGCAGGCAGATTACCTCGATACTCCAACCCTGACCTCGAAAACGGAAGAGGTAATATGGGTGTGAATTACACTTTTGGAGCACAGGGATGTGAGATAAGGATAGAGAAAGAAACGGGAAAGGTGATTATTGACAATTTTGTTTCAAGTTTTGACATTGGCAGAGTTATAAATCCTGTTCAACTAAGGGGCCAAATAGTTGGTGGAGTAATGATGGGTATCGGGGCGACTTTTTATGAGCAGCTAAAGTTTGATGAGAACGGGAAGATTCTAAACCCACACTTTTCATCATATCGGTTCCCAACCATCAAAGATGCTCCTATGAAGCAGACTGTCATTTATGTTGAAACACCTGACGGAGTAGGTCCCTTTGGGGCAAGAGGAATAGGAGAGCATCCTGTATTAGGAGTTGCTCCTGCGATACTTAATGCTATTCAAGATGCAATTGGAGTTGATTTCTACGAGATTCCAGTAACGCCTGACAAGATTAAGAGGGCTATTGAAGCGAAAAAAGGAGTGGTAATATGAGTACTAAGGTAAACTTCACTGTTAACGGCACAGATAAAACTGTAGAAATAGAAGGATGGGAAAAACTCCTCGATGTGTTAAGAGAATATCTTAACCTCACGGGAGCCAAAAGAGGTTGTGATGATGGGACTTGTGGCGCTTGTACAGTGATTGTTAACGGAGAAGCAGTTAAAAGTTGTATGTTTCCTGCAAGTAAGCTCGAAGGTGCAAACATTGTTACAATTGAGGGCTTATCAAAAGAAGGAACTAACATTATTCAAAAGTCCTTGATTGATGTTGGTGCAGTACAGTGTGGTTTCTGTACACCTGGCATAGTAGCAGAGTTAACTGTTCTTTTTACAAAGGTGCCTGAAGCAACAGAAGATCAGATAAAAGACGCCTTGTCTAAGCACCTTTGTAGGTGTACAGGATATGAAGCAATAATGCAAGGAGCAAAATCTGCGCAGAAGAAGCTTGAAGGGGCTAAGAAAGCTCAGGAACTTCTAAATGAAACGAGAAGTGAAAATAAGTAACTTAAAAATAGGAGGAGATAAAATGCTGGACATTGTTATTCGTAAAGCAAATACAAGAAAATTCAAAGAACCTGTTGATATCGGAATAAGTGGCGGGAAAATAACGGAAATAGGAGAAATAAAAGAGAGTGGAAATTTCGAAATTGATGCCTCATCAAAGCTTGTTACAGAGTCTTTTGTGAACACTCATTTACATCTTTGCAAAGTTTACACACTTATGATGATGAGTGAGGAAGCTCTTAAAGACTATCATGGTTCAGATATGGGCAAAGCAATGACTGCCATCGAACTAGCCGCAAAGATTAAAGAAAAGTACAATGAGGATTGGATAATTGAAAATGTACGTAAAGCCTTGAAACTTGCAGCTCTTTATGGCGTTACTAATGTTAGGGCTTTCGCAGATGTTGATAGTAAAGCACGTATGGAAGGAGTAAAAGCACTATTAAAAGCAAAAGAGGAGTTTAGAGGCGTTGTGGATGTACAAGTGGTTGCTTTTCCTCAGGACGGAGTAGTCAGGGAGAGTGGTGCATTTGACTTAATGCAACAGGCAATGGAATTGGGGGCAGATGTAGTAGGCGGAATACCTTGGATTGAATTTACCGATAAAGACGAACAGACTCATATTGACAAAATGTTTGAACTTGCAAAAAAATATAATAAAGATATATCAATGCTTGTGGACGATGCAGGAGACCCAACCCTTAAAACGCTTGAGATGCTTGCTGTAAAGACAATTGAGGAAGGTTGGAACGGGAGGGTGCTTGCTCACCATGCAAGAGCGATGTCAATGTACCCTACTCCCTACTTTATGAAACTCGTTTCCCTCTTGAAAAAGGGTAGAGTCGGAGTGGTAACTGACCCGCATACGGGTCCGTTACATGCCAGAGTGAGAGAGCTTATTAACGAGAAATCTCTAGTCGTTCTTGGGCAGGATGACATTTCTGATGCCTACTATCCTTTTGGAAGGAATAATATGCTTGAAGTGGCCTTCCTTGCATCCCATATTCTGTGGATGACATCATCAGATGATCTCGAGAAGTTATACGACATGATAACAGTGGATGCTGCAAAAGCAATCAACGTGAGTAATTTTGAACTTAAGGTTGGTTCAAATGCTAACCTTGTAGTGCTGAAACAGCCAAACGTTCTTGAAGCTCTTCGTTACCATGAGGAGCCTGAATTTGTTATAAATAACGGTAAAGTGATTGACCGCGAGAAATTTAGGCAGTAGATTATATAAAATTCAAAGGAGGTAATTATGAAGAAGTTGCTCGTAGCAGTACTGGCAGTAGCACTTTTAGTACCGTTGTTCACAGGTTGCACTCAAACAGCCCAGCCGACTCAACAGACTACTCAATTGAAGGTTGCGGCAGTTTACGCAACGCCTATTGAGGAGCCCTGGGATGGAGCAATTCACCAGGCATTGTTGAAAGCAAAATCAGACCTGAACATTCAGTATGATTTTGTTGAGAACGTTGGTTATTCTGATTTTGAGAGAGTCCTCAGAGACTATGCCACAAAAGGCTACAATGTGATTTTTGGAGACGGATTTGGCTCTGAAGATGTTGTAAGGCGTGTTGCAAAGGACTTTCCTAATGTTGATTTCGTTTTCGGAATGGGTGGAGGAGCTATGGATCCAAACCTCTCAGTCTTCGATGACTGGATTCAGGAACCTGCCTATCTTTGCGGAATGATAGCCGGAAAGATAACGAAAACAAACAATATTGGCGTTGTTTGCGCAATCCCTGACCCAGAAGTAAATAGGATAGTTAATGCCTATATTGAGGGTGCGAAGAGCGTTAATTCAAAAGTCTATGTGCAAGTCTCTTTCATTGGGAGCTGGTTTGACCCTACAAAGGCAAAAGAAATGGCTCTTGCTCAGATAAGCAAAGGCGCTGATGTTATGTTTGCAGAACGCTACGGAGTTATTGATGCTTGTAAGGAAAAAGGTGTTTATGCTTTTGGAAACATACTTGATCAGAATTCTCTTGCTCCAGATATTGTAATAACAGGGCCAGTGTGGAATATGTATCCTACTGTTGAATATGTTATAAAGTCTGTTGAAAGCAAAGCCTTTGTAGCGCAAGATCTTAGAGAGTGGTCAATGATGGCGAAAGGTGGAGCAGAATTGGCTCCTTTCCATGGCTTTGAGACAAAATTACCTGCTTCTGTTTTAGACCTTGTCACTAAGACTGAAGAGCAAATTAAGAGCGGAGAGTTTAGGGTGCCAGTAAATGAAGCACCTCCAGTCAGCGGTTAAAATTTCTTTGTGATTTTTTTGTGCAGGGGTATATTCCCCTGCACTGTTGTTTAGAGGAGATTGTATGGAAAAATACATAGAAATGCTTAATATTAAAAAAACTTTTCTAAGCATGGTTGCCCTAAAGAACGTCAATTTTACGGTCAACAAAGGCGAGATTGTAACTCTGCTTGGTGAAAATGGCGCAGGAAAAACTACTCTTATGAAAATACTCTACGGCATGTATTCCAAAGACAGTGGAGAAATTTTTGTAGAGGGTAAGAGGGTAGAGATTAATGCTCCAAAAGATGCAATAAAGCTTGGTATAGGGATGGTACATCAGCATTTTACTCTCGTAAATACCTTGACAGTTCTTGAGAATGTTATACTTGGACTTCCTTCCCAGAAACCATTTATGCTTGATTTGAAATCTCACAGAGAAAGACTCTTACAAATTTCAAAAGGTTATGGTTTGGAGGTAAATCCGGATGCTTTGATATGGCAGCTTTCTGTAGGGGAAAGACAAAGGGTTGAAATAATAAAGGCGCTTTACAGAAATGCTAATGTGTTAATCTTAGATGAGCCCACGGCTGTTCTTACTCCACAGGAGTCTGAGGATCTATTCAATACGCTTAATTTGTTAAAACGAGAAGGTAAGAGCGTTGTTTTCATTTCCCACAAGATGGAAGAAGTGATGGAAATAAGTGACAGAATTGTGATACTGAGAAACGGAGTAGTAACGGGTGAAAGGAAGAAAGAAGAAACTAACAGGTTGGAGCTTGCACGCCTTATGGTTGGAAAAGATGTAATTGATGCACTTAGAGGTGAAAAATGCGAGGCAGGAAATGCTATTTTTAAGGTAAGCAGTCTTTCTGCTTTCAATGATAAGGGAATCGTTGCTTTAAATGATGTTTCTTTTGATATAAGAAAAGGCGAGATAGTTGGTTTGGCTGGCGTATCAGGAAACGGCCAGAAAGAGCTTGAAGATATAATTTGTGGTGTAAGGAAGGCAGAAAAGGGTAATATTTACATTGATGGTGAAGATATCACAGGAAAAACGCCCAAAGAACTTATTCAACTTGGTATTGGAAGGATCCCTGAGGACAGAATGGAGGACGGGCTGATTTTAGATGCCCCCTTGCTTGAGAACCTTGTTATAGAGTATTATGATAAGCAGCCGATTTCAAAGGGAATGTTGATTGACTACAGACAGATGGAAGCTTTAGCATCCAAACTAGTTGTCGAATACAACATAAAAGCTTCGAGCGTTTATGATTTAACAAGAACTCTTTCAGGAGGCAATTTGCAGAAGGTCATTCTTGCGAGAGTCCTTTCAAGAGATCCCAAAATGATTGTTGCATCGCAGCCCACAAGAGGCTTGGATGTTGGTGCTACAGAATATATTCACGAAAAACTACTTCAAGCAAAATCAGACGGAGCAGCAGTTCTACTGATTTCTGAGGATCTAAACGAAATCTTGCATCTGAGCGACAGAATTATGGTTATTTATGAAGGTAGGATAATGGGCATAATTGATAGAGAATGTGAGAATGTAAGTGTTGAAAAAATCGGTTTGATGATGGCAGGTAGTGCAAAGTTGGAGGTTGAAAATGAGTCAAATTAGCTTTAAACTTGAAAAAAGGAGCACTCCTCCTGTCTGGTTCCAGATACTTACACCTTTCTTAGCAATAGTAATTTCCCTTTTAATTTCTTCTATTTTTTTACTAATACTAAAGCAGAATCCATTAAGTGCTTTTTACTATATGTTTACTGGAGCTGTTGGTTCGAAATTTGCCTTCTTTGAGATGCTAGTCAAAGCCTCCCCTCTAATTCTCACGGGAATTGCTGTGGCATTTGCTTTTACTGCAAAATACTGGAATATAGGAGCCGAAGGACAACTCTACGCTGGAGCTCTAGCTGCAACTTGGGTAGGGCTTATGGACTTGAAAATTTCCCCATTTATCTATATTCCTTTGATAATATGTGTCGGATTTGCAGCAGGGGCACTTTGGTCTTTGATAGCTGGATATTTAAAAGCCAGGTGGAAGGTTGATGATGTAGTAACGACATTGCTGCTGAATTACGTTATGATTTACATTGTTAGTGCTTTGCTAAACGGGCCGTGGAGAGACCCTGTTACAATGTATCCTTCTTCTCCTCTCATATCTCCGAATGCATATTTCCCAAAACTTATCCCACAATCAAGAATACATTTAGGGATTCTCATTTCTCTTTTAGCAGTCATCTTTATGTGGTTTATTATCAAGAAAACAAAGCTTGGTTTTGAAATAAGGTCTACAGGTGCAAGTCCAAGAGCAGCCAATTTTCTTGGCATCAATACTCTAAAAAGCATTATTATCGTCTCAATTATCAGTGGTGGCATAGCTGGTCTTGCAGGAGTTGGTGAGGTTGCAGGAGTTCAATATCATTTAATTCAAACTATTTCACCAGGCTATGGTTACAGTGGCATTGTTATCGCCATGCTTGGGAGACTTAACCCTTTTGGGGTTTTGTTAGCTGCCATTTATTTTGCCATAGTTATTACTGGTGCAAATGTTATGAGTTATACGTTACATATACCTATTTATATTTCTGATGTAATACAGGGAGTAACGCTCATTGTAATGCTTACTATGCTTCTATTTTTCGAGTATAGGGTTAGAATTGGGAGGGCAAAATGAGCAGTTTTCTTACATTGACATTCTGGGTGAGTTTTTTGGCGGCAACTATACGTGTAGCAACGCCTTTGATACTAGCAACTCTTGGAGAAACCTTCTCTGAACGTTCAGGTGTTCTTAATTTAGGAATAGAGGGCATCATGATGTTTGGGGCCTTTGCGGGATTCATCACTGTTTACATTACCAAAAGCCTTTGGCTTGGAGTTTTAATTGCGACTCTTTCAGGAGTTCTGTTTGGTGTTTTTATGGCATTTCTTACTGTTACTCTTGGATTGAATCAGCACGTATCTGGATTGGGCATAACAATATTTGCTACTGGCTTGACGTACTATTTTTACAGAGCGATTATTGGCTCACCAACGGTTCCGCCTACGATTAACTCATTTAATTCGATAGCTATACCGTTGCTTTCGAAGATTCCAATTTTGGGACCAGTATTGTTTAATCAGACTATTATTACTTACTTTGCTCTAGTAGCTGTCCCTGTTGCAGGGTATCTACTGTTTAGAACGAATTTTGGATTGTCCGTAAGATCTGTAGGGGAGAATCCAGAAGCCGCTGACGCCGTAGGAATTAATGTTCACAGGACACGTTACATCTCCCTAATCATTGCTGGTGGGCTTATGGGACTAAGTGGAGCCTTCTTTACTCTTGCTGAATTTAATATGTTCCTTTATGACATTGTTGCTGGCAATGGTTGGGTTTCCATAGCTCTCGTTATTTTTGCAAATTGGGTACCTTCAAGAGTATTCTTTGGAGCTCTGCTTTTTGGAGGAGTGGAGGCTATTGGTTTGAGACTACAGGGAACATCGGTTGGGATACCTTTTCAGGTTTATCTTATGTTGCCTTATGTTTTGACAATAATAGTGCTTGTAGCTACTGCGAGAAAAGCTTCAGCTCCATCTGCGCTTCTTAAACCGTACAGAAGAGAATAATTTTGTTTTGTCTGTAGGGGCTGATATGAGGAGAAAGTCTCTCCTCATATCTTGTTTGCATATGCGGGAAGGCAACACAATCTTATATTATTCGTATAATATGATATGGTTTTCTTAACACATTTGGGTTTTGGCATGCTAATAGGAAGCTATTCACACAGTTTCTCTGGCGTCCTGCTTTCTGCCGTTGGGAGTGTGGTCCCTGATATTGATATTCCATTCTCAAAGGTGAGCAAGCTTACATTCAACCACAAGGGAGCAAAACTTAAGCATCGTGGAATTACACACTCTGTTTTTACACCACTTATCATTTACTTCATTTACTATTACTTGTTTAAGAATCAGGCAATTCTACCATTTATCCTGGGCTATTTTTCGCACATAATTCTGGATATGTTTAACCCTAAAGGCGTCAGCTTATTTTCTCCGTTTATTAAGCACTCTTTTAGTTTCCCAATAACATTGAGAACAGGAAGTAAGCAAGATTATTTGATAGGTTTGTGTTTCTGGCTGGCTGATTTATTCCTGTTCATTAAGAGCTTTTAAGAAGTATTTTATTGCCTCGGAGAAGTCTTTATCTGATAACGCCTTCCTTCCCAATTCAATGTAATCAACAACGTACGAATCTGGTTTGGGTTGTGTCTTTTGCGGATTGTCTTCGATAAAATCGTTTTTTACTTCTTTAGCAGTCTCATATGCTGCGTTTGTGTCCTGATCCTTTGGTTGTTCCAACACCGTTGTGTTGACTTTATTAAGCTCTTCAAGCCTTGTTTTTGCAAAGCTCAAGATCGGATTGTCTGTCAAGAAAATGTTTTCAAGCTCAAGCATTTCCGATTGCTCTTCGGAAGAAGCGAAAGAAGGGATCTTATTTCTATGAATGCTTATTGGATTAACATCAAATAACCTCACTGCATAATGTTGGGCAGCAACGGAATCGCTTAGATAGTCATTGTGTAGAGTATAAGCTAAAGCAAGTGCTCTTGGATAATAGGGGTATAAAGATAGCACTGAATTTAAAACTTTGCTAGCTGCATCTATGTCCCTTTTTCTTAAGTAAAGCTGGGCAAGCGTCAGTTTTGGATATGGTATGCCTGGATTGCTTTCTGCAATCTTGCTCATTTCTAGTATCTGTTCATCTAAAGATGATTCGTCTATTTTGAACATAATTGCATATTCGCTATTCTCTTGGGATTGCAAAATACTAATTAAGGCTGTTTTGTCTTTTGGTCTTGCGAAGAAAATAGACTTTCCGAATGACTCTTCTGTTTTATTACCAGTTGACTGTTTAAGTATCCCTTCTAAGAGAAATGAATATGTGTCCTCTGGGTCTATAGACTGTGCAAGGGCAATTTCCATCAGAGCGTTTTGAATGTCGTTTTCTGCAAGGTAGCTTAAGGCTCTGAAATCTTCAACAAGAACCGAGGGCGACAGTGCAACCATTGAATAATTGGAAGATAGGTCTTTGAGTTTTGAATACTGCTTCGTCAATGTTAGGTAAGAGAACGCCAATAAATTTAAGATCCGAGAAAGGGGTTTTGCATTCAAAAGAGGCTCTAATGCATTGAGCTTATTATATAAGTCTTGCTCTTTCATAATTACTCTCCTTTATTTCTTTGTAATGCTCCCTGTAAAACGATATTGCTTCAGGGATACCCTGAAGTATGTCTGATGCAGTTAATCCGTCCTCTCCAATCTTTCGAGCCTGCATATCTCCACTTAGTCCATGGATAAAAGTTCCCAATTTTGAAGATTCCTCAGCTCCTTGCCCAATTCCTATCATTGCTGCTATTATGCCGACCAATACATCGCCGCTACCTGCAGTTGCCATGCCTGAATTCCCAGAAGGATTAACAAAAATCTTGCCATTTTTGCATCCAATTAGAGAAAAAGCCCCCTTAAGAATTATAGTTGCTTTAAGTTTGTTTGCGGTCTCATAGAGGTAATTGAACTTACTTTGCTTAATGTCATCAATTGCTACATTCGTGAGCCTGGCAAACTCCCCGAGGTGAGGCGTAAGTATTATTTCTTTGTCCAATCCCGAAAGGAGATTTGTGTTTCTCGAGATCATCGTTAAACCATCTCCATCGATAATTATAGGCTTATTTATTTTTCTGAGGAGTTCCAAAACGAGCTCTTCCGTTTCAGCATTTTGACCCAATCCAGAGCCAATAGCTACTACATCTACTTGTTCTGCTTTATCAAGAAGAGCGTTTAGATTCTTGTAACTTATTGTACCTGAATCAGTTTCAACAAGTGGCATTGTTATAACCTCACGTGCAAGAGTCGTCGTAATAGAGGCAATACTTGAAATAGTTGCAAGAATAGCTACACCTCCACCGCTTTTTAAGAAAGCTAATGAATTGAAGAAAGGGGCACCCAGGTAATTTCTTGAACCTGATATAAATAGTGCTTTTCCAAAGTCTCCCTTATGGCTGTCCCTTTTTCTTTGCGGTAATGGATTTGGAATATTCAATTCTGTATTGATTTCAAGGCTTTCGGTTATTTCTGGTGGGTAAGATATCTTCGATACGTATAGTTCACCAACGTAGTCGGCACCAGGGTATTGAAATTCACCCAATTTAGGGAGCCCAAAGGTCACTGTGCAGGATGCCTTTACTGCAACTCCCATAATATTGCCATTATCGGCATTTATTCCCGAAGGTATATCCACGCTTAAGATGAATTTATTGCTGCGATTTATTTCATTTACGATATCTTCGAAGATACCTTCTAAAGGTCTAGATAAGCCTACCCCAAAGATTGCATCAATTAAGACATCAGAGTTCATTATTGCGGTCTCAACTATTCTGTTTATGTGAGAAATTTCCAACACCTCAATTGGGAAACCTGCCAGCCTATTTAGATTAGCAAGACTTGCGCCATTAATTTTGCCTTTATCTCCAACAATAAACACCGAAACATTACCATATTCTGAAGCAAGTTTCCTTGCAGCAACAAAACCATCTCCACCGTTTCCTCCCGTTCCGCAAAATACTGCGAAACGTTTTCCCTCAATTGTGGTATGCCTCCGTATAACGTTGTATACAGCGTTGCCTGCATTCTCCATAAGTAGCTCGCTTGTAATACCGTATTTTTCCTTGGCCAAAGAGTCAAAGTATGCGATTTCTTTAGCATGTGCTATTTTCATCTTTCACCTCAACTGCTACTGCAACGGCAAATTCTCTTTCATGAGAAATAGAAATCATTATGTTATCATTTCCTACTACGCAAGGAATACCCTTATCATTGTTGAGTATTTCTATTTTTTGAAAAGGGATGAACTTCCCAGATAGTTTTATTACTGACTCCTTTGCTGCAAATTTGCCTGCAAGAGTCTGCACGTATGAGTTCTTGCTTTTGGCATAGAGTATTTCTCTTTCTGTGAATACACGTAATAAGAACCTTTCCCCGTATAATTCTAACAGGTTGCTTATTCTTTTGACGCTAACAATATCTACTCCTATTCCTCTTACCCCATTGATAAAATTATACTATCATTATGCTTTTTTTAAAATCGAAATTCATTACAATATGAAAAAAGGAGTAGAAAATGGAACGCATTGAATTTCAAATTCTCACTAACCTTTACAAAGGTCCAATGAGTCTGTGGCAGGCAATAAATGCGCAGGACAGTGATATAAAGGGCACAATTGAAGTATTAAAGTCCCTCCGAGATAGGGGTTTGATTAAGTTCAGAGAAGACCAGATTCTAATAAGTAAAAAAGGCGAGAAGTTCCTTGCAGAAAGGAAAATACAACCGTTTATTGATTCTAAATGCCCTGTTTGCCACGGAAAAGGCCTCATAACTAATTCATCTTTCATTGATGTTCTTGAAAAATTCACTAGCATATTTGCGAAAAGGCCCTCTGAAACAACTGAATTTGACCAGGGAGTTGTCCCTCCTGAGAACTCCATTAGGCGTGCAGAATATGTTTATGAACGTGGTGATCTGCAAGGAAAAAGAATTCTTTTCTTAGGAGACGACGACCTTACAAGTGTAGCTATGTCTCTCACTGGTATGCCTGAGGAAATTGTAGTTATTGAGGTTGATGAGAGAATTGTGGCCTTTATCAACGAAGTTGCTGATAAGGAAAAGCTCAATCTTAAGGCAATCCTTTACAATGCGGTTAATCCGCTGCCGCAAGATTTGGTGGGAAAGTTTGATACTTTCCTGAATGACCCGGTGGAAACTGTTGAAGGAATGAGAGTTTTTCTGTCGCGATGTGCTATGTCACTGAAAGGCAAAGGAAGCGCTGGTTATTTCGGAATAAGCCATTACGAATCATCTCTTGCAAAGTGGTTTAAAGTTGAAAAAGACTTATTGGCAATGAATTTTGTAATCACGGATGTTCTAAGAGATTTCAATGAGTATCTTTTGATAGGGGAGCGCATTTTGAAAGAAGGTTACCTGGTTGTAAAGGAGTCTCCAGTACGAGTAAATGCCCCTGATTATCCCTGGTACCGCTCAACTTTTATGCGCCTGGAATTGATAGATAGTCCTAATCCTCTTGTGAGAGGAGAGATAGCCTGGGATAGGAGTATTTATTTTGACGAAGATACTTTTGTGGTGAGACCCTGAAATGTATTCGCGCGTCGAGAGTATAGCGTTAGTAGGAATAAAAGGTGTCAAAGTTACTGTCGAAGTTGATATATCAAACGGAATACCTTCTTTCAGCATTGTAGGACTCCCTGACGAAGCTGTTCAGGAGTCAAGAGAAAGAGTTAGGTCCGCAATAAAAAATGCTGGCTTTGAATTCCCTTTGAGGAGAATTACGGTTAACCTTGCTCCTGCCGAGGTTAGGAAAGAGGGTTCGACTTTTGATTTGCCAATAGCCATTGGGATTCTAGCAGTGACTGATGCAATAAAAAATGATGAGACTTTGAAGAAATTCTTTTTTGCTGGAGAGTTGTCATTAGACGGTAGTATAAGGAGCATAACGGGTGCCCTACCAATGGTTATGAGCCTGAATAAAGAAAACGCTAATTTTATCCTGCCTTATGAAAATCGCAACGAGACAGAGATAATAGAGACAGCATCTGTATATCCAGTAAAGCACATAAAAGAAGTGGTCGAATTTATCAACGGCGATAGAGAAATTGTTCCAGAACACAGAAGTCTCAAAAGTATTCTTGATTTGGAAACTGATTTCGATGAGGACTTGTCAGATATTAAAGGCCAGTATCAGGCAAAAAGAGCTCTTGAGATAGCTGCAGCAGGCGGTCATAACCTCGTTATGGTTGGTTCCCCTGGAAGTGGTAAAACTCTCCTTGCAAGAAGAATAGTAAGCATATTACCCCCTCTTTCTGAAGAAGAAGCCCTTGAAGTAACCCAAATTTATAGTGCAGCAGGCTTGCTTAAGGGTGGCAGTATTATAAATACCAGGCCTTTTAGGTCTCCACATCATACTGCTTCATCGGCATCTATAATAGGGGGCGGCAATTCACCAAAACCTGGGGAAATAAGCTTGGCTCATAATGGAGTACTTTTTCTTGACGAACTTCCTGAATTCAGGCGAGATGTGCTTGAAACGTTGAGACAACCTATGGAAGACGGATTCGTAACTATTACTCGTGTCAAGGATAGGGTAACTTATCCTTCACGTTTTATGCTTATTGCTGCAATGAACCCGTGCCCATGCGGCTGGTATAAGGATCCGGTACACCCTTGTACCTGTTCGATTTCTGAGATTAAGAAATACAGAGGCAAGGTATCTGGGCCTCTTTGGGACCGTTTTGACATTCAGGTGGATGTTCCGCGTTTGCTGCCTGATGAGCTTACAAAGAATGTTAAGAGCGAAAGTTCTAAAGAGGTACGTCAAATCGTCAGAAGAGCGAGGGAGTTGCAATTAGCAAGATACAAGAACACGAAAGCTTTCAATAATGCTTCTCTCAGTCCTCGGGCAATAAAAGAATTTATCAAGCTGGGCAGAGAAGAAACATCTTTCATAAATACTGCTTCGGAGCGTTTTGGCTTGACTGGGAGAGGTTTTGACAAAGTGCTCAAAGTTGCAAGGACTATTGCTGACATAGAGGGGAGTGTTGAAGTTCGACTTCCTCATATGGCAGAGGCATTGCAGTACAGAACTGATTTGTCGGTAGTTTAACTAATGCTTTACAATCAAGATGTCTACTGCTGCCACGGCAATTCCCACAAGGAAGCCAAAGAAAACCTCTATGCCTGTGTGGCCTATGAGCTCTTTGAACAGTTTTATTTCCATCATTTCTTGTAACCTTTTTCCAAGGGCTGTTTCAGTGAATATTTCGTTGAGCGTTTTTGAATGTTTCCCAACCTCTCGTCTTACTGAGAGCGCATCGACTACTACTATTGCTCCGAAAACCATAGAAATCGTAAAGTACGGGGAATCAAATCCATATCTTACCCCAAGCAGTAAACTTAGGGTGGTTACTGCCGATGTATGAGAGCTTGGATTGCCACCAGAACTGAACAGAAAACTCCAATCAAGTGGCTCTCCCTTTTTCATAACGAATACTTTAAGCAATTGTGCCACGAAACTCGAAATTGCAGATGCAATAAATATGTCGTTACTAATCAACTGAATCAGAATATTCTTCACGATTCTATTATAAACACATTTGATGTTTCTTGGAAATAATGCTTGTAGTAAAATATAACGGAGGATAAAATGAAACTGAAAGACTACGTACCAGTCGGAAATTATGAGAAAGTCCTTATGCATATCTGTTGCGCTCCTGACGCTACTTATCCTTACCTGTATCTTAAAGGAAGACATTACGATGTAACAGGTTTTTTCTACAATTCAAACATTCAGCCTGAGGAAGAATATGCGCTAAGACTAGACAACGTTAAGAAACTCTCTAAGATTTATGGAATGCCGCTTATTGAAGGAGAGTATAATCCAGATGCCTGGCTTAACATGGTAAAGGGCCTTGAGGGGGAGAGAGAAGGAGGGGCAAGATGTTATGTCTGTTATGAAGAAAGGCTTGAAAAAACAGCAATAATGGCATCAAAAATGGGTTTTGACTTTTTCACAACAACGATTTCCATAAGCCCGCACAAGAAGTCTGAATGGGTATTTGAGATCAGTGAACGAATTGAGAAAAAGTATGGTGTTAAATTTCTTAGAGCAGATTTTAAAAAGCACAATGGATTCAAAGCGAGCGTTATTTTAAGTAGATATTTTAACCTGTATAGACAAAATTACTGTGGGTGTATCTATTCCAAAATTGAGTCCGAGAATTACCAGTTGAGAAAGCTATAATGAATTTTTTACGTGTTAGGTGGACTTTTTTTAAGAAAGTCCCTTTTACCTCTTGACACAAAAATTTTTTTTGATATTATAACCACTGCTGGGTCACACGGAAATGTGAAATGTAACTTCTACGATGACCCTTGACACAAGAAAAAAATGTGTTATACTTACTTTGCTCAGTTACGAGCAACTGGAAGAAGCGGATTGTACCTTGAAAACTAAGCAGTGGAAGTAAGGCTCCAAATATTTTTCGAAGAGTTCGATCCTGGCTCAGGATGAACGCTGGCGGCGTGCCTTACACATGCAAGTCGTGCGGAGAGAGTTTGTTGTGGCAACACAATGAGCTTTCTTAGCGGCAAACGGGTGAGTAATGGATGGGTAACCTACCCTTAAGATGAGGATAGCCTTCCGAAAGGAAGGGTAATACTCAATAATGTTGCAGGACTTCGGTTTTGCAAAGAAAGATGGCTTCGGCTATCACTTTAGGATGGGCTCATCTCCTATCAGCTAGTTGGTGAGGTAATGGCTTACCAAGGCAATGACGGGTAGCTGGTCTGAGAGGATGGTCAGCCACACTGGGACTGAGACACGGCCCAGACTCCTACGGGAGGCAGCAGTGGGGAATATTGGTCAATGGGCGAAAGCCTGAACCAGCGACGCCGCGTAAAGGATGAAGGCCGCAAGGTCGTAAACTTTTTTTGTAGGGGAAAAAGGGATTGAGTGCAAATAGTGCTCGATTCTTGATTGTACCCTGCGAATAAGCCCCAGCTAACTACGTGCCAGCAGCTGCGGTAAAACGTAGGGGGCAAGCGTTATCCGGAATTACTGGGTGTAAAGGGTATGCAGGCGGATTTATAAGTTAGGTATAAAAACTCGAGGCTCAACTTCGAGCTTGTGCCTAATACTGTAAGTCTAGAGAATAGGAAAGGGAAGTGGAATTCCCGGTGTAGCGGTAAAATGCGTAGATATCGGGAGGAACACCATTGGCGTAAGCGGCTTCCTGGCCTAAATCTGACGCTCATATACTAAAGCTAGGGGAGCAAACAGGATTAGATACCCTGGTAGTCCTAGCCATAAACGATGGGTGCTTGGTGTTGGGGGTTTTCCCTCAGTGCCGTAGCTAACGTGTTAAGCACCCCACCTGGGAAGTACGATCGCAAGGTTGAAACTCAAAGGAATTGACGGGGCCCCGCACAAGCAGCGAGGCATGTGGTTTAATTCGATGCTACACGAAGAACCTTACCTGGGCTTGACATGTATGAGAAAGCTGGAAGAAACTCCGGCCCTCTGAGAGAGCAATCTCGATGACCCATACACAGGTGCTGCATGGTTGTCGTCAGCTCGTGTCGTGAGATGTACGGTTAAGTCCGTGAACGAGCGCAACCCCTTTTCTTAGTTGCTAATACGCTTCGGTGTATGCACTCTAAGAATACTGCCAGTGGAAAACTGGAGGAAGGAGGGGATGACGTCAAATCCTCATGGCCTTTATGTCCAGGGCTACACACATGCGACAATGGTCGATACAAAGCGTTGCGAGCCAGTGATGGCAAGCTAATCGCATAAAGTCGTCCTCAGTACGGATTGAGGGTTGCAATTCACCCTCATGAAGCTGGAGTTGCTAGTAACCGCCGGTCAGCTATACGGCAGTGAATGCGTTCCCGGGGCTTGTACACACCGCCCGTCACACCATCCGAGTTATGTGCACCCGAAGTGGCTTTGTGAGTCACGAAGGTGTGCATGGTAAGGAGGGTGAAGTCGTAACAAGGTAGGTGTACGAGAACGTGCGCCTGGATCACCTCCTTTCTAAGGAGCTTTTTACAAGGTGTGTTAATATCAAATTTCTTTTGAAATCGCGCTTTACTTTCCACTGTTTAGTTTTGAGGGCATAATCCCTCAATAGTTAATATTGTTGATTTGTACCTTGAAAACTGCATGATGGTATAGTAAGTTAATAAGGGCACACGGTGAATGCCTTGGTGCACAGAGCCGAAGAAGGACGCAGCAAGCCTGCGATAGGCCACGGAGAGTTGCAAAACAAACTTTGACCCGTGGATTTCCGAATGGGGCAACCCGGCAGAGCGAAACCTCTGTCATCCTTGTCTGAATACATAGGGCAAGGAAGGTAAGCGAGGGAACTGAAACATCTTAGTACCTCGAGGAAAAGAAAGCAAATGCGATTCCCTAAGTAGTGGTGAGCGAAAGGGGAGAAGCCTAAACTGTTTGTGTGTATAAGCTGGCGGGCGTTGCACAAATGGGGTTGTAGGAAGACTAATCTTTATCTGCCAATAAAGTATGGAGTAAGAAATGAATTATTTAGCTGAACACTTTGGAAAGAGTGATCACAGAAGGTGATAATCCTGTAGGCGAAAAATAATTCACTCCTATAGTTTTTCCTGAGTACCACGGAGCACGTGAAATTCTGTGGGAATCTAGGGGGACCACCTCCTAAGGCTAAATACTCTGGCAACCGATAGTGAAAATAGTACCGTGAGGGAAAGGTGAAAAGAACCCCGGAAGGGGAGTGAAATAGAACCTGAAACCGTGTGCTTACAATGGGTAGGAGCGCTATGGAGTGGCAACATTCCAGCGTTACTGCGTGCCTATTGAAGTATGACCCAAGGAGTTAAGGGTGGTGGCAAGGCTAAGGGAAAAACCCGGAGCCGTAGCGAAAGCGAGTCCGAATAGGGCGTTAGTCGCTATCCTTAGACTCGAAACCAGGTGGCCAACCCATGGTCAGGATGAAACGGGTGTAAAAGCCTGTGGAGGTCCGAACCGGTTGAGGGAAAAAACTCATCGGATGAACTGTGGGTAGGAGAGAAATTCTAACCGAACCTGGAGATAGCTAGTTCTCTCCGAAATGCATTTAGGTGCAGCGGTAGGAATTGGTGAATGGAGGTAGAGCACTGGATGGGCTAGGGGTCTTACCAGACTTCCGAACCCAACCAAACTCCGAATGCCATTTAACTGTATCCTACCAGTGAGTCGGCGGGTACTAAGATCCGTCGTCAAATAGGAGAACAATCCAGATCGTCTGCTAAGGTCCCCAAAATGGACTAAGTGCATCAAAGGATGTGGAATTACTTTGACAGCTAGGAGGTTAGCTCAGAAGCAGCTATCCTTCAAAGAGTGCGTAACAGCTCACTAGTCGAGTGATTCTGCGCCGAAAATGTTCGGGGCTAAAGTCTATTACCGAAGCAGCGGGTTTGAGAGATCCTCGGATTTCTCAAGCGGTAGGAGAGCGTTCTTGTTGCAGAGAAGGTATACCGTAAGGAGTACTGGAGCGGCAAGAAGTGAGAATCTTGGGTTGAGTAGCGAAAAGCAGAGTGAGAATCTCTGCCGTCGTAAGTCTAAGGTTTCCTGGGGAAGGCTTGTCCACCCAGGGTTAGTCGGTCCTAAGCCGAGGCCGAAAGGCGTAGGCGATGGACAACAGGTTAATATTCCTGTACCATGTATCTTCCGTTATCAGGAAGGGGTGACGGAGAAGGATAGGTTAAGCGCGGTTTTGGTTGTCTGCGTTCAAGCTTGTAGGAGGTATCTCTAGGCAAATCCGGAGATGCATTAACTCTGAGAAGTGATGAGGAGCCGCAAGGCGAAGTAGCTGATTCCATGCTTCCAAGAAAAACCTCTAACGAGGAAGATATGTGACCGTACCGCAATCCGACACAGGTAGACGGGGAGTACGCTCCCAAGACGTACGAAATAACCCTCTTTAAGGAACTCGGCAAAATTGCCCCGTAACTTCGGGAGAAGGGGTGCCTGAAAAGGTTGTAGCAAATACTTGTTACTGCGTTTTCGGGTCTCAGTAAACAGGCTCAAGCGACTGTTTAACAAAAACACAGGTCTCTGCAAAATCGTGAAGATGATGTATAGGGGCCGACGCTTGCCCGGTGCTGGAAGGTTACAGGGAGGGGTTAGTGGACTTCGGTCTGCGAAGCTCTGAACTTAAGCCCCAGTGAACGGCGGCCGTAACTATAACGGTCCTAAGGTAGCGAAATACCTTGTCGGGTAAGTTCCGACGCGCATGAAAAGCGTAACGACTTGAGCGCCGTCTCAAAGAGGGATTCGGTGAAATAACGGTGGTCGTGCAGACGCGGCCTACTCGTAGCAGGACGGAAAGACCCCGTGGAGCTTTACTGTAACCTGATACTGAATTTTGGTATGTCATGTAGAGTATATGTGGGAGACTGTGAATCCGGGACGCCAGTTTCGGAGGAGTCGTCAGTGGAATACCACACTTGTCATACTGAAATTCTAACTTCTTACCCTGATCGGGTGGGAGGACAATGTCAGGCGGGCAGTTTGACTGGGGCGGTCGCCTCCTAAAAAGTAACGGAGGTGCCCAAAGGTTCCCTCAGGCTGTTTGGAAATCAGCCTTCGAGTGCAAAAGCATAAGGGAGCTTGACTGCTTAGATCGACAGATCGATCAGACACGAAAGTGGGGTTTAGTGATCCGGCGGTTGTGTGTGGAAACGCCGTCGCTCAACGGATAAAAGCTACCCCGGGGATAACAGGCTGATGCCGCCCAAGAGTTCATATCGACGGCGGTGTTTGGCACCTCGATGTCGGCTCATCGCATCCTGGAGCTGGATAAGGTTCCAAGGGTTTGGCTGTTCGCCAATTAAAGCGGTACGTGAGCTGGGTTCAGAACGTCGTGAGACAGTTCGGTCCTAATCCGCTACGAGCGTAAGAGATTTGAGGGGGGTTCCCGGTAGTACGAGAGGACCCTGGGAAAGAAACCGCTGGTGTACCAGTTGTCCTACCAAGGGCAGGTGCTGGGTAGCTAAGTTTCTACAGGATAAGCGCTGAAAGCATCTAAAGCGCGAAGCCTACTCCAAGATAAGATCTCTCATCCTTCCTTCGGGAAGGAGTAAGACTCCTTGTAGACTACAAGGTTGATAGGCGCGGGGTGTAAGCACAGTAATGTGTTTAGCTGACGCGTACTAATTAGTCGAGGACTTTACTATACCATGTGCAGTTTTGAAGGTACAAACCTTTGTTGCTCTGGTGGCCTTTCCGAAGGGGAAACACCCGTTCCCGTTCCGAACACGGAAGTTAAGCCCTTCAGGGCCGATGGTACTGCATGGTTCGCTGTGTGGGAGAGTAGGTCGCCGCCAGGGCTTTTTTTATTTAGTAGAGGATTTCAATCAGAGCCACTTTAGAAATGAATTTGGACAAGGTTTTTATT
The DNA here is from genome assembly GCA_049967855.1 of Caldisericaceae bacterium. GTDB lineage: Bacteria > Caldisericota > Caldisericia > Caldisericales > Caldisericaceae > JAIMJY01. Next base: position 34,928 of record JBMFRX010000001.1, read on the forward strand.
TCTATGATGGTTGTGTTTAATCAAAATGCTTAGTCAGTTTACTCAATAAAAATCTAATCTGAGAACTTCAGCCTTCTTGACTATAAATTTATTATTCTTATACTGTTAAATATAGATTGATAAAGGAGTGAAAAATGTTTGGAAAACTTGAAGATGTTGGAAAGATACCTTCCGAGGAAGAAAGGTTAATTGACTTCTGGAAGAAAAATGATATTTTCAGAAAAAGCCTTACAAATAGAAATGGACGAACTCACTTTGTATTTTTCGAAGGACCGCCGACTGCCAACGGGAAACCAGGTGTTCACCATGGACTTTCGAGGATTTACAAAGATACTGTTCTGAGATACAAATCCCTTTCTGGATATTATGTCCCAAGACGCGGTGGCTGGGATACACAGGGGTTACCTGTTGAAATAGAAGTAGAAAAAATGCTCGATATACATACTAAAAGAGAAATTGAAGCATATGGCGTTGAGAAGTTCAATAAGCTGTGCAGAGAAAGCGTAATGAAGTACACCGAAGACTGGGAAAATATGACAGATCGAATTGGTTTCTGGCTTGATATGGAGAACGCCTACAAGACTTACGAGAATAAGTATCTCGAGAGCGTTTGGTGGCTATTGAAGCAAATATATGACAAAGGTTTGTTGTATGAGGGGCACAAGGTTGTGCCTTACTGTCCGCGTTGTGGGACTACCCTTTCTTCGCATGAGGTCTCTCTTGGATATAAAAAAGTCAAAGACCCTTCGGTTTATGTTTTCTTCCCAGTCAAAGACGATAGATTCCCAGATACCTCCCTTCTTGTTTGGACAACAACGCCATGGACTCTTCCATCAAACCTTGCTGCTGCAATAAACCCTGAATTTACTTATTTGCTTGTAGAGTATGAGGGTAGAAGGTTAATTTTAGCTGAGAATAGAGCGAGAGCTCTCTTTGGGGAAGATTTCATTGTAATCGATAAACTCAACCCAAAAGATATTGAAGGTTTGGAGTACGAGCCGCCTTTCGATTTTGGAACTTTGACCCCTGAAGAAAAAGAACAGTCTTTTAGGATTGTGTTTGGTGATTTCGTGACCGCAGATGACGGAACTGGTATCGTTCATATTGCCCCAGCGTTTGGTGAAGATGATTTGAGAGTAGGCAAAACTTATAATCTCCCAATGCTTCAGCTTGTCGATCTTGAGGGTAATCTTACTGCAGGAAAGTGGAAAGGTATGTTTGTAAAGAAAGCAGACCCCCTGATTATTGAAGACCTTAAAGAGCGTGGATTGCTTTTCAAGAAAGAGCTTTATGAGCATGACTATCCATTTTGCTGGAGGTGTGGTACACCACTCTTGTACTACGCAAAAGGGTCCTGGTTTATTAGTATGAGTAAAGTGAGAGAGGCTCTTCTTAAAAATAACGAGCAAATCAACTGGTTCCCTGAGAATATAAAAAATGGTAGATTCGGCAATTGGCTCGAGAACATTAATGATTGGGCTCTTTCAAGAGAGCGTTATTGGGGAACTCCTCTGAATATCTGGAAATGTCAAAAGTGTGGACACACTGAGTCGATTGGCAGCATCAAAGAATTGAGAGAAAAGGCAATCGAAGATGTTCCCGAAGACATAGAACTTCACAAGCCTTATGTTGATAAAATACACATTCGTTGCCCTGAATGTGGAGAGCCAATGGAAAGGGTTCCTGAAGTTATTGATGTGTGGTTTGATTCAGGCTCGATGCCATTTGCTCAGTGGCACTATCCATTTGAAAATACTAAGGAGTTTGAAGAAAATTTTCCTGCTGATTTTATAACAGAAGCAATAGATCAAACGAGAGGCTGGTTTTATTCACTGCTTGCAATTTCTACTTTGGTCAAGGGTACATCTCCTTACAAGACAGTGATGTGTCTTGAGCTTATATTAGATGAAAAAGGCCAAAAAATGAGCAAGTCAAAAGGAAACGTTATAGATCCTTGGACTATTCTTAACGCCCAGGGAGCCGATGCCTTCAGATGGGCTATTTATACTGCCTCTCCTCCTTGGAGTCCACGCAGGTTTGGCTCAACTGTAGTTCAAGATTCTCTAAAAGAATTCATTATTCCTCTCAGGAATGTCTATTCATTTTTTGCGCTCTATGCAAATATTGATAAATTCGATCCAAAAGCTTCACCAAAAATCCCATATGAAAAGAGAAATATCCTTGATAGATGGGTACTCGCCAAGCTTGAACAAATAAACAAAGAAGTGATTGACCGATTTGACAAGTTTGAAATAACACCTATAACAAAGGATATAGAACACTTTGTGGAAGAACTCTCTAATTGGTATGTCAGACGTTCAAGAAGGAGATTCTGGAAATCGGAAAATGATGAAGATAAATTGGGTGCTTATCAAACTCTTTACGAAGTACTTTCAAAGCTATCTCTGATTCTTGCTCCGTTCACGCCTTTTCTTGCAGAAACCTTGTATCAGAAACTTGTAGGAGAAGTCTCCCCTGATGCTAAAGAGAGCGTTCACCTTACCGATTATCCTGTCCCGCGACTTGAGCTGATTGATGAGAAACTCATTGATGACACGGAGCTTGTAATTGGAGTTACTTCTGTTGGAAGGAGTCTGCGGAAAGAATCGAAAATCAAAGTGCGTCAGCCTCTTTCAAAAATCATACTCTCTGTGAAGAACAAAGAAGAAGAGGAGATTATAAAAGCACAGGAGTCTGTTATCCTTGAGGAGCTAAACATAAAGAATATCGAGTTTACTGATAACGTTGAATCTTTTGTGGAAATAAGTTTGAAACCGAACCTGCCACTGCTTGGAGCTAAATATGGCAATAAGCTTCCATCGATAGTCAATAAGCTCAGCGAAAGTGAAATCAAGAAGGAGCTTCTTTCAAGTGGGAGAGTGAATATCGACAACGACATCTCAGTTAGCCTTAACGAAGTAATAATAGAAGTCTTGGGAAAGGACAATTTTATTGGGGCTTTTGATAATGGAAGGTTTATAGTAATTGATAAAACTTTAAATGACGACCTTCTTGCCGAAGGAATAGCAAGAGAAATCGTTCACGCTGTCCAGAATATGAGAAAAGAGGCAAAGCTTGAAATTTCTGACAGGATTATACTCTCTATTTCCCCTTTGAACGCTGCAGTCGAAAAGTACAGGGACTATATTATGGTGGAAACCCTCTCTTCGGCCATATCGAGTTTTGATGATCCTATTTCTGAACAAGAAGTTAGAATTGATGAAAGGAATGTCTTTGCACTCAAGATTAAAAAGGCTTAGATGAAAACAAAAGTTTCTCCTGTTCAGTTTGTTGTCTTAAGCTTTCTTCTCGTTATTTTTACAGGGACAATACTTCTTATGTTGCCTATTGCAAGCAAGAGTGGAACGTTCACTGATTTAATTACAGCTCTTTTTACTTCTACCTCTGCTACTTGTGTTACAGGTCTTGTTGTGGTGGACACTTTCGAGCACTGGTCTTTCTTCGGCCAATTTGTAATTTTGCTTCTCATACAAATTGGTGGGTTGAGCTATATGACTATAGCTACATTCTTCCTGATTTTTTCTGGGAGGAGAGTAACTCTCAAGGACCGTTTCATACTGAAAGAAGGACTTAACGCTTACAAACTTTCGGGTATTGTTTCATTTGCAAAATCCATTTTCTTTGTTGTAGCAACTTTCGAAGGTCTTGGAGCTTTTGCTTTGACTTTGAGATTCCTGAGGCAAACAGATTTTATTGACGCACTATGGAAGGGGATATTTCACTCTGTTTCTGCTTTTTGCAATGCAGGTTTGATCTTATGGGTGGTTTTCAGAGCTTTACTCCGTACGTAAATGACCTTACTGTTATGCTTCTCATTGTAATTGGTGGTATCGGCTTTTTCGTAATGTATGAGCTGATTAACAAATTCATTGCCTATTTCAAAAATGACGAAACCAAGAAGCTGTCACTCCATACAAAAATAGTATTAAGAGTAACAGCGATTCTAATTATTGTTGGTGCTATCCTTATCCTTGTCTTTGAGTGGACTAACCCGAAAAGTATAGGTAGCCTACCGTTGAGAGGTAAAATACTTTCAGCCTTTTTCCAATCTGTAACGCCTCGTACTGCTGGATTTAATACACTAAATATAGCAGATTTGAGACAGACAACTCTTGTTGAGCTGATATTTTTGATGTTTGTTGGCGGTTCTCCAGGAGGCACCGCTGGCGGAGTCAAAACTACTACTTTCGTAGTCTTTTTGTTTCTTATATTCAGTGCCTACTCTGAAAGAACTCCTGTCGTGATTTCAGGACGCACAATAAGGCTTGAAATACTTAGAAAGGCTGTTTTTATAATAAGTATTGCTTTTACAATTATTTTTGTCTCAACTATTCTTATCCTGGTTGCCCAGGGAAGTCAATTTTCCTTCTTGCAGGTTTTGTTTGAAGTAACTTCAGCATTCGGAACAGTTGGGCTAACCACTGGAATTACACCTAATCTATCTGATTTTTCAAGAATAGTTATAGTTACTACGATGTTTTTAGGAAGAGTTGGGCCTTTGAGTTTTGTTTTGAGTCTTGCCTCAAAAAAGAAAAAAGTACGACCCGAATATCCTGAGGAAGATTTAGCGATAGGCTAAGGAGGAATTATGAAAAAGCAATTTGGAGTGATTGGACTTGGTAGATTTGGCACTACCGTTGCCATTAATCTTGAACGGCTTGGTTATCCAGTGCTTGCAATTGACAGGGACAGAGACTTGATAGATTCAATAAAGGAATCTGTTAGCTTTGCCGATATAGTTGATGCCACAGACCCAGAATCTCTTGAAGCGTGCGGCATTAAAAATTGTGATACGGTCATAGTTGCAATTGGTGATGTTGAGTCGAGCATTCTTGTTTCACTTTTGCTTGAAGAGTTCGGAATAAAGAATATTATTGCTAAAGCTGGCAGTGCAATACATGGCAGAGTTCTCCGTAAAATCGGAGTTAAAGAAGTAATTTTCCCTGAGGAGGATATGGGTATCCGTGTTGCTAACAAGATAACGTCCGCAAACATTCTCGATTATATTGCAATTTCACCTGAGGTTGACCTGCTTGACTATAAAGCTACTAAGAAGCTTGCTGACAAGAGCCTGCGGGAACTTGCTTTGAGAAATCGTTTTGGCATAAACATCATAGCAATAAAGCGTGACGAAGACGTTATTGTATCTCCTTCAGCAGACGAGGTAATTAAGGAAAATGACGAACTTTTCATTATTGGCAGGACACCTGACCTGTTTGATTTTAAGAAGGAGTTTGAGGGATGACAAATTCAAAGGAAATCAAAATCAAAGCCATTATTTTTGACCTTTGGGAAACCCTTGTTGAGGACAAGGGCAACGAAGAAGTTGAAAGAGATGTGAGAAGGGCTGAATTTATAATGGAAACTCTTAAATTACCTCAAAATATGAAGCCAAAATTACTCGATTTCTTTGGCATTTTAAGTGATGCTTTCAGGAATCCTTCAAGTGAAAATGAGTGGTCTATTGTACCAGAAACTCAGATCGATTACCTTATCAGAATGCTCAAACTTCATATTAGCAAAGAGGAATTTGACACAATATATGATTTCTATACTGAAAGCTTGCTCGATAAACCACCAACTTTTACTGAAGAATGCGTACCTCTCGTCTTAGAATCATTGAGTGGCAAATATAAATTGGCAATCATATCTAATACTGGCAGAAGCCCTGGAAAGACACTTATTGAAATGCTTGAGGAAATGAAGATCAGGAATTACTTTCAGGTTTTATCATTTTCTGATGAGCTTTTGATGCGTAAACCTGACCCGAGAATCTTTGAAATCACGGTTTCCAAATTGGGAGTATTACCAAATGAGGCCGTGCACGTGGGTGATTCTTACAAGATGGACTTCTTAGGTGCACAATCTGCCAATGTGAATCCTTTACTTTATGCGAAGGGTGTAGATACTCCCAAGGCGACTCCTTTTATTAAATCGCACTTAGAGCTGGCACAGGCCATCAGAGACAATTATGATACAGATTGATGGGGAAAGTCTAACGACATTTGAAGTAGAGGAAGTTGCACGTTACAGGGAAAAAGTGCATCTTGACAATCTTGCTTATGAGAAAATTGACAAAGCTTCAGCTTTCATAGATTCTATTTTGCAGAGTGGAAAAATTGTTTACGGAGTAAATACAGGATTTGGAAAGCTTTCAGAGACCATTATATCTGCCTCTCAAATTGGGGATCTTCAGGAGAATCTTATCAAGAGTCACTCTTCAGGCACGGGTAAACCGTTGAGTGAACAAGAAGTCAGAGCAGCAATTATTGTAAGAGCTAATACGCTTGCTAAAGGAAATTCTGGAGTCAGGCGAATAACAATAGAGAAGTTGATAGAGCTTTTAAACAAAGATATTTATCCGTATGTTCCTTCAATGGGTTCTTTGGGTGCTTCAGGCGACCTTGCGCCTCTTGCCCATATTGCGTTGCTCCTTATTGGAAGGGGGCGCCTTATACTTGATGGAGAATTAGTTGACTTCGATAAAGCTCTCCTTGAGAAAGATTTTCAGCCACTTGACAGATTGGCTGCGAAGGAAGGATTGGCACTCATAAACGGAACTTCTTGCGAAACAGGAATATCTGCGCTCATAATAAGAGAATCTAAGTATATTTTTGAGGTTTCTTTGAAGGCAGCTGCCCTTTCTATGGAGGCACTAAAAAGCAAAAGCGATGCCTTTGATGAGAGGATTCATAAAGTAAGGGGAATTGCTGAACAGGGAGAGGTAGCAGCCAGGATTTTGAAGGAGATTCAGGGAAGTGCTCTAATTGATTCGAAGTCACGTGTGCAGGATGCTTACACGATAAGGTGCATCCCTCAGGTATATGGGGCAATTCTCAAATCAATGCGGTTTGTTGAAGAAACTATTGCACAAGAGCTAAATGCGGCTACAGATAATCCGCTTGTTTTTGCAGATGATGGTGATGTTATCTCAGGCGGCAATTTCCATGCAGAGCCAATCGCGTTTGCAATGGACCAACTTTCTATAGTTCTATCTGAAATAGGCAGTATTACAGAAAGAAGAGTCAACAGGCTTCTTAACCCAGTTTTGAGTGAACTGCCTCCATTTTTATCAACAGAATCAGGTGTTAACTCTGGATTAATGATACTTCAATACACTGCAGCATCACTTGTTTCTATGAATAAAATACTTTCTCATCCTGCCAGTGTTGATTCTATTCCTGTTTCTGCTGATCAGGAAGACCATGTAAGCATGGGAATGAATTCTGTACTTAAGGCACGAGAAGTGCTTGATAATATTAAGCGGATAGTTGCAGTTGAGCTAATTGCAGCTGCACAGGCCGTAGATATCGTAGGAATCGATAAGTTAGGAAAGGGAACGAGAGAAATTTATGAGAAAGTGCGTGCCAATGTCTCTTTTGCACCGAAGGACAGGGAATTTGCTTATGACCTTGAAAAAATTTACAAAGCTCTTGAAGGAAGAGATATTTGAAATGGAATTTTTGATTTGAAACAACAAAAGCCTGCGAAAAGGAGGAGCAAAACGCAGGCTTTTGTTTAAAAATTAATCAGTCTTTTCAACTGCATATATATTATACCAGAAATGTGAATAAAATGTGAATAATATGTTAAATCTCTTTTCTTGTTAAATAATGTCATAAATGCAAATTAAAATGAGGATGCTACTTACATTTTGCTCATTATGATAGTTACTTAAAATAATAAATAATTTTAATCTCTTGCTCCTTATGGGATAAAGAACACTGAATTGGTGCTCATTAAATGGACTTCAATTTTTTGCCTAAGAAAACCTTGTTTTGCTATTGACTATCTCTTGCGAAATTATATAATTTAATCAGAATTTGTTATTTAATATAACAAATAAAAGAGAACAAGGAGGTTGGTATGAAGAAAGTATTACTAAGTCTAGTAGTGTTAGTAATGGCGCTAAGCGCTTTTGCTGGATGTAAACAGCAAGCTCAGCCTGTGACAATTACAATCTGGCACTCTTGGAGTGGCTCGGAGCTGGATGTGCTCAATGATGCAATTGCAAAGTACACAAAGGACCATCCTGAAGTTACAATCAATCAATTGCAGGTTCCTTTTGATCAGCTTCAGAACAAGTATCAAACAGAAGCTGCTGGTGGCGGTGGCCCAGATATCCTTGCGGGTCCAGCCGATTGGATTGGCGCTTTCACAAAAGCGAATCTCATTGCACCAATTGATAGCTATGTCGATGCAAGTTTCCTTTCTCATTATGTAACCGGAGCAGTAGATCAGGTAAAGATTGATGGCAAGATGATGGCTATGCCTGAGTCAACAGAATGCGTTGCGTTGGTTTACAACAAAACCTTAGTAAGCAGCGTGCCAGCAGACACTAATCAAATGTTGACTTTAGCTGATTCGTTGCAAAAAGGAGATACATACGGACTAGTTTATAATACTGGTTTCTATTTTACTGCTGGTTACTTCTTTGCTGGGGGTATGCAGCTTTTCGATGCAAGTTATAACCCCATTGTGAATCAGGGAGATGGAGGGGTAAAGGCTCTGACATTCCTGAAGAATCTGACTCTTGATAAGAAGATAATTGCTGCCAATGACTACGGAAAAGCTGATTCACTTTTTAAAGAAGGGAAAGCAGCTATGATAATTAATGGACCATGGGCTGTTGGCGATTACGTTAAGGCACTTGGTGCAGATAAGGTCGGAGTTGCTCCAATGCCAGTTTTTGCAGATACAGGGAAACCTTTTGCACCTTTTGTGAACACCAAAGACTTTATGCTTAACGCAAATTCAAGTGATGCGCAAAAGAAAGCCGCGATGGATTTTGTAAAATTCATGGTTGGTAAGGATATTGAGCAAGAATTCTTCTCAAAAGCAGCTCATATTCCTTCCAATGTTGATGTTGATACTTCGACAGACCCTATTACTAACGGCTTTATAACACAGATGAAAACAGGTGTTGCAATGCCAATTGTTTCTCAAATGGGCTCTGTTTGGGATCCGATGCAAACTGCCATTGATTCTGTAATGACAGGAAAAGCAACCCCACAGGATGCAATCAACGCTGCACAAAAAGCTATAACGGACAAGATAACACAAGCAGGAAGTTAAATAGAAAATTTTATGGGGGCTCAACCGCCCCCATTTTTTTTGAACGGGGGTTTGTGATGGTTGATAAATCAGATGTTGGATTATGGGATAAAATACGTAGAAATCGTCTGGCATATTACTATATTCTACCTGCAGGCATCGTTATGGCAGTTGTCACGGCATATCCAATACTTTATGAGGTTTGGATGTCTTTTACGAACTTTACGATTGTTAACCTTAGAAATCCTCATCCTGCATTTGTTGGGTTTTCCAACTTTATCAAGATATTCAAAAATCAAGTAGCGTTAGAAAACTTTAATTTCTGGAGGACTTTTCTTTTTGATATTTTTTGGACCATTTCAAATGTTGCTTTGCACGTGACAATTGGCATAAGCCTGGCAGTTGCTCTGAATACTCCAAGGCTAGCCTTCAAGAAAATTTACAGATCAATTTTGATTGTTCCGTGGGCTGTACCCTCTTACATAAGTGCTCTTATCTGGAAGAATATGTTTGATACTCAATTTGGTGCAGTTAACCAGTTACTTGCTAAGTTTGGTCTGCCTTCAAGTATACCTTGGCTTACCAGCCCCAATGCACCTATAAAAATCCTTTCTTTTCTTTCTTACGCATTCTATGCCGATCTGATAACCAATGTGTGGCTTGGTTTTCCCTTTATGATGGTAGTTGCTCTTGGCGCCCTCCAGAGCATTCCGCAAGAGATATATGAAGCTGCAGATATTGATGGAGTGAACGAGAGAGGCAAGTTTTTCAGGATTACTCTTCCTCTAATAAGAACCGCAATGACCCCTGCTATAATGCTTGGTATTGTCTGGACTTTCAACCAGTTTAATGTAATTTACCTCGTGAGTGGCGGAGGGCCGCTTGGTACGACTGAGATTCTCGTAACCCAGGCCTTTAAGCTTGTAAATCCTGGAGGGGTCTATGGAATAGCAAGCGCATTTGGATTGATTGTTTTCTTTATTTTGCTTGGTATTACGCTTATTACCAATAGAATATCAAAAGCTACGGAGTCTGCAACATGACAAGAAAAACTTCAGAAAGACTAAAACACATTTATATTCACGGCTACATTATTTTGTGGATTGCCATAGCTATTTTCCCGATACTGTGGATTATATCAATGGCCCTCAACCCGAATAACGTCTCCAAGCCGACAAGCCTTGTACTGATACCAAAGGGTGCCTCTCTCCAGTCTTTTGTACAGGTCTTAAAGAGACCATATGAGGCGGCAAACGTTTCTTTCTTGCAGCTCTTAATGAATAGCTTATTTGTTGCAGGCGGAACAGCGCTTTTCTCTGTTATCTTAGGAGCATCTGCTGCTTATGCATTCTCGCGATTTAAATTTCCAGGAAGGCAAATAGGCATGATTGGTTTTCTTTTAATTTTCATGCTTCCAGCTACTGCAACCCTTGCGCCTTTATTTGTAATCTTAACCTTGCTTCACATAAGAAATACTCTCTGGGGACTTATATTTGCCTATGCCTCTGGAGCAATTCCTTTCGGAATATGGAACCTTAAAGGTTACTTTGATACAGTTCCTGTTGACCTTGAGGAGGCGGCTTTAATCGACGGGTGTGATAGGAATCAGGCTTTTGTCAGGGTGATTCTTCCTCTTTCTTTGCCTGCACTTGCAGTGACTTTTCTTTATGGGTTTATGAATGGTTGGATGGAGTGGATGCTTGCGTGGACATTCCTGACAAAGCCCTCAAATTTCACTCTTGCAATGACGCTATATAATATGCAGGGTCAGTGGAATACGCCTTGGTCGAATTTTGCCGCATTCTCGATAATTATTTCCTTGCCAGTTCTTATAATATGGTTCCTCTTACAAAAATATATTGTTTCAGGTCTTACCCTCGGTGGAGTTAAGGGATAATTTTACAACCTGGGAGAAAGGTTTAAAAGACGGAATCGGTACTGCTTTAACGAGCAAATCGCTTGTTTATTTTACTATTGGCAATGGAATACTCACCGAGACTTATTACCCTTCACCTGACACCATCGCACTGCATTCCTTGAGATTCTTCATAAATGATGCAATTGATGAATCAACTCTTCCATATGATGTATCAATAGAGAATCTCAATGCGCCTCTTTATAAGGTTCGAACACTTTTTGGAAGCATTGCAATAGAAAAGGAGTTCTTTGCTGATAACGATTCTTCAAATTTGAGAATCCACTACGATTTTGGAGAGCCACTTTCTGGAACGTTCAAGATTTTTCCAATAATAGACAACGCTAAAGTAGAATCACGCGAAAGCGAGTTTTTCATTTTTGGTAAAGATAAGGTAATTGCGTTCTCATTTGACAAAAAGTTTGAGAGCATTGAGTATGAAGAATACATTTTTGTCCACTTTAAGAAGCTTAAAGAGCTAAGCATCAAAATTCTCTTTGGCGATATCAAAAACTTTAAGAAAACTAATAATAAAGACCTTCAGGATATTCACAGCATAAAAAAGGACTTTGTTAGAGGGTGGGAGTCTTATCTTAACAAGTTTGATTTTAATTCAAAAAGCACTCTTTATTTGAGAAGTGCAATAATGATAAAATCAATGGAGGATAAGATACACAAAGGCGCTACAGTTGCATCGCTTGCTCTCCCGTGGGGAAGCAAATTTCCCCTTTCTGAAAATAACGGGTATCATCTGGTCTGGGTAAGAGACCTCTTCTTTACATCTCTGGCTATGGCCTCTATGGGAGATTTTGCCTTTGCAAACTCTTCGCTTGAGTACATGTTTGCTTATCTTAGAAGAGCTGATGGAAGTTTCAAGCAAAACTCAACAATAGATGGTCGCGAACGTTGGAATGCAACTCAAATGGACCAGGCAGCTTTTCCTATAATACTTGCCTATAAGCTTGGGCGAAAAGACCTCATAGAGGAACTCAGAGTAACTGCGGATTTTATAGTGGAACAGGGACCAAAAACCGAACAGGAAAGATGGGAAGAGATTGGCGGTTACTCGGCTTATTCGATGAGCCTTGAAGCACGTGCTTTGGAGCTTTATGCTTTGATGAGCAACGATAGAAAAGGTGCTCATAAATATCAAACAAAGGCTTTGGAATTCAAAAGATTGATTGCAAGGAAAACTCTTGCAGTAGCAGGTAAATTTGGCAAGTATTACTTTGTAAGGATTTCAAATGGTGATGCAGATGCAACTTCAAAGGAGCTATTTCTCAAGAACAGTTACTTTGCTCCCAGCGAAATGGTATCGAATGATTTTATTTACACTGTTTTTACAGGAATTTATCCGCATTTTGATTTCAGGATTTCCGAGAGCCTCAAAGCTTCAGATTCTCTTTTGAGGATTGATACGCCAAGGGGTCCGTCTTTCTACAGATATAATGGAGATGTCTATGGTTTTGATAATCCTCTTTCTCCAAAAGGGAGGCTCTGGGTTTTGTTAACGGCTGAACGTGGAATGCTTGAGCTTTACAGAGGCAAATTAGATGAGTCCAAAAAGTTTCTTAATGCACTTGAGCAGTTTGCCACTAAACAGTACATTCTTCCGGAGCAGGTTTTTGAAAATGGAGAGCCTACTGAATCTTCAGCTCCTCTTGCCTGGTCTCACGCAAGCTATATGATTTTGCATGATAGAATCTTGAGAAAAGACATTCCTTCTCTGCATAACCCGTACTTGTAGGGGCCTTGCCTGGTGCTTCGAGTTGCCCGGGTACGGCTTTCGAAATCTCCTTAGATAGTTTCTCTTGATAATGAGCCCGAATAATAGTTCTTCCAGAATAACTTATGAGGAGATTTGTAGTTTGAACAATGTTTTGACCTATAATTGCCAGGAAGTCCTTTTTGTGAACTCTCTGGCAATCTTGAAGTATTTCCGACCTATTCAGGTATCCTGTACCAATCAGGATTTTCTTCTAACTGAGGCTTAATCTCAAATGCCCAGTCCAAGAATTTGTTAACTGCTTGTTTGCCTTCTATACGTGCCCCATGCTGAGGCACAATTTGCTCGACGTCGAGTGTTCTCACCATTTCGACCCACTTCTTAATTGCGAAAGATGAGGGCATATATCTTTTGTGAAATGCGTCCATAAACTTTGTGTGAGATTCAAAATCGTTCACGACTTCGTAGTCAACCCCAACTGATGCTCCGAAATCGCCTGTGAAAAGTATTTTGGATGTTGGGTCGTAGATTTGAAAGTTTCCCTCGGAATGCAGGAAATGTGCAGGAATTAGAACAACTTTAGAGCTTCCAATTGCAAGATTCATTCCGTGGTCCGGAATTCCAAGTGTTCTTTCATCGGCAAGTTTCTTTGACGCATAATGAGGAATAAACCGAAGCCACAATTCGGAAAATACAATTTTAGCGTTTGTAGAGAAAAGCCAGAAATTAAGAGAAGCCCCTACATCAGGGTCCTGATGAGACAGAACAATGTACTTTATTTTCTGTGGTGCGATAAAAGAAGCTATCTCAACGAAGAGATTGCTGTTTGTCCTTGTACCTCCTGGTTCAAAGAGAATTGCTTCGTCGGAGTCAATAATCAAGAACTGGTTTGTGGATACTTCGTCTTCGCTGTCGAAACCTGTGAATTTGACACATTTGTGATTCGCGTTTTCGTAAAGTTTTGTAAACATTTCAAGCCTCCTGTGCTTATACGATATTTAGTCCAATTATAATATATACGGTGGCTGGTGTCAAGGACATAGCTTTTCTTTAACTCTTTCTGCTTTTGAAAGTCAAACATTCATACCGAAGAGTTCTTGAGCCTCTTGATTTTTATTGATTCATGTGTAAAATCACTTTGAGGAATAGTGCAATGGAAGCAAATGATAAATGGATTTTTTGGATTGTGGCAAGTCTGGTAATGACTGTTGACCAGGCTTCAAAGGCAATTGTGAGGTCAAAGCTATCCGTAGGACACAATATTCCTATTCTGGGCAGAATATTCTCGATTGAATATTTACAGAATCCTGGCGCTTTGTTTGGATTATTCCCATCACTTACAAAATACTTTATTGTGATGAGTATTATTGCGATTATACTGATAGGATTTATAACCGTTAGATTTCCTTTTTCGAGGTTTGTGCTTGTTTCTTTTGGTCTTATGATAGGGGGCATTTCTGGCAATCTTATAGATAGGATTGTTTTCGGGTATGTAACTGACTTTCTATACATTACTCACTGGCCTATATTCAACATAGCCGATTCTGCAATCGATGTTGGAATTGCAATTTTTGTTTACTATGTTCTGAGATATGGAAAATACTTTTGAAGCTGATAATAGCGAGCGGCTTGATTTGTTTCTTGTTGAGAAAAGCGGAAAGAGCCGCAGTTCAGTCCAGAAACTTGTAAGGCAAGGCTTTGTGGCTGTCAATGGCAGAATAATTACCAAGTCATCCTTTTTGATTAAGAGCGGAGACGTAATCAGTTATAAAGAGCCTGAGTTAGTTGCTCTTTCTCTTGAGAAGGATGAGCACCCAATCAAAATAGTTTATGAAGATAAATATCTTCTTATTGTTGATAAGGAGGCTGGGCTTACAGTTCATCCTGTAGGGTCGAGGGTTAGCAACACTCTTGTAAATAGGCTTCTTTTTTCTGTAAAGGATTTGTCAGGTATTGGCGGAACTATGAGGCCTGGTATCGTGCATAGGCTTGATAAGGACACTTCTGGATTGATGGTGGTTGCAAAGAATGACGAGGCTCACATTAAACTTTCCAGAATGCTTAAGGAGCATCAAATCAAAAGGAAATACATAGCGCTTGTAAAGGGCAATTTTAAGGAAAGGACAGGCACTATTAACCTGCCGATTAAGCGAAAACAGGGCGAGACAAAAATGACCATATCGGTTCTTGGAAGAGAAGCCATCACACATTACAGAGTTCTTGAATCCATTGGCCCTTACTCTTTAATGCAGGTTGAGCTTGAGACAGGAAGAACTCACCAGATCAGAGTTCATTTTTCACATATTGGGCACCCTTTGGTGGGAGATCAACTTTACGGAGGGAAGAACCCTCCCGAAATTACTTTAAAAAGACAATTTCTCCACTCCTATGAGATTTCGTTCAGACATCCTATAATAGGAAATAAGGTGTTGAGATTTTCTTGTTTGCCTTACGATCTTGTAGACACCCTTAGAGTGATTAGGAAGAAATGGAAGAACAAAGAGTAATTGCTACAAACAAGCGTACACTAAGAGACTTTGAGATAATCGATAGCTATGAAGCCGGAGTAGAACTGGAGGGATTTGAAGTTAAATCGATTAGAGCAGGGCGAACTAGCATCGAAGGTAGCTATATAAAAGAGTCGAATGGAGAGTTATTCATTTACAAGATGTTTGTCGCTGCTAACCCTTCGGCTCATTCCTCAATTTCTGAGAAAAGAAAGAGAAAGTTGCTCTTGCACAGATATGAGATTATTCGTCTTTCCTCTAAGGTGAAAGAACGAGGCTTTACAATACTGCCAATAGATGTTCATACCAGTGGAAACAGGATTAAACTTAATATTGCACTGGCAAGACACAAAAAGCTATATGGCGGAAAGGAAAAAATCGAATCTAAAAGAATAACTGAAGAAACACGCAATTTAAGGAGGTCTTTCAGGTGAAGAAACTAGTAATTTTTCTTATGATAATTTCAATTCTGTTTTCTTTTATACGCCCTGCGAGTGCTGATGCGCAGCAGCAACTTCTCAAATGTAACACCGATAGCACGAATGTAAGAAAGTCTGCAGGGACTACATCAAGTATAGTTTTTAAACTTTCGTACGGTGATTATGTTTTGAAACTCACAAGCGTAAAGGATGGGTCGGGAAACTTATGGTTCCAGATCTATGATTTCAATTCAAACAGAAGTGGATTTGTTGCTTCTTGGCTTCTTGATTTTACCGGTATTACTATAACAGGAAAAGACACAACATTCACTGCAAGAGTGAATACGGAATCTTTAAATGTAAGAGCAGGTCCAGGCAGAGAGTTCAAGCTTGTTTCAACTCTTCCGCAGGGAAACAAAATCAGTGTCACAAGAATAGTAACAAGAAGTGATAAAGAAGAATGGTACAAGTTTAAAGCAAGTAATGGCCAATACTATTTTGTTGCAGGGTGGTATACTGAAAAATTTTCGCAAGCTACGCCAACACCATCAAATCCTGAGCCATCACCGGCCTCAAATACCACCACTCAAACTGCCGCTACATCTGACTATTTGAACCTTAGGGAAGGACCTTCAACGGACTATTCAAAGATTGCTTTGATTGATAAAGGAGATGCTGTTCAAATTGTTGGAGCAGCTAAAAATGCAAATGGCGAGCTTTGGGCACAGGTTGTTTACAAGAGCTTTACTGGATGGGCAATTGCTGATTATCTTACCTATAAGAATACTTTAAATATTGATACAACCGTTATAGGCGGCACAGCTATTGCAAATGATGTTATAAATGTCAGAGAGTTGCCAACAACTTTGTCAGCTGTTTTAAGCACACTTGCCAAAGGATTTTCAGTCGACATTGTTGGAGTTGCTATGAACAAGGATAAGGAGATATGGTACGAGGTAAGACAGAATTCAAAATTCGGATGGGTTCTGTCGAGTTTGTTCTCTGTTAAAAAGAAAGATAAGGGGACAATAAAAAGCATTACCTGGAGCATTGCCTCTACTGGCATAGATATAAATATTAGTGGTCAAAGCATACCGAGCCCTCAAGTTTCATTGCTTGAGAACCCCACGCGTCTTACGCTTAATTTCAGTTTGACTTCGCTTGTGAGCCAGAGCGGCTCGACTGAACTTAATATATATCCGATAATTAGAGTAAGATACGATTTGGCAGACGAAGGCACATTGGTAACAGTTGACCTAATTAGAGAAATTCCGTATGAAGTTGAATATAAGAGCAATTCACTCATTATAGTACATTTAACTTTGCCTAAGGTTGGTCAAAAATTGGTTGAGGTTTCTGGAAGGGAAATCTACGCCAATGTCAACTCAAAGGATGGAGAATCTTACATTGATATCGATGATTTTGCAAGAAGCTTTGATATTTCAATCGACAAAACTAATCTTTCTTTCAGCTTCTTTGGCAAGAATATAACCTTGGACAAGTCAAGTATTGTCCAGGATGGCTCGTCTATGTTTGTTGCAGTTTCATATATCTGTAAGCTTCTAAACATTTCTCTCACCGAGACAGAACATGAAATATATCTTGACCCAACACTACTGGACTACAGCAAATCAAGCAATTCAATAAATTTGAAATTCTCTTTTCCAACTGATGCGAAGAAGATCACTGAGAACGGAAAAAGTAATGTAGCATTCTATGCGGATGCAGGTACATTTAGTCTTGATAACTCAAGAAAGCGTGACGGTAACAACCCGCCAGAAATTGTGTTTGAGGTTACGCCAGCTGCAACTATTGTTGCAAAGGAAAATACGGTTCAAATTAGCCTTGCAGATGTTCCAAAAGCAGGGAAGCTTTCTCAGAAAACTATTGTTATAGACCCTGGCCATGGCAGCTATACTGGCCCGTACCTTGACGTAGGTGCTGTTGGCCCAAGCGGGGTTAAAGAGGCATATGTTGTTCTTGACATTGCTCTTAGGCTGCAAAAGCTACTTGAAGCAGAAGGCGCAAATGTCATACTCACTCACACGACGGTTGATAGTCAATCAAATCCTACCCTATCTGAGAGAGCTGCAATAGCAAATAGTTCTGGTGGAGACTTGTTTATTTCAATTCACCTAAATGCAAGTATTGATGCAAAAGGCAACGGAACTGAGACTTACTATTGGTATGATACTTCCAAAAAATTTGCACAGTCTATTCAAAGTTCTCTCGTGCAGGCATTGGGAACTTCTGACAGAGGTGTCAAAAAAGATGATTTGTATGTGTGCAAAAATGTTACAACAATGCCCTCAATTCTTGCAGAGATTGTATTTGTTTCTAATCCTACTGAGGAATCAAAGTGCAAGAACAGTAATTTTCTTGATACCGTTGCACAGGCTTTGAAGCAGGGAATTGAAAACTATCTTATCGGTTAGGAATAATGGAAGAGATTTACTCTAGACTGCCAATAGGAGTTTTTGATTCGGGTGTTGGCGGTTTGACAGTTGTAAACAACCTTTTGAAGCTCTTGCCTAACGAGGATATAATTTACTTTGCAGACACCAAAAACTTTCCTTACGGTACGAAAACTGAAGATGAAGTAAAATCATATGCCGATAAAGTCTTAAGGTTTTTGCTCAATGAAAAAGTTAAAGCAGTAATTGTGGCATGCAATACTGTTTCCTCGATTGCTATTCCTGACCTTATTGACGTTGCCAAGCCCATTCCAGTTTTTGGAATGATACAAGCAGGGGCAAGATATTCGCTCAGGAGCACGAAAAATAAGAGAATCGGAGTAATTTCTACCCCTCTCACCGCAAAGAAACACGCCTACAAAAGTGAGATCCTAAGGATAGATCCTCACGCTGCTGTTTTTGAGGTTGGCTCCCAGGAGCTTGTAAACTTAGTTGAGGACGGAAATATTGAAAACAAAAGTGCCTTTGAGCTTGCCAGGGAGAAATTGCAGTGCCCCTTGAGCGAGAACATAGATACTCTCATTCTTGGATGCACGCATTTCCCTTTCCTGTACACTGTCGTAAAGAGTGTTGTGGGAGGCACAGTCAGCGTAATTGACCCATCTGATTACCTTGTTGTTCAACTGAGAAACTATCTTTCCGAAAGGAATCTTTTTAATTCCTCACATAGGATTGACCGCTATTTTACCTCTGGAGACAAAATAGAATTTTTGAACAAAACTCGTATCTTCCTTGAGGAGCCTCCAAACAACGTGGAAAGAGTTGATTTATAAATAAGCAAAATTCCAGAAAATTAGTCTTCCAATCTGTTGCTATTGTTGCTATTAAGGCGCTTAATCAGTTTTAAATCACAGTTTTAATGTCATTCCATCTGTTGCTGCAACCGTTTTTATGCCCAAATCCTGTGTTAGTTTCTCGGCCTGTTCAAAGGGTTTAGCACTGAGCATAGTCATACCAAAGTGTGTGAGGACTGCTACTTTCGGTTTAATAAGAGTTATTAAGGATTTTGCATCCTCCAAAGAGAGATGTTTTAGGTTAGCCATTGGGGTAAAACGTACAACATTCATTATTAGTACATCACTTTTTGAGTAATAATCTGCTAATTCAGGAAAGAATAAAGTATCTATAATGAAAGAAACCGTGACGCTTCCGACCGTCATTTTAAAACCGTATGTCTCTCACGCATGTTCGTGTTTATAAGCTGTGAATGATATGTCTCCAACACTGTAAGTTTTCTTGTGGCTCAAGATAAATACGTTTTCAAGGAAAGGGACAAGATAAGGTAATATGACTCGATTTTCTCCAGTTATTGCTTCTCCTGGAGCGAATAACAGGCCTCTCTTCTCGAGGCCTCCATCTGTCATTGAGTCAATTATTACGTTTGCATCTGAAGAATGATCGAGGTGAATGTGAGAAAGGATTATGCCATCTATGGACTTTGTATCCATCTTTGGTCTTGACTTTGCAAGTCTCACGAGTGTTCCAGGACCTGGGTCCATAAGCAATGTTGTTGTATTTGATTTTATTATAGTCCCTGCTGAGTATCGCAACTGTTTTGCAACTACAAAACGTGCTCCAGCTGTACCAAGGAATTTTATTTTGCTCATTTCAGATAATCATAGTGCTCATAATAACCATAGAAATTTCCTTGCGGGTTCTTAACGCTTCTTACGAATGTACGTTTTGTTGGGCTTTCTCCTTCAAACCATTCATCTTCGCCGCTCTTTAAAACTGCTACAATCTCAATGATTTTTCTTATGGATTGTTCACTATTGTGGCAATCGAACACCTTTTTTCCTATTAACGCTTTTCCTCCTCTGTCTTGATATTGCATAGCCCCTTTTTCGTTCATAAATACAATTATATGATTTGAATCGATAATTACTAAAGGCTCATCGGTCGTTTGCAATAAACTGTCAATGAATTCAAAATTCTGCATTGTTGTCACCTCTTGCATATTATACGTAAAAGTTCAAAAAATTTTATGATTGCATTGGATTTGTTAACAATTATTAAATCTGATTTTAAGCGTTGTTATTGTTAAAATTGTTTTTGTTTTTTGAGTATTTGCATATAATATAAAAAAATAATAGGAGGAACGAAATGGCACTAAGTGGAGATTTAAGCGATGTTGACATTAAGACCTTACTAAATTTGATTTCGCAAACAAAAGATACCGGTAAGCTTACCATTAAGGATGATTCAAATATTATTAATATTTACTTTAAGGGCGGACATCCTGTGAATGGTGACGGGGACAAGACGCCTGTGTCTTCGATCGAAAAAGCTCTCTCCTTTGACAAGGGCTCTTTTGAGTTTGTAAAGATGGACAATGTGCATGAGTCTCCTGAAGCAGGTAAGATTATGGAAAGTATTGCCAAAATAGATGCCATACGTGACCAGTGGAAAGCACTTAAATCTAAATTTCCTCATTACAATATTATGCTCAATATTGCTGAAGCCAAAGGAGAAGACGTTCATATGACTGCCGAGGATTGGAATATTCTTTCTCTTATAAGAGTTCCGATTAGCCTTTTGGAGCTTGTAAAACAATCACCTTATGGAGAGTTGAAGACTCTAACAATACTTTCTGATATTCTTGACAAGAAGCTAATATCCATTACGTTGGTTAGAGATGATGCGCTACTTCCTGAAGATGCGATAATTCCTATAAAGGAATCTGGCTATTTTGCTGCGAATGCACCTATCTATGGCGAGCATAATATGGAATTTTACAAGCATATTGATAATAGAAAGGATTTTGAAACCATCTGTAAGGAAATGAAAATCACCTTTGCAGAGGGAAGAGAGATAATACGTTACTTAACCTCTCAGGGGAAGATATCTGTTAGGAAGAAGGGAAGGTAAAAACCTGCATTGCCTGATTTGCAAAGAGCAGCCCGTTAGCCGTTAACCTGATACTATCTTTGCTTTCTGCGATTAGTTTTTGTGATTTCAGTAGTGCTATTTCAACTTCGAAGTCGCTGTTAATAAGTGTTCCGAAGCGTTCATAGTATCTCTGCTTGCTAACACCTTTAAGCAGTCTCAGCCCCAATATTATAAATTCTCCTTTTTGTCTCTTTCCTTTCAGATTTTCACTGAACGTAATTGGTAGCCTGCCTTGGTCAATAAAATCAAAGTACTTTGTGAGGTTCACTGTGTTCTTGTGTCTCTTTCTTCCAAAAAATGTTACTGCAGATAAACCAAAACCAACGTAGGGCAAGCCGAACCAGTAAACCAGGTTATGTTCTGAAAAGCGATTCTGCTTTGCGAAATTTGATATCTCGTACTGTGTAAACCCGTTGTCTTTGAGTATTCTTGCTCCGACCTTGTATTCTCTGCTTATGGTTTGTTCGTGAGGTAATTGCAAAGAGCTCCTCAATTTGCTGAACTGGGTTCCTCTTTCTATTGTAAGTGAGTAATAGGAAATGTGCTCAGGTTGCAATGCTATTGCCTCTTGCAGTGAGTACATATCTTCCTCGAAACTCTCATTTGGAAGTCCGAACATCAAATCAATGTTAATATTTTCAAAACCAACTTTCCTGAGAATGTCGAAAGATTCATAGATTCTTTTAGCATCGTGAATCCTGCCAAGCACTTTGAGCAAGTCATCTTCAAAAGATTGTGCTCCAATGCTAACCCTGTTAACTCCAAGATATCTGTACTCTCTGAATTTTGCTTCGCTCACCGTTTCAGGGTTTGCCTCCAAAGTGAACTCGATTAGACTCGAAAAATCAAAGAAGATTTTGAGTTTTTCTACAATGGCGCTCAGTTCATTTGGTGCCATAAGGGAGGGCGTTCCGCCACCGATGTAGAGTGTCCTTAGGGGTATCTTTGACTGGGGGAACTGATTGAAGAATATCTCAATTTCCCTGTTCAAATAACTGACATACTCAGATGAGTTTCCTTTGTATTGAAAAGATGTAAAGTCGCAGTAGTTGCACTTCCTTATGCAGAATGGAAAATGCATATAAACTGCAATTCCTCTGTTTTTATTCACTCGTGTCTTTTCAGTCTTTTTTTTCGCCTTTAGTCGACAATATAGAGAAGAAAGCCTCTTGAGGGATGCTAACTTCGCCGATTTGCTTCATCCGTTTCTTTCCTTCTTTCTGTTTCTCTAATAGCTTTCTCTTTCGCGTCACATCGCCGCCATAACACTTTGCAAGAACATCTTTCCTGAATGGGACGACACGTTCCTTTGCTATTATTTTTGCTCCAATTGCAGCCTGCAGACTTACTTCAAACATCTGTCTTGGTATTACCTTTCTCATTCGCTCAAGTATTTTTCTTCCGGTTTCTGTGGCTTTATCTCTGTGGGACATAAAAGAAAGTGCGTCAACTGGCTTTTTGTTTATCAGGACGTCAACTTTTACTATATCTGCTGCCTTGAAGCCTCTCAGTTCGTAATCAAGTGTGCCATAGCCTTTTGTAACAGATTTCAGCTTGTCAAAAAAATCTGTTACAATTTCAGCAAGAGGCACTTCAAATTTAATGATAGTTCTTTTTGATTCCGGGTAGACCATTTCTTTGTAGGTTGCCCTTCTTGTATTGAGCAAATCCATCACGTTCCCTATGAACTCAGGAGGAGTCATAATTGATGCCTCAACAATCGGCTCTCTTATTTCGATTATATTGTTTTCTTCGGGAAATTTCCCTGGGTTATCTATTATTACAGTTTTTCCGTTTTTAAGAACAACTTCATACTCTACGTTGGGGAAGGTTGCAATGATTTCCTGTCCAAATTCAAGCTTGAGTCTTTCGACAGTAATTTCCATATGCAGGAGTCCTGAAAAGCCACACCTAAACCCGAAACCAAGCGCATCAGAGCTTTCTGGCTCGAAAGTGAAGGCTGGGTCGTTCAAATGGAGCTTCTCCAGAGATTTCTTTAGATTTTCAAATTCATTTGTGTTTATGGGGAAAATACCTGCAAATACCATTGGAATATTTTTTCTGAAACCAGGAATCGGTACTCTTGCGGGATTCTCTGTTGTAGTTACCGTATCGCCAATATGAACATCAAGAGGATCTCTTATGATTGCGGTAAAGTAGCCTACTTCACCTGCAGAGAGCTCATTAACTTCTTCCATTCGCAATTTGAAAACGCCAACTTCTTCCACCTCGAATTCCTTGCCTTGCGACATAAATTTTACTTTTTGATGCGGCTGGATGATACCATCTTTTATACGGGTGTACACGACCACACCCTTGTATGTGTCAAAATGGGAGTCGAAAACCAATCCTCTTAAAGGCTCTCTGGTGCTGCCATCAGGAGGGGGAATCCTCTCAATGATTGCTTCAATTAAATCGTCTAGTCCTTCCCCACTCTTTGCACTAATTTTCAGGATTTCATCCTTTTTGAAACCAAGTATTTCAGATATTTCATCCTCTGTTCCTGAAATGTCGGCGTCTTTTACGTCTATTTTGTTGATGACTGGGATAATGGCCAGGTCATTTTCAATCGCAAGGTAGGTGTTGGCAATTGTTTGAGCTTCTACCCCCTGAGTAGCATCAACAAGGAGCACGGTGCCCTCGCATGCTTTTAAGCTTCTTGATACCTCGTAATTAAAGTCAACGTGGCCTGGGGTATCTATCAAATTGAACTGGTAGACAGTTCTATCTCTGGCCTTGATTGATAGAGTTACTGGATGTGAGCGTATTGTAATTCCTCTTTCTTTCTCCAGTTTCATACTATCGAGTACCTGGCCCTGAGTCGACGAGAAAAGAAGGCCGCCTCTCTCAAGAAATCTATCTGCAAGTGTAGATTTGCCGTGGTCAATGTGTGCAATAATTGAAAAGTTTCTTATAAGGTTATTTTGCTGCAACAGTAATTTTCTCCTTCTCTACGGTTATTCTGTCTTCTTGGGGGTTAAAATCAATCACTACGGTATCTCCTTCTTTGAAATTACCTGAAAGAATCTCTATTGCAATGGTATCCTCAACCTCTTTCTCTATAAGTCTTTGCAAAGGACGGGCTCCGTACTCCGTGCTGTAACCCTTTCTTGCAAGATAATCTTTTGCCTTCTCTGTTAAATTTATCCTGATGTCATTTTCAGAAGCATTTTTCTGAACCTTACTCATCAGTACATCAACTATCTGCTTAATCTCATCCATTGTAAGTGGGTAGAAAACAATTATGTCATCAAGGCGGTTAAGAAATTCTGGTTTGAATATTCCCTTAAGAGAGGCAATAAGCTTCTTCTTTTTTTCCTCGAAAGACCGTTCACCCTCTGAAAGCTCGAATCCCATAGATTTTTCTTTGAACGATTCTGTGCCGAAATTTGACGTGAGTATGATAACGGTGTTTTTGAAATCAACTGTCCTGCCTTGTGAGTCAGTAAGTCTGCCTTCATCCATTATCTGCAAGAGTATGTCGTAAATGTCTGGATGGGCTTTTTCAATTTCATCAAATAGCACCACAGAATAAGGCTTTCTTCTTACGGCTTCGGTGAGTTGGCCACCCTCTTCGTAGCCAACGTATCCTGGCGGAGAGCCAATCAACCTTGAAACAGCAAACTTTTCCATATATTCAGACATATCAAGTCTTATCATTGTTGTCTCATTACCAAACATAAATTCTGCAAGAGTTTTTGCAAGTTCTGTTTTACCTACACCAGTAGGACCGAGAAAAAGGAAAGTACCAATCGGTTTGCTCGGATTCTTTAACCCTGAGCGAGCTCTTCTTATAGCCCTTGATACGGCAGCAACTGCTTCATTCTGGCCAATAATCCTCTTGTGTAATTCAGATTCCATATTTACGAGCCTTGACTTTTCATCCTGAACGAGCTTTTCAATTGGTACTTTTGTCCAGAGAGATACCACTCTCCTGACATTTTCTTCTGTCAATTGAGGGTACTCTTCATTAGTCTCAGACATAAGTTCCTTTAGTTTACCGAGAAGGTCTTTTTCTTCTTGCCGCAGTTTTTCAGCTTCAAAGAGTTTTTTGTCTCTAATTGCCTGGAATTTTTCCTCTTTTATTTCTCTTATTCTTTTTTCAATTGCACGTGTTTCAGAGGTTTTCGAAAGCCTGAGCTTCAAACGTGCAGCAGCTTCGTCAATTACATCAATCGCTTTATCTGGAAGGAATCTGTCGTTTATGTACTTTACAGAAAGTTTTACGGCGCTTTCAATTGCTTCGTCGGTGATTCTTACTCCATGGAATTTCTCATATTTTTCTCTTATGCCTTTTAAAATTTCAATGCTTTCCTGGATTGAAGGTTCATTAACGAAAATTGGCTGGAACCTCCTTTCAAGGGCAGCATCCTTTTCTATGTATTTTCTGTATTCTTTTAGTGTTGTTGCGCCAATTACCTGTACTTCTCCGTTTGTGAGTGATGGCTTGAGAATATTAGATGCGTCAATTGCTCCCTCTGCTGCACCAGCACCAACGATTGTGTGGAATTCATCAATGAAGAGTATTACGCTACCCTGTGTCTTTGAGACTTCTTTAAGGATTTTCTTCATTCTTTCTTCGAATTCTCCCCTATACTTTGTTCCAGCAATAATGGAGGCAAGGTCAAGGGAAACAATCCTTTTTCCTTTCAAAAGGTCAGGGACATCTCCTTCGGCAATTCTCTCTGCAAGCCCTTCAACGATTGAAGTTTTCCCAACTCCTGGGTCTCCCACAATTGCGGGGTTATTCTTTTTTCGTCTGAGCAAAATCTCGATTACCCTTTCTATTTCTGCATCTCTTCCGATAACAGGGTCAAGTTCTTTTCTTGAGGCCATAAGTGTCAAATCACGTGAAAATTGGTCAAGCGTAGGGGTTTTTGTCTGGGTAAAAGATGTGAACCCTTTGTTAGGTTCTTTTGAGGTCTTTTCTCCAATCATTGAATAGATTGATTCCTCGAATTTGGCAAGGTCAATTCCATTGTCGGTGAGGATTTTGATTGCAACTCCGCCTCCCTCGTGTATTATTGCAAGCAGAATGTGCTCTGTGCTTATATAAGTGTCTCCAAGGTTAACGGCTTCTCTTTCTGCCAGTTCCAAAACTCTCTTTGCCCTGGGAGTGAGAATCACTTCCTCTTCCTTATACGAATCTGCGGCATTATGTTTCTGCTCTTTTATGAAGGACTCTATTTGTGTAATAATTTCTTCTGGATCAACTCCCATATTTTCAATGACTTTATATGCAACTCCTTCCTCGATTTTTATGAGACCAAGCAGGAGGTGTTCAGTGCCAAGATAATCGTTTCTAAGGCTGTGGGCTTCCTCTTGGGCAATAAGGATTGCTCTTTGGGCCCTTTCAGTTAAATTGTTCCAGTTCATATCATCATCTCCTATACTATTTTAGCATAATTTGACTAACTTGGAAATACAAAGCTTTATTATGGTTTGCTTGGCTTTTATTTTAAGCTTTTTATGGTAAAATATAAAAGCGATAATCCAAGGAGGAAAAATGATTAATGACGAATATAATGCAAGTAGCTTAAAAGTGCTTGAAGGCCTCGAACATGTTCGCAAGAGACCATCAATGTATATAGGTTCAACTGGCGAAAGCGGTTTGCACCATTTAGTTTTTGAAGTTGTTGATAATAGCATCGACGAGGCTATGGCTGGCTTCTGCACAGAAATCGCCGTATCAATGAATAAAGACGGTACAGTTACAGTCAAGGACAATGGAAGAGGAATACCAACTGACCTTCACCCGCAGTTAAATATATCGGGAGTTGAAGTTGCCTTGACAAAACTCAATGCAGGTGGCAAATTTGATAACAAAGTCTATCATGTCTCAGGAGGGCTGCATGGAGTTGGAGTCTCAGTAGTAAATGCTCTCTCGGAGCATCTTGTTGTAAGGGTGACAAGAGATGGGCATGTGTATATACAAGAGTTTGCGAGGGGGATACCTGTGTATCCTTTGAAAATGGAAGATATTGCTCCAGCTGGTGCTCAAGGAACAGAGATTACTTTTAAGCCAGACAATGAGATTTTTGAGTCAATTGAATTTAAAGATTCTATAATAAAGCCCAAGCTTAGAGAGCTTGCTTATTTGAACCGCGGCATAAAGATCAAGTTTGTAAATGAGTATACTGGGCAAGAAGAGCTATTTTTTTCTGAAGACGGCATTAAGGGTTTTGTTAGAGAACTCAACGAAGGGTCTCAAGTGATGCCTCAGGAACCCATTTATTTTTCTGGGCAAGAAGAGGAGTTTTTTCTTGAGGTAGCGCTTCAGTACAACAGTGGCTTTGCGTCAAATGTACTTTCTTTTGTTAACAACATTCACACAATTGAGGGTGGAACTCATGACATAGGATTTAAGACCGCAATTACAAAGGTAGTTAATGACGAAGCGCACGAGTTAAATCTGTTGAAAGAAGACGACCTTCTTACTGGAGATGATGTAAGAGAAGGGCTCGTTGCCGTTATAAATGTGAGGATGCTTAACCCGCAATTTGAAGGGCAGACTAAAGCTAAATTGGGAAATAGCGAAGCGAAGGGAATTGTTGCAAATATCACAAAAACCCAACTTACTACTTATTTTGATAAACATCCAGGTGAATTAAAGGACATACTGAAGAAAGCACTGCTTGCACAAAATGCACGCATAGCTGCAAGGAAAGCAAAAGAGCTTATCAGAAGGAAAGGAGCATTGGATTTTTCTGGAAGGCTTCCTGGGAAACTCGCTGATTGTTCTGCTAACGATCCGTCGCAGGCAGAAATTTACATCGTGGAAGGAGAGTCCGCTGGTGGAAGCGCCAAGCAGGCTCGTGACAGGAAATTTCAAGCAGTGTTGCCTTTGAGAGGAAAGATACTGAATGTGGAGAAAGTGAATATGGCACATGCTCTCGAAAGCGAGGAAATTAAAAATCTCATCACTTCCCTCGGTTGTGGTATCAAAGAGGATTTCAAGACAGAGAACCTTAGATACCATAAGGTTGTGATTATGACAGATGCCGATGTTGACGGTGCGCACATAAGAATTTTGCTTCTCACTTTCTTCTTCAGGTATATGAGAGAATTGATTACAGAGGGTTATTTGTATATCGCACAGCCGCCTCTCTACAGAATTGGTTATGGCAAGGCAATTAACTATGCGTATTCCGACGAGGAGCTGAAGAGAGTTATTGACAAATTGGCTGATCCATCAAAGGCGGACATACAGCGCTACAAAGGTTTAGGCGAAATGGATCCAGAACAGCTTTGGGAAACTACTATGGACCCTTCGAGAAGAGTTATACTCAGAGTTAATATAAGTGATGCCGAGGAGGCAAACAGGATTTTTGATCTCCTTATGGGCAGCAATGTCGAACCGCGAAGAAAATTCATCGAAGAGCATGCGCGGGAAGTTGTAAATCTTGATATTTGAGGTGATTAATGTCTGATCTATTTGGAGAAAAGGTGCTGAATGCCCCTCTTGAAGAGGAAGTTCAGAAGTCGTTTATAGATTATTCAGTAAGTGTAATTATTGGGAGGGCTTTGCCCGATATAAGAGACGGGCTCAAACCAGTTCATCGCAGGATTCTTTATTCGATGAATGAGCTGGGATGCTATCCCAACAGGCCTTATAAGAAATGCGCAAGAATTGTTGGAGAAGTACTTGGCAAATATCATCCTCATGGTGATGCTTCAGTTTATGATGCTCTGGTGAGAATGGCGCAGTCTTTTTCATTGCGTTACCCAATTGTTGATGGCCACGGAAACTTTGGTTCAATTGATGGTGATGTACCTGCTGCAATGAGGTACACAGAGGCGCGTCTTTCTCCTATAGCTCTCGAGCTTTTGTCAGGACTTGATGAAGATACTGTCGATTTTATACCGAATTTTGACAATACACTTAAGGAACCAGTTGTTTTGCCCGCAAGGATACCTAACCTATTAATAAATGGCTCTTCTGGCATTGCAGTTGGTATGGCTACAAACATCCCGCCACACAATCTTAAAGAAGTCATTGATGGTTTACTGTTCATAATTGATAAGGAAATACTAGGAGGGAACGAGGTTGATGGTTCTGAGCTTTCAAACTTTATCAAAGGGCCAGATTTTCCTACAGGTGGATATGTAATAGGTGAATCTGGAATAAAAGATTATTTCAACACTGGCAGGGGGAGTTTCAGAATAAGGGGAAAATGGCACATAGAGGAAACAAAACACAAGACGCGAAATTTCGTAATTACTGAGTTGCCTTTCGAGGTGAACAAGGCAACACTGGTTGAAAAAATAGCAAATTTAACCAAAGACAAGAAATTAAAAGGTGTAGAGGATATAAGAGATGAATCCGATAGAGACGGAATCAGAATTGTTATAAAAATTGCTCAGGATGTTGACCCAAAGATTCTTGAAATATCCCTTGCAAATCAGACATCTTTTGAGGTAAGCTACGGAGTTATTTTGCTGGGCGTACTCGACAACTCTCCAAAAGTATTCACTTTAAAAGAGCTACTTTCTCATTTTCTTTCATTCAGGGCAGAGATCCTTCGAAAACAAACCGAATTTGAGCTGAATAAGGCAAAAAATCACTTAATGATTCTTGAAGGCTTAAGAAAAGCCATTCTGAATATCGATTCTGTGGTGAGCCTTATCAGGGGTTCAAAGGATACTCAAGAGGCTCTGATTGGTCTTATGAATATGCTATCTGCTAATGAGGCACAATGCAAAGCAATTCTTGATATGAGGTTGTCAAGACTCACAAGCCTCGAAATAAATAGACTTGAGGATGAGATTTCTTCGACAACTCAGGAAATTGAAAAACTTGAAAGGATACTTTCCGACAAGAGTATTTTCTGGAATGAGATAAGTGAAGACCTTAAAAGAATAGCCTTAACTTACCCAGGCGATAGAAAAACCCAGATTAAAGCTAAGGAAGAGCTGATTGATGCTGAAACACTTATAGAAGACAACCCTGTAATCATTACTGTTACAAGAGATGGTTACGTAAAGAGGCTCCCACAAGACACATTCAGAATACAGGCAAGAGGCGGTAAGGGTGTGATAGGAAGCGTTTCTAATGAATTCGATTACCCTAAGGATATTATTGCAACTACAGCGAAGAGTAAAGTCCTGTTTTTTACTAATAAAGGAAGAGTATATGGTTTGAAAGCTTTTGAGATTCCTGAATCTGATAGAGACCTTAAAGGGACTCCAATCCACCGCCTGTTACGCATTGACGAAAATGAAGTTTTCTCTGCAACAATCGCATTGTCAAAGGATATTGATGTAAGTAGTGTGGCTCTGATAACAAAGAAAGGTCTTGTAAAGAGAACCTCTATCAAGGCTTTTGAGACAATAAATACAAACGGAAAGATAGCTGTCTCTTTAACCGAAGGAGATGAAATTGTCTCAGTTACTTTCCTGAGGAATTCCGAAGAAATTATTATCGTAACCAATAATGGCTACACGATAAGATTTGATTCAGGCGATGTAAGGCTTGTGGGAAGAACTGCGCGTGGCGTAAAGGGTATCAATCTGTCTGCCGAGGATTTTGTTGTTGATGGTGAGACGGTGAAGGACAGCGATACTCTTTTGATAATTACTTCAAATGGGCGTGGTAAAAGGATCATTGTTTCTGAGTTGAGAAAAATCAAGCGTGGGGGAAAGGGAGTGCTTTGCCTGAGAACCACGGCTAAAACTGGTCCTGTAAGGGCGGTTAAAGTTCTTCATGGAGAAAAAAGCCTTTTCATTATGTCAAAAAAAGGAAAAGTTATTAAAATTGATGTTGAGAAGATTCCTCTGCTCCACAGATTTACATCTGGAGTCAAGGTTATAAGTTTTGCACATAGTGAAGATGAGGTTGCATCAGTAACCGTTGGCTAATGAATAAA
Organism: Caldisericaceae bacterium; assembly: GCA_049967855.1. GTDB lineage: Bacteria > Caldisericota > Caldisericia > Caldisericales > Caldisericaceae > JAIMJY01. The sequence goes on from JBMFRX010000001.1 coordinate 65,799, forward strand.
GAGATAAGAACAGCTTTTTTTACTGCGTTGATTTTAGGGTTTACTGTAATAACCCTCTATTTGGTTTACGTTATGAGAGGTGTTTTCCCCCCAATAATATATGGTGGTATAATTGCCTATTTCTTGTTGCCTGTTACGAATTTCTTCTCGAGAAAAATTCCTAGATCAATTGCAAGCATTTTGACTCTTTTGCTTTTTTTCCTTATCTTTGTGATTATTGGCTATCTGCTGTTTCCAATTATTATTCATGAATTAAACGAGCTCATAATCAGGTTGCCAGATTTTTACGTAAATTTGTCAAATGCTTTGGATTCTGTAAGAAAACTAATCAATCCAACAGGAGGGAATAAATATTTCAATACAATTATACAAAAGTTCATCGAGACACTGCAAGCCCAGTCCTCCAACTTTGTTGAGAAAGCTATTAATTCTACAATAAGCAAGATATCGATTGTCTCCTCGTTTGTATTATCGTTGCTATTGTCTTTCTTTTTTATGAAAGACTCGAAAGTACTCTTTAGAATTGTTCTTAGAAGGACCAGTGTTAGCAACAGAAAGAAAGTCAAATTCTTCCTCGAGAATACAAACAGAGACCTCAGAGCTTATTTTTCGACACTTCTCTTGATAAGTATTTTTACTGGTATCGTAATGGGGACTGCAAGCTCGATAGCTGGCATAAAGTATGCAGTGTTAATAGGAGTGCTTGATTCTCTCCTTGAAATGCTACCTTATATAGGACCTTTTGTTGTTTTCATTGTGGGCTCTATACTTTCACTTACAACTTCTTTCGGTGCTTTTATTGCGTTTGTAGTCATATTTGCTTTAATAGAAGGACTGCAGAATAGCGTTCTAACGCCTCATCTAATCGGAGGGAGACTCAAAATAACCCCAGTTATTGTTATCTTGATGATTGCTGTCGGAGGCTCGTTGTTCGGCGCTCTTGGGGTAATAATTGCGACGCCAACTTTTCTAATAGCTCGCAACTTGGCTGTGTTTAATGCTTCAAACAGGATTTCGAATGACTAGATTTGACATTTTTGCAAGCAGTCATTTAAACAGCCTCCTGAATTTTGAAAACAAGATTCACGCAAAAGAATTCTATAAGTTCTATCTTATCTTTGCAAATGTAATTGACATTGCAAGCACTATATTTCTAATTGGCCTTGTAATCCTAATCATTATTGGGCTTTTTCGCCGTAATGCCAGGTTGACTAAGAAATACAAGCCCTCGAGAGTTGTAGCTGTGCTGACAGTGCATAATGAGGAAGACTCTATCGGCATTCTGATTGATTCATGTAAAAGCGCAAAGTTCGGTTCGATTTATGTTATAGCTGACCAGTGTACAGATCGCACAGTTGAGGCTGCCGAAGGCAGAGGTGTTGCTGTAATACCAGTTAGCAAGAAATCTAAATCGCTTGCTTTGAAAGAAGCGCTGCCTGCAATCATTTCTCGTGAGGGAGAGGAAGCATTTTATATGTTCTTTGATGCAGGAAACGCATTTCAAAGTACCATCGTTGACGAACTGATGCCATATATAGAGTCATATCCTGTTTTGCAGGTTAGAACAAGAAACCTGAATAACGATTCCTGGGTTTCCAGGATGTACGTAATAATGAGTGGTTTCTACTTCAGGGTGCAAAACGCACTTATGAACCTTGGTATGTCGACGATACTTGCTGGCTTTGGATGGGGCGCTTATGGATGGGTGCTGAAGAAATATCCACTGCAATGCAAAAGCATAGTTGATGACTTCGAATATACTCTTATTGTTAATATGTCTGTTGCGTACATCCCAACAATTTCTGTTTACGATGAAAAAACGGATAGCTTCAAAATATCCTTCAGGCAACGTCTACGGTGGTACAGAGGTTATTTTTTTGAATTATTTATGGATTTTAACCATTTTAGGAACAAACCTTATTTAATCTTTATCCCTCTTTCTCTGCTTTTCTGGCTTATCTCTATTCTGGGGGTTTCCCGTTCTTTTAACTTGAATTTCCTGATTTATTCTATTTTATTCAATTCTCTGATTTATCTTGCTGCTCTTGATGCACAGGATTTAAGAAACTTGAAATATTATGACTTATTAATCTTTTACTTCTTCAACTTAACTAACATCCTTGTCATTCTCTATGCTGTTTTTACTTTCAAAGATGTTAGTTGGTACAGGACTCCTCACAAAGGGATAGTTTTAAGCAAAAGGAAAGTTTAAAAGCCTTCTATAATAGATTGCTTGACTAAACAATGTATGTGACGCGTACAAGGTATTGACTAATTTCTAATTTTCACTAAACTTAATAGGTTATATCACTTGCAAGAGGTTTACCAGTACCTTTAGCAGTGGAAGGAGGTTAATATGGAAGCAATTATCAAAGCTGGCGGTCACCAGTATAGAGTGCACGAAGGTGACCAGATTAAGATTCAAAAGATTGATGGAGACGTAGGCCAGGCTGTGAAGTTCGACGAAGTCCTTTTGTTAAAAAAGGAAGAAGACATTGTAGTAGGCTCCCCGAAGGTAGAGAATGCATACGTCGAGGGTGCTATTGTGGAACAGGGCAGAGAAAAGAAAATTATAGTTTTCTTCTACAGGCACAAGACAAGAAACAGAAAGAAAAATGGGCATCGTCAGCCTTATACGCTTGTCAAGATTAACAGAATTGTCGGAGGTGAAGGCTAATGGCAAGAAAGAGAGCAAAAGTCAACGGAAGAGATAGCAACCCTCATTATCTGGGTGTGAAGCTTTATGACGGAGAAACTGCTAAAAGCGGCAGCATTATTGTCAGGCAAAGAGGAGAAAGAATCAAACCTGGCAAAAATGTAGGCGAGGGAAGAGATTTTACTTTATTTGCTCTTGCTGAGGGGATGGTTAAGTTCCTTAAGAAAAGAGACAAAACTTTTGTAGAAATTATTAAAGGTGATCAAAACGCCTAAAAAATCTCTTATAGACCATGCTTACATCACCGTAAGAAGCGGAAATGGCGGTGATGGAGCAGTCAGTTTTCGAAGAGAGAAGTTTGTTCCACGCGGAGGCCCAGATGGCGGAAGTGGCGGAAAAGGAGGTAGTGTTTTTATTAAGGCTACCTCCTCTCTTAATACTCTCTCAAACTTTATCTATAGAAAGCACTTTTTTGCAAAGAACGGCGAAAACGGTGGTTCAAGGAACAAAGCTGGCAGGGACGCAGAAGATATTGAGATATTAGTTCCTGTCGGGACAACGGTTATTGATAGAGATTCTGGTCTGTTAATAAAAGATCTTGATAAAGATGGAGAATCGGCAATCGTTGCGAAAGGCGGCAAAGGCGGAAAAGGTAATAAAAGCTTTGCAACATCAAGGGATCAGGCTCCTCGTTACAGTGAAAAAGGTGAGCCAGGCGAGGAGAAGCAGCTGGAATTGGTTCTCAAAATACTTTCTGATGTAGGTGTGATAGGTGCGCCAAATGCTGGTAAATCGACTCTGCTTTCGCAGGTTTCTAATGCCAAGCCCACTATAGCAAATTACCCGTTTACGACGCTTTCACCAAAAATTGGTACTGTAAAGCTAGAAGACGGATCTTCTTTCGTAATTGCAGACCTCCCAGGTTTGATAGAAGGCGCAAGTGCTGGCAAAGGGATGGGAGTTGAGTTTCTATCACATGTGGAAAGAACAAAACTTCTATTGCTTTTGATTGATGGCTCTGATAGGAAAGCCATAAGAGCAACTTATGAAATGCTCTTAAGCGAACTTGAGGCTTTCAAGAGCGAACTGTTATATAAACCGCGTGTGGTTGTTATTAACAAGATAGATACCTGGAAGGTTAAGCGAACAAAAGAGATTGAAAACTTCTTTGAAGATAGAGGAGAGAGAGTTTTCTTTATTTCTGCGAAAAATAGAATTGGTTTAGGCTCTCTTATTCAGAGTTTGAATCAGATTCTCAAGAGTATGAGAGTAAGCAAGGAACCTGTGAACGAAGAGAAAGTTTACAGTATCGACCGTAAGGAAAGAAAAGAAAGGAAACTTATCATAGAAAAAGTTGATGAGAATACTTTCAAGGTGACTAATAAGGAATTGGAAAGGTACGTTGAGCTTGCTGACTTCAAACGTTCTGAGAGCCTGCACAGTTTATGGCAGTATTTCAATAAAATAGAACTTGAGAAGGAATTGCTGAAAAGTGGCATCAAAGATGGCGATAGAGTAGTGATAGGAGAAAAGTCTTTCACATTTAGAAAAGATGAGTAAGATAGGTATATTCGGCGGAGCTTTTAACCCAATCCACAATGGGCACCTTTTTATTGCAAAAGAGTCTTTAGAAATATTTGGCTTGGATAAAGTTATCTTTGTTCCAACTGGGAATCCTGTTTTTAAAAAGGAAGATCTTTTGGATAAATACGTGAGAGCTAATCTAGTAGAGATTGCAATAAAAGATGAGCCAGGCTTTGAGATTTCTTACTTTGAAATAAATCGCGACGAGCCTTCGTATTATATTGAAACACTTCTATTTTTCAGAGAGTCTTTTGATGACATTTACTCTATAATCGGGGAAGACGCATTTGTTTTTTTCCATAAGTGGAAAAACCCGCAAGAGATTTTGAACAACAGCAAAATGATAATTGCAGAGAGATTTGAAGACAATTTCGCGGGTACTAAGAGTTATATCAGCGAGTATTTCAAACAATATGAGAAAAATATTTCCTTTTTAACGCATCCCTTTTACAGAGTATCCTCAACTGTTGTAAGAGAACGCATAAAGCAAGGCAAACATATTGATTATCTTGTCCCTGATGCTTTGAAAAGAATAATTCTTTCCAAGGGATACTACAAAGTTTGAACCAATAAGAGAGCCGAGAGACTTTTATAAAGCATCTTGGAGCTCGCTTTTACAGCAGTTCACAGTTATTCATCTATTTTGATGCAAAGTCAATCAATTGTTTTTATAGAAACTTGAAAAATTCTTTAAAAAAGTCCTCAAAACCTATTGCAAATTTTCTGAATCTTTAAATAATTAAATCAAGAAGTATTTAGTTATTATTTAAAGAAGGAGGAATGCAGAATGGCAGAGAAGAAAGTAGTAAAGAAAGAAGAGAAGAAGCCAGTCGCAAAGGCAACTGTCGCCAAAAAAGCTGCTCCAAAGAAAACTGCTGCAAAGCCTAAAACAACAAAGAAATAGCATTTTTCAGGCTTACAGTTAGTGGAGTAACTAATGACGGAGGGAGGGCTGCATGAGCAGGGTAACTAGTGTGATAGAAGATGAGAGAATACATTACCTGAATAATCTATCACCGAGGAAGGGGAAATATGTTTTATATTGGATGCAGTCCTCTCAAAGGACTAGTTTCAATCATGCTTTGACATTCGCGATTGAAAGAGCCAACGAACTTTATGTTCCTTTGGTAGTCCTTTTTATTGTTAAGAGAAATTTCCAGGAAGAAAACGCAAGGCATTTCCTGTTTTTGCTCCAGGGGTTAAGAGATGTTTGGGAAAGTCTCTCTAAGAAAGGTATACGTTTTGTTGTAAAAATGGAAGAGCCTTTAGACGCAGTAAAGGAAATTGCCAAAAATGCTTGTCTTGTTGTTACTGATACAGGATACTTAGGAGCCGACAGGCAACTCAATAAATCTCTTGCAGAGCAAGTTGATTGTGAATTTGTGCAGATTGAAAGTGACGTTGTAGTTCCAGTTGAGGCTGTATCTGCCAAGGAGGAATATGCTGCTTTCACTATTAGAAGGAAAATAGAAAAGCAACTGCCAGCGTTCCTCAGGAGTTTTGATGAGGGTCAAATCCGAGTGAGGTCAAGTTTTGTAAATTTCAACATTTTGTCTTTCGATGTCAGAGACCCTGAAAAGGCTCTCAGAAGTGCAAAGTTATTTGATGAATACGTTATAAATTCAGACCGCTTTCGAGGAGGCGAGCAAGAGGCTCATATCAAACTGAAAGATTTCATCGAGAGCAAACTTGAGAAATATCCAACGTTAAGGAACGATCCACTGGCTGATGTCACCTCAAACCTAAGTCCATATTTGGCTTTTGGGCATATCTCTCCAATTGAAGTAGCTTTGGATGTCTTGAAAGCTGATAAGGAAAATAAGTTTGCCCAGCAATTCATTGAGGAGCTCATTGTTCGCAGAGAACTTGCTTTCAACTTTGTTTACTACAACAAGCGCTATCGTTCTTTAGACTCTGTTCCAGAATGGGCGCAGAGAACACTTAGCAAACACGCCTTTGATAAGAGAGGTTATGTTTATTCATCAGATGATTTTGAAAATGCTAATACGCATGATTTGGTTTGGAATGCCGCCCAGAAAGAACTTGTGAAAACGGGTAAAATTAATGGTTACATAAGAATGTACTGGGGAAAGAAGATACTCGAATGGGCTGAGAATCCTTCAAAAGCTTACAAGATATCTCTGTACCTGAATAATAAGTATGCACTTGACGGTAATTCTCCTAATTCCTTTGCAGGGATTGCGTGGTGTTTCGGAAAACACGACAGGCCTTTTAAGGAAAGACCGATTTTTGGAATGGTAAGATATATGAGTAAAGAAGCTCTTGAAAGGCATTTTGATATTAGCAAGTACATTGAAAAAGTAAATTCATTGGAGTAGGCTTTGTTGATTACTCCTCCTTTTAAATATAATAGCCCCCGCTTTTGCGGGGGCTAAACAAACTTTATTCCCTAAAATTAATATTCAGGATACTGTGGTGCCTGTGGCATTGGTTTCTCTTCTTTTGGAATTGTTGTAACAATTGCTTCAGTGCTTAAGAGAAGGCCTGCAATGCTTGAGGCATTCTGAAGAGCAGTGCGTACAACCTTAAATGGGTCAACCACTCCTGCTTTAAACATATCTTCAAAGACTCCCGTTTCGGCATTAAACCCGACGTTGTCTTTTGCTTCCAGTACCTTGTACAGAGCAATGACTCCATCGTGTCCTGCGTTAGATGCAATAAGCTGTAGTGGCTCTTTCAGAGCTTTCTTTACAATCTCTGCACCTGTTTTCTCGTCGCCAGTCAAGTTCAAACCATCCAATACGGATATGGCTTTAATAAATGCTACTCCACCGCCTGCGACTATTCCCTCTGACAAAGCTGCTTTTGTAGCGGATACAGCGTCTTCAACTCTATGTTTCATTTCTTTCATTGCTGTTTCTGTTGCGCCGCCTACTTTGATTATTGCTACTCCTCCTGAAAGTTTTGCAAGCCTTTCCTGGAGTTTCTCTTTGTCGTAGTTGGAGGTAGTTCTCTGGATTTCGTCTTTGATTTGCTTTATTCTTGCATTGATTTCATCTTTGGAACCTTTTCCGCCAACAATGGTGGTGTTATCTTTATCAACTTTTACAACGTCTGCTTTGCCGAGCATGTCCAATGTAACACTTTCAAACTTTATCCCAAGGTCTTCAGAGATTACTTGGCCGCCTGTCAATATTGCAATATCCTCAAGCATAGCTTTTCTTCTGTCTCCAAAGCCAGGTGCTTTGACTGTGCAGCAGCTGAACGTGCCTTTTATCTTGTTAAGAACAAGGGTTGCAAGAGCTTCTCCTGTAACATCGTCTGCAATAAGAAGGAATGGTTTTCCCGTCTGGACAATTTTCTCAAGCAGCGGAAGGAAATCCTGTATGGAGGAAACTTTCTTGTCAGTTATAACAATGAATGGCTCTTTAAGCTCTGCTTCCATTCTTTCGGTGTCGGTCACAAAGTACGGAGAAACATATCCCCTGTCGAATTGCATACCTTCAACAGTTTTGACTTCAATGCCAAGTCCCTGTGACTCTTCTACGGTTATTACACCATCTTTTCCGACTTTATCAACTGCTTCTGAGATAGCATCGCCAACTTCTCTTATTTTGGAAGATACTGTGCCAACCTGTGCCACTTCTTCCTTGGTCGAGATGTCTTTCTTGAATTTTCTCATTTCTTCGATTACAGCGGAAACTGCTTTGTCTATACCCTTCTTTAAAAGTAAAGGGTCTGCCCCTGCAGTGACATTCTTGATGCCTTCGTCTATCATTACCTGGGCAAGTACTGTTGCTGTAGTAGTTCCATCGCCAGCTGCATCCTCAGTTTTGGATGCAACCTCTTTTACAAGTTGTGCTCCTATGTTTTCGTTTGGGTCTTCAAGTTCAATTTCTTTTGCGATTGAAACTCCGTCATCTGAAAGAATTGGGGATCCAAACTTCCTTTCAAGAGCCACGTGTTTGCCTTTTGGTCCTAGAGTAACTTTAACGGTGTTTGATAGTTTGTCTACTCCAGTCTGGATAGATTTCCTTACGTCAGTTCCAAAAATAACTTGTTTAGCGTCCATAATTCACCTCCTACTTTAGAATTGCAAGTACATCGCTCTCTGAGATGATAAGATACTTCTCTTCATCGAGCTTCAGCTCTGTTCCGGCATACTTTGAGAATATTACAGTATCTCCTGCTTTTACTTCCAATGGAAGCTTCTGTCCATTCTCAAGAACTCTGCCAGAGCCTACCGCAATAACTTTGCCTTTTTGTGGCTTCTCTTTTGCTGTGTCAGGGAGTACAATCCCTCCCTTTGTCTTCTCTTCACTTTCTTCAAGCTTTACAACAATGTGCTCATTAATAGGTACAATTTCTGCCATAAATAAGCCTCCTTTCAATAATTTTTGAGATTTTTTAGCACTCTTAATATCTGAGTGCTAACTAATTATACAAAATATGTTTGTCTTGTCAAGAGGCTTTCACTAACTTTTTAGGACTGCTTGTTTTGCTTGTAATAATCGTCTTCTTTGGTCAACTCGTCTAGCCAATCTTTCACTTTCCAGTCAAGGGCTGTTTCTGTTACTGATGCAAAGATAGCCTTTGGAAGCTTTTCATTGGCCTTGTAGATTTTTAGGAATTCAATTATTTCCTCGTTTGAGAAACCAGCAAGCAGAATAAATTTCTTTTCTTCCATATTGCCTCCTTAGTATTTTTGTAAAACAATTATACCATTTACTGAGTATTATTCATATTTTGATTTTCCTCAATTCACCTCTTGACAGAATTCATATAATTCGTATTATAGTAGTTGCTGGATTTACAGGTGAGCTGGGCCGTTAGCTCAGGAGGTAGAGCACCGGCCTTTTAAGCCGGGTGTCGCAGGTTCGAGCCCTGCACGGCTCACCAAAAAGCCCTCGTAGTCTAACGGTTAGGACATCGCCCTTTCAAGGCGGCGATAGGAGTCCGACTCTCCTCGAGGGCACCATGCTTGGGCGGATGGCTCAGCGGTAGAGCACTTCCCTCACACGGAAGGGGTCACAGGTTCGAATCCTGTTTCGCCCACCAATCATTGTTGATATTGCAAAAATATTCTAAATTTGTATAATAAATGCGAGTTAGCAGTCAAAAGAGGTTAGCTTCCTCATTTGCGGGGTCGTGGTGTAGCGGTTTAGCACGCTGGCCTGTCACGCCGGAGACCGTGGGTTCGAATCCCATCGATCCCGCCAAAATTAAAGCGGGAGTAGCTCAGAGGTAGAGCACTGCCTTGCCAAGGCAGCTGTCGCGGGTTCAAGTCCCGTCTTCCGCTCCATTTTTATTTTGTGGGTTAATTTGGCCGGCGTAGCTCAGTTGGTAGAGCAGCTGATTCGTAATCAGCGGGTCGTCTGTTCAAGTCAGATCGCCGGCTCCATGATAGCGTGAAAAAATCTTGTGTTTTGGAGGTTTGAATGGAAAGTTTTACTGTAGTTTTTTTGCTTGGTTTAGCAGCCTTGATTGCCGCAGTAATTATTGCAACATCTGTCCTTAGGAGAGATTCTGGCAACGAAAAAATGGTCAAAATTTCCAAAGCAATTCAACAAGGAGCTCTTGCCTTTCTACTTGAAGAATACAAAACAATGGCTATATGGGCTATCGTTTTTGGAATTGTTATCGGGATAATCATTTCACCTGTGGTTTCTGTGAGCTTTCTATTCGGTGCAACTCTTTCAATACTTGCTGGATTTTTTGGAATGACTATCGCAACAAGAGCAAACGGCAAGACCACCCAGGCCGCAAGAACTAGCACTGCTCAAGCTTTAAATATAGCTTTTTCAGGAGGCTCCGTAATGGGGCTCACCGTGGTAGGTTTGGGAGTCATCGGCTCTGTTATAGTGTACCTCATTTCTTCTAAGTTTTTTGCTCAAACAGTAGGTCCGATGGTTGTGGTAACTGGTTACTCAATTGGAGCAAGTTTTGTTGCTCTGTTTGCGCGTGTGGGCGGAGGTATATATACAAAAGCCGCTGATGTTGGAGCCGACCTCGTAGGTAAGGTTGAGGCAGGTATCCCAGAAGATGACCCTCGAAACCCTGCCGTAATTGCAGATAATGTTGGAGACAACGTGGGAGATATAGCAGGTATGGGTGCTGATTTGTACGAGTCCTATGTTGGTTCGATAGTTGCAGGTCTCATACTTGGCAGCGTTACTTTTGGTATGCAGGGCATTAGATTTGTTTACCTTATCGCAGCTTACGGGATTCTTGCTTCAATAATTGGCGTGTTATTCACTTTTGCTTCTTCTCGTTTTAAATTGAGTCCTCAGAGTGCTCTGAACTCAGGGACTATTGTGGCTAACATATTTGCAATAGTTTTCTCTTTCTTTATTTCAAAATCAGTGATGGGCAACTTAAGAGGTTTTGTTGCAATCATAGCTGGACTTCTGGTTGGACTTGCGATTGGTTTCATTACCCAGTATTATACAAGCGCAAAACCAATACGTGTCATCGCAGAGTCTTCTGCTGAAGGCGGTGCTGCCACAACTATCCTATCTGGAATGGCAGTTGGCATGGAAAGCACATTTTTGCCAGTGGTTTTTGTGGGCGTAGGCATTGTCGTTGCCTATATTGCTTCAGGCCTTTTTGGTATAGCGCTCGCTGGACTTGGGATGCTCACAACGCTTGGTATTAGTTTGAGTGTGGATGCTTACGGGCCAATTGCTGATAATGCAGGCGGTATAGCTGAAATGGCAGGTTTACCAGAAGAAGTTAGAATGCGTACTGATACTCTGGATTCTCTTGGCAATACAACAGCTGCTATGGGTAAAGGTTTTGCCATTGGGTCGGCTGCTTTAACTGCTCTTGCACTTTTCTCATCTTATTTAAGTTCAGTAAATCTATCATCGCTGAATATGCTCAATGCTTATACGTTAGCAGGAGCAATTATCGGGGCGTCATTGCCATTCTTATTCTCTGCTTTTGCTATAAGCGCCGTCAGTGTTACTGCTGGTTTTATGGTGGAAGAAGTGAGGCGGCAGTTCAGAGAGATAGTAGGTCTTATGGAGGGCAAAGCAGACCCAGACTACAAGAAATGCATTGCAATCAGCACGAAAGGAGCTCTCAAAAATATGTTAAAACCAGCCTTAGTGGCTGTATTTGCACCGTTTATAACGATTTTGGTTTTCGGTAAATTCGGGAAAGAAGCTCTTGGAGGAATGCTTGTCGGGTCTCTTATTAGCGGAGTTATCCTGGCGATTTATATGGCTAATGCAGGAGCAAGCTGGGATAATTCTAAGAAATACATTGAACAAGGAAATTTCGGAGGAAAAGGTTCAGAAGCTCACAGGGCAAGTATCGTTGGCGACACTGTTGGCGATCCACTCAAAGATACTGCTGGTCCATCAATTAACATATTGATAAAGCTTATGGCAACAATTTCTCTTTTGTTTGGACCTTTTCTTTCAAGGTTGTTTTAATTTGGAGGCTTTAATGTGAAAGTAAAGAAATTTGTAAAACAGGCCTTAATTTGGCTTTTAGTAATTGTTGTTGCAGTTGTTGGTTATTTTGTAATTACTGTTTCTAAGAATTTAAGTATGATAAATTCTAATTCTAAAGAAGTAGTCCCTCTCGAGTTGACAAAGAACGTTAACATATTGCTTCTTGGGACAGACCAACGAACTCCTAATGAAGGAGCCAGGACTGATACTATAATCCTTGTCAATATAAATCCTAAGACTAAAAAGATAAACCTGATGTCTATTCCGCGCGATTCAAGGGTTGATATTCCAGGGCATGGTTATGATAAGATTAACTCTGCCTACAACTCTGACTATTTTAGTGACGGTGGGGTAAACCTCAGTGTAAAGACGGTTGAAAGTATTCTTGGACTTCCCGATGGTTCAATACCGTTTTATGCAGTGGTCAACTTTCAGGGGTTTGAAAAGGTCATTGACGCACTTGGCGGAGTAACGATCGATGTTAAAGAACCAATGCATTACCATTCATCGACTGGGGATGTTAAAATTGATTTAAGCCCAGGAGTGCAGCATCTAGATGGACAAAAGGCGTTGGAATATGCCCGTTTCAGATACGATGTTTACGGAGATTTTGCGGTTGATAGCAACGGCAACGTATTGGGAAGAGTTCAGAGGCAAGAAGACCTTATAAAAGCACTTGTTGACCAGACCAAAGATGTAAGAACAATCTGGAAGTTTCCTGCTGTTTCACAAGCAATAGGAGAAGCAGCCAAAACAAATTTAACGCCAGGACAAATAACGAAGCTAGCGCTATTGCTCAAAGACGCAACTGATAAAGACATTAACATCGTGAATTTTCCAGGGAAGCCTGATTACGTTGAAGGTATCTCTTACGTTGTCCCAGATTTTGATAAGCTTAAAGAAATTGGAACAAAGTATTTTGGTTTGTCTATAGATTAACCACTGCAAATAACGGGTTTATTAGCGGATTTGTCTAAGAAGTGCTTGTGTATTGTGCATACTACACAACGGTAGCTATCGAGTTAGCGTTCTGTTGGGTTTAGATGTAATGCTCTGTGAAATTCAACGCGTCCTTTAAACTTTGTTATATTTGAATTTCTCAACATTTTAGTGCAAGGAGCAAATTGGTAAACCATACCTCTTCCCCCCCTCACACGTTTTTTATTATAGTTTTCACTCTCAAAAGCCTCACGTCCATATCGGGAGTGAGGTAAATCTTTTCGTATTTGTCGTTTGCAGGTTCAAGGAAGACTTTGTCGCCAACTTTTCTGTAACGCTTGAAAGTGGCTCTGTTTTCGATTAACGCAATGACGAGGTTTCCGCTTTCAATGCAGGACTCTGGGTCAACAATGAGTTTGTCCCCGTCTTCAATTCCCCTGTCCTTCATCGAATCTCCCTTCACGATTACCGCAAATGAGGAATCCTTTGTTTGCTTTTCTGGAACAAGAACTTCGCCAAGCGGTTCGGTGAGGTCTACAAGCTCGAGAGGCTCTCCTGCGCGGACATACCCAAGGATAGGCACTTCAACGAGAGACACCCTCTTCATCCTGTAAATTGTTTTGAGTATTATGTTCTTCTCCTCGGTGGTTAACTTGGGGAGAAATTTCCTTATTGCCGATTCCTCATCTTCCGTTACAATAAATTCCTCTTCATCGCCAACCAGTTCTGAGATTGGAACTCCGAAACTCTCGCTCACCTTCCTCAAGAACCTGAGCCCGACGTTCTTCCCACTCTCAATCTCCGAAATGAACTGGTCTGTTACGCCCATCCTCTTGCCGAATTCCTTCTGCGTGAGCCCCAGGTATTTCCTCAGCTTCACGAGTTTCTCGTTCGTTGTCATCTGTCTCCTCCTATCCATTTTTGAAACATTTGTTCTTCCAGAAACAAGTATAAGAAGAAAATTTTTTAAGTCAAGCTTTTCGGCCTTGAATATTTTTCCTTTCCTTAATCGCCCACTTGACTGCGAACAAAAGTTTGCTATACTTGGTTAACTTATAAATTAATGGAGGCTAAAATGGAAGATGAAACCGAAAATGAAACTTACATTGTTGTTGGAAAGAGGAGACTCAGGTTAGTGGAGTTTAGCGGTGACAAACCAATTGATGAGCTTTTGCCAGCATTGGTAAAGCTAATATTTGACAGCCAAAAAAAGGAGGATTCAAATGAATCAAGAAGAAATGACAGTAAGCTTTAAAGACGACTCGGGAAGTATCGTGACAATCACAAGAGACAATGTTGTGAATGTAATCGCCCCTGACGAATCACTTCAAAAGGTAATTGACTATCTAAAGCAATGATACCCGAAGAGAGCGTTGGATTCACCCAGATACCAAACGAACTGCTCGAGCAACTCGCGAAAGCACAGATGCAGGGGCTGATAACTGCAAAAGAAAGAGCAGTAATTGATTTCATAATGAGAAACACTTTTGGATATCATAGGGAAGTTGCAACCTTGAAAACTTCAGTAATTGCAAAAGAGCTTGGAGCATCTCCGAACTACATAACACACCTTTTAAAAAGGCTCGTGGAAAAGGATGTGATTGTGAAGAGCGGAGACAGCATTGCATTTAATAAAGACTGCGGCTCCTGGAAAGAAAAGAAGCTTCCTCATAGAGCTCAAAAAAGTGACAGCCATATCACCAATGTGACAGCCCTGTCACGTGACAGCAGTGTCACTAAAAATGTGACAGCCATATCACATAATAGTGACAGCAGTGTCACTATTGAACCTGTTAAAGAGCAGTTAAAAACAATTCCGATTGACCCCCTAAATAAAACTTTAAATAAATATATAAATAAAGAGAAAGAAAATATAAAAGAAAGAAAAATTGATTTCAACATTAAAACTTTCAAATTCGAAAATATACCAAAAGAGAAAATAGACAATTGGACGGCAGCCTTTCCTAATTGCAATGTGGATCTTGAATTAAAGAAAATGGAAGCGTGGCTCGCCGCAAATCCAGAGAAGCGCAAAAAGAACTACGAGAAGTTTATAGTTAATTGGCTCGGAAGAGCAAAAGGAGATACGAGAGATGGAAAATACATTCAAATCAGTGGAGAAAGAAAGTTTACAGGATTCACAGCAAAAGCTGGAGAATGGTAACAGCGAGGAGTTCAAGGCATTCGTAAAGAATAACATAGGCGCTCACTACATTGCGGAATTCAACGAAGAGATGATACGCAAGCGCAAAGAGCTCGATATGAAAGTAAATGAAATGCTTGAAAAAGGCAGAGGCATCATCATCCTGGGGAATGTTGGAATAAGTCACCGTCCTGTGAACAACAAATTGTGTTTCGTAACGAAATCAGATGACCCGCACGAGGCAGAATACATTGCAAAGGTTCTCATAAATCCTATGGAAAAGAAGTATGGTTTCAGAGGATTAAATGACGCGTATGAAAGGAAACTCAGCGCCTCTTGCAAGAAGTTGCTCAAGGGAAAATTTGCCGACTGCTACAAAAAAGAAGTTAACGTTAAAGGTGGAAGATGACGCTCGAGGAACTATACGATAAAGAAAAGACACGCATAGAGAAACTATCACATCATTATGCAAGGATTTTCGGTTTAGACTATGAAGAGCTCTTTGACGAAGGAATGCTTGCCGTTGCAGAAACCTATGCAAGGTATGCCTTGAGGACAAACGATGTTGAGCTTCTCAGGGTGTCCAATAAGGTAGTGAACAGGAGAATGTACAAATATGCTCGAAAGGAAATTGACACAAGGCGAGATTAAAGTGCTTGTTGACAAAGCGATGCTTGAGCTTCCAAAAGATGACTTTGAATTAATCTACGAGCTCTTCTTCGAGCACCGCTCTGTCCACAAGTTAGCTGACAAACTTTCAATAAGCCATTCTGCTTTGAGATACAGGAGGGATAAGGCGCTTGCCCTCCTCAAACAGAAGATTGAAGAAGTGGAAGAATGATAAAGAGAAAATCATTTGGAAATTTCAGGCAAGAGGATCTCTGTTTTTTTGAAATCGCTGAACAATTGAAAAAACTCTTGACACGAACTAAAGTTCGTTTATAATACGAGTATGAAAAACATTGAAAGTGAGAAGCTGAATGAAGCGATTAAGAACCTGAAACTTGACTTAACAGGGTCGTATTACATTGGGAAGAAGAAGGTCTCAGAATATGCTATTACAACCAAAATCAACGGCGTTAGGCTTAATCTAACTACAACGATTGGATATCCAACTAGTGATGAAGATGTAACCCCAGAGGAGCTTCAGGAGCTTATTGATGCATATGAGCAAATGGCGAAAGAAGATTTAACTGCTAACCCAGAGAAACTGGCACAGTTGATTGAGCTAAGTGTTGCCGCGGATGCGAAACCCAATTAGCTGTTCTTGCGTTCATCTAAGATTCTAGTGGTAGTTAATAACGTGCTCTTGAAAGACCAAGAGGGCGCATGCAGAAGTCTAAAACTAACAGAAATCACTTGGAGTTCTTTTTGAAAAGCAAATAATGAAACAAGGTAAAAAAAATAAATTTAATGGCTCGTTATTTAATGGTTCTTTGAGGAAGCATTTTATTTGCGAAATAATCTAATATGAAGAAAAGTTGGATGCGATAAGTGTGAACAATGGACTATCGTAAATTTGGCTGGGAGGAATAATATTGAGCTTTGGATTGGAAAGAATAGGGCAAGAGTTAATGGAACTGGAAAGCTTGTTGATTCGGGGAGCTCAAAGGTTGTGTTCGAGATTATTAATGGAAGAACCATGCTTCCTTTAAGGTTTAAGGTTGACTTTGTATTTCTATAAAGTAGTTCATTATACATAATTTATTATTGAGATGATTGTAGAATCAACACTTGAGGATACGCTTAATGTATTGAAAATACATTCACCAGAACGAAAGCAGGTTTACATGAGCGAATTTTCGATAAGCATGTGTCCTGGGAGTCATGGCGCTACTTTCCACTAAATTCCTCAAAAGAGGTGCATTTAAATGAGATTGCTGAGAGGTCTTATGAGTAAACGTGTAAGACTAATTTATAAAGACTGTCGAGCAAAATAAGATTACTCTAGGTCAAGAGGTTTTGCCTTGCTTTAAGATTACCACGAATTCGCCAAAAGAATATCTTTATTTCTCAGTGGAGAAGCTGTCTAATCTACAAATGAAGTTAATGAAAAGCTTGCTAAGAATATATGGTGCCGGGGACCGGAATTGAACCGGTACGGTATTTCTACCGCGGGATTTTAAGTCCCGTGCGTCTGCCTGTTCCGCCACCCCGGCGTAAGATTGGAGGCACCGGTCGGAATTGAACCGACGTATGAGGGTTTTGCAGACCCTTGCCTTACCGCTTGGCCACGGCGCCTCTGGAGCGGAAGACGGGATTTGAACCCGCGACGACTGGCTTGGGAAGCCAGTGCTCTACCCCTGAGCTACTCCCGCGTACAAGATATTATATTTATATTCTTGATTAAGTCAATGAATTTTGGAAGTATATCTGAATTTAAATGGATTGGCAACATTGTATTCATAAGAATAGCTTGCTCGCAAAATGGATTATGAACAATAAAACTAGGAGTGTTGCCCCTATTATTATGAAAATTACTGAGACTTCCAACCTAACCTCGCTTGTGTTGACTCTTTCATTGATGTTTTTATCTTTTGTATCTTTATCGATTAGGTTCTTTTGAGTTTGCCTTAAACTGGATTTGCTCAAATTGGAACTGGGGTAATATTTGTAGTAAGTTAAATTGTAAAACGACAGGATAGAAAAAATGCCTGCAAGAATTAAAGCCACTGCCGCCTCAACGAAAAGGGTGTTGAGATAGTTGATTAAGCTTAATCGGCGCAGCACAGCAAAAACGAGTAGTGTCAAAACGGCAACTGAAACGCAGAGTGGAAGAATCTTATAAAAATAGAACCCTGCGTATAATTTTGTTTTTCTCTTCATACTTACAATTTTATCATAAAACTCCTCTTATAGGAATAGTCATTCTTTCAAAAAACGCTTACTTTTGGTATTATATTAAAGTGAAAACAGAGGAATTTGTAGCGCTTAATTTGCTGAGATTTACCGCAAAAGACAATCGCATTGCCAGTATGATTAACTCATTTGAGAACAAGAAGACATTTGAACCTGATTTTACTGCTGATGAAATGGCAAGTGCCAGAAAAGAGATTGCTTCTGCACTCAATCTTGGAGTAGAAATTATTCCTTATGATGACGATGGTTTTCCTTCTCAACTTAGAGACATAAAGGAATCTCCTTTGGTAATTTACATCAAAGGGTCACTTGAAAAAACGGATTCTTTCTCGGTAAGTATCGTTGGCTCAAGAAAATGCACTGAGTATGGAAAAGCCGTGGCAAGGGAGCTTTCAAAAAAACTCGCTCAGCTTGGAATCGCTGTTGTCAGTGGACTTGCTTATGGGATAGACAGCGAGGCTCACAAGGGAGCTCTCAGCGTCAATGGTAGAACGGTGGCTGTTCTTGGGTCGGGAGTTGATGTTGTTTATCCAAGGGAGAACAGGTTTCTTTATGATGAAATAGTCGAAAAAGGTGCAGTTATTTCGGAGTTTCCGCTCGGAACGAAGGCTTTGAAATTTAATTTTCCTTTTAGAAATCGTATTATTAGTGGTCTTTCACTTGCCACAATCGTTGTAGAGGCTCAGGAGAAGAGTGGCTCTCTTATTACAGCAAACTATGCTCTGGAGCAGTCGAGAGAAGTTTTTGCAGTGCCAGGTAATATCACGAGCAGTTGTAGCAAGGGAACAAACCTTTTGATTAGAGATGGAGCTATTCCATTGCTTTCTTATGAGGATGTGCTCTACAATGTTAAAGAATTTCAATCTATTGCTCACAGTGCAAATAGTGGCAGACAGCTTTCGGAAGTTGAAGAGGCAATTCTTAAGAGTCTCGACAATTCTTCTGACACGCTCGAGACAATTGCCGAATCATTGAAGATGGACCCATTGAGAGTCCTTGAGATACTCACAGTTTTGGAAATGAAAGGTTTGATACTACGTTCAGGAGGACGTTTTATTAAGTCATCGTGAAAGTGACAATCATAGGAGGAGGACTCGCTGGTAGCGAAGCCGCACTCCAAATTGCAAAAAGAGGTGTTGATGTCATCCTCTACGAAATGAGGCCTTTGACTATGACTGAAGCTCACAAGACAGGTCTTTGTGCAGAGCTTGTGTGCAGTAATTCTCTTGGCTCAATGTCATTAGAGGACGGAAGAGGACTTTTAAAAGAGGAGTCTTTATCACTTGGTTCCGAGCTTTTAAGGATAGCTTCTGAAACCAGCATACCTGCAGGAAAGGCACTTGCCGTTGACAGGGTAAAGTTTTCTTTAGAGGTAGAAAAAGCTTTGCAATCTAATTCTCACATTAAACTTGTACGGGAAAAAGTTGATAAAATTGATTGGGAAGGAGTTGTTGTTGTCGCAACAGGTCCACTTACAACAGAAAGTCTTCTTAGGCAAATTTCCGATGAGTTTGGAAGCGACAACCTTTTCTTTTACGATGCTATTTCTCCGATAGTTTTGAAAGAGTCGATAGACCTTGGAGCAGTTTTCTATGGCGGTAGATATGGCCAAACCAACGATTATATAAATGCCCCAATGAACGAGAGTGAGTACAAAGTTTTCTATGAGGAGTTGATTAATGCGAATCGGCATATGCCGCACGATTTTGACAAGCAGTACTTCGAAGCGTGCCTTCCAATTGAGGAAATTGCCTATAGAGGATTTGATTCAATGAGATATGGACCTTTGACTCCAAGGGGATTTGAAGGGAAATACTATGCTATCGTACAGTTGAGGCGCGAAAACATCGAAGATACTATGTACGAACTTGTTGGCTTTCAAACTGCTCTGACGTATCCTGAGCAAAAGAGAGTTTTCAGCCTAATCCCAGGACTTTCAAAAGCAGAGTTTACACGGTACGGGTCAATTCATAAGAACACTTTTATCAAAAGTTCACAGATTTTGCTACCCACACTGCAAACAAGGAAAAGACAAAATGTCCTTTTTGCTGGTCAGCTCAGTGGAGTTGAAGGGTATGTTGAGTCCATAACTACGGGCTTGTTTGCTGGAATAAATGCATCAAGATTGGCTACAGGTCGTGAGCCTTTCGAGTTTCCAAGAGGAACGATGCTTGGCTCACTAATTAACTTTGTAGTTAACAATGATCTTTCTCGCCCACAACCTATGAGAGCAAACTTTGGATTGATGCCAAAAGAATTTTTTGATTTACCCAAGCGTGAAAGGAAGTCTGCTTTCATAGAAAACAGCAAAGAGGAAATTGCAAGGCTTCTTAATGAGTATGTCTGATATTGAAGTAATCTCGAAATTATACAGGCTTTTATCTCCGTGTTATCTTTGCCCTCTTAATTGCGGTGCATCAAGAATGAAAGGGGAATTAGGAGCTTGCAACTCAGGGGTGGAAATCCGTATTTCTTCATATGTTCTTTACAAAGGCGAAGAGCCTCCCATCTCTGGAAAGAACGGGTCTGGAGCGATTTTCTTCAGCAATTGCAACCTGAAGTGCGTTTACTGCCAGAATTACAACTTTAGTCAGCTAGGAGGAGGGTATAATATATCCTTAACGAAACTCTCTTCTATTATGCTGGGTTTGCAGCAAAAAGGAGCATCCAACATCAATCTGATTACTGCAACTCAATATCTTCCGCAGGCTGTCGGCGCTCTCAGGTTTGCGCGCTCAAAAGGACTTGCAATTCCAATAGTATTCAATACCAGTGGTTATGAATCGCAAAGCGTAATAAGCCTTCTCGAGAACTTTGTGGATATTTATCTTGTGGATTTCAGATACCCCTTGGACTCGCTTGGTAATAGGTATTCAGGAGTTGATTCCTACACAACTATTGCCCTTTCAGCAATCAGGGAAATGCTCAGGCAAAAACCCGATGTAAAGTTCGATGCTAAGGGGATAATGAAAGAAGGAGTTGTAATAAGAATACTGGTTTTTCCAAACGGATTAGATTATTTGAGACTTTCTCTGGAGATTCTTAAGAAGGAATTTGGGAAAGGTATTTACATCAGCCTTATGACTCAATACGTGCCTGTCTATAAGTCGAGTTTGTATCCTGAAATTTCTAGAAAGCTGACAAAAGATGAAATTAGAATGTCAATTAAAATTTTGAGAGATGCAGGGTTTAAAAATGGTTGGGTTCAGTATGACTAAGAAGGTTTTGAGGAAGTTCTTAGAATTGATTTTATCTTGGCTACAATTATGTCCATTGCGATTTCATTTTTTCCGCCGCGAGGTATTATGATGTCCGCAAATTGTTTGGTTGGCTCAACAAATTGTATATGCATTGGTCTTACGGTGTTCAGATATTGGTCAATAACAGAGTCAAGGCTTCTCCCTCTTTTTTGAACATCTCTTTTTATTCTTCTTATTATCCTCACGTCTGCATCTGCATCGACGAATATTTTAATTGAAAAGAAGCTACGCAGTTCGTCATAGTAGAACAGAAGTATGCCTTCAACGATAATAATTGGTCTTGGATGGACTACTTCAAACTGTCCCGTACGCTCGTATTTCTCAAAAGAATATATTGGGACTTTTATCGAATTGCCTTTTCTTAATTCTGCAAGGTGCGAGCAAAGCAGTTCAAAGTCGAAAATAGATGGATGGTCATAATTAAGCTTCTTTCGCTCGTCAAGGGTGAGATTTTGGAAATCCTTGTAGTAAGAATCCATAGAGATTATTGCAGTTTCAGTATCTTTGAAGTTTTTTCGAATGATTTGAGCAACGGTTGTTTTACCGCTGCCAGTTCCTCCTGCAATTCCTATGAATGTCGGTTTCATAACTATACCTTAGCGACCACAAGTTTAGTAATAGCCTTCAAAGATTCAATTACGTTGATACCATTTTCAGCTATTGCTTCGTAATATTCGTATTTGTTATTTTTGTTTAGTGTTGCCTGCAATTCTTCAACTGTCAGTATCTCCTGTAAATCTCTTTTGTTATACTGCAGAATAAGAGGCATTGATTCAGGATCTTCTCCGAAGTTCACCAAGTTTTCAAACATATCCTCGAGGCTTGCAATGTTTTCTTCTTCTTTTATCCTTTGAGAGTCCGCTACAAAGACAATGCCATCAGTTGCCCTTAAAACTGATTTGCGTGTCAATTTGTAAATCTCTTGCCCAGGGACGGTATAAAGACTCAATCTTATCGTAAAGCCCTTGATGCTTCCAAGCTCCAAAGGGAGAAAGTCAAAAAAAAGAGTTCTCTCAGTTTCTGTTGCAATGCTTGTAAAATCACCTTTAACTTTTTGAGGCAACAGGGTGTATATGTGGCGGAGATTTGTAGTTTTCCCACTCATTGCTGGACCATAGTATACTATTTTAAATGAGATTTCTCTCTTTGCAAAGTTCATCGTGCTCATTTTCGATATTCCTTTGCTTGAAAATCAAAAGAGATTGTCTATATCTTCATTAAGGTTGCTATCTGATATTTTCTCTGGTGGTTTTTCGTTTATTGCTCTTTCTTCTGCCCTCGCAATTATTTCTTTTACGCTGTTTCCAATTTTCTTTGCCCAGAATCTAATAGCTCCTATGGGAGACCTATTGTCGAATATCATCGCAAGGAGCACGGTGTCAGTTACAAGTGATACGTGAATATTAGTTTCTTGTCCCTGGTGGAAGGTTACGGTGAACTCTCTTTCCCCAAGAATTCTTGCAAGTTCATTTGTTGCTGAAAAGACACCAGCAGCAAGAGCAGATACCGTAACTGCAACATCTGAAGTTATGTCGCCACTTTTAGCAAGCAACTCGCCACTTTTATTCAAAAGTACTATGTCTTTGGCTTCTGATTCTACAATATACTCTCCGAATAGCAAATCAATCTCTTTCAGTTCCTCTTCCGTTAACACAATTTGGATTTTCGAAAGTTTTCCTTCTTCCATTATTATCCTCCTAATTTTACTAAGTTTTTTTCCAAAAGAACTTTAAGGGTTTTTATAAAAGAGATGAAACTCAAGTTTGTTTGTTCAATGATTTCCTCTGGAATCATCCCTTTTACAACCATAGAAAGTATCTTCCATTCTTCGTTTGAAACATTCATATCTCCATTGAAAGTTGCCTGCGAGGTGCTTATCACTGTTTGTCTATTGAACAGCAACAGGATATCTTTGAGTTCTTCTCTCAGCATAATGCCGTCCATAATTATCGATGTAGCATCTGTTTTTATGGTCTGAGGCGGCATAATCAAATTCTGTTTGAAAATAAAATTTCCTTCAGTCTCTATGAAGACATCTTTGATTGCATCTTCACCGATTGAAAATGGCCCAAATGCATGGATAATCTTGCCGTTAACAAAGTAGATTCCGTACTCGCCCATTTTGCCAGTAATACCAAGTTTGCCACTCTTGTTTCCTGTAGAAATGGTCTGTATAACCTCTTCCAGTTTGAAGTCACTTAAATTTCCCTGCAGCGCCATCTTCCTTTTTTCCCTTGTTATAATAATATATAAATTTTGTTTTTATGCAAATAGTTTTATAATAAATTAATAAGATTCTTTGCGAATTTATAAAATCAAAATGTAGGAGGAAGAAAATGGAATTAAAGTACACAACTAAAAATGCTTGGGAAACCCTTGATAAGGAAAGTGTTTTCAAGTTTTCTGAAAAGTACAAACAGTTTATTTCAAAGGCAAAGACAGAAAGAGAAGCAGTATCTGTGTTGAAGAAAGAGGCTGAAGATAATGGCTTTGTTGATTTGTTTGCCGCATCTAATCTGCCTGAAAAGTTTTTTGCAGTAAATGATCAAAAAAATATCTTTTTGTTTCGACAGGGAAAGAAAGACATTGAAAACGGAATTAACTTTGTGTTTGCGCATCTTGATTCACCAAGGATTGATATCAAGCAAAATCCTTTGTATGAAGGGTTTGATATATCAATGCTTAGAACCCATTACTACGGAGGAGTAAAGAAGTATCAATGGGTATCAACCCCGCTTGCTTTACACGGAGTGGTTGTTTTGAAAGACGGCACAAAGCTTGAGTTAAACGTTGGTGAAGAGCAGAACGACCCTGTTTTTGTAATCTCGGACTTGCTTCCTCATCTTGCGAAGAAGCAAATGGAGCAAAATGCAAGGGAGTTTATTGCTGCCGAGGCACTTGACCCGATTGTTGGGACAATGCCTTTTGCAGATGACAAAGAAAAAGAACGGTTTAAGGTTAATGTGTTGAGTATCCTTAATGAAAAATACGGACTTGTCGAAGAGGATTTTCTTTCGTCAGAACTTACCCTTGTGCCAGCAGGAAGTGCCTATGATGTTGGATTCGACAGAAGTGCCCTTCTTGCTTACGGTCATGACGATAGAATTTGTTCTTACACAAGCGCAGAAGCTCTATTTGATTTGGAACAAGGAGATAAAGCTGCTGCAGTGCTCCTGCTTGATAAAGAGGAAATCGGAAGCGACGGGAAAACTGGTGCTCAAAGTGATTTTCTTCAGTATGTGCTTGAGCACTACCTTGTGCTGAGTGGAAAAGACAGATCACTTTCGAGGGAAATTCTGTATCGCTCTTCTGCGATTTCAGCAGACGTGAATGCTGCTTTAGACCCACTGTATCGAGATGTCTTTGAGGAGCAGAACGCGGCAATTTTTGGCAGAGGAATAGCTGTCACCAAGGTTACAGGCTCTGGTGGAAAGTACGGTGCAAGTGATGCTTCTGCAGAGCTTGTTTTTGCTGTAAGGAAACTTCTAAACGATAATAAGGTTCCCTGGCAGATGGCAGAGCTTGGAAAAGTTGATGCAGGAGGTGGTGGGACTGTAGCCAAGTTTATGGCAATGAGAGGCATTTCCACTATAGATGCAGGCCCAGCTTTGCTTTCAATGCATGCTCCTTTTGAGATTGCATCAAAGGCTGATACCTATTCATCTTATCTTGCATACAAGGCTTTTCTTGAGAAGTTCGCCTTTTGAGCCATACTTGATTAAAAAGAACAATTCTATATAATTACTTGGATGAAAATCCTTCCTCTTACGTAAACGTAAGAGGCAATAGACCATAAGGAGGTTTTATTAATGGCTTATTATGAGATGTTGTACATTGTTTCTCAAGAGCTTCCAGATGAAGACAAGGAGAAGCTTATTGAGAAGCTAAAAGATTTTGTAGAGAAGAGCGGAGGAGCTATTGCAAGCGAATCCCGCTGGGGAACAAGAGGTCTTGCCTACCCTATAAAGAAACAAGACAAGGGCTACTACGTGCTTACATATCTTGACCTGCCAGAAAAGGCTCTTAAGGAGCTCAAGTATTTTGTAAAAGTCAACGAAGGTTTTCTAAGGGCAATGATTCTCAAGAAGGAAAAACCTGAGCCCGAAATTGCCGAGGAAGAGGCAGTTGTGGTCAAGGAGGAAGTTAATGAGTGATATAAACAGGATGTTCCTCTCTGGGCGATTAACAAAAGACCCTGATATTCGTTATACCCCTAATGGAAGCGAAGTTGCCACTATGAGTATTGCTGTAAACAGAAGCTTTAAGACTAAGGATAGCGAAGAATGGCAAGAGGAGACTTTTTTCATTAACATAATTACCTGGAATAGGCTTGCAGAAAGAGTTGAAAAGAACTTCAAGAAAGGAATGCCCATTATTGTTGAGGGAAGATTATCGATAAGAAGTTATGAAAAAGATGGCGTTAAGAAATATGTTACTGAAGTAAACGCTTATGATGTGAGACTTCTTCAATCAACAAATTCTAATCAGAGCGACGTAGAAGAGGTTCCAGTTGAGGAAACAGAACCGAATGTACCTTTCTCATAGACAGGAGGAATAAATGGAATTTACAAAGAAACCACATAAGAAAACTGCTTTTTATAGACCACGTAAGAAAGTATGTGTTTTTTGCGCAAAAGGAGCTCCAGAGATAGATTACAAAGATATATCCAGGCTTTCGAAGTTTATAAGCGAGAAGGGGAAAATTCTTCCTCGTAGAGCTACTGGGCTTTGTGCAAAGCATCAGAGGAGAGTTGCAATTGCTATAAAAAGAGCCAGAGAGATGGCACTTCTTCCTTATGTGAGAAGATGAAGATAAAGGTAAAATTACTGAAAAACGTAAAAGGTTTAGGAAATGCAAAGAGCATAGTTTCTGTATCAAGGGGCTATGCTCTGAATTTTCTTATTCCTAATGGGCTTGCAGAGCAGGTATCAGATGAATTTGAAGAGACCTCGAAGCTTCGCGAGCAGGATATTGAGGAACGAAGGAAAAACACTGCAGAGAAAGAAAAGCAGATTCTTGAGTCAAAAGCTCTCGTATTCAAGGCAAAATCTGGAGAGCAAGATAAGATATTTGGTTCCATAACAAGCAACGAGCTGAGCGAGCGGATAAAATCTGTTTTTGGATTAGAGATAGATAGAAAAAAAATCGACCTTGAATCACCCATAAAACGTCTGGGTAAATACATTGTAAACATTAAATTGTATAAAACAATACAAGCAGATCTCAATGTTCTGGTAGTAAAAGAAGAATAAAAATGCCTGACGAAACTAATTTAAAATTACCCCCTTTCAGTATAGAAGCAGAGCAATCTGTTATCGGAGCAGTACTTATTGACCATGAGTCTGTTTTTAAGATTATCGACGAGATTAGACCCGAGGATTTTTATAGAGAAGAGCATCAATACATTATGCAAGCGATTTTTAAACTTGCATTATCCAGTAAACCAGTTGATATTGTTTCGGTAGCTGAGGAACTAAAGACACTTCAGAAGCTTGACTCCATAGGAGGCATCACTTATCTTGCAAGATTAGCAGATTCTGTACCTAACGCAGCAAACGCCGATTACTATGCAAAAATCGTAAAAACGAAGTCGCTTATGAGGATGCTAATCAGAGCAGGCGCAGAGATTTCTGAACTGGGTTTCAACGAGACTCTTGACATAAACGATCTTGTTGACCAGGCAGAGCAAAAGATATTTGCTATATCACAAAAGAAGTCGACTTCATACTTTGTCCTGTTGAGAGACGTACTCGGAGAGAGTTTTGCTGAAATTGAAACGCGTTTTAAGGAGAAAAGAGGAGTTGCAGGCTTACCCACAGGCTTCTCATCCCTTGACAAAATAACAGGAGGATTTCAGAAATCTGATCTTATAATAATTGCAGCTCGTCCAAGCCTCGGTAAAACCTCTCTTGCTACTAACATTGCAGAGAACCTGGCAATTCACGAGCACAAAAGTGTAGCAATTTTCAGCCTTGAAATGTCAAAAGAACAACTAATCGAAAGAATGCTATGCTCTCAGGCTAAGGTTGACTTAAAGAGGCTAAAGACAGGATTCTTAAGGGAAGAAGATTGGCCAAGATTGACAGATGCTTACAGTGAGCTTTATGATGCGCCTGTTTTTATAGATGACAGTCCTGACTTGACTCTTGTTGATATCAGAACAAAGGCAAGACGTTTGAAGATGGAAGCAAATATCGATATGCTCATTGTTGATTACCTTCAGTTGATTCACTCCGACCAGAGAGTTGAAAATAGAGTGCTTGAGATTTCTCAAATAACAAGGAGTCTGAAAGGCCTTGCAAGGGAGCTCAATATCCCTGTCGTAGTTTTGTCTCAGCTCAGCAGAGCAGTTGATAGAAGGGAGGATAAAAGACCAATCCTTTCTGACCTTAGAGAGTCAGGGAGCATAGAGCAGGACGCAGATGTTGTTATGTTTCTAAATAGGCCTGATGAGGCAAAAAAGGAAAACATAGAAATAATTGTTGCAAAACAGCGTAATGGGCCGACAGACAGGTTTAATCTCCTTTTCCTTGAAGAGTTTACAAAATTTGTGGAAGTCCTTGAGGAAAATTAATAATGGCTTCAAAGACAGTATATACACAAAGCGAAGCCTCAACTGAGCAATTTGGCAAGAAACTTGCGCAGACTGTCATTTCAGGTGGTTTTAAGACTTTTTTGGTACTGTTGGAAGGGGAATTAGGCGCAGGTAAAACCGTGCTCACAAAAGGCATTGCTTTAGGACTTGGAAGTACTCAGATTACACAGAGCCCTACTTTTGTATTTCTAGCAGTTCACAGTGGAGGAGTTATGCCTCTCTACCATTTTGACCTTTACAGAATAAAAGACCCTTCCGAGGTTGATGAGTTAGGGTTTTTTGAGTTTTTAACAAGAGAAGGGGTGCTTGTTGTCGAATGGGGAGAGCGCGTCGAGGATTTTTTGGACTACGATTTGAAAATAAATTTCAAGATAACCTCTCACAAAGCAAGGGAATTAAGAATGGAGTTTTGCAACCACCAACTTGAGGAAATCTATGAACGTACTAATCTTTAATCAGGCGATTTCACCATCAATTTTGGTTTTTGGAGGAGAGAAAGAAGTGGTTTTTGCTGTTATAGAAACTCCTCCGAAGAATAGCCCCAACAACTTGATTTATCTTGCAAAGCATATGTTTGACACGTTGAATATTGCAAAGGATTCTGTAGAAGCAGTAGCAACGGTGTACGGACCGGGAAGCTTCACGGGAACTCGTGTAGGTGTTGTAGATGCTAAGGTGATTGCGTATGCACTGAGAGTGCCGTTATTTGCAATTAACTCGCTTGACTTTGTTGCTTCTCATTACGAGGGAAAAGCTTTGACTGCAATCCCAGCTGGCAGAAAAGAGTACTTTGGGGCCCTGTTTGATAAAGGAGTGAGACTTTCGGAAGATGCAATCTATACCGAGGATGAACTTAAAGACTACAGCGGAATGATTGTTTCACAAGATGAGAGGCTCTGTAATTTGTTGCCTTCGGGTAATTGCACAAGAGTCGACCTTTTGCCTTCAAAGCTCTTGAAATTAACTTTGGAGCAGATTGAAATGAAGAATAATATCAAGGATCCTCTGGCTCTTACTCCTAAATACTTGCATGCAGTTGATGTGATCTTCAAAAAAAGAGATTCTAAAAACAACCAATCGAACGAAAATCTTGTGGAAGGAAAGAGATCTTCTTCTTTCAAGAGGACATAGCTAATGGATGAAGACTTTAAGATTGTAAAAGCCACTTCAAAAGATATTGACAGAATTATTGAAATAGAAGAGAAATCTTACGAAGACCCCTGGCCAAGAGAGGTTTTTATGATAGATTATCTTTTCAATAACTGCTCTCTCTATTTTGTCTTGAAAATAAAAAGCAAGGTGGCAGGTTTCATAGGAATATGGGAAGAAGAAAGCAGCCTTCATGTGATTAATCTTGCCATAGACCCAGACTACCGAAGAAAAGGATATGGCAGACTTATGCTTCAGTTTGCTGTCGACCTTGCCTTGAATAAGAAAGTAGGGAAAGTTTATCTTGAGGCAAGAAAGTCTAATGTGATTGCACAAAAACTCTATACTTCGTGCGGCTTTGTTCCTGTGGAGGAGTTGAGATCCTATTACCAGGATGGAGAAGACGGTGTAAGAATGATGAAAACTTTATTAAAAGGGGAACAGTAAAATGATTGTTTTGGGAATAGAAACTTCTTGTGACGATACAGCTGCATCGATTGTTGAAGAGAAAGGCTTAATACTGAGCAACGTTTTATCTTCTCAAGACTCTTTTCATAAAGATTTCGGAGGAATTGTGCCTGAAATTGCTTCAAGAAAACACTCCGAATTGATTGGATACACGATAGTCGAAGCACTTAAGCTCGCAAACAAGGATTTAAATAGTATTGACCTAATATCTGTTACCAAAGGACCTGGTCTTGTTGGTTCGCTTCTTGTGGGCCTTGAGGCTGCAAAAGCACTTTCATTTGCTCTTGATAAACCTTTGATTGGCGTTAATCATCTTGAAGGTCATATTTATTCGTTGTTTCTTGACAATTCCGAACTTCCTTTGAATAATGATGTTTTCCCTCTTTTGATATTAATAGTATCTGGTGGTCATACCGAGCTTATCCTTATGAAGGAACACCTTCACTATGAAATGATTGGAGAAACGCGGGATGATGCCGCAGGTGAGGCTCTTGATAAATTTGCTCGCTTCCTCGGCTATGCTTATCCTGGTGGTCCAATAATTGAGAAACTGGGTGCTTCAGGTGACCCTAAAGCCTTCAAGTTTCCTGGACTGTCATTTAAGGGGTCTCCTTATGAATTCAGTTTTAGTGGACTTAAAACTGCTGGTATTTACTTTGCAGAAGAACACAAAAAAGAGATTGAGACAAGAATAGCAGATGTCGCTGCAAGTTTCGAAACTGCCCTGGTTGAGATTCTTGTGAAGCGCACTTTAAAAGCGGCAAATGATTTTAAAGTGAAGGGCATAGGAGTTGTGGGAGGGGTATCTGCAAATACCAGATTGAGGGAAACCCTTAAGGCAAGGTCAAGCGTTCCAGTCTACTTCCCTCCAAAAGCTCTGTCAACTGACAATGCGGCAATGATTGCTCTTGCAGGCTTGACGCACTTTAAAAAAGGCGAGAAAGATAATCTTTCACTTGATGTATTCTCTCGCTTGGAGCTTTGATTAGCTTCAAGAAAAATATGTCTCATTATAGACAAATGTAAAATAAGCCCTTTCAAGTTCTTTTTCTTGAATATTACGCTCAACAATATCAGATATTGTCAATAACATCGCTGAAGTTAAGCAAAATTGGAAACTTTCATTTGCACTTTGATTTATCTAAATGAGAAAACCTCTTGACATAAAATGAGCATAGTAATTTGCAGTGCTGTCAAGTTGGTATTGCAATAAATAGCTTTTTCTTATAAACTTATAAAGTTATGTATAATAAGATTGAAGTAAATTTAAATTTAGTTTGTTGTAGGAGGAAATATGGAAATTAAAACAATAAAGGGAGCACTTGCTGCTGCCACAAGGACTATTAAAAAGTTCTTTGGAGAAGAAGCATTGAAGAAGAATGAGATCAATAACATAAGCGGTGTTATTCATACTAAATATTCCATTTTTCTGGTGTATTTTGTAGAGCAGGTTGATAAGAAGTTCAGGTCTGCCTTTCCAGATATTGCAAAGCAGATTATGTGGGATGAAGGGATCAGGGTAAGCAAGAAATCTGTGATAGATTTTGTTAACTTCCCCAACGTTGAGAAAAAGAAGCTTTCTATCGTTTTTGTGCTGCGAAATGGCGATATATTCCAGATATCTCCCGTTTCTTTGATGAATTTCTGCGAAATTACAAACCTTGAAATTGAAGATAAGGGAGTGTACTACTTCTTTCCAACGATTTTCCTGAAGAAACTCGGGGGACAGGTTACTCAAAAAGAACAGAAAACTAAAAACAAATTGTCGCTTGTTTCTCAAATAAATTCTCTTGAAGAGCTCGACGAGGGTGATATGGAACTTGCTGCGACTTTCAGAGATTTTGATGTGGATTTTTTTGGTGAAATTATCAGGACTCTTCAGAACATTGAGAAGCGCTTAGAGTCAATTGAAAACTATCTAAGCAGGAGAAAAGTTTGATGGTAAAATCTTTAAAAATTTTAATGATATTGATATTAACCATATTCTTTTCGTTCATAATCCTTGGGCATTCTTATATTCTATCAGATGATGGCACTGTGCATCAAGTTGTTTCAATTAGCTCTCTTGACTCAGCTGGCATAATAGAAAAAGCTTGTGTCGAAGTGCGCCCTGAGGATGTTATATATTCAACGGACGAGTCCTTGACAAACTCGGAAGTTGTTACAATTAAACGCTCCAAGCCTGTGCAGTTGCAAGTAGACGGGAAGAAGTCAGTTTGCTACACTACCGCCGAAACAGTTCAGGAGTTTCTACGGGAAAAGAAAATATCTCTTAATGAGAAAGACTATATAAGTGCTCCGCCTAATACCGCATTGAGCGCAAATGAGCTTATTTTAATAAATACTTATAAAGAGCAGGAAAAAATAGTTAAAGAGCCGATTGCCTATAAGACTGTATTTGAAAGCGATGCAAAAGTGGAGAAGGGACTTGTTTTTTTGAAGCAAGTCGGCAAGGATGGCGTATTGGAAAAACATTACAAGGAAATATTCTTTGGCGGGCAGAAGAAAGGCGAGATTTTTGTTTACGATAAGATTACAAAAGCGCCTCAGACTAAGATTTATGTAACAGGCGTTGCCTCATCTCCCAGAAATTACCTGAAAACCTACTCAATGGTATCGACGGCTTACTCTCCAACGATTGCTGAAACTGACAGCAACCCCTGGATGACTGCAACAGGTTTAAGAAGCGGTTTTGGAGTTGTGGCGGTAGATCCAAAAGTAATTCCACTCGGCAGTTTGCTTTATGTTTCAGGCTACGGTTATGCTGTTGCGGGTGACACCGGTGGAGCAATAAAGGGTAACAGGATAGATGTATTTTTCTACTCAACAAGTGATGCCACAAAATGGGGAATAAAGAATGTTAAGGTTTATGTTTTGGAAGGTAAATGGAAATTTCCAGACAAATTAAGCTACTAATCTCTGAATACCAAATATTCCCAAGCGACAAACTTGGCCAAAACCATTTAATTGCAAGCTCTGGACTTAGCTATCTTGTAAATGCTATCAGTCCTAACGTAGATACAAGTTACATTGAGATTGGGTCTGGCTTCCTGTTTTTGACAAGATTGGTAGCGCAGTTATCAAAAAAGGTATTTGCCATTGAGAAAGATACGCGCTTCAGCAACTTCTACAGAGATTTTTTTGAGAAGCCCGAGAATGCTAGCCTTAATATTGAGGTTGTGCAAGAAGATGCTCTGAAGGTTGACCTTGATGAATTTGAAGCCAGTCAGTTGTTTGGTAATATCCCATACTATATTTCAACTGAACTTTTTCTGAAGGTTGCATCTTCTAAAAATATAAATAGGGCAGTAATTCTTTTCCAGAAGGAGTTTGCTGACCGAATACTGGCTTTGCCTGGTACTCCAGAATACAGTTCAATAACTGTTTTTACGGATTTCTATTTTCAGAAGCACTTCTTGAAAACACTTCCTGAGAGTTTTTTTTATCCCCGTCCGACTGTTAGCTCATCACTGGTGGAACTGATAAGAAGAGATGTCCCTGATGTTAATCAGGAAGGCTTCTTCAGGTTAGTCAGAGCAGCTTTTGCTATGCGCAGGAAAAAGCTATCTAATAATCTTAGAAGCCTTTTTCCGCAGGGACAAGTTGTTGGGGCTTTAAGAAGGCTAGGACTTGATGAGCTAGTCAGAGCCGAGAAGCTCTCTTTAGACGACTTTGTCAAACTGTACAGAGTTTTGAATTGAATATTTGACTTTATTTAATTATCTACTTATAATATCACGAAATGAACTAAGGAGGTTTTTATGATTATAAAAGAAGGAAATAGTACGATTGCAGTAAGATTTCAGGATGGTGAAGAGATATTTGAATCTCTCAACATTCTGTGCAAAAACTATAACGTAAATTCTGCGGTTATATTAAGTGGTGTCGGAATGTTCAAGCATCTGGTAATAGGATATTGGAATGAGAAAGAATATGTTAAGAAAGAAAGAAACGAGCTGGTTGAAATTGTTTCACTTGAGGGCAATATTGGTGTAAGCGTTACAGAGGGGCAAACAATGATTCACCTTCATGTTGCTGTTGCTTTACCCGATTATTCAGTCGTAGGTGGCCATCTTGTGTCAGGCACGTTTTATAATGGAGAAGTCTTCATTGAAAAGCTGCACAATATTTCCATCTTAAGGAAGGAAGAAAGCAACGGTTTGGTCGGTTTAAACCCTGCTTAATGAGCGTGCTTTATGGAAAAGGCATACGATCATAAACTAGTTGAAGATAGAATATACTCTTTTTGGGAGTCTAATAACTGCTTTGCTTCAAAAATAACCCCTTCGAAAGATAAATTTGTCGTTATGATGCCTCCTCCAAATATTACAGGAAGATTGCACATTGGGCATGCTCTCACTTTCACGTTACAGGATGTTTTCGTGCGGTTTAACAGGATGAATGGCAAAGAAACTCTGTGGCTCCCAGGGATGGATCATGCAGGCATTGCCACGCAATCGGTAGTCGAAAGAGAATTACTTGGAAGAGGCATCAAAAGAGAAGACCTGGGCAGAGAGAAATTCGTTGAGGAGATATGGAAGTGGAAGGAATCCTATGGGAATACTATTGTAGGACAACTAAAGAAAGTTGGCGCTTCTCCTGACTGGAGCAAATTACGTTTTACTCTCGACAAAGAATACGCAGATGCAGTTACAGAGGCCTTTGTTAGGTATTATAATGAAGGACTTCTTTACAGAGGCGAGAGAATTATTAATTGGTGTCCTCATTGCCACACTGCCCTCTCAGATATTGAAGTCGAATACCAAAACGAAAGCGGGCATCTATATTTTATAAAGTATCCTTTTGAAGACGACCCTGAAAACTACATAGTTGTTGCTACTACCAGACCTGAAACAATGTTGGGAGATACCGCAGTTGCCGTAAATCCAAATGATGAAAGATATAAGGAAGTTGTTGGCAAAACTGTTGTTCTGCCAATAATTGAGAGAAAAATTGAGATAATTGCTGATGACTCTGTCGACCCTGACTTTGGAACAGGCGCTGTGAAAGTAACGCCTTCTCATTCTATGGAAGACTTCGAAACAGGTAAGAGGCATAATCTTGAATTTATTACTGTAATTGATGACAAAGCACGTATGATAAATGTTCCAGAAAAGTATCTTGGGCTTTCCGCAAGCGATGCGCGTAATACTCTTGTCGAGGACTTGCAAGAGCGGGGCTACCTTTTGAAGATTGTTGATTATGAACATTCTGTTGGACATTGTCAGCGTTGTGGAACAATTGTAGAACCGATTGTTTCCAAGCAATGGTTTCTATCTATGAAATCGCTTGCAGAAGTAGGTATGGATGCTGTCCAAAATGGGCTTGTCAAGATTACACCTGAGAAATGGGTCAAAGTCTACTACGATTGGCTGAGAAATATAAGGGACTGGTGTGTGTCGAGGCAGCTTTGGTGGGGGCATCGCATTCCTGCTTACTATTGCGATGATTGCGGAGAAGTTATTGTATCTAAAACCAAGCCAGAAGTTTGCCCAAAATGCGGAAGTAAAAGAATAAGCCAGGACGAAGACGTTCTTGACACGTGGTTTTCTTCAGCACTCTGGCCTTTCGCAACTCTTGGTTGGCCAAACGATACGCCTGAACTGAATTACTATTATCCAACTTCTCTTTTGATAACAGGTTATGATATTCTTTTCTTTTGGGTTGCAAGAATGATAATGAGCGGCTTGCACTTTACAAACAAACAACCTTTTGATACGGTAATGATTCATGGCTTGGTAAGGGACGAAAAAGGAAAGAAAATGAGCAAGTCTCTGAAAAACATTGTTGACCCTCTTACTTTGATTGATGAGTTTGGAGCTGATTCTCTAAGGTTTACGCTGGCTTCGCTTTCGACAGTAGGAGGGCAGGACATCAACCTCTCTAATGAAAAGCTAAAAGCCTCAAGGAATTTTATAAATAAGGTGTGGAATGCATCCAGATTTGTTATTATGAACCTTGAAGGTTTTGACCCTTACTCATTTGACGAGAGTGAAACTGAAATTGAGCTTGAGGATAGGTGGTTTTTGAGCAGGCTAAATAGGATGATTAAACGGGAAGTAGAGCTATTGTCAGATTATAACCTCGGAGATGCCTCAAGGGAACTGTATGATTTTGTTTGGAGTGATTTCTGTGATTGGTATATTGAGCTTTCGAAGGTGAGGTTGTATGGAGAAAACGAGCACAGTAAACGCTCTGTGCAATTCACCCTTTTTGAGTCACTGTCAAAGGTTTTGAAAATGCTCCATCCATTTATCCCATTTGTTACTGAAGAGATTTATTCTTATCTTCCCCACAAAGACTTAGCACTCATTGTTTCTGAGTTTCCTAAAGAGGAATCTATATTTGAGAACGAAGATGTTGAGAAAGAAGCAAGTTTTATTTTCGAAGTAATAGGAGAATTTAGAAGCCTAAAAACAGAATTTGGATTGCCAATTGTTAAGGGAGTTAGTGCCTACTTTACTTCTTTTGATCCAAACGAAGCTGCTTTGATTGAACAGCAAAAAAGCAAAATATCCAAGATTGCAGGCTTGACTGAATTGACATACGTTGAATCAAAACCTAAGAAAACTGTCAAAGGTGTCGTAGGGCAAACCACTGTCTTTATACAACTTCCTGAAACCGTTGATTTGTCGAAAGAGAAAGCAAGTTTTATAAAGAAACTTGAAGCAACAGAAAAGGTTATTCGCAGTATTACAGGTAGATTGATGAACCAAACCTATTTACTTAAAGCCGACCCTGAGATAATAAAGAAAGATAGAGCCGATTTAGATGAGGCCGAGAAGCTTAAGAGAACAATACTGAGTCACATCGAGGATCTTGAATAAGTATGTATTACTACAAGGATGCTCTTGATTACATCTACAGACTTGGTGGAAAGCAAGGCATCCCTGCTAAATATGACCTCAACAAAATAGAGAATCTATTAAGAATAATAGGAAATCCCCAGGACAAACAGAATTTTGTTCACATAACAGGGACAAAAGGCAAGGGTTCGACCACTAACTACCTTGCTTCTGTACTGAAAAGTACAAAGTACAAGGTTGGTATGTATATTTCACCTTCTCTCATTAACACATCCGAACGTATTTCAATAAACGGAGAGCTAATTGCACCGAAGGAGTTCTTATCTTATACAAATTTTCTCAAGGAGATTTATGATTCCCTGCCTGAACAAGATGTGCCTTCTACATTTGAGACATTTACGATTATTGCATTTTTGTATTTCCAAAAGCACTTAACGGATCTAAATATTCTTGAAGTTGGGCTAGGAGGGCGTTTAGATGCTACCAATGTTATCAAAGACCCGCTTGTCTCAATAATTACAGAGATAAGTTTTGATCATCAGAAGATTCTTGGTGATACACTCGAGAAGATCGCATTTGAAAAAGCAGGGATAATAAAAGACTATCACCCTGTTGTCATTGGAAGCGAAGTACCATCTGCTTACGAGACAATTATTAGAGTAGCTAAGGAAAGGAAGTCAAAATACTTTTTGCTCGGAAAGGACTTTTATCCCTCTAATGTTGTTTTGTCTGAAGAGGGCTCTATTTTTGATTTTATATCGCCTTCTCTTGGATGTAAAATCAGGAATGTCCAGCTGAGAATAGCAGGTTTGCACCAAGTGAGGAACGCTTCTGTTGCCATACAAGCTTCTATGATTCTTAAGTCGCTCGGTTACGACATAAGTGAAGATTCCATAAAAGTTGGCTTGAATAATGCATTTTGGCCTGCGAGATTTGAAATAATCAAGAAGCATCCGACTGTAATATTGGACGGAGCTCACAATGGGTCATCTGCAAAAGCTCTTGTAGAAACATTAAAGCTTTTTAGAAAAAATGTTGTATTTCTTTTTTCGATGCTTCAAGACAAGAATATTGAAACCGTTTTGGGAGTCCTTTCTCCTGTAGCTTCACGGTTTGTGATCACAGAGGTCCCTTACTCTTATGGAAGGCGTTCTGACGCAGCAAGCCTTGATTTGTATTTGCGTAAATTTATAGAACCGTCCAGGATATACATTGAAAAAAACCCTCGAGTTGCTTATGAGAAGGCAGTTAGGATGCTATCTTCCGACGAACTGCTTTGTGTTACGGGGTCTCTTTACCTTACGGGTTTTGTAAGAGAGTTCGAAAAAATTTTTACTTTTTCTTCTGATTTGCTATAATATGGCGATGAATAGATTATACGATTTTTTGAACAGTTTTCTGCCGTGGCTTTCTAAGGGTGACTTTTGGATAATAATTATCTCTATTATTGTGGCAATATTAGTTATGGCTTTTTATGTCTTTAATGATGCAAAAATGAGAGGCGGAAACAGTATTGTCTGGTTTGTTGTTACCATATTGCTCGGAGGAATTATTCCCTTTATCTTTTATTTGATGGTTCGTTCCCCTGTCACTCTTGACGAGCTTAAGGAAGAAGAAACAAAGAAGGAGGTGATAGAGCTAGAGCGAAAGTACTATGAGCTAATGATAGCTCGCGAGGTAAAGAAATGCCCTGTATGCGGAGAAGAAGTCAGTCCTGATTTTTTGTATTGTCCGCATTGTTTTACTCAACTTAAGAAACGTTGTCCTAACTGTGGTGCTGTAGTTGAGAAAGATTTGAAAATTTGTCCTTACTGTGGTTTTGTTTTTGAAGAAAGAAAGGAGTGAACTATGAAACTATTTACTTATTCGCCTGGAGGAATATACCCAGACGAAGAAAAACTTACAAGGGAGAAAGCATTTGAACGTCTTCGTTCCCCATCTGTTGTCGTAATTCCTCTTTCGCAACACACGGGTGCCCCAAATACGCCGCTTGTAAAAGTCGGAGACCATGTTTTAGTTGGTACTTTAATTGGGAGCTCGAGTCAGTTTGTTTCAGCTCCAGTGCACTCATCTGTATCTGGAGACGTTATAGCGATAGAAGAAAGAATTGTCCCTTCAGGTAACAAAGTTCAGAGTGTGGTCATAAAGAATGATTTTAAAGACGAATGGGTTGAGCTTAAGGCTGTAGGGAATTTAGATTCAGTATCTAAAGAAGAATTAATCAAAGTAATTCGTGACTCTGGGATAGTTGGTCTGGGAGGAGCAGCATTTCCAACAGCAGTAAAACTTTCTCCTCCAATGGGAAAAGTAATAAATACTGTTATTGCAAATGGTGCAGAGTGCGAACTTTACTTAACGACGGACCACCGGGTGATGCTTGAATTCACTGACGATGTAATAAACGGTCTATTAATTGAAATGAAGGCAACGGGTGCAAAAGAGGGTATAATTGCAGTTGAGAACAATAAAATTGATGCAGCAAATGCACTTGAACAGAGAGTCAAAGATCGCAACATCACAAACGTTGAAGTTGTCCTGGTGAAGACAAAGTATCCCCAAGGTGGAGAGAAGCAACTTGTAAAGGCAATTCTTGGCAAGGAAATTCCTTCTGGTGGTCTTCCTCTTGATGTTGGGGTTGTTGTTCAGAACGTGGGCACTCTGAAGGCAGTTGCAGATGCTGTGCTGTCTGGACGCCCTCTTATAGAAAGAGGAATAACTGTTTCTGGGACGGCTGTCCAAAAGCCTGGCAACTACATTGTTCGTATTGGCACTCAAGTAAAAGACATAATAGACGAGCTTGGCTTAAATAGAAAACTTCGTAAGCTGATTTTTGGTGGTCCTATGACAGGAGTCGCTCAGTCAACCGTAGATGCACCTGTTGTAAAAGGCACATCAGGCATTCTAATGTTTGGAGAAGAAGCATTTGATATGTCTCCTGATGAGGAATCCCCTTGCATAAGATGTGCAAGCTGTGTTGATAATTGCCCTATGGGGCTTTTGCCTACTTTGATTGATTATGCCTCGAGGCGTCAGGACCTGAAACTTGCAGAGGAATTGCATGCGCTTGATTGTATTGAATGTGGTGTTTGCTCTTATGTGTGTCCAGCGAATCGTCACCTTACTGAAAATATCAAAAAAGCTAAGCAAGGTATTATAAAGCAGAAAAAAATCGAGGCTGCCAAGCAGGCTGCTTTTGAAAAATTGAAGGCTTTGAAAGAAAAAGAGAGACTCGAGAAACAAGCTCGCGAGGAGGTCCAGAAATGAATCCCGATATGATTGACCTTTCAATATCAAGTGCTCCTTTTATCCGTGATAAGAGAAAAACCTTTCACATAATGCTTGATGTGCTGATAGCCCTTACGCCTGTAACAATTGGAAGTTTTGTGATTTTTGGTTTTAGGCATCCTTTTGGCATTATTCTTACAGCTGTATTGTCAAGCATTATAGCCGAATATCTCGGAGATATTGTTTTCAAGAAGAAACCTTCTATCTTTGATTTGTCGTCAGGCGTAACAGGACTTTTGCTTGCCCTTGTAATGCCGCCATCATCTCCTTATTGGCTCGTTGCCGTTGGAGCTTTTGTTGGTATATGGCTTGGGAAAGTTATTTTTGGTGGAATTGGTTCCAATCCTTTCAACCCTGCTCTTGTGGGGAGAGCAGTTTTGATGGTTTCCTGGCCGACTTTTATGACCCAGTGGATAAAGCCTAAGTTTCTTATGACTGTTGCAGGTGCGACGCCGATTGATTCTATAACCACTGCAACACCTCTCGGCGTTTACAAGCTGCAGGGTTATGCTAAATTAATTGCGGACTTCGGCACTAAGAGCAATCTTTATAAGGCACTTTTCCTTGGCAATGTTGGAGGTAGTCTCGGCGAGACTTCAGCACTTTTGATTCTAATCGGTGGAATTTATCTTCTGGTAAGAAAAGTAATTGATTGGAGGATTCCTACTTCGTACATAGTTACTGTTTTCGTTTTTTCATGGATCTTTGGAAGAGATCCACTGTTCTCAATTCTTGCTGGAGGACTGTTCCTTGGAGCTTTCTTTATGGCTACAGATTACAGTTCTTCACCTATAACCCCAAAGGGCAAGATAGTGTACGGGGTTTTCATTGGTCTTATGACAGTTATCATCAGGCAGTACAGTGCTTATCCTGAGGGAGTAATGTTCTCTATACTTCTTGGAAATGCATTTGTGCCCTTCTTTGATAAGATAGTACCTCATGTGTACGGAGTTTTTAACAAGAAAGAGGTGAAACAATGAAAACAACCGTCAAATTTGTAGTTACTCTTGGTTTGATATGCGCCATAACTGGCGGCGCACTTGCGGTAGTTTACAGTATCACGAAGCCGATTATCGCTGTCCAGATGCAAAAGATTGTTCAAGAGGGCCTTACAAATGTTTTTCCAGGCAATTTCACCTTCGAGAAGCTTGAGCAACCTTTAAAGTCCAAAGACCCATCTCTTACGATAGGAGATTGCTATACTGTGAAAAGTAGCGGGTCTACTGAGGGAGTTGTTGTTACTATAAGTAGCCCTGGAAGTCAGGGGCTTGTAACGATGCTTGTCGGTGTAAAGAAAGATGGCACAGTTAGTGGGGTTAGCATAACGGCAACTTCAGAGACGCCAGGACTTGGCGCAAATGCAGGTAACCCTAATTACTATGTTAACAAGCAAACAAAAACAACATTCCTCGGTCAATTTATAGGAAAAAGCGTAAACGATCCTCTGGTGGTAAAGCAGGACATAGTAGCCATCACAGCAGCAACGATAACCTCAAAAGCAGTAACCGCTGGGATTAAAGAGGCACTTGATGTTGGCTATACTTATCTTAAGGAGGCGGGGAAATGAAAAAGAAAGCAAGTATTTTCTGGCAAGCCCTTATACCCAATAACCCTGTCTTGATAATCTCTATCGGACTCTGTTCGGTTGTCGCAGTTTCTAATTCTGTGCAAAGCGCTCTACTTATGATTTTCGCCTTCGGCTTAGTCCAGATACCTTCAAACGTTATAGTTTCTGCTATGAGGAAAATTATTCCAAATGAAATCCGTGTACCTATCTTCGTAACAGTTATTGCTGCGTTTACTACAATCGCATCGCTTCTTTTGCAGGCATATTTCAGCGTTGTCTATGAAGCAATCAAACTGTACATTGCACTTGTTGTTGTTAATTGCATCATTATAGGAAGAGCCGAAGCTTTTGCTTATAAAAATGGCGTACTTGATTCTTTTATTGATGGTGTAGGCAACACTATCGGTTACGGGCTTGTGCTTGTCTCGATTGCTATTGTAAGAGAGCTTCTTGGAAAAGGGACTCTTGCTGGCATTCAGATACTACCTGAAAGTTTTCAGCCTGCACTTATTATGGTTCTTCCGCCAGGAGGTTTCCTTATGATCGGTATTCTGATAGGAGCTCTTGAAACCTACCTCAGAAATAAAAAGGAGGCAAAGAAATGACATACCTTGCGAACCTTGGGAAAATTTTCATAGCATCCACAGTAGTTAACAATATTGTTTTGATTCAATTCCTTGCGCTTTGTTCCTATATTGGTCTTACCGATAATCTCAGCTCTGCAGTAGGAATGAGCTATGCAGTCATCTTTGTAACAGTCAGCTCAGGTATTCTTACCTGGATTATTGACCACTGGATACTTATTCCGACAGGATTGCAGCCTGCCCTTCAGATCACAGCTTTTATTCTCGTGATAGGCTCATTTGTAGGGCTCGTTGAAATGTACCTTAAAAAGGCGTCTCCTAACCTTTACAAGGCAATGGGAATATACTTACCTTTGATTGCTACAAACTGTCTTATACTTGGAGTTACATTCATTAATTCAATGCATAATTACGACTTCATAGAGTCTGTTGTCTCTTCTTTTGGCGTACCCCTTGGATATATGCTTGCTATGATAATGCTTGCTGGAATCAGAGAGAGATTACGCAATTCAGACGTACCCCAGTTCTTTAAGGGTAAGGCTATTGCATTTATGGTTACTGGGATACTTGCTTTAGCGTTCCTAGGTTTTTCAGGAACGGTGAAGTAGAAGAGGTATGATATGAAAGATATAATAATTTCGGTTTTAACTATTGGTGGTTTTGGAGCTCTTTTTGGCTTGCTCCTTGGGATATTCAATGAGAAATTTAAGGTAGAGGAAGATCCTCTCGCTGTAGCGATTTACGAAGTCCTTCCACATGGAGAATGTGGTGCCTGTGGCTTTCCAGGTTGCTATCCGTGTGCCCAGGCGATTGCCGAAGGTAAGGCTCCTGTTACAGCATGTGTCGTAGGTGGAGATGAGACTGCTCAGAAAATCAAAAGTGTTCTGGATGAGTTTAAGGCAAAGGAAAGTTAATTTGAAATTTTATTAGTTGGTGGTATTATAAAAGTGGGGTATGCTTAAAACAGAAATGGCTAAGAGAATAAAACTGGTTGTGTTTTTGATTGTTTTAGCAATTTTAATGAGCTTAAATGGAGTTGCTTACGGCAAGGCTTCTTTCAATGTAAGTGCCTCAAATAATCTTTCAGTTCCGTTTTATGGACCAGTCGATTTTAGCGTAAGCATCGAAAATGTCCCCGCTTCAACTCAGTTTGCTTTATTTGAGGGCAATTTGCAATTACCTCTTGAGTTTTTGTCACGCGACGGAAACACATTTAGATTCCGCACAATAGCAAGCTTTGCTGCTTCTGAAAAGAAAAGTCTTACTTTGGATTACGGGGATGATGTTTCAGCGAGTAGCGTAAGCCAATTACTCTGCCCCAGTTTCTTAGGCAATGTCTTTGTAGGAATTGGGAGCGGAAAGCTATACATTGTCCCTACGGAAGATAACTCGGAGATAAAAGTTACAGACTCATCTGCAAGTGTAATTTACTCTGGAACTTTGAATGCTGGCGAGGAGAAGACTGTTTCTCTAAAAGACAACACAGTTTTTAAAATTGAAAGCAGCAAACCTGTTTTCGCTGAGGTCAGTTCTCTTCAGCCAAACTACGTAAGCAACAGCTCTGATGATGTTTCATCAGTTTATGGTGCTTATTTTAGACTATTTATTCCGAAGGAGATTTTTGTTTCTTCTGTGGAAGCGACTTCTCTTAAGATTGTTAATGACGAAGGTAAATCTATATATGATGGTAAACTTTCTGAAAGAGGCGTATATGTCAATTTAAACCTTAATAGTGGCATTTATACAATTTCATCTGAAAAACCTGTGCTTGTACAATTTGGCTACTCCGACGACAACATATACACCCTCAGCTACGGAGCTACTTCTTCTTTAAAGCTTTTCTCTTTTGGAGATATTGTTGTTTCTTCTCTGTATCCTGATACATTGGTTACCGTAAAAACTGTTTCAGGCTCAAAGTCGCTCACTCTCAAAACCCCAGGCGATTTTTATCAATCGAATATAATCAGTAGTTTTGCTTCATCCAAAACTGAATATGCGCCCGTATATTTGACATATTCTAAACCGGTTATAATTTACACTGATGCCGACTTTGGCAATATTGGAGGGGAGCAGATTCCTTCATTAGAAGGAGATAACAAGAATTTTATTTTTAGAACTGGCAAAGTCTACAATTTTGAAAACGTCAAAAGATATAGACAGGTGGCAGTCATTGCAAAAGACGATGGAACAGAAGTCGAATTCAACGGCACTAAGTTTCAACTTAACGCTTTGGGCCTTAAAACATTTTCTTTCTATGATAGTTATTCGTTAGTGGAGATTAAGTCTAATAAAGCTATTTCCGTCTTTGAAACTGGATTAGGAACTGACAAAGAATTCCTGTCAATGCTTGTTCCGTTGCAGAGCAACAATGTGATATCAGCAGTTGTAACTGCAGGCAACAGCAACCAGAACTCTCAAGGGAATTCAACTTCAAATCCCACAAATCCTTCGAGCACTCCGAAGAGTAACTTCTTCAATGACGTAATCAACAAAGTTGGGTCGTTTTTTGCCGGGTTATGGGGAACGGTCACGAAGGGAAACTGGATAAACGATATAAAGATTGCGGTAACTAATTCCTGGAATTCCGCTAAGCCATTATTCAATAATCTTTCTGTAAGAATAATAGTATTTTTCCTTCCATTGTCTAATCTACTGCTCCCTTATTTGCAGAAGGTTTTACCTTCGGTTACAGCTGAGCAACTTTCTGCATACATCTTTTTTGCAATCCTGTTGATTCTGATTTTATTGGTTATTCCGAAAGGAAGAAAGAAAAGAAAACCCATCCCCACTGTCTCTATAGGCGAAGTGAAAAAAAAGAGTCTTGATTTTAACGTAAAGACTCTTGAGGAAAAACAACTGTCTGGCAGTGAGACAACTTTTGAAGAGCAACCAATTACAATATCGAGAAAAGCTCAGAAAGAAGAACCTTCAACGATAGAAGCAAAAAAGGAAGAAGCTGGCAATTTGGCACCTTCAGTAATAGAGGCTCCTCACAAGCTTGAATTACCCAAGAAAGAGGAAGCAGAGCTCAAACTGCCTACTCTGAAAAAAGCGCAGAAAAAGCCTCTTTTTGGAAGAAAAACCGAAGAACCTTCTAAGGAAGCGATTGAGATTCCACCTGCCGAGGTTAACATAGTTAAAGAACCTGAGGCAAAAGAAACGCGAGGAGAAGTATTAGAGCAGAAAGAATCAATTCAAGCTGTTGAAGAGAAGAATGCTCCAGAAACTGAAGTTTCAGAGACCACTGCCAGTTTTGCTGACTTTGGGCAACCTCCAGAAGAAGCTTTAATAAAGGCAAAAGAAGAGGGCATTTTAGCTCCTGAAGAAGGCGGGAAAGTAAATAT
Organism: Caldisericaceae bacterium; assembly: GCA_049967855.1. Classification (GTDB taxonomy): domain Bacteria; phylum Caldisericota; class Caldisericia; order Caldisericales; family Caldisericaceae; genus JAIMJY01. The sequence continues at coordinate 110,460 of JBMFRX010000001.1, forward strand.
AGTGAAAACAGAGCCTGCTGTTGAAACACCTGCTGAAACTAAGGAAGAATCATCTTTCTTGAACAAGCTCAAGGAAACGATTGCTAAGGAGGAGTTAGGCGCCAACGCAAAACCAGAACAGCTTGAGGAACAAGTACCAGTAAAGCCGGAAGAGAAATTGCAGGAAGAGACTGTTGGTGGAGAAGTACGTGAAGAGAGCGAGCAGCCTGCTCCAGCTCCGCAAGCACCTGAAGAACCGTCCACTATGGACGTACTGTTAAAGAAGATACAAAGCCAAACTGGCAAGACACCTCCTTCAGACCTCATTACAGTAAGAGAAGAGCGCACTGAGAAGGCTCCTGAAACTCCTAAGCAGGAGAGAGTAGTCACTCAATCAAATAAGAGGGTAGTTGATAGAAATTTCGTTGCGGATACTGAATCAGTTTTGAGTATTCTGAATTCAACGCTTTACGATGAAGACGAGAAGAAATCAATTGTGAGAAGAATTTATGTTTCTGCTCAGTCAAAAATCACCTTATCTGAAAAGCTTCCTCCTAATTTCACTATTGGAGTAATTGCTCTTACGCCAATAGAACAGAGAATAGCTGAGGATATAGGAAAAAGGATAAGAGGAAAAACAACAACTGGAGAAGCCCTTCTTATTGCTAAAAAGATTAGAATAAACGATGTTGTTGTAAGTGATAACCCGTCAATAACTACTTACCAGGGTATCATAATAAGTAGTATAGATCAGGTTCTCCAATAGGTTTACAAGTTTTATTCACTTTGAATTCAAAAACTCGTACAACTTCCCAGAGGTTTCAAACGTATCTGAGCTTGCCCTGGCGATTATTATTGAGTTTTCTTGAGCTTTCTTGATAGTATCATAGGGAACATTATTGTCCTCGGTGACTATGATTATCGGTATTCGTTTTATCACCGCGACTCCTATTATGTTCAGGTTTGTTTGAACTGTGAGCCAGGCGCTTTCTTCTTTTCCTTTTGCAAGTACGTTGCTTAATAAATCCGATGCATAGGCAGATAGAACTTCTTGTTCAAGGTAAGCATCTGTATTTTCAGTAAGTACTTTAAGTTTCAATTTTTCAATAATCTCTTTCACTTTCATTTGTATCCTCCGTGGGTCTCTTACAACTTCCTTCCATATCTCAAAAAAAACGTATGTTCCCTTCCCTTTAACCGATGAAATTAAGGAGAAGTCTGCAACTTTTTGAATATTCTTAAGTCCCATTCCTGCTCCAAAGCCTAGTTCGCGTGCCTGTTTTGAAGCAGTCGAATAGCCTGGTGTAAGCGCTAATAGCAGTGATTCAATACCTGGCCCAATGTCAATTGCAACTGTTTTCAGTTTTTCGCACAGCACCGTCGTCTTTAGAATCCCGAAGTGTGAATGGATAATTATGTTTGACTCCGCTTCATATGCGCATATTCCGAAACAACGTAAGTAGTCTTTCTTTTCTTTAAAGTCTCTATAGCATTCGTATGTCCTTATTATCTCCTCTATACTCTTTCTTGAGGCGAGTGTTGCATCACCCAGGTGGTCATAATCAGAAGCCTTTACTGTGTATTCAATAAATGCTAGTTTGTTTTCCAAGGTGCCCCCTGGAGCCCTGCTTTGTAAAGCAAACCGCAGGTAACAAAGACTATATATTCTGTCCTTAGAATGATTATTCTTTCGCTTCTTGCAAAATCTATTGTTTCCTGTGGGATGAATTTTCCTCTCGCAATAAGAATCGCAGGGATGTCAAGTATCTTTGCAGTTTTTATTACAGAAGTATTGGTTACGCCTGTTATGAGAAGTACTGGCTCATCTTCTCTGCTGATTATAAAAAGGGTATCGCTTAACAGATCTGCAGCAAATGCATATTTTATATCGCAATCTATGTCTCCCTGGTCCTGCACAATGCTACCGTTTACAATACTTACTATTTCCTCTATTTTCATACTTGATCTCCTTAACTTAGAAGTATTTTTTGCTCAAGTAGAATTGCTTCAAGTTTTCGTTTTTAAAATGTGCAACGACTTGTATTTTTAACTTCTGCAACTCGGACTCATATAAGGCAACATCATTCTCCTTTTTCAAAATTTGAGCGGCTCTTTTTAACATTTCAAGAGCTTCTCTCCTGAGTTCAAGTTGCACTTTGTCAAGATTAAATTTATTTAAATCGCTGTACATTAAAGAAATTTCATTGATGCTCTTTTTTGCAATAAAGAGTTCCGTTTTTCTAAGCAAAAGTTGTATTTGTTCAGCCTCAGTTAGTTGAAGTTTTTGCAATTTCAGGAAAATACTTAGAGCTTTGTCATATAAACCCATCCTCACATAGAGTTTTGCAAGCTCAAGAGTGGCAGTTTTCCATTCTCTTTCGGCACCAAGTCTCTTGAATATTTTTTGGGCGCTTTTAATGTTTGCTTCAGCTCTTTTCAAATCACCCGTCAGCAAGGTTGCCATTCCTATGCCAAGAGCACAGTAACCAATGCCTATTTCGTTCTTGATTGCTTTGTCGATTTTGATTGACCCTTCATAATATTTCAGAGCATCGGCATAATCTCCAATTGTAAGATATGTGTCTCCTATGTTGTAGTTTGCAATTGATTCACCGTATTCATTATAAAGCCTTTTGTATTCTTCAAGGGTTTCTTTGAACATCTCAAGGCTTTCTTCAATACTCCCTGTCTCCTGTAAGGCAATAGCCATATTGTTCTTTATTGATGTTACTTTCTGTGGGTTGTTCTCCAAAGCAATTGTAAGGCCTGCTTTCAAGAAACGCAAACTCTCATTGTATTTGTGTTCCTCCAGCAGCAATATGCCTTTTATATTGTAATAGTTTGCAAGAGTTGCTTCATCGCAACCATCAACGTCGATTTCCTTAAATATCTCTTCTGCCTTGTTATGCTTGCCCTGGGCGTATTGAATCCAGCACATTGAAAGTTTTATTTCCACGGAGGCATTCTTGCTGCATTTCTTTTTTAGGGCTGTGTCCAAAATCGCCAGAGATTTGCTGTAGTTTCCTGTTTCCTCATACGCATCTGCTAACTCCTTCAAGAGGTTGCAATCTTGACTGTTTCTTAGATATTTGTAAGATTCTTCATAAAACTCAATTGCCTCATTTCCTCTATCAATTTTTACCAACAGAGAAATTATTTTTCGTGCAATCTTGCCTGTAGGTGGGCCATCCTGTACGAGCCCATATATTCTTTTGTAAACTTCAACAGCAGTGAAATAAGACATATTTTTTTCCTCAAACTGAGCATATTTTGTAAGGTAAGAAATACTTTGCTTCAGCTCTCCCGCAAGCAAAAGATGGTTGGCGACATTTAAATATATCTTTTCGTCTCCTAGCTGCTTTTCAAGCAAAGCTATCTTTTTGTGCATTAAACGTTTCTGAACGCTTGATAACCTTTGAGTGAGATAGTCACGTACTATAGGATAAGTAAAAAAGATGTAATCGTTTTCCTCTCTGAGAATGTTTTTTTCTAAAAGTGATTTGTACTGCACACTGTAGTTAAAACCAAGCTCATCAATTATTCTGTACACAGTAACGCTTGGAATTTTTTCTTCTTCGAGAGCCAACCATTCTAAGAGTTTTCTTTCGTCGGGTTCTACTGAATTTAAGATAAACTGTGCAATTGAGTCTGTGTTTGCTCTCATAAAATCAAAAGTTTTTGACAAGGAAAGTCCGTCCTTTGTTCTAATGAGATTTTTATTTTTCACTAAAGTCTTTACTATGTAGTTTATTAAAAGGGGAATGCCTCCGCTGTACTTGTAGACGGTCTCAACAAAATCGCTTGATATCTGCCCGGCTACAAGCAAATCCGAAAGCATAATCTTTGTTTCTTCGAGGTTTAGTGGCCGCAGCTCTACATTAAATAGATTGACGTTATTCTTAAATAGATGTCCGAATTTCTCCTGTGAGGAGCCCTTGTATATTCCAATTAGGAGAATTTTTTTATTTTTTATTTTTTCTAGAAATTTAGGTAAGAATTCCAATGAAACTGCATCAATGTAATTGATGTTCTGCAAGGAAATCAGTATAGGTTTCTTTGATGACTCTTCAATCAACAATTCTGTAACTATGTTGAAAATAATATCCTCGAATTTTCCTAATTGTTTGAATTTGCTGAAACTATGGATTTTCTGATCAAATTGAGTTTGCATTTTCTCATTCATAAGATGTTTGAAGAATCCCATTGCTTCTTGCTCATCCTTTACGGTTAAAACGCTTTCTATCACCTCAAAACTCAAAAATTTTGCTTGTTCAACAATTGTATTGGCAAAAAATTTCTTTCCAATCCCTTCTGAGCCAGATATAACAAGGAGGCTCCCTTTTGAGTTAAGGGAATCTTTCAATTTTGAAAAAGCGAGTTTCTTTTCAATAGACCGACCTGCAAGCCTTGATTTTCCTTTTCTCTCTTCCAAAACTGTTACATTCCCTTGCATTTTGCCTTCATACATTTTTTTATCAGCCTTATCTATCAATTTTGCAAAGGACGTGCCATCTTTTGGGAAAATTGCTATACCATAGCTAAAGTCTATTTTGAATGATGCAAACTCAGTTGAATTTGTCTTTGACAGAAAACGGTTAACTATTTTTGTTGCATTTGTAAGAGAAGTTCTAGGTAAAATGATGATAAACTCGTCTCCGCCAAACCTTCCGACAATATCCTCGCTTCTAAAGGATTTATTTAAAAATGAGCCAAACTGGGCAAGCACGATATCCCCAGTACTGTGCCCATGAACGTCATTTATGAGTTTGAAGTTATTTAGGTCGATAAAAACAAGGGCAAAAGGAGTCCTATGAGATATTAGTTTATCTACATATCCCTCAATCGCTTCTCGGGTTCTTACGTTGGTTAAAAAGTCATTTTCTCCCATTTATTTAATTATAGGCAAATTTCCAAAATGCAAAAGTACTTAGCACTACAGTAACAGAAAAAATATATTGAGAATTTGCAAGCAATTTAGTTACTATTTTATCAAAATAAAGCTTGTATTTATAGATTAATTTGCTATAATATAGGAGAAGTAAAACTGTGAAAAAATACTCAAAGGAGCGGCATATGGAAGAAACTAAATTTCCTCAAGTGGATTTGGAAGTCAGAAAATGGGGCGCTAAACCAGAATCGCTGATTCAGGTGTTGCACGGGACACAAGAAAGGATTGGCTACTTGCCAAAAGAGTCTTTAAATTACATAGCTATGAAGTTGAACGTCCCTCTATCGAAAGTCTTTGGTGTTGTTACGTTTTATAACTTCTTCAAGACCGAGAAAGACGCCGACCATGTTATTATGACTTGTATGGGCACTGCTTGCTATGTTAAAGGTGGGGAAGAAGTAATCAAAGCTCTTGAAAATTATCTCGGAATAAAAACAGGTGAGATAACTGCTGATAGAAAATTCTCGTTGCGGATTGTCCGATGTCTTGGAGCATGTGGGCTTGCACCTGTTATTTCGGTTGACGGAAAAGACATTTATGGGAAGCTAACTCCCGAAAAGGCAATCGAAGCTGTTAAGAGATACCAATAAACAGGATTTTGCTTCTGTGAAAGAGCTTTCTTTGAATGTTCTTGACATAATTGAAAATTCCATTAATGCGAAAGCAAAGAACATTCACATTGTTGTTAATGAAGATGATTCCGTTGACTTGCTTGAGATTATCATCAAAGATGATGGCGTTGGAATGGACGATGAATTTTTGAAGACTGTTTGTGACCCGTTCACTACCAGTTCGACAAACAAGAAAGTAGGGCTTGGATTGCCGCTTTTAAAGCAGGAGGCAGAGCTTACAAGCGGAGGCTTGAGAATAAAGAGTAAGAAAGGTATAGGAACAGAAGTGCAGGTCTCTTTCAAAAAATCTTGTGTTGATACACCACCATTAGGAGACCTTGTCTCTACTATAATCTGCGTATTTGCAACTCATCCTGAGGTAAATTTGTACTATAAACATACCGTAAATGGGAAGACTTTTGAGATTTCGACAGATCTAATCAGGAAAGAGTGTGGGGACAATTATTGTAACCCTGTCATATTAAAAGGTATTAAGGAATTTTTTCAAAATAGCATAGAATCATTATATGGAGGTGAATGATGGATAAGATAAAGTCCATTGAAGAATTAAGAAGGCTTCGCGAGCACGCCAAAGAGTCTCTAAAAACTCGTTCGGGAGAAGCAAAGGTAAAGATAATGATTAGCATGGGAACAGTTGGTATTGCAGCTGGAGCAAGGGATGTACTGATGACAATCCTTGAAGAGCTTGAGAAAAGAGGCTTTACAGATGCACAGATTATTGAAAGAGGCTCTTTGGGACTTGACCAAGAGGAGCCAGTTGTAGCTATAGAGATGGGAGGCGACCTGGTTTACTATGGCAAGGTTACCCCAGAGATGGCACGAACGATCATAGCCTCTCATGTTGTTAATGGGCAGATTGTTAGTGATTGGGTAATAGCGAAAGGAAACAAAAAATGAAAATCTTTAGAATTCATGCACTAATTTGTGCTGGTGCCCAGTGCATTGCAGCTGGTGGCAATGGCTTTGAAGATGCTTTGAAACTTGAGCTCAAAAATCATAATATTGAAGAGGAAATAAGTGTTATTGAAACAGGTTGTATGGGAGCCTGCCAGCTTGGTCCACTCCTTGTGGTTTATCCTGAAGGCATTATGTATACCAAAGTGAAGCCTGAAGATGCAAAGGAAATTGTGGAGGAACACTTTCTGAAGGGCAGGCCCGTGAAGAGACTTATGTGGAAGTCTGAAAAAAAAGAACTGCCAAACATATCTGAAATTCCATTTTTTGCTAAGCAGACTAAAATTGTTTTGAGGAACTGCGGTGTTATAAATCCTGAAGACATCAATGAATATATCGCAAATGATGGTTATGAAGCGTTATCAAAAGCAATAACAGAAATGGAACCACAGGATGTGATAAAGGTCGTCAAAGATTCCGGCCTTCGCGGAAGGGGAGGTGCAGGATTTCCAACTGGCTTGAAATGGGAATTTGCGGCAAAGCAGAATTCCGAAGAGAAATACATCATATGCAACGCAGATGAGGGAGACCCTGGTGCCTATATGGATAGGTCAGTCCTTGAAGGTGACCCGCATTCTGTACTTGAGGGTATGGAAATTGCAGGTTATGCTATAGGTGCTACAAAAGGTTTTATCTATGTTAGAGCCGAATACCCCTTAGCAGTTGAAAGGCTGCAGATTGCCATAAAACAGGCTCATGAAGCTGGACTTCTTGGTAAGAATATTCTGGGGACCAATTTTTCTTTTGACATAGAACTAAGGATGGGAGCAGGTGCTTTTGTATGCGGTGAGGAGACAGCATTAATCAATTCAATAGAGGGTAAACGCGGTGAGCCTCGAAAGAAACCTCCTTTCCCTGCGGTAAGTGGGCTATTTGGAAAACCTACTGTCATAAATAATGTTGAAACTCTTGCTAACTTGCCTGTTATCATTGACAAGGGCGCGCAATTCTTAAGGCAGTTTGGTACTGAGAAGAGCCCTGGGACCAAGGTTTTTGCTCTTGCAGGGAAAGTGAACATTACTGGACTGGTCGAAGTTCCTCTGGGGACTCCTCTAAGACAGATTGTTTTTGACATCGGCGGAGGCATGCCAGAAGGTCATACTTTTAAAGGGGCTCTCACGGGTGGGCCTTCAGGTGGAGTTATACCCAAAGAGTATCTCGATGTACCTATGGATTACGAAAACCTACCAGCTCTCGGAACTATTATGGGTTCTGGAGGGCTTATAATAATTGATGAAACAAGTTGTATGGTTGATGTGGCAAAGTTCTTCCTGAAGTTTACTGTTGATGAATCTTGTGGCAAGTGTACCCCATGCAGAGAAGGAACGAGGCAGATGCTTGCTATACTTGAGAGAATTTCGACAGGCAAAGGAAAGGCAGGCGATATTGAGAAGCTTGAAAAGATGGGTGAAATTATAAAGCTCACCTCTCTATGCGGTCTTGGGCAGACTGCCCCTAATCCAGTGCTAACTACTATAAGATACTTCAGGGATGAGTACACTGCGCACATCGAAAAGAAAGAGTGTCCTGCTCATGTTTGCAATATGCCAAAAAAAGCTGAAGTTAAAGTATGACGACAACATTTTAAAGGAGGCGAGATGAAAGAACATTCGCTTATTGATAGCTTGCACGAGCTTCAAGATGCTGACAGGGAGAACTTCATTAAAGGTAAAGATGCCATTTCTGTTGCAAGAAAAAGCAAACTGCCTTTGTCAAAAGTCTACGGGGTAGCGACGTTCTATACAATGTTTTCCGTATACCCGAGGGGTAAGCATATTATAAGGGTTTGTAATAGTCTTTCTTGTCATATGGCTAAAGCAGAAGACATTGTTGAAAAGCTGAAAGAAGTCCTTGGTGTAGAGATGGGAGAAACTACACCTGATAAAGAATTCACGCTTGAAGAGTCAAGCTGCCTCGGGATGTGTTCTGTTTCTCCTGCTATGATGATTGATGATATGCCTTTTGGAAATCTTTCGACCGATGACATCCCCTTGATACTTGAGAAAGTTAGGGAGGGTAAATTATGAAGATTGTCAGGACACATGTTCTTGTTGCAGAGGACACTAAAAGTATTCTTAAAGGAGCCAAGGAGATAGAAGAACAGCTTAACAGAGCTATAAGAGACGCAGGTCTTGAAAATGAGATACTGGTCACTCCAACAGGAAGCCTCGGTTATGAAGATGTTGGAGTAGCAGTAGCGGTTTACCCTGAGGGAATAATCTATGTGCCTGTTACCAAGGGCAACATCAAAGAAATCGTGACAGAGCATTTTTTGAAGGGACGCGTTGTTGAAAGACTTGCAAAGAAGATAGAATCGACTTCTGTAAAGCTTGGAGTTACTAAGTCAGAACAGATAATCTCAACACAGGTAAGAGTTGTCTTGAGAAATGTAGGTATGATAAATCCAGAAAGCATTGATGAATATATTGCAAGAGATGGGTATACAGCACTTGAAAAAGCTATCTCAAAAGGTCCACAGTGGACTCTCGATGAGGTCAAGAATTCAGAACTTAGAGGTCGAGGTGGTGCTGGTTTCCCAACGGGGAAAAAATGGGAATTCACTGCTAAAGCAAATAGCACGACTAAATTCTTGATTTGCAATGCAGATGAAGGGGAACCAGGGACTTTTAAGGATAGGGAAATAATGGAAGGGGATCCGCATTCTCTGATTGAGGGGATGATTATTGCAGCATTTGCAACAGGCTGTACTTACGGATACATCTACATTAGAGGTGAATATGACCTTTCTATCAAGCGTCTCGAAAAAGCCATTATCGATGCAAAAGCGCTCGGTTTACTGGGAGAAGATATCCTTGGAAGCGGGCTCTCCTTTGATATTGAAATCAAGAAAGGAGCAGGTGCGTATATTTGTGGTGAAGAAACAGCTCTAATCGAATCAATCGAAGGTCATCGTGGAGAACCACGCAAAAAGCCTCCATATCCTCCAACTTTCGGATTATGGGGAAAGCCAACTGTCATTAACAATGTGGAAACGCTTGCAAATATACCTCCAATCATTGCTAATGGAGCAGAGTGGTTTAAAACAATTGGTGTTCCTGGAACCTATGGAACGAAACTCTTTAGTCTTATGGGTGATGTGAATTGGAAAGGTGTTATAGAGATTCCTTTTGGCACGCCGCTTTCTTACATAGTGAATGATTTAGGAGGAGGCGTCAAGGACGGCAAGGCTCTGAAGGGCATAATACTTGGAGGAGTTTCAGGGAGTCTTATAACTCCATCTAAACTTGATACTCCAGTTGACTTCAATTCTCTTGCACTTATTGAAGCAGGTCCTGGTTCGGGTGCAATAATTGTAATGGACGAAAGACGTTGCATTGTTGATATTATGAAGAACATTGCGTATTTTTTCAGGCATGAAAGTTGCGGAAAGTGCACTCCGTGTAGAGTTGGTACTGAGGAACTGTATGCAATGATAGATGGCATATCAAAAGGTCGCGGCGACTTGAAAGATCTTGACAAAATCAAGAGCTTAGGTCAAGATATGAATCTAACATCTTTTTGTCCTTTGGGGCAGACTGCGCCTAACATAATTCTTCAGTCAATAAGAGAATTTAAGCAAGAGTGGCTTGAGCATATTAAAGACAAGAAATGCAGAGCAAATGTATGTAAATTTGAACCGATTGAAGAGGAGGTCTTAGATGAGTGAATTAGTTAACGTCAAAATTGATGGCAAAAGTTACCAGTTTGAAAGAGGGACTACAATTTTAAAGGCATGCAAATCTGTAGGCTACGATATACCTACGCTTTGCTATCTTGAAGGGATATCAGAAGAAGGTTCCTGTGGAGTGTGTGTTGTTGAAGTTAAAGGTGCAAAAACTCTACAGCGTTCCTGTATAACTGAAGTCACTGAAGGGATGGAAATAAGTACGAATACTCCAATAGTTCGTGAAGCAAGGAAGATGAATCTTGAACTTGCACTTGCACACCATCCACTTGACTGTATGACCTGTGATGCAGATGGAGATTGTGAACTGCAAGAACTTGCATATGAATTCAACATTAAGAAAAGCCAATTTCTTGACGAGCGTGAGGCTTTTGAGTCTCCTAAAGAAACCGCTTGGGACACAAATCCGTTTATTCAATTCGACCCTCAGAAATGTATCTTGTGCAGGCGTTGTGTTGAAGCTTGTGAGAATCAGTCGATAGTCGAAGCAATTGGAATTGCTATGAGGGGATATAAATCAACTGTTTCAACTCCTTTCAATCTTCCGCTCGAAGAAACAGATTGCCAATTCTGTGGGGCTTGCATTCAAGCTTGTCCAGTAGGGGCTCTGGTTGAAAAACCGCGCGTCGGGAAGGGCAAAATCTTTAACCTCGAAAAAACCGAGACAATTTGTTCTTACTGCGGAACTGGTTGCGAACTTACTCTTTACAGAGATAAGAACAACAAGCTGATTATGGCAAGAGGAAATGAGGATTCTGTTGTTAATAAGGGCAGGCTTTGCGTCAAGGGACGTTTTGGATTTGAGTACGTCAATTCCCCGGACAGGTTAACTACTCCTTTGATTAAAGAGAACGGCAAATTTAGGGAAGCAAGTTGGGATGAGGCTCTCGAATACACATCGCGGAGGTTGTCTGAAATAAGGGAGAAATATGGGCCAGATTCAATTGGAGTGCTCGGCTCATCAAGGTGCACAAACGAGGACAACTATGTGGTGCAGAAATTCGCAAGAGCTGTTATTGGTACAAATAACGTTGATAACTGTGCAAGGTTATGCCATTCTTCCACTATTGCTGGTCTTGGAAAGGCACTTGGTGCTGCAGCTGCAACAAACCCAATTGAGGATATTGCAAATATCGATGTAATGTTTGTGATTGGTTCTAATATGACTGAGACTCACCCAGTGATTTCGCAATTTATCAAAGAGAATCAGAAGAAACGTGGAGCGAAGCTCATCGTCTGTGATCCAAGGAAAACCTATCTTTCGACTGTTTCTGATGTGTACATTCAGCATAACCCTGGGACGGATGTGGCACTGCTGAACGGTATTATGAAAGTCATTGTAGACAAGGGGTTGCTTAATAGAGAATTTATTGAGTCTCATACTGAAGGATATGATGAATTTGTCAAAGTAGTGTCAAATTACGACCTTGATACTGTCGCCAAAATAACAGGGGTGGACAAGTCTCTGATTGAGAAGGCTGCAATTATGTATGCTGAAGCAAAGAATGCGACCATTTTCTATACTATGGGCATTACACAGCACTCCGTAGGCACTGATAATGTACTGAGTGTCGCAAACTTGGCGCTCTTAACAGGACATATTGGTCGCGAGGGTAATGGGATTAACCCATTAAGAGGCCAGGCAAATGTGCAAGGAGCTTGTGACATGGGAGCACTTCCTGATGTGTACACTGCTTACCAAAAAGTTACCGATGCGGCTTCCAGGGAGAAATTTGAAAAAGCATGGAATGTAAAATTGCCTGACAAGGTCGGATACGCTGTCAGTGAGTTTGGTGACCTTGCCTTTGATGGAAAATTGAAAGCAGTCTATGCTATGGGCGAGAATCCTCTTATGACAGAAGCAGACATAAAGCATGTTAGAGAAGGTTTTGAGAAGCTGGAGTTTCTTGCTATTCAGGAAATTTTCCTCTCCGAAACAGCTGAGCTTGCAGATGTAATTTTCCCTGCGGCTGCTGCCTACGAGAAAGAAGGGACTTTTACAAATACCGAGCGAAGAGTACAGCTTCTGAGGCCTGCTTTAGAGAAGCCATCCAATGCAAAGTTTGATTGGGAAATTGTTTCTCTTCTTGCAGCAAAGATGGGTTATCAAATGAACTACAAAAAAGCCTCTGATATTATGGACGAAATAGCTTTGCTTTCACCATCTTATGCTGGCATTCACCACTATAGACTCGAAAAAGGCGGAATTCAGTGGCCTTGTCCCAACGATGAACATCCTGGAACAAAGATATTGCACTATGGCGGTGTATTTAAGAGACCAAACGGAAAAGCTCTAATGAACCCTGTTGAATACAAAGAGGCAAAAGAGCTCCCTGATAAAGAATATCCGCTTGTTCTTACTACTGGAAGGATTCTCTACCACTATCATTCTGGGAATGAATCGAGAAGAGTTGAAGTGCTTGAAGCTTTTGTACCAAAGAATTATGTTGAGATAAGTCCTTTAGACGCTAACAACCTTGGAATTAAGGATAGGGACGTTGTAAGAGTGTCAACCAGACGCGGAAGCATAGAGGTTGAAGCTCGTATCTCTGAAAAGCCCAAGAAGGGGATTGTATTTGTCAGTTTCCATTTTAGCGAAGCAAATGCTAATGTTTTGACTAACGCAGCACTTGACCCTATTGCAAAGATACCAGAATTTAAAGTAGCAGCTTGTAAAATTGAGAAAATTTAATACAAAGGAGGCAAAAATGAATGAGATGAATCTCTTTCCACCAGCTCAAATAGCTGAGAAACTGAGAGATGTATGTGTTGGAAAATGCAAGATTCCTATGAAGAAGTTTTTTGTCCTGGCAATTCTTGCAGGTGCGTTTATTGCTTTTGGAGGTGAATTGTCAATTCTGGTTGGCTCTGACGCCTCACTCGGGTTTGGTTTTACCAAGTTCCTTGCAGCAAGCGTATTTACTGTTGGTCTCATTTTAGTTGTTGTTGCTGGGGCAGAGCTTTTTACGGGGGATAACCTCATAGTAATCTCAGCTCTGGATAAGAAAATCCGATGGAGCGAATTGCTTAAGGCCTGGGTTGCCGTATACATCGGCAACTTCATTGGCTCTCTGCTTATTGCTGCGTTTCTCTTCTGGGGAGGAACATGGTCATTGAATTCAAACGCAGTAGGAGCGGCGGCACTGAAGATAGCAAGTGCAAAAGTGAGTATTCCTTTCTGGCAGGCATTCTTCAGAGGAATACTCTGTAATTGGTTAGTGTGCCTTGCTGTATGGATGGCAACATCCTCAAAAGATGTTATAGGAAAGATATTTGCAATCTATTTTCCTATTATGGCTTTTGTTGCTTCAGGTTTTGAGCACTCTGTTGCAAATATGTTTTTCATTCCTTACGGAATTTTCTTGAAAAGTGTACCCAAAGTTGTCGAAGCAACAGGCAAAACTCTTGCAGACTTTGCTAATCTGAATTGGGGAACACTTTTTACAATGAACCTGATACCTGTTACGCTTGGTAATATAATAGGCGGAGCGTTCTTTGTGGGGGCTATATACTGGTATGTGTATCTGAGGAAGGAGCCAGAAACTTTTGAACCCAAAAAATAATTCCTACAAAGATAAGTTGCGTTCAAAGAAAGTAAAACCTGTTATCCTTGTTGGTGGCAAGAGCAGGCGCTTTGGGCGCGACAAGTTTTATCTTGAATTTAATGGGAGATTAGTCATAGAAAGGACGTATTCTTTGCTTAAGCGGGTCTTCAACGAAGAGCCTCTGTTTGTAGGAAGAGAGGCTCTTCCACCTCCTTTTATTTCTATCCCCGATGTTACGATAGGACTGGGTCCGATAGGAGGGCTTTATACTGCGTTAGACTGTGTTGATGCAGATTTTGTCTTCTTGACTGCCTGCGATATGCCTCTTATAAATGAAGATGTCTTGCGATATATGTTCAACAACCTGAATTCAAATTGCCAGGTTTATCTCCCGCGATTTAGAAACGGTATGATTGAGCCACTTTTTGCATTCTATAGTGTTGGGCTTAAGTACAAGGTTAAGCGTAGCATTGAAGCAAGAGACTTTAGAATGCGGTCATTGCTTGAAGGAAGCCTGGTGGAATATCTCGATGAAAGCGAGATTAAATCTATTGACGAAGAGCTACTGAGTTTCCTAAATATTAACACCAAAAACGACCTTGATAAGATTATCGGTAAATTGCATTGTGAAAGAAATAGAGATTATTAGGTTTGAGAATGGTATTTTTCAAAAACGTAAAGACTCAGTGGTGAGAGAAAGGATTCTAAATATTTTTGTGGGTGGAGAATTCTTGAACTCTATCATCTATTCGTCGGGATTCTCCAAGGAGCTTCTTTTTGGATACTTATACCTTGAAGGGCTTATCAATTCGGTTCACGATGTAACCGAATACAGAGAAACAGAAAGTGAATATTCCGTTAATTACTTCGTTGAAGTTAGAAAGTCGGAGATTGCCTCAATAAGCAAAGAAAGGATTACAGTGAACAGGAACACCCTGTTTAGCTTAATGGAAGAACTCCTGTCGAAAGGAGAAATATTCTCAAAAACTGGTGGCACGCATATCGCAGGATTAGCTGAAGATAACAAATTAAGTGTTTATTTCGAAGATATATCCCGACGAAGTGCAATACAGAAGTGCGTTGGTTTTTCAATCCTAAACAAGCTAAGGCCTGACTTTCTTTTTCTAAGCGGAAGGGTTGGTTTTAATACGGTGCTTTATGCTAAACGTGCAGGTATAAATTTCATAGTCTCGCAATCATCTGCCTCCGATCTTGCTATCAGGACAGCCACAAGTGAGGGTATAACGCTAATTGGTTTCCTGCGCGGAAAACGTTTCAATATTTATTCTCACGCTGAATACGTTGAATAAGTTTAGCTTAAATTCAATTACGCGAACTATTTTTAGTTGCTATTTTTGAACCACATTGTATGGAATTACTTGCCTTTGAGCCTTGTATAAACTTTATAGTGAGTTTTATCTAAAACATTTTAACTGTTTTTATAGTGAAGAAGCAACATTCTTTTTTTAGGTTTTGAGGCTATCTCATAATCAGGTAGTATACATCTTTAAGATCGTTTGGAAGGATAACTGATTTTCTATCTGAAGTATGTGCACAATACAGAGTTGTGTAGCCATCATTTTCAACAATTACTATAGCATGGTCTGGTGAATCATTGCTGTTCCAATCAATCAATGCAATTGTCCCAGGAATTGACACCACTCTCGCTTCTGAAACCGAAGCATAGTATGTGGTGACAAATGAAAATAAATCTATCCCGCCTTCTTCTCCGTCAGTAAAGTCAACGTAGTTCCAAGCAACTGCAGATGGATTCCAGGTGCTGCTGTATGGAACTCCTCCTGCGTGGAGTGACTGCGATGCGTAGTTTGCGCAATCATAACCTACTGCGAATTCATATTCTTGATTGTAAAACGCTGTGTCTTGATTTGTAGGGTCACCTTCACAGCATATCTTGTTTGTGTTGGATGTATATGTCTTTGCATATTCTGAAGCTTTCTCTCCGCTATAGTTAATCCCTGACAGCCCTGTTTTAGCAATGGTAAGCATAAGAGAAGATAGTGCATTGTTCATTTCTGATTTAATTTCTGCATCTGAAGGCAACTTCAAAGCGCTTTCTATTGTTTCATACATTCCACCTCTTGGTGTTTCTGCCAGCATTTCAATTTTGCCATCTTTATATTCGACTTTGATTCTGATGTATGCTTCAAGCCCGTCCTTGATGTATCTCTCAATTGCCGACCTATAATTTGCTTCATAGTTGTTAATAAAAGACTCTTCCACAGGCAGCAACTGATTATTTTTCTTAAAATTCTCAATTGCCAAAATGACAGGATGAAGTGAGGAGTTTTTGATTTTTAGCTTCAGATTCAAATTTACCAGCACTACTAGATTGTACGAATTACCGTCTGTCTCGAAGCTCTCTTTATTGAGAGAGACACTTGCTGTGTATATTGGGCTGTAATGTGCAATAAGGTAATTCTTCACATAATCTTCAAGGTAATTCTCGTCAACCTCTTCAAATTGCAAGGTATGGTTATCTGCAGGAGAATCTCCCTCCAGAGTGCTGTTGTGGAAAATGATTCCTGTTCCTCCAAGAACAAGAGTCATTATTATAGTAATTATTAGAGAAATATTTAGTTTCTTCATTAAATTTAATTATAATAAACAATAGTGTATAAAATATGAAGAGAGTTTTGCTTTAAGTTATTCGAAATGTTAGTATAATATTAAATATGGAAATATACCACACGCCGGTTTTGTTGGAAGAAAGCATCGAACTGTTAAACATAGCAAGAGGAAACACTGTATTAGATGCAACAGTAGGAGAAGGCGGGCACAGCGTTGAGTTGCTTAAGCGAATTGGACCAGAAGGCCTCCTTGTTGGGATTGACCTTGATACCGAAGGCCTCAAAAAAGCTTCGAGCCGCCTAAGAGAAATCGGAAACAACTTTGTACTGATAGAAGGTAACTTCCGTGACTTAATAGTTAATATTAAACCTATAGTGTCTCGGGTCGACGCAATTATAGCAGATTTAGGTTTATCGTCTCTACAGCTTGAAGAAGGATACAGAGGTTTTAGTTTTATGAAGGAAGGCCCTCTCGATATGAGAATGTGTCCCCCGTGCACACGTTGCTCAGCGTACGATGTTGTTAACAGCTTTAAAGAAGATGAAATTGCGGATATACTTTTCTATTACGGCGAAGAATTAAATGCAAGGAAAATAGCAAATAGAATTGTTTCCGAGCGTAAGATTGCACCAATTGCAACCACAACACAGCTTTCAGAACTTGTAAAAGGCGTTTTTCCTAGAAGCTACTACAGAATTAATCCTGCAACAAAGACGTTTCAAGCATTGAGGATTTTTGTAAACGGAGAAATTGATAATCTCAAACGTTTCCTGAAAGATGCGCCAGATGTTTTAATTTCAAAGGGACGTATTGCAGTTATTTCATATCATTCCCTTGAAGATAGGCTTGTTAAGGAAGCATTCAGAAATGATTCCAGGTTAAGCAGAATAAATAAGCACGTAATAGTTCCAGGAAAGGAAGAAGTGCTTGCAAATAGAAGGTCGCGAAGCGCAAAATTGAGGGTTGCCGAAAAAGTATGAAGAAAAATGTTGTTTTAATTTTTGTGGTTTTGGTTTTATTCTTGTGCTATGGAGCGGTTTATCTTTCTACCGTAAGATTGCAGAGACAGCTTGATGCAATTAATAAACAATTAGACTCTCTTTCTTTTGAACAAGAGGCTTTGAGAGAACAATTGTTTTACTATTCGTCTCCTGAGAGAATAAATGAGATTGCAACCAAAAAACTGGGAATGATTGCTCCCAAGAATTTTTATATTGTTGATTTGGAACATGGAAAATAGAGAAGACTCTTTTCTTAAAAGAATTAGGCTTGTTTTCTACCTGATTATTTTTTTGCTTGCTCTAATATTTGTTAGACTTATTCTCATTCAGGTAGTTGAAAGACCGAATTTCCTTGCCGAACTTTCACCGCAAATTGACACCCAGTACGATACTATAAAGGCAGAACGTGGTGACATTTTGGATAGAAATGGCAGATATCTTGCCGTAAGCAGGACTTTTTTCCAGCTTGATGTCAACCCGTCATTTCTGAGCAGTGCCGAAAAGGGCATTCTCAAAAATGATTTGCCGAAGATTTTGGGAGTGACCTCAAGCTATGTCAATAAACTTCTGTCTGAAACTCAATACACTTTGGTTTCATCTTCCCTTACGAATGAGCAAAAAAGCAAAATCGAACAACTCGGCATTGCTAATGGTATCTCATTCACAAAGGTAGTTAAAAGGACTTATCCTTTAGGCGATTATTCTTCAACTATTCTTGGTGCAGTTGGTCTTGATGGTAATGGACTTTCAGGAGCAGAGCTTTATTTTGAGTCTTATCTCCAGGGACTGAACGGAAGGGTTTTTAGAGATTTTACATCTACAAAGCCTTTATTGCCAGGAGAAACATCTTTCTCTGTTCAGCCTGTCAAAGGCGACAATGTAACTTTGACTATTGATTCGAATGTTCAGTATGAGGTTCAAAATCTGCTTGAAGATAAAGTGAAAGAAGTGTCAGCGAAACGTGGGCTTGCAATGGTAATGGATGTCCACTCAGGAGAGATACTTGCTTTGGCAAATTATCCGACATTTGATCCAACTAGTCTCGCTGGTTTTTCCAATGCTACCAATATGGCAGTCAACTACAACTATGAGCCTGGTTCGGTCATAAAGCCGATTGTTGCGGCAATTGCGCTCGAAAACGGAACTCTTCATACAGATGATAGTTTTTATTGTAGTGGCAGCATAAGAGTAAAAGACCGTGTCATAAACTGCTGGCAGAAACACGGAGAGGAGCACGGCTTAAACGAAATTATGAAAAATTCCTGCGATGTTGCATTTGTTCAAATTGGGCTTAAACTTGGAAAAGAAAAGCTTCTCGAAGGATTCAAATCTTTTGGCTTTGGAGAGCCTACAGGCATAGAGTTGCCTTCAGAGGAAAAAGGTATCATTCAGGATGTCAATAACGTTGGGGATGTGGAGCTTGCAAATATGTCCTTTGGACAGGGTATCGCAGTAACCCCATTGCAACTTATCTCGGCTTTTCAGGCGATTGCTAACAAAGGAGTTCAGCTGAAACCGACCATTGTAAAGAGCATCAAGGACTCAAATGGCAATATGGTTTTTCAGTCTAAGCCACTGGTGGAACGCTCGGTTGTCTCTGAAGAAACAGCTTCAAAAGTGATGGATTCGTTGAGAGCCGTTGTACAAGATGGTGGAGTGCCTCAAGCAAAAATTTCAGGGTATGTTGTAGCTGGCAAAACGGGGACAGCTCAAAAAGTTTTACCCTCAGGAGGATACTCAAGCCAGAAGCTTATCTACAGTTTCTGCGGTTTGCTTCCTGGGGATAACCCTGAGTTTGCAGTTCTTGTTGTCCTTGATGAAACACCGAATCCTACATATTCTTTGAATTTAACTGCCCCCTTATTCAAGCAAATTGGAGATTACTTAATACGATATGAAAGAATTGAAAAGTCAACCCCTCAATAGAAAAGGGAAAATGAATTATGAATGGGAATGAAATTAAAAACTACTTCAGAGAATTCAACTGCTCTCAGAATTTGCAAAGGTCAATTTCTGGAATTTCAATTGATACCAGGAGTTTAAAACCTGGGGATTTGTTCATTGCTATCCGTGGAGAAAGCTTTGACTCACATCTTGCGATTGATGAAGCTATCCAAAGAGGCGCTTCTGGGGTAGTACTCGAAGAAGACAGGGAAATCCCAGAAAACCTCTTGAAAGCAAAAGTGGCTGACTCACGTGTAGCCTATGCTTTAATTTCAGCGCTTTTTTTCAATTTTCCATCTGAGAAGCTCAAACTCGTTGGCATCACGGGAACAAGTGGAAAAACTACTACTGCCTTCTTACTTTATAAATTATTCAACAGTCTTGGTATCAATTCTGGTTTTATTGGAACCCTGGGTGTTGGCATTAACGGTAATTTCACCAGAATGGAATTGTTTCCTCCGACAACTCCTGATGCATTTAATTTAAGTGAAATTCTTGCAAAGATGGTATCAGACAATGTCAAATACGTATTCTTAGAAGTAACGTCGCATGGAATTAAACAGAAGAGAGTATATGGCAATAAGTTTGCATACAAAATCCTCACAACAATGGGGGTCGACCACCTTGATTATCATAAAACCTATGAAGATTACTTGGAAACAAAACTTTCTTTCTTCAGCGACTCAGGCTACACCGCTATACTGAACAGCGACAGCAAGGAGATTGATAAATTCTTTTCTGTCTGTAAAGCAAGGAAACTAACGTATGGGATACGTAACTCGTCTGATTTTATGGCAGATAACATCGTTTTTGATGAACAACGCTCTTCTTTTTTGCTCACTGCTAATGACGGTAAGTCAATTGAAATCGAGTTGCCGATCGGTGGCTATTTTAATGTGTATAATTTCCTGGCAGTTTCTTCTTTAGCCTTTAACGAGGGTATATCCCTTAAGTCGTTGCAGGAATTTGCATCGCACGCACCTTTGATTGCAGGAAGACTGGAATTCCATAAAATAAATGGGCGTACTGTAGTTGTTGATTTTGCTCATAACCCTTTTGAGATAGGTGAAGTGTTGCATTTTTTACGCAGTGTAAAATCAAATGGAAGGCTAATTACTGTTGTCGGGCCTGTCGGCGGTTCTGCAAAGGAAAAACGTATTGAAATAGGAAGAGTTGCTTCAAGCTTGAGCGACTACGTTTTTATTACAACTGATGACCCTCGTGGCGACAGTCCAGAGGAACTTGCCTTTGATGCTTTTCAGGGAGTAAACGGCAACGGGGAGGTTTATGTGGATAGAAGTGAAGCTATAAGGAAAGCCTGCAAATTGTCAATATCAAATGATACGATTGCTTTGCTTGGCAGAGGCGACGAGGAAGAAATGCACTTGAAAGAGGGAATCCAATTTTTCAAAGATATAGAAATCGCCCAGGAGGCCCTTCGTGAAGGTTGATTTATCCAAGTTTTTCAACTCATACGGTGGATACCTTTCTAAGCAGCCAGATTTTTCAAAGTTTGGCAAGTTTGTGATTGATTCAAGAAATGCGCAGGAAGGAGATATTTTTGTAGCTTTAAAGGGCAATAATACAGATGGGCACAAGTTTGTTCACGAAGTAATTGATAAAGGAGTATCAGGGGTAATTGTGGAACATAAAATGGAAATTGAACATAGCTTCCAATACGTTGTTCATTCAACAACCGACTTCCTTATTGAACTTGGTGCTTACGTTAGAGAAAATTTTAAGGGAGACTTCATTGGAATAACTGGGAGCTCAGGGAAAACCACTACCAAAGAATTACTGGGTCTCATTCTGTCAACAAAATTTTCAATTTCTAAGGCTTTTGCGAATATGAATACTGATATTTCGTTGCCTCTCTTCTTAATAAACGATGCAGACCCTGACAGTGATTTTGTTATACTCGAACTTGGCGTTCAAAAACCTGGAGATATGGATAGATTACTGAAAATTTCGAAACCCAGTGAAGGCATAATTTTGAATATTGGAGACTCTCATTTGGAATACTTGAAAGATACGAAAGGCGTGTTGAAGGAGAAAATTAAGCTTGCATATTTTGTAGCAAGCAGAGGAGGAAAAGTTTTCCTTAATTCAGATGATCATTTATTAAAGTCTTATGGTGATAAGATTGTCCCAGAGCCAATATATTTTGGTTTAAATGGAGAGGCTCACGTAAAAGGTTTCGTAGAGGATATGTCTCTCGGTCATATGAGGATGAGATTTGAAAAGGACCTTGAGACAGTAGATGAGGTTTTTCCTTTTTCTGGAGTAAACCTTGCGATGGATATGCTTGCCGCAGTGGCGCTTGCGGCATATTCGGGTTTTTCACTGCAGGATGCCGTTTCTCCTTTAAAAACATTCGAGCCTGTGAAGGGCAGAGGTAATTTAATCAACTTGGCTCATAACATAACATTGGTCGACGAAACTTATAACTCTAACCCTCTGTCTGCTGTAGTATCTCTTGAAGCACTTAAGAGCAGGAAAGACCGTAAACTTGTTGTAATATTGGGTGATATGCTTGAACTTGGCGACGAGTCCATTTCAGGGCATGCTAAAGTAGGTAAAGCAATATTGCAGCTCAGACCAGACATTCTTGTTACATATGGCAGTTTCAGCAAGGAAATTGCAAGAATTGCCAGAGATGGCGGTTTGGAAAACGTGTTTTCATTTGAGAACAGGACGGAAATTATGAATTTTCTGAAAGAGCTTGAAATTTTTGAAAATTCCATTATATTCGTCAAGGGTTCACGAGGAATGAAAATGGAAGAATTTGTCGAGACGATAATAGAGAGGTTTAGAAATGAGTAGGCAAACGCTTATTATACTTTTTATAGTCAGTTTTCTTGTGTCTTTTGTCTTTCTTAAGCTGTATATTCCTTTTTTGAGGAAGCGTCATTTTGTGCAGTTTGTCCGTGACGAAGGTGTTAAAGTACACAAGGCAAAAGAAGGTACTCCAAGAGGTGGAGGGCTCGTTTTCTTACTTGCTCCATTATTTCTTATCCCGTTTTACCATAGCAGTCAGTTCTTTTTTCTTATTTTTGCACTATTTACATTTGGCGCGATAGGGGCAATAGACGACCTAAAGAGTATTACTAACAAGGAATCAATGGGTCTTTCAATTAGGAGCAAGCTGATTCTCTACACTTTAAGTTCTGTTGCTCTATTTTTTATTGGTAGGAACAACCTATCGTTTAGCGTTGAGATTGCTTCCCTTAAAATTCAACTTGGCGGCATTCTTTATTTCTTGCTTTTTATTGCAATAATGCTTGGTTCTGCAAATGCTTTCAACCTTACGGACGGAGTTGATGGATTGCTTGGGAGCGTTTCTTTGCCTATTTTTCTTACCGTTATGCTTATAACTTCTGGAGTGATAAGAGATTTTTCGTTGATGCTTATTAGTACTATCCTGGTGTTTCTGTGGTTTAACAGTCCCAAGGCGTCAGTTTTTATGGGAGATAGTGGAGCTAGTGCTCTTGGAGGTATAGCTGGTGCGATGGCTATACTTGGCAAATTTGAATTACTGTTTGTGCTCATTGCAATAATCCCTGTTGTTGAAGCTTTATCAGTGTTCATACAGGTTGGTTATTTCAAGTTGACGCATGGGAAAAGAGTTTTCAAGATGGCTCCCATTCACCATCATTTTGAACTTTCAGGATGGAGTGAACCAAAAATTGATTTTAGGTTCTTTATTGTGACCGTGATTTTTTGTGCAATAGCTTTGTTGTTAAGATAAAGGAGCTGGGTTAAATGGAAAAAGTTTTGGTAGTCGGTGGAAGAAAAAGTGGGTTATTTGCGGCTTTGTTAGCTAAGAAACTCGGATATTCGGTTTTTCTCACTGAAAATAGCGTGAATGAAGAAGTATTAAAAAATGTGAACGTTTTGAAAGAGAATGGAATTGATTATGAAATTGGCAAACATTCTTTTGGGCTTTTTAAGAGCTTTGATTTTGCAGTTCTCTCTCCAGGTGTCCCCCTTGGTTCGGAAATAGTCCTTAGCCTTGAAAGAGATGGGATACCTTTTATTGGCGAAACTGAATTTGCTTACCGAAGTTCCCCTGAAACTGAAATTGTTGCTGTAACAGGCTCTAACGGTAAAAGCACTACAACTTCATTAATAGGACATATCCTCGAGCTCTTTGATGGAAGCACTATTACAGGAGGGAATCTTGGCAATCCTTACTCGGAATTGCTTTTGAATATGCCCTCTCCGCACTTCGCCGTCCTTGAAACAAGTTGTTTCCAACTTGAAACTATTGAAAAATACAGACCGAAAGTCGCTGTATTTCTTAATATTATGGAAAATCATCTTGACAGGTACAAAACGATTGATGAATATGTTTCGGTTAAGAAAAGAATTTTTGAAAATCAGGATGCAAATGATTTTGCCGTTCTAAATTACGATGACAGAATTGTTTCTGATTTTTCCAAATCAATCAGGAGCAAAACTTATTTCTACAGTCTGTATCAAGAAGTGCCTGTTGGAGCCTATTTTGAGGGGGGTAACATTTATGTTGTGGATAGCAAATCAAAGCTGTTATTAACTGACGTAAGCAAGATAAAGCTCAGGGGAATGCATAATGTTTCAAATGTTCTTGCAGCAGTTGTTGCCGCTAGTGTTTTAAAAGTTCCAAATGAAGTTGTAATAAAAGGAATAGAAACTTTTCGTGGCTTGCCTCACAGGTTGGAAGAAGTGAGGACAATTGACGGAGTCTTATATGTCAATGACTCAAAATCAACTACCCCAGACTCTACAATAAAAGCTCTTGAGTCTTTCAACGCTCCAATTATTCTCATTGCAGGAGGCAGCAGCAAGAATAATGACTTCACCAACCTATCTCAATATTTTAGTGGAAGGGTGAAGAAGCTGATTCTTTTAGGCGACACTGCTCGAGCAATTGGTGATGCAGCCGTGAGAGCAGGCTTTGGCAATTTTGTCATCGTTAACTCGCTTGAGAATGCCGTAAAAAAAGCAAAAGCGATATCTAGCTCAGGAGATGTAGTCCTTTTGTCTCCTGCTTGCGCAAGCTTTGATATGTTTAATGATTTCGAGCATAGGGGAGAAACGTTCAAGCAAATCGTAAATAAATTATGACCAACGAGAAAAAGTTGTTAATTTTGGTACTTATTATTGCGGTGTTGCTGCTTACAATCGTTGGTTTGTTGATGAGCTTCAGCATAAGTTTCAGCCAGAGCAGCAGTCTCTCGATAGAAATGTTCGTGCGGCAAATTGTATATGTCGTAATTGGTGCAGGCGCAGTTGTATTTTTTGCTTTCTTTAACCACAACAAATTACGTGGTTTTGCCAAGATTTTTGCAATTATAATATTCATTTTGCTTCTTGTGCTTATGGTAAAAGGGTTTGATGTCTCCAAGCGTTGGATTCCAATTGGTGTAATATCAATTCAGCCATCTCAGTTTGCCTATATTGCTTGTGTCTTGCTTATTGCTCGTGTTTTCTCCGGTCAGATAGAGGAGAAAAATGCTTTTAAGGCTTATGCAATAGTGTTCATATTTGTGGCTATAATCTCGCTTCTGATTGCTTTGGAGCCAGATATGGGAAGTGCGGTTGTAACGTTTGCTTCGGCTTTTTTGTTGCTCTTTATAAGTGGAATGCCAGTTGGAGAGTTCCTGTTATTTTGCTTGATAATGGTTTTAGGCGGAGTCCTTATACTTCCGTTTAGCTCTGAATGGGCAGCACGAATAAAAGCGTGGCTCAATCCTTATGCTTACCAAACAACTGACGGCTTGCAAATGCTTCAGTCTTTCAGGGCTTTAGCAAGAGGGGGGATAACGGGTGTTGGTTTTATGCGAAGTTTGTTGAAATTTCCTGGATACCTGCCTGTAAGCTCTTCTGACTTTGTATTTGCAATCTTTGGAGAGGAAATTGGCCTTTTGGGCTGTGTAGTTTTGATTGTTCTCTATGGAGTTGTCGCTTACGTGGGCTTCAGGATAGCAAGAAAGGCAAAGTCGAACTTCTCACGGTTGCTTGCCCTTGGGCTGACCATTGGGATTCTAACGTGGGCAATTGCAAATATGGCAGTGAATGTTGGACTTATGCCAGTTACGGGGGTACCCCTTTCCTTCGTAAGTTTTGGTGGCAACAATATGATAGCCAATTTTATAAGTGTTGGTATTTTGATAAATATCGCAAGAAAAGAGGTTAGCTAACTTGAAAGTAATAATTGCTGCTGGGGGTACAGGTGGACATTTTTATCCTGCCATTGCTCTTGGAGAAGCATTTAAGAGCTCTGGAAATGAGGTAATTTTTGTTGGAAGAAAGGGAAGTATAGAAGAGGAAAAGTATTCTGAATATGGTTTCATAACGAAAACAATACATGCTTCTCAGTTTGATTATGCTCCTCGATATCTTTTTAGGTTCCTGCCAAACTTGCTTAGGGGCATATTTGACTCTTTTAGAATAGTTGGAAGAGAAAATCCAGACGCTGTAATAGGGTGTGGTGGCTACGTTTCGGCACCAATCATCCTTGCAAGCCTTTTGATGGGCAAGCCATATTTCCTCTATGAGCAAAACATCATTCCAGGCCGCGCAAATAAAATATTCAGTCGTTTTGCGAGGAAAGTTTTCTTGGGTTTCAAAGATGAGTATAACTATTTTGGCTCAAAAGGAATTTTTACAGGAAACCCAATCAGAGCCAAGATGATTATACTCGACAGAAGAGATGCTCTTAATGCATTGGGACTAAGAGATGTTCCCACTTTGCTTGTTTTTGGGGGGAGTGGCGGGTCAGATAAAATAAACAAAGTCGTAGCAGCTGCCGTTCAAGAGATTCTCCAAAAAGCCAATCTTCAAATAATTTTTGTAACAGGTAATAGAATGTATGATGAGATTAGAAATAAGATAAACATTCCGCAAGTGAAGGTACTAAGATACCTTGAAGATATGCAACTTGCTTATTCTGCAGCGGATTTTGCGATTACGAGAGCAGGAGCTATGACTTTAACCGAGCTTGCCCATTATAAGATACCTTCAATTTTGATTCCTTTTCCATTTGCAACTTATGACCATCAAAAAAAGAATGCCTTTTATCTTGCAAACAAGGGTTGTGTTGAAATTATTGATGAGAATGATTTCACGGAAAGGCTAATTGTAGATAAAATAGTTTACTATTTTACTCATAATGATATAATTAATAAGATGAAAGAATGTTTCAAGGGAAGCATTTTCCCTGAAAACAGTGCGGAGTTAATTGTAAGCGAGGTTATGGATATTGTCAAAGGATAAGGTGTTTTTCGTTGGTATAGGTGGCGTTGGCATGAGCAGGCTTGCTATTATAATGAATCAATTAGGTTTTGAAGTATATGGTAGCGATGCTGAGAGTCTTTCTGCAATTAAAATGCTGTCTCCTTATGGTATTAACGTAGTCAATAGCGATTTTTCGCTTGACAAAAGTTTTGCTTATGTTGTTTACTCTTCAGCTATCCCCCCAACAGACGTTTTTATACAACGTGCTAAAGCACTTGAACTAAATTTAAAGTCACGTGGAGAAATGCTCGCTGAGATTGCAATGCGATACAAAGAGGTTGTTGTTTGTGGCACTCACGGGAAAACTACAACAACAGCAATGATTGGAACGATATTGGGAACGGAGTATAAGACCAACGTTTATGTTGGTGGCAAGTCCCTGGCGAATACTTTTGCTGAGGATGCAGAGTATTTTGTAATTGAGTCAGATGAAAGTGATAAGACTTTTCTACTTTTTTCTCCACATCTGTTAGTTGCTACAAACATTGATGCAGATCATCTTAATGCCTACGACAACAATATGGATAATCTGAAGGATGCCTTCAAGACGCTTTTAAGCAAGGCCTCTATTAGGGTAGTGTCACTCGATGATACAAATGCTTTTACAGTGAGCTTGGGCGTAGCTGGAAAGACCTATTATTTCAGCCTGAACAACAAAAATGCAGATGCATTTGCAGAGAGCGTTAGCTATGAGCCTGACGGAGTTCGTTTTGATTTACGCACAAACCGTGAGTTGATTAGAGGAATCAAGATGGCCGTCTATGGTCCTAAGAATCTAAGTAATGCTGTTGCAGCTGCACTTAGTTGTCATTTACTGGGAGTTCCTTACGAGAAAATTGTAAAAGGGTTGGAGAAATTTGCTATGCCTTCAAGAAGGCTTGAAAAGAAAGGTGAAGTGCGAGAAATTGTTTTATTTGACGATCATGCAGACCATCCTACCGAAGTTGAAGCCACACTTAATGCTCTGACGATTCACTTTCCTTCGAAGCGTATTGTTGCTGTTTTTCAACCTCACAGATACTCGCGAATGAACCTTCTTAAAGAAAATGTTGCAAAGCCTTTCTATCTTGCGGATATTGTTGTAGTCTCTGAGATTTTTCCTGCGTTTGAAGCCCCCATTGAAGGTATCTCAGGAGAAGCAGTTGTATCCTGGATAAAAAAGCAAAATCCAAACAAAGCCGTCTATTTTGAAAAGGAAACTGACAACATACCTGCACTTATCGCAAAAATTGCCCAGCCTGGCGATATTGTTGTGCTGCTTGGACCTGGTGACGTAGGCAAGATTTCGGATAAAATACTACAGCAACTTAAGGAGAGATTATGATAACAAGAGAAATAGATGTTTTGAGAAGCTCCGTAAAAGGAGAAGTGCTTACAAACGAATTGATGTCAAAGCACACTTCGTTTAGAATCGGAGGGCCTGCAGAAGTCTTTGTTAAGCCGAGCAGCACAGATGATTTGAAAAAAGTGCTTGAATGGGCAAAAAGAAATTCACAGAACATATTTGTTATGGGAAACGGAACCAACCTCATAGTCTCTGATGATGGCATTGAAGGCGTAGTTATAAAGATGGCTGATACATTCGCCAACATTCAGTATGATGGAAGTGAAGCAATGGTAGAATCTGGCACATCGATGCAGTACTTCCTCGAGGAGTCCCTCAGGAAAGGACTTGGTGGGATGGAATTTGCCTGGGGTATTCCAGGCGCTGTTGGAGGTTCGATTGTTATGAACGCTGGCAGCAACTCGCACTTCATAAGTACGAAAATAAATTATGTTGACGTAATGGATTTCAACGGCAGAAAACTGAGGCTTAGTCACGACGATTTGAAATTTGATTATAGATATTCTGTTCTTCAAGAGGAACCGCTCATACTTCTTAATGCTCTGTTTACTCTCGACAAGAAAGACGTTGCGATGATGAAGGTTGAAAGAGAATCTTTTATAAAATCGCGCTGGGAGAAACAGCCGATTGATTTTCCTTGTGCGGGAAGTGTTTTCAAAAACCCACCTACAACTTATGCTGGTAAAGTTCTTGAAGAAGTTGGCTGCAAAGGTATGCAGGTAGGTGGCGCAAAAATATCCGAAAAGCATGCCAATTTTATTGTTAATCTAGGCAATGCAACTGCTTCTGACGTGTTATCTCTAATCAAGGAAGCTCAGCAGAGGGTATATAAACAGAAGGACCTTATACTTGAGCTTGAAATCAAGCTCGTTGGTAATTTTCAGACCTCATATTTGCTTGAGAGAAACAAATGAAAGAGCGTGTTTTAGTCATTGATGGTGGGCTCTCAAATGAAAGGGAAATATCCCTGAGAAGTGGAAGGGCTATTTTCAACAGTTTAAAGGGACAGGGTTTCGAGGCATTGGAGTTTGATTTCAGAGGTTCTATTGAGCCAATTATAGAGCAATTCAAACCCGATGTTGTGTTTATAGCTTTGCATGGCATCCCAGGAGAAGATGGAACTGTTCAGGGAATGCTTGAGATAGCAAACGTTGCTTATACTTTTTCTGGCGTTTTACAGAGCTCGCTTTGCATGAACAAGCTCTTTACAAAATTAGTCTTCAGACAGATAGGCATTAAGACTCCAAATTTCATAAGCCTGAGGAGAGGAGATTCTCTGACATTCGAGAAAGCTTCCGAAGAGTTGAATTCTCCAAAAGTTGTTGTAAAACCAGTGGACCAGGGCTCTGCAATAGGGGTTGGCATTGTAGACAATGAAGCAGGCTTCAACGATGCAATTAGAGAAGCGTTTAAGCTTTCAAGCAAAATCATCATTGAAGAGTTTATAAAAGGAACGGAAATTACAGTAACTGTCATCGGAAATTATCCTAACATAAAGGTCCTTCCGATTATTGAAATCATTCCCACTCACTCTTTCTACGACTTCTACTCAAAATATACGCCTGGCAAATCAACTCACAGAATACCTGCGAAGATAAGCGCCAAAGCATACAAGAAAGCAGAGGAGTTTGCGTTTTCTATCTACAAGGACTTTGAACTGAGAGACCTTGCTCGGATTGATATGATTGTTGATAATGAAGATGTTTTTGTGCTCGAGGTTAACACAATCCCAGGTTTTACTGAGACAAGCCTTGTTCCAGATTCAGCAAGAGCCGCAGGGTTGAGTTTTGATGAGCTTACCAGTTTCATTGTAGGGGAGGCTCTGTCGCGCAGAAAGTGAAAAGACTGCTAAGCATTTTGTTGGTTTTTGTTCTATTATTGATTGCAGTGCTTGTGGCCTTTTCTCCTTTACTCCCTGAAAGCAGCATCACCGTTTCGAGCAATATTCCTTTGAATACTGAAGACATTTTCTTGAAGACAGGTTTATTTTACTTTACCTATTTTCCTAAATTACCTGTTTCAGTTGACCGCAAATTGCTGAAAGTTTCAGTATCTTATGTTGAAGCCGCCAAGTATAACATTAAGTTCAGTGATGGTATATTTGGCATTACTAAGGATGGCTGGGTTGTCAAAGAACCGCAGCCAGGTCTAAAAACAATTAATGCAAAATTCGAAAGTAGCAAATGGAATTCAAGTTTTAGGGAACTCTTCTTAGTATTTGAAAGCAATGATTTTATGGACAAAGTGAGTTCATTTTGTTTTTTTCAAAATTATGTTGCATTTTTTGATAAAAACGATATTCTTAATATAATGGGAGATAGAAATTATAGCGAAAAAATTCAGGAATATTTGAAAACAATCAGCTTGTTTACTGGTAAACTGGAGGCAATCAAGCAGATTGATTTTAGATTTGATAAGCAGTCTGTTATTATTTGGAGATGAGATGAACGAAAGAACCATTTCAGTGCTCGATTTAGGCAGTAGCAGTATAAAGTTCCTTATTGCAGAAATTGCTGAGGATAATGCTTCTATTGTTGGCGTGGGCAATGTTACCTCTAAGA
This sequence comes from Caldisericaceae bacterium, assembly GCA_049967855.1. Classification (GTDB taxonomy): domain Bacteria; phylum Caldisericota; class Caldisericia; order Caldisericales; family Caldisericaceae; genus JAIMJY01. The sequence continues at coordinate 140,921 of JBMFRX010000001.1, forward strand.
GCGTTAACAAAGGAGTGGTTGTTGATTTGAACAAGACAAGCGATGCTATTGCTCAGGCAGCCAAGGCTGCGGAAACTATGTCTGGCAAGAAACCGACCTCTGTTTATGTTTCTGTAAGCGGCGGGCACATCTATTCGCTTAATAACAGGGGCATTGTAATTATATCGAAAGAGGGGCGGGAGATTAGCAAGGATGACATAAGAAGAGTGGAAGAATCGGCAAAGGTCCTGTTGTTGCAGGCAAACCAGAATATTATTCATATTCTTCCGAGGCAATTTGTAATAGATGGTCAGGGAGGCATAAGGAATCCTGTAGGAATGTCTGGAATAAAACTTGAGGAAGAAGTTCATATTGTTACTGGTTCTTCAACAGCACTCTACAATATCAAGAAGGCGATTGCTATGGCTGGGCTTGATTTTGGAAGTTTTGTCCTTCAATCACTTGCATCATCTCTGTCTACTTTGAAAGAGCCGGAGAAAGAATTAGGCGTGGCTCTTCTTGACATTGGCGCAGGAACAGGAGACCTTATTGTGTATTCCAATGGTAATATTTCTCATACGGCTGTATTGCCTATGGGAGGAGAGTACATAACAAAAGATTTGGCGTATGGCCTTAGAATATCATTTGAGGAGGCCGAAAAACTCAAGAAGGAGCATGGCTTTGTTATTACAGCTCAAGGCGAGATACCTTCAGGAGAAGTTGAAATAGAAAAAGTTGCAAGTTCTGAAAAACTCTTTGTTCCATACACTGAGGTCGGTGAAATAATTACTTCAAGAGTTGACGAGATTCTTGAAGGAGTAAGGCTTGAACTTATGAAGTCTGGCTATTGGAATTCTATTCCTTCTGGAATTGTTATTACTGGTGGATGTGCTGCTCTCAAAGGATTTTCTGAAAGAGCAAGCGAGATTCTTGAGATTCCTTCAAGGGTTGGCTATCCAAAGGGCGATTTTGCCTTGTCGAACCTGCTAAGCACTCCAGAATACTCTACTGCTGTTGGACTCGTGCTTTATGCAATGGAGAACGAAGAGACTGGAAGGAAGAGGTCTGATTTTTTGAAAAGCCTTTCTTGGCTTAAAGACATTTTTGAATAAGGGGGATAAGTTATGATTGATCCTTGGAAGGGAGCTCAGGCAAGAATAAAGGTAATAGGCGTTGGCGGCGGTGGAGGAAACGCAATAAATCGTATGATAGACGAGGGTGTTGATGGCGTTGAATTTATTGCTGTGAATACCGACGTGCAGGTTCTTTCGCTTAATAAAGCCGACAGAAAGGTTCAAATCGGGCCTCGCACAACGGGAGGCTTAGGGGCAGGTTCATATCCTGAAATTGGCAAAAAGTCTGCAGAGGAAAGCAAAGAAGAACTGAAGAAAATGATAGAGGGAGCAGACCTTCTGTTCATAACTGCAGGTATGGGCGGAGGGACAGGAACTGGTGCCTCTCCTATTATTGCAGCTATTGCCAAGGAGCTCGATATTCTCACTGTCGCCGTTGTTACAAAGCCCTTTTCCTTTGAAGGAAGAGCAAGGAACAGAGTCGCAGAGGACGGAATCAAAGAAATAGTTCCAAACACCGACACTGTTATTGTGATATCAAATGATAGACTTCTCAAAATAGTTGACAAGAAAACCCCTTTGAATGAGGCATTTAAAGTTGCCGATAATATACTTCTTTATGCAGTAAAAGGAATTGCTGACCTCATTACTGTTCCTGGACTCATTAACGTTGATTTTGCAGATGTTAAGACCACCCTGAAGGAAGCAGGTACAGCCTGGTTTGGAATTGGGGTGGGTAGAGGAGAAAGCAGAGCGACAGATGCTGCCAGGAAGGCTGTTTCAAGTCCACTTCTTGAATTTTCAATAGACGGAGCTACTCGCGTTCTTTACAACATCACTGGTGGCAAGAATTTTGGCATCGGTGAGGTTAATGAAGTTGCTACTGTAATAGCTGATGCCGTTGCTCCAGATGCAAACATCATTTTTGGTACTGCAATTGACGAAAACCTTGAGGACGAAGTCCGTATCACAGTGATTGCTGCAGGATTTGATAAAAAAGTTGAATCAAAGTACGAGAAGAAGCATTTTGAGACAAAGAGCGAGAATCTGGAAAACTCTGATTTTGAAATCCCAGCTTTCCTTCGCAAAAGAGGTAAGTGACCATAAACAGTGTTTAAAAAACTGCTAGGTTTTTTTGTCATTTTTTTTGTAAGCTTTTTTGTGCTCATAGGTTTAATGAAGGATGTATTTTCATTTGCAAGATCTGAAACTCTAAAGATAGAAAGTGTAAACGTTGATTCTGTTCCAATTGCTCAAACTGTTTCTGGAAAAGTTGTTTTTGCTGCAGAGAAAGTTGTTTCTCCTTCAAGTGGGCAGATTGTTTTTGTAAAAGATAATGGAGCGTATGTTGACAAAGGAACGCTTATTGCAAGAATACAGGGGAAGGAATTTTCTACTGACGTATTAAGCCCTGCAAGGGGAATTTTTATCTGGGATGAGCTTGCCAATTATATTAGATCGTACAAGGAGATTGGCCAGATTAGTGATAGCGACTTCATTTGTGATAGGCTCAAGCAAGGACAGAGTGTCAAATCCTCTCAGATTATAGGCTCTATTGCAACTAATGACGATTTTTATTTGATGCTGGATACGAATTCATTTACCAACGTCAAAATTGTTCAGGTAGTTATAGACTCAGTCTTTACTTCTGCTTCAGGAAGCGTTGTGCAGAGCAATGCTACTGGCTTAGTGGTGGATATGAGCAAATTCTTTAACGAATTGTACGACAAAAAACAGTTTACAGTAATTTCAAAGGTAATTAACGGCTTTAGGGTGAATGCAAACGATATAGTGAAATCTGGAGGGGTATCTGGTATCTACATTGTAAACGGCAACAGACTGAAGTTCCTGCCAGTTGAAGTTTATGATGTGTCTCACCAAACATACGTCTCTGTGAAGGATGAGAATTTTGCATCTTTCAGTTCTTTTCTTATAGTGAGGTCTCCTTTAATGGTTAGAGAAGGGGAAGTTATTGGAAGTTTTTGATGATGTAACCTTTTTACTAAAATTACGTTTATAGAGGTAAGAGTGAACAAGTACGGGGATGAGGATCTCGTAAAAAGAATCAAAGATGGAGATGAGGTGGCATTCCGTCAGTTTTACGAGAGGTTCTTTCTTAGAGTTTACAAGTATGCTTCAAGAAGGGTTAGGAATAGAGAATCCTCTGAGGACATTACTTCAGAAGTGTTCTTGAGGATACTCAAAGGAATTAAGAATTTTGAAGTGAGAGGAAAAGATTCTCTCGATGTATGGGTGTATAGTATAGCGCGAAATGTGGTTTGCGATTGGTTTAGGAAGAATGCAGGCGTTGAGGTCCTCCCTCTGGAGGAAGGTTTTATAGAGGTACTTGCCCCTATTCTGAACGACCCTTATTCAACGGCTGAGCGAGAAGAAGTTGAAAGGTATATAAAAGAAGCTTTGAGTGAGTTGCAAGAGAATTATCGAGAAGTTATTGAAATGAGGTTCTATAGGCGTAAAAAACTTGCTGATATTGCATTTGAATTAGGAAAAAGCGTTGATGCAGTAAAAGTTATGCAATTTAGGGCCCTCAAGAATTTAAAAGATAAAGTGGAGGAAAAAATAAAAAGTGCAAAAAGATGAAGATTCGATTAACTTAATAATCAGCGATCTATTTGATGAAAAATCGCCAGACTTGTCAAGTTGTGATTCAAGAGAAATGCTTTCTCTTTTTGACATTGTACTTTTGTTGAAAGAGGATGAACAATTTGATCCTTTGTTTAAAAAGAGCCTTGAGATTCAACTTGAAAAAACTTTGAGAGATGGCAAAGAGAAGAGCAAAGATTCTTACTATAGGTTGTTCTGGAAATCAATTCTACAGGTTTTGGGTTTCATAGGTATAAATGGCAATTCAGAAAAAGCCGAGCACGTTGGTATTTTCGAAGACGGTATTGACGCTTCCTTTATTAAAGCTTATTCTTTGCACGCTTTGAATTTAGATACTCTTCTGTATAATTATAGCAGTGTAGGTTACTGGTTTCCAAAATCTACTTTTGCTTTACAGTGAGGAGGTGTAGCCTGTTAAAAGTTTCCTGAAAAGTAAGTTAGCAAAAATCCAAAAAACAAGGAGGTTTTAAGAAATGAAGAAGTTACTAACTGCAGTATTGGTACTAGCAATGGTTCTTACTGTGTTTGCAGTAAGGCCTATGTCAGTCTCAGCAGCAGGCTTTGGAGATGTTCCAGCAAGCTACTGGGCAAAAGACCAAATTGATTACCTGGTAAGCAAGGGTGTAATAACTGGATATCCTGATGGCACTTTCAAGCCAGAGACTCCAGTTACGAGAGAGCAATTCGCAAAGATGATCTGCATTGCGAAAGGGCTTAAAGAGTACAAGCCTGCAACGGCAACATTTAAAGATGTTGATTCTTCACGTTGGTCTTATGGCTTTGTGGAAGCAGCTGTTAAAGCAGGTTACATCAAAGGCTATTCAGATGGTACTTTTGGTCCTGCAAAGAACATTACAAGACAAGAGCTCGCTGTTCTTGGTGTGAGAGTGCTCGGTAAAGAAGCAGAAGCAAATGCTTTTACGGGTCCTGCACTTGTCTGGGCAAATGACCTAACTAAGATTGCAAGCTGGGCAGTAGGTGCAGTAACACTTGCGTACAGGCCTGACATTCAGATTCTTACCTACAGGCTTCCTGAAGGAGTTGTCGCTCCAACAGCAGGCTCAACAAGAGCAGAATGTGCTTATGCAATTTATAAAATTATGGTGCCTCCACAGGTTGGAGGAGTCGTAAAGATTGCACAAACTCAGGAACCAGATGCTCTGCCTTCTTGGCTGTCCTCGATGATGGCTGCAAGAGAAATTGAGATGCAGTTTGAGGACGGGATGATTTATGAGTTCCCAAATGGCACTCTTGCCCCAAGACTTTCTCTTAATGTTCCTAACGTTGCCGATGGAAGTTGGAAGGTTTATCAAGTAAATGGACAGGATTATATGCAAACCACATACCACCTCAGGAAAGGTGTGAAATGGTCCGATGGTGTTCCTGTTGATTATAAAGCAGATGTCACTTTCGCAGTTGGTGACGGAACTGAAGCAAGCAAGGCAAAGAGCGTGTATCTCTCTGGTAAAGTTGAGCAGATACCTTCAACTGACCCATATGACAAGATTGAGAAGATTGAATTCCCAGATCCATATACGATGGTTGTAACGTGGAATGCATTAACCCCATATGCAAATATGGGACTTCCAATCATTGCTTCGCACTACTACAGTAAAGTAGCCCTTGAAGACCTCAGTGCGTCCGATCTCGTTAAGAAACCTCTTGCTTTAGGTCCTTATATGGTTAAAACTTGGTCTGAGGGCGCTTATATCTCCGTGGTGCCAAATCCAAACTGGTTTGGGTGGGCTGGTTCTAAGTCGCTTGTTCAGGAATATGACTACATATGGTATCCTGACACAAATACAATGCTTATGAACGTTCAGGCTGGCACTTGCGATGTTACTCTCATTGGCCTCGGTGCAAAAGAAGCAAAACAAGCTGCAAATATTAAGACAATTAAGGTGCAGTATGTTCCTTCTACCTATTGGGAGCATTTTGACTTCAACGTTGATGACCCAATCCTAAGCGATGTTAATGTGAGAAAGGCAATTGCCTATGGAATTAACTACCAGGATATTATTAACAGGGTCCACCTTGGTATTAGGAAAGTCAACAACACATTCATTTTCTTCCCTGGTTCTCAGTTTACTAAACCCAATACTTATACGCCTGGCTATGACCCTGCAAAAGCAAAACAACTCCTTGATGCCGCAGGATGGGTAGTAGGGGCAGATGGCTACAGGTATAAGAATGGGAAGAAGTTGACTCTTGAGCTATCAACAACCACAAGGCAGGATAGAAAAGACTCTGCTGTTGTAATTCAATCTGAGATGAAAGACATTGGAATCGAGATTGTTCCTAAATTCTTATCCGCTACTTATTTCTTTGGCACATATTGCACCCATAGGATGTTCCAGATTGCAATGTTTGCTTGGGGTGGAGACCCAGTTGACCCGTCAGGCTACACTATGTACGGATCTGATCAGATTCCAACTGAAGCAAACGGTTGGGCTGGGCAGAACTATACAGGCATTGTTGACAAAACTTTGAACGACGCATTCTACAATGCAACTCACTCAGTTGATACGGCAGTAAGAATTAAGAATTACTATGTTGGTTTGCAGAGGCTTGTCGACCTTCTGCCTGAGCTTCCTTTGAACTGGTGGGTAGATGTTTATACGCCAAAGACGAATCTTGCTATGGCAGGCTTCCAGTATAGTCTTTCTTCTTCACTCGGCTACACTTACAACTCCGAACTCTGGTATTGGGAGAAGAAGTAGAATTTAGTATTTGAAGACTTCATTGGGGGGCTTCAGCCCCCCAAAGTCTGGTAAGGAGGTTTTTCTACTGTGAGAACTTATTTGACGAGAAGAATTTTGCAAATGATTCCGCTTTTTATTGGAGTTGCCCTTGTTACATTCCTTGTATTGAGCCTTGTTGGCGACCCTTTTACTGAAATGCTGCTCAACCCGCACATCAAACCTGCTGATGTTGAGAGACTCAGGCATGCCTGGGGGTTTGACCTTCCAATCTATCTAAGGTTTTTCAAATGGTTTTGGGCAATGCTTACAGGGAACTGGGGGCTCTCTATATTTGCGGGTGGAAGGCCCGTAACTGAACTTGTAGGTAATGCAATTGGATGGACATTGAAGTTTTCTGTGGCATCTTTTATTCTTGCTTTCATAGTTGCAGTCCCTATTGGGATTTATTCTGCGTTACGCCAATACACTATTTTTGATTATGTTTCAACTGGGTTTGCATTTTTTGGTATGTCTATGCCTACGTTCTGGTTTGGGTTTATTTTGTTGATGATATTTGGACTGAGGCTTCATTGGCTTCCAATCGGCGGAGTAATGACCCCTGGAATGGAGAGCGCCCCTTTTATGGCGAGGGTTTTAGACCAAACCAAGTATTTTATACTGCCAGTTATTGTTCTTTCTCTTTTTGAAATGGGCTCCTGGATGAGATACACTCGAAGTTCTATGCTTGAAGTAGTTCACCAGGATTATCTGAGAACTGCACGTGCCAAGGGACTTCCAGAAAGAACTGTAATAGTTAAGCATGCACTGAGGAATGCTCTAATCCCAATAATAACCCTGCTTGGGTTAGCTCTGCCTGCGCTTATTTCTGGCGCTATGATCACAGAGCAGGTTTTTTCAATACCTGGAATGGGCCGCTTAACTCTGCAGGCGATGTTAAGCAATGACTTTCCACTTGCGATGGTATGCCTTCTGCTTGAATCATATCTGTTGATTTTCGGTAACCTGGTTGCAGACCTTTTGTATGCAGTCGTTGACCCTCGCATTAAATACAGTTAGGAGGGTGAGATGACTGAAGAATTAACTCAACAGAAAGAAGTATCGACAAGAGTCGAAGGTTACTGGTACCTTGTAGTTAAGCGTTTGAAGAAACACAAATTAGCTGTTTTCTCTCTGTTTGTGCTGATAGCAATAATTTTGCTTTGCATTGTTGGGCCATACTTCACAAGGTATTCAATGAATGAAATGGGGAATGCGACGACTGATGTTTTGCAGGCACCTTCTTTAAGACACTGGTTTGGAACAGATGAACTGGGAAGAGATGTTTTTACAAGAGTTCTCCTTGGTGGAAGGGTTTCGCTCCTGGTTGGTTTTGCGTCTGTCTTCTCTGCGCTTCTTGTTGGAATAATAGTTGGAGCATATGCAGGATACTATGGAGGGATTCTTGATACTGTATTGATGAGATTTACCGACATAATGTTCTCAATTCCAGTGCTTCCTTTGCTTGTTGTTCTTTCCTCGGTTATTCCTGGAGCAGGTGTTTGGAAAATTATTATGGTAATAGCACTTTTTGGTTGGATGACCGATGCAAGAATCATAAGAGGATTATTTCTTTCACTTAGAGAAAGCGAATACAACGAAGCAGCGCGTGCAATTGGCGTATCAAGCACAAGAATCATATGGAGACACCTTCTTCCTAACGCACTTGCTCCGATTATTGTGTCTGCTACGCTTGGAGTGGGCGGAAATATAATCTACGAAGCAGCACTGAGCTATTTGGGTTTTGGCGTTATGCCGCCTGACCCTTCTTGGGGAAATATTCTGCAGAATGCTCAGTACGCAATGGCAATTGCACCGTGGCTTGTTTGGGCGCCTGGGCTGGCGATTCTTATTACAGTTATCGCTTTCAATTTCCTTGGCGACGGTTTACGTGATGCTATGGACCCGAAGCTTTATAGGTAGGTGTTGAATGGATAAAAGCGAAGTTTTGTTGGAAGTAAAAGACTTACAAACATATTTCTATACTGACGACGGTGTTGTAAAAGCTGTCGATGGAATGAGTTTCACTATTCATAAGGGCGAAGTGCTCGGCCTTGTTGGAGAAAGCGGTTGCGGAAAGTCCGTTGCCTCTCTTTCCATTATGCAGCTTGTTGATGCCCCAGGTAAAACTGTGGGTGGCGAAATAATATTCAAAGGCGAAAATCTACTCACAAAAACGCCAGAGCAAATGAGGAAAATTCGTGGAGCAGAGATTTCTATGATATTTCAGGAGCCAATGACTTCTCTTAACCCTGTATACACCATTGGAGACCAGATTATGGAAGCAATTCTTGTGCATCAGGATATAGGGGAAGAAGAGGCTAAGAGAAGAACAATTGAGCTTCTTCATCTCGTTGGCATTCCAGAGCCAGAAAGGCGATTTAACCAGTATCCACATGAGATGAGTGGAGGAATGAGACAGAGGGTTATGATTGCAATGGCAATGTCCTCTAATCCAGATTTGCTTATCTCTGACGAGGCGACTACAGCTCTTGATGTAACAATTCAGGCGCAGATCCTTGAACTGATGAAGGACCTTCAGAGGAAAACTGGAATGGCAATTCTCTTTATTACTCATGACCTTGCAATTATTGCAGAACTTGCCGATAATGTCGCCGTTGCTTACACTGGGAAGATTGTGGAGTATTCTGATGTTCACACAATATTTAAGAACCCAAAACATCAGTATACTTATGGACTTCTTATGTCGGTGCCAAGCCTTGTTTCTGTTCAGACAAAAGTTGAGCTTCCTGCAATTGAAGGAATGGTTCCCAACCCCTATCATATGCCGAAGGGATGTCATTTCAATCCCAGGTGTCCATTTGCTACTGAGCGCTGCCGCAAGGAAATGCCAGAACTTATAGAACTCGAGCCAAATCACCTTGTAAGGTGTTTCCACCCTGTAGAGTCTGCTAAGGAGGTCGTATGAGAAAGTTAATTGAAACTGATAATCTGACTAAATATTTTCCAGTCTTGGGTGGAGTTTTCTCGCGGCCTGTTGGCTATGTAAAGGCAGTTGACGGTGTTTCGTTTCATATTTTTGAGGGAGAGACTTTTGGCCTCGTTGGAGAAAGCGGGAGTGGAAAAACAACTGCTGGCAAAACACTGATCAAGTTGCTTGAACCAACCAAAGGAAGTATTATTTTTGATGGAAAAGACATTTCTAAACTATCTGTCTCGGAGATGCGGCCTTTGAGGAAAAGCATGCAGATTATCTTTCAGGATCCTTACGGCTCGCTTAACCCGAGGCTTCCTATAGGAGAAATTATTAGAGAACCACTTCTTGTTCATAAGATTGGCACAAAGAAAGAGCAGGAAGAGCGAGTTGTTGAAATAATGAAGCTTGTTGGACTGAGGCCTGAATACCTGCACAGGTATCCTCATGAATTTTCTGGTGGACAACGCCAGAGAATCGGCATTGCAAGGTCCATTGTAATGAATCCCAAATTCATTGTGGCTGATGAACCTGTTTCGGCTCTTGATGCATCCGTGCAAGCCCAGGTTTTGAACTTGTTGTTGGAGCTTCAGCAGAAGCTTGCCTTGACTTACTTGCTTGTTGCACATAACCTTGCTGTCGTTAGGCACGTCTCTGATAGAATTGGTGTTATGTATCTGGGCAAACTTGTGGAAGTTGCAGAAACTAAGGAGCTATTCGACAAGCCTTACCATCCTTATACTCAGGCTCTGCTTTCTGCAATTCCTATTCCAGACCCTGATATTAAGAAGGAAAGAATCCTTTTGCAGGGTGATATCCCATCACCTATTAATCCTCCATCTGGATGCAGGTTCAGGACGCGATGCAGGTATGCTAAGGATATCTGTGCTGAGAAAGAACCCCCAATGATCGAGGTTACGCCTGGTCATTTTGTAGCCTGCCATTTTGTTAAGAAAGGCGGAGTTACTGATTACACGGTAAGTAAATAGCTATATTCAACAAGATGTTTCAAACAGAGAGGATAGTTTTGTCCTCTCTGTTTTTTTATTAGAATTATCTACTTCATCGTCGTTGCTTTTGAATTTAAGCGTAAATTTTGCGATACTGAAACAGTCAAACTTAATTTATAAAAGGTTGTTCAACTGTTCTGCGTTTGCTAAGGGTTGCTTTACGAAGAGGCTCTATTATGAACATAATGCGTTAATAGACGATTGTTGGGAATTATGAACTGAAATCTGCCTAACGCTCTGTGAGTGTACAAGGTCTTGACTATAATTATTTTTTGTGTAAAATATGTTTGCTATACTAGGGCCCGTAGCTCAAAGGTGGAGCGGTTGGCTCATAACCAATTGGTTCTTGGTTCGAATCCAAGCGGGCCCACCAAAATTTGGAGGTTTGAATGTACATTAAACTACTCTGGGAACTCGAGCAAATGCATCAACTCACGCAACAGAAGGAAGTTAGAGTTAAAGAAATCCAGGAAGAACTCAAAATAGAAGAGGAAATTAAGGGTCTTGAAAACCAGATTGCTGAATCAAATTCACTTGTTGAAAGTTTTTTGAAGCGCAAGAGAGAGCTTGAGAGTGAAAAAGAGGCTATACAGTCACAGCTTGTAGCGATTAACGAGGGACTTGAGAACAATAAGTTTAAAAATGCCAAGGAGCTCAAAATTGCTAAGAAGAATCAGGAGACCTTGGTTGTAAAAAGCGAAGAGATTAACAGAAATTTGAATTTTGTTATCGCGGAAATCGAGGAAAAAAAGGCATTCCAGAAGTCTGTTTCTGACAAGATCGATAACTACAAGGAAAAGATTGCCAGTGTTCAGCAAGAGTACGAAAAGCTTGAGCGTGAAATTGCTTTTGAAAACGAGAAATACGAGAAGGAATTTGCCGCACAATCGCAGTCAATCCCTTTCAGTATACTTCACCGTTACCTTGAAATCCAGCAGCAGTTTCCTCATGGGGCTATAGCGACTGTGGAGCACGGTCATTGCTCTTATTGCGGAGCGATGGTGCCACTCGAGGTCCTTGAAAAACTGAAGAATGAAAGCAAAGAAGAAGTTATACAGTGCGAAGTTTGTGGAAAGATTCTTTATCTTCCCTCTAAAGATAAATAGCCTTAAGTAAAGCATGTGATCGCAGGGGATTATTCGCCTGAGGAAAGTCCGGACTCCTGGGAGCAAGGTGCTTGGGAAACCCAAGTGGGGGCAACCCCAAGGAAAGTGCCACAGAAAATAGACCGCCTGTTTTTGCAGGCAAGGGTGAAAAGGTAGCGTAAGAGACTACCGGTGGCTTTGGTGACAGAGCCATGCTTGGTAAACCCCACCTGGAGCAAGGCCAAATAGGGCAGTAAAGGAAGCTCCCCCTGCGCTGTCGGGTTGGCCGCTTAGATAAATGATCACGACCTTTTAGGTGACAGAATCTGGCTTACGCTTTGCTTAAGGTTTTTTTGATTTATCATGTGAGAAACTATTGCAAAATTTGTCTTGTTTTATATATTATATGTGATGCAAAATTTAAAATCTGTTTAGTCTTTGAGCCTTATTTGTTGTCGGGGCGTGGCGCAGTTTGGTTAGCGCACCTGCATGGGGTGCAGGGGGTCGGAAGTTCGAATCTTCTCGCCCCGACCATTTCGGGATGTGGCTCAGCTTGGTAGAGCGCTTGGTTCGGGACTAAGAGGTCGTGGGTCCGAATCCCACCATCCCGACCATAAAATTTAACATAGGAGGACTAAGTGGAACAGGACAGTGCGCCACTTTATGAAGCAGTAAGAGAGTATATTAAACGTGATATGGTGCCATTCCACATGCCAGGTCATTCACAGGGCAAAGGGGCACCAAAACTTCTGAAGAAGCTTTTTGGACAAGAGTTTTTTGATTTCGACCTTACGGAAGTCTCTGGTCTTGATTATTTGCACTACGCTCACGGTGTTATAAGGCAGGCAGAAGAGTTAGCAGCAGACCTCTACGGGACAAAAGCAACTTTCTTTTTGGTAAACGGTACAACTGCTGGAATTCATGCAATGATTCTCTCAACGGTGAAGAAAGGTGAGAAAATAATCATAGGAAGAAACTCTCACCGTTCTGTTATCGGCGGCATCATTGAAGCTGGAGCCATACCTATTTTTGTTCAACCAGAGTTCAATAAAGAGTTTGGGATTATCACTAACATCACTCCCGAATCATTGGCCAGTGCAATAGAAGAAAATCCAGATGCTAAAGCAGTGCACATTACTACGCCTAATTATTACGGTTTTCAAGGCAGAATCAAAGAAATGATTGACCTTGTACACAGAAACAATATGTATGCACTCGTTGATGAAGCACATGCAGCGCATTTTCCATTTAATAAGCAATTCCCTAAGTCAGCCATAAAATACGGAGCCGACATTGTTGCACAAAGCGCTCACAAAACACTGCCTACGCTTACTCAGACATCTTTTCTTCACGTCGTATCAGATAAAGTTAACATCGATAGAGTTGAACAGGTTCTTGGCTTGATTGAGAGTTCCAGTCCTTCATACATATTTATGATTTCAATGGATATTGCTCGTAGAGAGATGGCTCTTCGTGGAGAAGAACTTTGGGATAAGGCTATCGGAGTTGCTGAATACGCAAGAGAAGAAATCTCCAAAATTCCAGGTTTCAGAGTTACCTCCTCATCTTTGGTGAACTATGATGATATCAATGCATTTGATCCAATAAAGCTTACAATAAACGTTCAAGAACTTGGCTACTCTGGTTTTGAATTTGAATCATATCTCAATGATAGGAACATCGAAATTGAATTATCAGATCTCCAGAATGTATTGTTATTTATTACCATTGGAACAAGGTACAAGGACGTTGATTCGCTGCTTTCTGTTTTGAAAAAAGTGCCTGCAAAGAAGCGAAAGAATTCTGTTAGAATGCCGAATTTTCCTCCTGCAAGCAGATTTGCAATGACCCCTAACGATGCATTTAGCAAGCAGTACGAAAATGTGCGCTTAAAGGAAGCAGTAGGCAGAATAAGCTGGGGAATTGTTGCTCCATACCCTCCTGGGATACCTGTGTTTGTGCCAGGAATGGAGATTACTCGTGATGCAGCCGATTTTATTGATGAGGTATATAACAAGGGTGGCCTTGTTCAAGGGTCGCTCAAGGAAAAAAATGGTATCAGAATAAGAGTAGTTAAGGAATAGAGGTGGTGTATGAAAGAAACAGATTTGCTTAACATAATCAAGAAAAGTGAAGATGAGGCAGAGTCTATAACAAAAGCTGCTGTGAATAAAATTGATGAGTTAAGAAAACACTTTGATGAAGAAAAAGAAAGAATAAAGAAAGAAAATGAAGAGAAGTTGGTTGAAGAAGCAGATTCATATAGAACTGATAAAGAGAAGTCTTTTGATGAATTGCTGAAAAAACTGAACAGCGAAAAGGAAGAAAAGCTTAACAAATTGAGAGCAAGTTACAAAAAGAATTTTGAAACTGTGTTACGGGAATTTCATAGTCTTATTCTGGAGCAGAAATGGCAATCGAGAAAATAAAAAAGGTACTCATCGTCGGAGATAAAGCTAAGGAAAATTTAATATCTGATTCGATATTTTCCCTTGGCTTAATTCACGTTGACGAATTTGACAGAGACGTTCTTGAAGATATAGGCCACTTTAAGCAAGCAGTTTCGTCTTTCACCTACGACGAAGAGAATATGCAGGTGAACTTTATACTTGAGAATTTCAAGAAGTTTGGCATTGACACAAAAGGGTTCTTTAAATCATTCTTTCCTGACGATATAGAAGTTTCCAAAGCTGATTTTGAACGTATCAGCCAAACATTTGATTTAAACGGAATATATGAATCCATTTCAAGGCTCAGTGGAAGGTTTGCTGAGCTTTCCGAAGAGGAAGTTTCACTCTCAGAAGAAAAGAAATTCCTTCTTTCTTTCAAAGATTTTCCTTTTCAGTTCTCAATAATGCAGGGCACGGCAACAACGAAGTCTGTTATTTGCACTGCAAAGACTGTCAATCTTAATTCTTTGCTGGTTAAAGAGAAGGATACAATTGATAATATTTACCTTGATGTATTCGATAGTGACAAGAACATTTCAAACATATTCATCCTCTTCCTTAGGGAAGATGAGGACAAAATCCTGTCGCTGCTTAGAAGTTATGATATCGAACAAGTAAGCCCGCCCGAGAACCTTTTGGGATTTGCGAATGAAGAGGCGAATAGGATAAGCTCAAGATTGAGCAGTATAGAAAAGGAGAAAAATGTTATCCTTTCTAAAATGCGTGAGCTTTACAACCTAAAAAGAGAACTGATTGTTTATAAGGATTATATCGACTCATTGAGAGTTAAAGAGCAAAAGAAGACAAACTTCCTTGATGGCACTGATGTATTTGTTTTAAAGGGCTTTGTGAAGGAAAGGCAATTAGAAGATCTTAAGAAGCTTGACGGTATTGAGGGAGTTGAAACTTTCATTTCGGATCCTGAGGCAAGTGACTTTGTACCAGTTGCTATAGCTAATAATCCTATATTCAGGCCGTTTGAATTTTTGGTTCGTTTGTTTGGTTTGCCAAGCTATTCCAATATTGACCCTACACCAGTTATTGCAGTTCTGTTCTCTGTTTTCTTTGGGATGGCCCTGGGAGATGCTTTTTATGGATCGCTTCTTGCCATTTTTGCATTCTATTTCTTGAGAAAATATAAAGATAATCCAGGGTCAAATGGTTTTTTCTCAATTCTTCTTTATGGAGGAATCTCTGCTACGATTGTGGGTATACTAACTGGTTCTTTTGCAGGGAATTTCTTTGCTACTTATTTCCCTTCCTCTGCAATAACGCATATATTGAAGTCTCTTACTGTTATTGATACTAATTCACCAAGCGGGTCTGTGGAATTCCTGGTTGTTGCGTTGGCTATAGGTATATTTACTCAACTGCTTGGTGTGTTGATGAGCATCGTCGCTAAAGTTAAGAATAAAAATTACCTTGATGCTCTTTTTAATGGGGTGGGCTGGCTTGCTTTTTTGCCAGGGTTAATGGGACTCTTTGTTGTTGGTAAACTGCCTTCTTTAAGGATCTATGACAGTATTTTGCTTTATAGTGGACTCGGGCTTTTATTCATTGGCGGGTTTATGTCAATTCGAACACCCCTTTTCAAACCAATAGCAGCATTAGTTAATATCTATGGAATCAGAAGTTCGTATGGCATTTCAAGTTTTCTTGGAGATGTTTTATCGTATTTACGTCTATTTGCGCTTGGCTTGAGCAGCTCTATACTTGCTTCTTCCTTTAATTTGATGGCAAAGGTTATTGGAAGTCTATTTGGAAATTTCGGAATTGTTCCGCTTATATTGATTCTTTTAGCTCTCCATACTCTTGCTTTTATGATGAACATACTCGGAGCATTTATCCATTCTATGCGTCTTAATTTCCTTGAGTTTTTCGGAAGATTTTACGATATTGGTGGCAGTTCGTTCAGTCCTTTTGGGATTGAACTTAAGAATACTAGAATTAAAAAGGAATAATAGGAGGTACTAAAAAATGAACACAGCGATTAGTCCGTTGAACAATGGCCCTCTGTGGGTGGCAGCTGGTGCTGCTATCGTTGCAGTGTTAGGTGCAATAGGATCAGGTATGGGTATCGAAAGAACAACAGCACATGCTGGCGGTATCCTTTCAGAAAAGCCTGAACTATTTGGTAAGATGCTTGTTATTATGGCTCTTCCAGGAACGCAGGGTTTTTATAGCTTTGTAGTTGCATTCCTTATTATGCAGTTTTTCGGCTTTATCGGCGGAAACCCTCATGCAACTATTGCTCAAGGTGTTGCAATATTTATCCTTGGGCTATTTGTAGGCCTTGATGAATTCAAGACTGCTTTAGACCAGGCTCATTCTGGAATTGGTGCTCTTGACCTTACCGCAAAACGCCCTGAAGAAGGTGGAAGAGCAATTCTTCTTCCAGCTCTTGTTGAGACTTATGCTATTCTTGGTTTGCTTGCAGGGTTCCTTTTAACATTGTGGATCAGTGGCAAACCATTCTGAGTGAATATGAGTATAGAAAAAGTTCAAGAAAGAATTATCAAGAATGCCAACCTGAAAGCCTCCGAAAGCATTAAAAACGAGGAGGAAAGGCTTAATAAACTTATGAATATATTCCTTGATGATTCTCGCCTCGACTTTGAGCAGAGAAAAGCCAGGATGTTTGAGGAAATTGACAGGCAGTTTAAGAGGAAGGAAGAAACTGAATCGGTTGGTTTAGAAAGAGCAATTCTTGTTGAAAAAACGAGACTGATTGATGTTTTCTTTGAAGCCTTGCTTGATGACCTTGTGAATATGAATGATGAAGATTACTACAGTTTCCTGTGTAGTCTTGTTGAGAAAAGTTCTATCAAAGATAGCTTTGAAGTCCGCTTGAATGAAAGAGATCTTCTAAGATTTGGTAAGAAAATGAGCTCTTTTTTATCAAAACACTACAGAGAAGCTGGAAAATTGTCAGACAAAGGAGCAGATATCAAGGGAGGCTGTATTGTTGTTGGTAATGAAGTTGAGCTAGATTATTCGTTTGAGTCTATCATAACTGAATTGAGAGAAAACTACGAGGTTGGTCTTAATGAATCACTTTTTAAGGAGAGTTAATGAGGAAAGAATTTGCTTTGAATATTGATGCTCCCAACGAGTATGATTTCATTAACGGCAGGATAAGAGTCCTCGAGTCTTATCTGTTCTCTTTAGATGAGCTAAACCGTATCTCTACGCTCAATTATGATGATATCCTGAAGGAATTGGAGACTTCTCCCTACGGCAAATTCATTAAGTCTGGCGAGGTAAATGAAGTTGCTGCAGGACTATCGTCGAGATACAAAGATGAAGTGAAAGAACTATCAAAGTATGTAGCTCCAGGTTTCATAAATGTGTTTGGTAACAGTAAAGAACTTTTCCTCAAGCTAAAGCGCTGGGGACTCTCAGAGCAAACAAACATAAGCGTCGAAGACAAGCTTTTGTTTGACTTTGTGCACACAGGAAGAGGAGATTTCCCCTTGATTTTGAGAGAATTCTTTGGTGCGATTGAAGATCATAAAGAGTCTCCATTCATAGTTTCTGTGCTCACTGATGTTTATCACTTGAGTTATCTTGACGAATTTGCCAGGAAAACAAAAAGTGAATTTATCATTAATTATTTTGAGGAATACGTTGAAATTTATTCTTTAGTTCTAGTGAGCCGTGCTTCTGAGCTTTTAAGATTGAAGGCTATAACGGAGAAAGATTTCAGCCTCTTATTGAAGGCTATTTCAGAAAAATTCCTGAAGTATGGGTTTGCTAGTAAGTTGAAAGAAATCAAAACATACGATGACTTTGTAGTTTTCTCGAAAGCTCAAAGAGAACTCTATGGAGAAATAGATCAGCAAAATCTTGAAACTGTAGTCAGGGAGAAGCTGTTTGCGTTAATCGAAAAAGGCAGGTTTGTTTTGGAAGGAATTGAACCAGTTTTTGCATACCTTGAGCGTCTGAATTTCGAGCTTGAGTTCCTTACAAACAGTGTCTACACTGCCTATGGAAGAGTAAAGGAAATGTAAAATATATGAGCAAAATTGCATTTGTAGGTGAAAATAGATTAGGTTTATTCTTGAATAGCTTCGATGTCAAAATTTTCCCTGTTCAGGATGGAGATGAGGCACTAGAGAAAATTATCGAGCTTTCCAAGACCCGTGAATTTGTGCTTATCATAACAAGTGAAGAATACAGTGATTCCCTTAGAGACTTTCTCACAGAAAGGAAAGACATCTCACCTGTAATTTTTATGTTACCTTCAGGCACTCATAAGGGTGAAAGTATTTCTAACATAAGGGATGTTGTTGAAAAAGCAGTCGGAATAGACATTCTTTCAAAGAATAAGCAGTAAGGAGAGTGACTTATGGAAGATCGTTCTGGAACAATAGTAAAGGTGTCAGGGCCACTTGTGGTTGCGCAAGGGATACCTGGCGCAAGAATGTACGAAATGGTTTTCGTTGGAGTGAAGAGGCTTTTTGGCGAGATAATTGAAATAAAAGGCGATAATGCTTCAATACAGGTGTATGAAGATACAAGTGGAGTAGGTCCAGGTGAGCCTGTTTATTCAACTGGAACGCCTTTAAGCGTTGAACTTGGACCTGGCTTGATTGGTTCAATATATGATGGGATTCAGAGGCCGCTTGATGTCCTTATGTCTAAGTACGGCAATTTCGTTGCAAGAGGTCTTTTTGAACCGGCTCTAAAAAGAGATAAGAAATGGGTTTTTAATCCTGAAGTCAAAGTTGGCGATAAGCTTGCTGGTGGAGACATAATAGGTACTGTTGATGAAACTCCTTTAATCAAGCATAGAGTTCTGTTACCTCCAGATGTTGAAGGGACGGTGACTTTTGTTGCAGAGAGTGGAGAGTATACGGTTGACGAGATTGTGGCACGGATTAAATCTTCAGCTTCTGAAGTTGATGTAAAGCTTTATCAGAAATGGCCTGTTAGAACTCCTCGACCTGTAAAAGAGCGTCTTGCTCCTTATGAACTTCTCACGACAGGGCAGAGAGTTATTGACTCCTTTTTTCCTATCGCAAAAGGGGGTACTGCCTGTATCCCTGGGCCTTTTGGCAGCGGAAAGACAGTGGTCCAGCACCAACTTTCTAAATGGGCTGATGCAGATATTATAGTTTTTATTGGTTGCGGAGAGCGCGGAAATGAGATGACAGATGTTCTAATGGAATTCCCTGAACTCAAAGATCCAAGAACAGGTCGGCCTTTAATGGAAAGGACTATCCTCATCGCAAATACTTCGAATATGCCAGTAGCTGCAAGGGAAGCTTCTGTATTTACTGGCATAACTATTGCTGAATACTACAGGGATATGGGTTATAACGTGGCATTAATGGCAGACTCTACATCGCGTTGGGCGGAAGCAATGAGGGAAATGTCAGGACGACTTGAGGAAATGCCTGGAGAAGAAGGTTACCCTGCTTACCTTGCATCTCGCGTGGCTTCATTCTACGAAAGGGCTGGAAGAGTTGTTACGTTGGGAAGCAAGGCGAGGGAATCAAGTCTAAGTGTTATTGGAGCAGTGTCTCCTCCTGGAGGAGATTTGTCTGACCCAGTTGTGCAGGCAACTCTTCGCACGGTAAGAGTTTTTTGGTCTCTTGATGCTTCTCTTGCATATGCTCGCCATTTCCCTGCAATTAACTGGTTAAGGAGCTATTCACTTTACGCCGATTCGCTTGTTGATTTCTACAGAGAAGCAATGGGAAAGGATTGGGTCTCAATAAGAGTGAAGGCTATGAATACTCTGAGGAAGGAGGCTGAGCTTCAAGAGATGGTGAGGCTTGTCGGAATCGATGCATTATCAGCATCAGATAGGCTTGTAATGGAAACAGCCCGTTCAATAAGAGAAGACTTTCTCCAGCAGAATGCATTCCTTCCTGAGGATACGTACTCTTCTCTTAAGAAACAGTATAAAATGATGAAAATGATTGACTTGTTTGATATACTTGCTCATGAAAGCCTGGTAAAGGGAGTGGAACTTGATAAGATAATATCTCTGCCAGTTAGAGTTGACATATCCAGAGCAAAAGTCATCCCAGAGGAAGACTTGCAAAAATTTGATGAGATTGATGAAAAGATAAGAAAGTCTTTTGAGCAATTGGTTAGCGAGGTGGAAAATGGGTAAAGAATATATTACGACGCGAGAGATTGCTGGGCCTCTTATTGTTGTAGACCATGTGGAAAAAGCTTCCTACAATGAAATCGTAGAGATAAAAACCAGTGACGGTTCAATAAAAAGAGGGCAGGTGCTTGAAGTCGACCATGATAGGGCGCTTGTGCAGGTCTTTGAAGGAACTTCAGGATTAAACCTCGGCCAGACTAAAGTAAGATTCCTTGGTAGAGGTGTTGAAGTTGGTGTTTCCCCTTCAATACTTGGAAGGATTTTTGATGGTTCGGGAGCCCCTATTGATGGCATACCGCCAGTTATTGCAGATAAGAAACTTGACATAAATGGCAGCCCCTTGAATCCCTACGCACGTGATTATCCATCTGAGTTCATTCAAACAGGCATATCTTCTATTGATGGCTTAAACACGCTTGTTAGAGGCCAGAAGTTGCCTATATTCTCTGGTTCTGGATTACCACACGAAAAGGTTGCTGCTCAAATAGCACGTCAGGCAAAGGTGCTTGGTGCCGAAGAGAAGTTTGCTGTCATATTTGTAGCAATGGGTATTAACTTTGAAGAGGCTAACTTTTTTATCCAGAGTTTTAAAGAATCAGGAGCTCTTGAAAGATCTGTAATGTTCTTAAATCTGGGAGATGATCCTGTTATAGAAAGGATTGCCACCCCGCGATATGGGTTGACAGTTGCTGAATACCTTGCTTTCGAACTTGGTATGCAAGTGCTTGTTATAATGACCGATATGACAAACTATTGCGAGGCCCTTAGAGAGATTTCTGCTGCAAGAAAAGAAGTACCAGGTAGAAGAGGTTATCCTGGATATATGTACACGGATCTTGCAACAATCTACGAGAGAGCAGGCAGGATAAAAGGGAAAACTGGTTCAATTACACAGATACCCATCTTAACAATGCCTGAGGATGACAAGACTCACCCGATTCCAGACCTTACTGGCTACATCACTGAAGGGCAGATTTTCTTAAGCAGGACTCTCAATCAACAGGGTATATATCCTCCAATTGATGTTATGCCTTCACTATCAAGGCTAAAAGACAAAGGTATCGGTAAAGGCAAAACAAGAGAAGACCACGCCGATGTTTTGAATCAGCTGTTTGCTGCTTACGCAAGAGGGAGAGAGTCCAGAGAACTTGCGACTGTTTTGGGAGAAAGTGCTCTAACTGAGACTGACCTTCTTTTTGTTAAGTTTGCCGACGAATTTGAAGATAAGTTTGTCAGGCAGGATGTCAACGAGGACCGTACAATTGAAGAGACTCTTGATATCGGGTGGAAGCTTCTTACGATACTTCCTAAAGAAGAGCTCAAGCGTGTAAGGCCAGCTTTCATTGAGAAATATCTTGAGAAATTTGTAAAAAAAGAAGGTGAAGTGAGTGCTACTTAGTGTCAATCCCACAAGAATGGAGCTTCTCAGGTTACGTGAGAGGCTCGTACTCGCTGAAAAAGGGCATAAACTACTCAAAGATAAACTTGAAGGATTGATGAGAAACTTTATAGAAGTTTCGACGAGTTTCGTTGAGAAGAGAGCTAAATTTGACCAGGCGTTTAATGAAATTCGGAAAAAATATTATGCTTCTGTTTCTTCTTATGATGACGATGAACTTGAGGAGATGTTTTTTGGAAGCAATATGGATGTAAATATCTCTTCAAGAACTGCTTCGATAATGAATGTCAAATACCCGATTTTTTCAATTGATTATTCTGGATGTCCTTTTGCATATCCTCTTACTTTTACGCGTTCAGAACTTGACTCAGTTTTTCTGGAATTCTTGAAGTTGTTGCCTTCAATTGCGGAACTTGCCTCTTTACAGCAAGAAATATATTTAACTGCAATGGAAATTGCAAAAATCAGAAGAAGAGTGAATGCTCTTGAGTATGTGATGATACCTAACCTTGAGGAAACAATTAAGTACATCAACCAGAAACTCGAAGAGATGGACAGAGAAAACATTGCAAGACTCTTGAAGATCAAGGACATAATTAGAAACCATTAACTTATGGCTAAAGTCATTAGTATTGAAAAGATTTTTCAGGGCAAGTTACTATCTGTCTATAAGAAAATTGTCGAGAATGAAGATAAATCGAATTGGGAAAGGGAGACTGTCGGATACGGTGGAGCTGCGTCTGCCGTTGTTGCAGAATACAACAATGCTATAATCCTTGTATCGCAATTCAGGCCTACTGCCCAGAAATACTTCCTTGAATTGCCTGCAGGGAGAATAGAGGAGGGAGAGTCTCCTTTCGACTGTGCAAAAAGAGAACTTGAGGAAGAAACTGGACTTGTTGCTCATAATTTACGGCAGATAGCTCGGTTTTATCCTTCGCCTGGTTTTGTAGAGGAAGAAATATACCTTTTCTTTGCAGATGAATTTGTCAATGGCAGAGTTCATCTGGATAAAGGAGAGGAACTGGATGTGTTCCTTTTGCCTACTGACAAGGTCGATGAATACATAAATTCAAAGATTGATGATGCTAAAACTCTCATTGGGTTGCTTATGTGGAGGATGATGAAAGAGTGAGTGCAAACTTAGAACTGAAAACATTAGAGTATTCTTTTTTCAAAGAGCTTTCTAGCAACAAGAAATTGTCTTCGAACACCAAACTTGCTTACAAGAGCGATATACAGAAATTCGTTAGCTTTATTGAGCAGAAGGGGATTGTATATCTACAAGACTTAGATGAGGCTGTACTTATGAAGTATTTTGGGCAAAAGAGCTTTCTAAATTCTCAGAGTACTTTCAGAAGAAATATTTCTTCTGTCAGATATTTTTTGAGGTTTGCTAGACAAAAGTCAGGAATTGACCTTTTGGTTTTAGTAAAAGGAATACATTCAGCAAAGGTTGCAAAGAAGCCTCGGCAAATAATTTCACCGTCTGAAATAAAAGGATTACTTGAAAATATGCCAGAGGAAAGTTTCATCTCAAAAAGGAATAAACTTATTATGCTTATGATTTATACGACTGGCATTCAAGCATCAGAACTTTGCAATCTCAGGCTTTCTGATGTAAACTTGCAAGAGAAGTGTATAATTGTGGGTGGCAAAGCCAAAAGAAAGATTATCTTCAGCGAGCTTCTTCATTCATATTTATCAGACTACATAATTGAAAGGGCTGCAATGCTTCCACAAAACCAAGCGATTGAAAACAACGTGTTTTTTCTAAGCAACACTTTTTCTAAGCTTACACGGCAAAGTATTTACCTTATCGTAAAGAAGTATTCAGAAAAAGTTGGCCAACGTGTTTCTCCAAGGACTCTCCGTAACTCTGTGCTTGCTCATTTGATTGAGGATGGAGCAGATGAAGAGGTCTTAAAGCAGGCGTTTGGATATAAAAGCAATGTGCCTGACCGTTCTGACTTCATTTCAGGCGAAACTGGTGGAAGCTCTGCTTATCTTTCATCGAATCCCATTCTGAGGAAAAAGTAGATTGACATATCTATTTTATTTGATTGCCATAAAAATTGTTCAGTCAACTCCGAGAGCTTTCTATGAAAATCTCGGGAAATTTATAGTAACTCTGGATTATTTATTTGGAAGCAGAAAAAGAAGGGCTGTTTCGAAAAATATCGAGGCAATAACAGGTGAAACTGATGGAAAGGTCATAAGACGCCTGACTTATTCTCTCTACATAAATTTTGCATTGAACATCATTGATTATTGTAAATTTCTGAAGAGGGATGAGAATGCTTTCAGAAGAACGATTGATTTTACTGGCATCAAGGAGACTTTAACTGACTTGTCGCTCGCCAAAAAAGGAGTTATAGTTATTGCAGCTCACCTCGGTAATTGGGAGATAGCAGGCTTTTTAGTTGGTTTTTTAGGTTTCAAACCACACGGGATAGGACTGCCGCAGACTGACCAAAAAATTGAAGGGCTTTATCAGAAAATGCGTGAGAATTGGAATCTTACTGTGCACCCTTTTAACGGCGGCGCTCTTGGTGTATATAAAGCACTGAAGCAGAATGAGATAGCATCGATAGTGAGCGACAGAGATATAAACCATGATGGTGCTATTGTTGATTTTTTTGGCAGAAAGGTTCGTTTTCCAAAAGGAGCTGCCACCCTTGCTTACAGGACTGGTGCAAGAAGTGTTTTTGGTTATGCTATAAGAGAGAAAGGCTTGTATAGAGCTATTTTATCACCAGAAATAGTAATCGACAGAAGTAAAGGGGAGGAAAGTTTTGTCTCCGAATACGTTCAGACTTTTGCAAGTCTTCTTGAAAGTGCAGTAAAGAAATATCCCGATCAGTGGTTTCAGTTCTTTGATTACTTTGAGGAGTACAAATGATTATTGCAATAATCCCAGCTAAGGACGAAGCGAAGAACATTTTAAATGTTGTTGAAAGAACTCGCAACTATGTTGACCAGGTTCTTGTAATTGACGATGGTTCGCAAGATAAAACGTCAGACCTGGCAAAAAGTGCTGGAGCGCTTGTTATAAGGAATCCGCAGAATCTTGGGAAGGCAGATTCTTTGAAAATTGGCTTTGAGTTTGCTATAAAGGAGCGTGCAGATTACTTGCTTCTAATTGATGCTGATGGTCAGCATAATCCAGACGAAATACCTCTTTTCATAAGCAAAATGGCCGAAGGATATGATATTGTGGTTGGAGCGAGAAAATTTGACCCTAAACTTATGCCAGCTTTGAGGATATTTGCTAATACTACATCTTCGGTAATCTTATCAAAAATCTGCGGAACTAAAATACTGGACAGCCAATCTGGCTATAGGCTCCTGAGGAAAGAGGTTGTAGAGAGAATAGAGTTTACCTCAAAGAGATATCAACTTGAAACGGAAATGCTAGTTAAAGCTGCCCGTTGTGGATTCAAGATTGGTTTTGTGGAAATTGCTACCATCTATAGAGCAGAGGCGAAGAGCAAGATTAACCAGCTGATAGATCCAATCAAATTCCTTTTTATAGCTTTAAAGCTTTCAATGTACAAGTGCAAGAAAAGTGATTCAAAACTTTAAAGTGGCTGACTTTCACATCCATTCTCATTACAGTATTCCTTCAAGCAAGAATATGGGTGTTGAGAATATGTATGATTTTGCATTAAGGAGAGGCGTAAATATGCTTGGCAGCGGAGATATACTTTTTCCCAAATGGAGAAGAGAATTGGAGAGTGTTCTTGAGCGCAGTGCTTTCGGATTGTATTCTTTTAGAGAAATGACTTTTGTTCTTTCAGCCGAAGTTAATCTTGTATTCGAAAAGCTTGGGAAGAATAGAAGAGTTCATATTCTATTGGTTTTTCCAGATTTTGATACTGTAGACGATTTTTCTAAGATCTTCAAAAACGATTTTTCTAAATCTGCTCGCCCAACCTTGCACATTGATGGAAATGATTTCGTTAGGCTTGTGAAGATGATTAGCAATGATATACACATCATTCCAGCACACATATGGACTCCCTGGTATGGATTACTTGGGAGCATTTCTGGATTTGATAGTGTGGAGGAATGTTTTGATGATGAGTCCATTAACATTACTGCTCTTGAAACGGGTTTAAGTGCTGATCCTTTGATGTGTTACTCAGTTAAGGATTTGAGAAGATTTCCCCTTGTTTCTTTTTCTGATGCTCATTCTCCTGCACGTATAGGTAGAGAAGCAGTAGTCCTTAAAGACATTGATAGCTATAAGGACATATTTGAAGCAATTCGTGGTGATAAGCGAAAGTTCGTTATGACCCTAGAGGAATTTCCAGAAAGTGGCAAGTATTTTGCTGACGGGTGCAGAAAGTGCAAATTCTCGACGCTTGATTTCAGGCAAAGCAATGCATTGTGCCCTATGTGCGGGAATCCTTTGAGAGAAGGGGTACTGCACAGAATAGAGAGCTTAAAGGACTATGTCGGTTCTGGTAAGGCTCCTGCCTTCAGCTACATTATGCCTCTTGATGAAATTATTGCTCAGTCACTTGGGAAGAGCGTTGTCGACGGAAAAGTTAAGGAAATTTATAATTTAGCCCTGGAATCTTTTTCAAATGAAATAAATGTTCTCGTTTTTGAAGAGCTTTCTTCCCTTATGAATGTTTTGCCAGAGAAGGTGGTTAGAGCAATAGGTGATGTGAGGGAAGGCAGGGTAAGAAAAATACCAGGTTATGACGGAGTTTACGGGAAGATTATTTTGGAGGGATGAATGCAATTCAAGGAACAGCTTGTTGACCGTTTTGGTCGAAAGATAACTTACGTAAGGTTTTCGATAACCCCAAGATGTAATTTTGACTGTTTTTACTGCAGTTCAAAAAAACCGCAAGACGCTTTGGTAAAAGAATTTAATCTTGAAGATATCGATTTTTTATTCTCTGGCTTGGCTAAAGTTGGTATCAACAAATTGAGACTAACTGGAGGAGAGCCGTTAATAAGACAAGATATAACAGAGATAGTGAGAACCGCCAGGGCAAGAGGCATTGAGGAAGTTGTATTAACTACGAATGGGTTCAGGCTTTTTGAGTTGGCTTCGCAACTTAAAGAGGCAGGCCTTTCAAGGGCAAATATTAGCCTTGATACTCTTAGGCCTGAAGTTTTTAAAAGAATCACGGGAGTTGATGCCTTTGAAAGCGTTTACAAGGGCATATTTAAATCTATCGAAGTTGGACTTAATCCTGTTAAAATAAATACGGTTCTCTTGAATAATGTTAACAACGATGACTTATTAGGTCTTGCTAAGCTTAGCATTGACTATCCTATAACCGTTCGTTTTATCGAGTTAATGCCCACGAAAGATAATGACTCTTTTAAGAAGCACTTTTTGGGTTTTAAAACCGCACTTTCAATGATCAATTCACAGTACGATTTGGTGAGAACCACAGGCAATGACGGGGAAGTTGCAAGCTATTATCAAATACCTAATGCAAAAGGCAAAATTGGATTCATAACACCCGTTAGCCAGCACTTCTGCGCATATTGTAATAGAATCAGGATAACTTCAAGAGGAGAGATTTATCCGTGCCTATTTTCTCCGATAAAAGTTGACATTTTTAAAGCAGTGAGGTTGAGGGATTTGGACCTTCTCATAAGCAGAATATATGAATCTGTCGCTATAAAACCAGAGAGTCATTCCCTGATAAGTTCAGAAAGTACTACTTCAATAAGCAATATGAGAGAACTGGGAGGCTAAATTAATGAGCCAATTTGATGAATTTGGTAAAGTAAGTATGGTAAATGTAAGTGAAAAGCCTGAGACTTTTAGAACAGCTAAAGCTCAAGCGGTAGTTTTCTTACGGGAAGAAACACTTTCTAAGATTCTGAACGGTGAGGTGAAAAAAGGCGATGTTTTGAGCACAGCGAAAATCGCAGGGATTATGGCGGCAAAGAAGACTCATGAATTGATTCCGCTCTGTCATCCTCTGAACATTACATTTGTCGATGTCAAATTCACTGTATCAATGGAAAGCCGTTCAGTTAAGGTTGAAGGATATGTCGAAATGTATGGCAAGACTGGCGCTGAAATGGAAGCACTTACATCTGTTTCAGTCGCAGCTCTGACTATTTATGATATGTGCAAATCAATTGACAGAGAGATTACAATAAGCGATGTGATGCTTCTTGAAAAAAGTGGAGGGAAAAGCGGGCATTTTGTTAGAGAAAAATAAAATCCTTTTTGACTTGACAGAAATTATTTTTCCTTTATACTATTAAATTGCGTATTTTATATAAGGAGGCTAAATGGAGAATTTAAGGGACTTTACTAAAACAAAGGTAACACTTCCTCTTCCCAATCTTCTTGACGTTCAAGTTAAGTCGTTTGATAAATTCCTCAACGAAGGAATTGGCAATATACTTGACAAGATTTTTCCTATTGACACTAAGAATATAGCGGTTGAGTACATTAGTTACTCGGTTGATAAGCCCATTAGAAACGTTGAGGATTGCTTCAGAGTAGGAGCTACTTACGAGGCAAGAGTCAATGCTCGTTTTAGGATGATATTTAAGAACACTGGGGAGATAAAAGAACAGGAAGTATACGTAGCTGACCTTCCTATGATGTTGAATGATGGTTCATTTGTAATTAACGGAAGGAAGAGAGTTGTTGTACAACAGCTTATACGTTCTCCAGGCATATTTTTCCAGTCGTCTAAAGATCCAGATACCTCTGTAATAAACTACGTTGTAACAATAATTCCAGACAGGGGCAACTGGATGGAAATAGAAGTAGGAAGGGATAATGTTTTATACGCGCGATTGAAAAAGAAAATGAGGAAGATTCCTTTGACAGTCGCATTGAAAGCAGTCGGTTTTAAGTCCAATGAAGAGATTATTTCCACCTTTCAAAGACCAATGACCGTGGAAGTCCTTACAACGTCTCCTTTTTCATATGAATTGGCTCTAAATAAACAGCTTCTTGAAGACCTGAAAACAAGTTCTGGCAAGCTCATTGCTAACAAAGGGGATGTATTTACCGAAGAAGTGATAAAAAAACTTGTAGAAGCTGGCATTGATAAAGTTTCAGTGAAGGTTTTTGGTGTTGACTATTGGGTTGAGCAAACTCTTAAGAAAGACAGAACAAACAATCGAGATGAGGCTATTGTTGAGATTTACAAAATATTTCATCCTCGCGAGAGGGTCACTATTGACGCGGCAAGAGAACTCGTTGACGGTCTTTTGAGCGATCCTACAAGGAACGAATATTTCCCCGTTTCCCGTTACAAAATTAACAAGAAGTTTGGCAGAGATTCTTCTGATAAAATACTTACAAAGGAAGACTATACTGATACGCTTAATTACCTGCTTGATATTCGGGAAGGAATTAGAAAAGAAGACGATATTGATAGCCTTTCAAACAGAAGAATAAGAACGGTTGGAGAACTCGTAGCGGAAGAATTCGAACGTGGAATTGCTAAAGTTCATAGAAACGCAAAGGATAGAATTTCAATTTCTAAACCCGAGGATGTGAAGCTTTCTGAAGTTATTAGTGCAAAAGCAATCTCTGGGCAGTTGAGACAATTCTTTGGTGCAAGCCAACTGTCTCAGTTTATGGAAGAAACCAATCCTCTTGCTGCTTTGACTCACAAAAGGCGGCTCAGCTCACTTGGCGCTGGAGGGTTGCATAGAAATAGAGCAGGGGTTGAGGTCAGAGATGTTCACTCATCTCACTATAGCAGAATTTGCCCTATTGAAACACCTGAGGGTCAGAACATAGGACTTATAAATTCTCTTACTACTTATGCAAGTGTAAACGAATATGGTTTCATAACCGCTCCCTATAGAAAGGTCAAAAATGGTGTCGTTAAGGAAGAATATGTTTCTCTTACTGCCGATGAAGAGGAGAATTATATTATTGCTCAGGCAGATACTCCAGTTGACAAAAAAGGTCACATTGTCAATGATTATGTAATTGCAAGAGAGAGAACTGAGTCTGGCGAAATTCTGCCACGATTAGTGCACAAAGACAAAGTTCACCTTATGGACATAACTCCTCAGCAGGTGATAAGCGCATCTGCTTCTCTCATTCCTTTTCTTGATCACGATGATGGAAACAGAGCTTTAATGGGATGCAATATGCAACGACAGAGCGTACCCTTGCTTGAACCAGATTTACCGCGCGTTTCTACAGGAATGGAGAAGAGAGTAGCCATTGACAATATGGACCTACCGTTTGCTGAAGAAGATGGTATAGTATCCTACGTTTCTTCATCTGAAGTACGCATTGTTCCTGATGATGCCGAAGAAGAGGTTTTCTCGGTTTACAGAGAGGCTAAAGATCTCAAAGCAAACCTTCTAAACAGAATAAAACAGAAGGAAATTGTGCTTTTTGATTTCAAACCAGAAATTGAAGAATATTCTAAATTTATTGGTGAAAGGTTAACTAGCTCATTGATTGACAAGTTGATAAGTAAAGGAATTGAAGAGATTTCTATCATAGAGGCTGAAAAGATTCAGAAGTTTTCAATAACAAGCTGCTTTGGCCCTGAGAAGAACGAGCTTCTTCTTGGAGAAACTGCAGCTGAAGATGTAGTAACTAAGAAGAATAAAGTGCTTGTTGAGGCAGGACAAAAAATATCAGATACAAAGCTGAACAGGCTTTTTACAAGCAATATCAGGTCTATAAAGGTTGAAAGCGAAGGCGGGGTTATCGAAAAACCAGTTTTCTATCTCACTCTTACCCCTGTTGGGGCAAATATAATTTCCAAAAGTCTCTATGGAACTATGATTAATGGCAAGAAGAGTGTCGGTTTTGTTCCAGAAATTACCAAAGATTTGTTGGAATCATTTTACAGCAGCGGTATAACTGATGTTCTTGTTTTTTCTCCTGCAGAAGTCGAGAAATTCTTCCTTGGCAAAGTTAACTTTGATATAGCTGATAGGGTTGTCTCGAAAGATTACTACACAGAAGGTTCTTCTAAGAAGTTAATCGTAAGAGCTGGCGATATATTGAGTGTTGATTCTATGCGCAAGCTTGCAGAAGAAGGAATAACAAAAGTAAGTGTCAAAAAAGAGAAAGTCTATACTCTCAAGAAATTTAGAAGAACCAATCAGGATACCTGTAGAAATGAAAGGCCTATTGTTTATAAAGGTCAAAGAATTAGCAAGGGTATGCCTATTGCTGATGGTTATGCTACTAAGGATGGGGAGCTTGCTCTTGGAATAAACGTTCTTGTAGCATATATATCATGGTATGGATTCAATTATCAGGATGCAGTCATCGTAAGCAGAAGATTGGTTAGCGACGATAAGCTTACTTCAATACATAT
Source organism: Caldisericaceae bacterium (assembly GCA_049967855.1). Taxonomy (GTDB): domain Bacteria; phylum Caldisericota; class Caldisericia; order Caldisericales; family Caldisericaceae; genus JAIMJY01. The sequence goes on from JBMFRX010000001.1 coordinate 171,638, forward strand.
CAAAGAGTATCAGGTTGAAGTGCATGACACAGAACAAGGGCCAGAAGAACTTACCCCTGACCCGCCCGATGTTTCCAAGGAATCAAAGCGTTTTCTTGATGAGAATGGAATCGTTAAAGTTGGCTCTAAAGTAGTGCCAGGCACAATTCTTGTAGGCAAGATTACCCCTTTCCCTGAAGAAGAAGAAACAAATGAAGCTAAACTCTTTAGGACGCTATTCAGCAACAGGCCAGGAAACATAAAGAATAGCTCTTTCAGAGTTCCGCCTGGAGAGGATGGGACGGTTGTTGACGTTCAAGTATTTTCAAGAGAAGATGGTTACGAACTTGCTAAGAATGCTATTAAGATAATCAAAATTTTCATTGCCAAAAAACGTAAAATAATCGTTGGTGATAAGGTTGCAGGAAGGCACGGAAACAAGGGTGTAATTAGTAAGATTGCATCTGAAGAAGACTTGCCATACCTCGAAGATGGGACAGTTGTCGATGTTGTCTTGAATCCTCTTGGAGTTCCTTCGAGGATGAATATCGGGCAGCTTTTGGAAACGAACATCGGATTAGCAGCAAGGCAGCTGAATATAAGGGTAATTACTCCTTCATTCGGAGGAGCCTCTGAAAAGGATGTTAAGTCCCTTTTGAAAGATTCCAATATGCCCACCAGCGGACAATTCCTTGTTTATGATGGTAGAACTGGTCAGCCATTTGACTACAAAGTCACTGTTGGAGAATCGTACCTTCTTAAATTGAATCACCTTGCTGAAGATAAGATACACGCACGTTCTGTTGGCAAGTATACGTTAATTACCCAGCAGCCAGTTGGAGGAAAAGCACAGTTCGGTGGACAGAGACTCGGAGAAATGGAGGTCTGGGCACTTGAAGCATATGGTGCAGCAAATCTGTTACAGGAAATGATGACCATCAAATCTGACGATATTGACGGAAGAAAGCGGGCCTATGAAGAAATTTCTAAAGGTAATACTATGTTTAGTACGGGAATACCTGAGTCTTTCAACGTGCTTCAGAGAGGTTTGAGAGGTCTTGCTCTTGAGCTGAAGACGCTTCCTGAGGTTAAGAAGGAAAGGCCAAAAACAATTAACCTTGTTCCAAAGCAAACAAAGATAATTTTAAATAGAAAAGACAAGGAGGAAATTAATGAAAATTAATGAAACCAACCTCATCAGGAATTTGGTTGTGCTGGCTCATGGAAACGCAGGAAAAACAACTCTTGCCGAAGCTATTCTTTTTAAGAAAAAGTTGACTCAGCGTATGGGTAGGGTGGAAGATGGCAACACAGTCTCTGATTACCAGCCTGAGGAAAAGGAACGTAAATTCAGTATAAGTCTTTCTGTTTTAAATTTTGAGCATAGAGGTGTTAAAGTTAATCTGCTTGATACCCCTGGCTATGCAGATTTTGTTGGCGAGGTGTTGAGTGGAATCAGTGCTTGCGAAAATGGATTAATGGTTATCAATGCTACAAGCGGAATTGAAATTCAAACAATAAAATACTGGAAGTTGCTTGCAAATGCAAAAATGCCACGGGCTTTTTTTGTAAATAAGCTGGATGTTGAAGAAACTGATTTCCTGAAAATTGTTGGTGAGCTGAGAGAGTCATTTGGTAATAGGGTAATACCGTTCTCTATGCCTGTTTATTCAGATGGGAAGCTTGCCAAAGTTGCAAGCGTATTTGGAGAAAACTCCCCCTCAGAGGCAGAGGGTTATAGAAAAGAACTTCTTGAGATAGCTGCCGAAGGTGATGACTCTCTTCTTGAAAAATACCTTGGAGGAGAGGAACTAACTGCTGAAGAAGTTGCAAAAGGTCTTAAGAAAGCTTTCATTTCTGGGTCATTTTTCCCAGTTTTTGCAGGTTCAGCCTCTCTGACTATTGGAGTTGATGAGTTACTTGATTTTGTTATTGATTTTATGGTTAGCCCGTCTGATATGGTAATTGCCACAGGTACTAATCCTCAGACAAATGAGAAAGAAGAGAGAAAAATTTCAAAAGAAGAAAGCTTATCTGCATTTGTATTTAAGACTTTAAGTGATCCGTATGTTGGCAAGCTATCTTTTACAAAGGTCATTTCAGGTATTCTTAAATCTAATGCTACTGTTTACAACTCATCGAAAGATGCTATTGAAAAGACTGCTCAGATTGCTTTCCTTAATGGAAGTACTCAGGAGCCTGTAGACGAGGTCATAGCTGGAGACATCTGTATCATTACCAAACTTACTGTGACCCAAACCAACGACACACTTTCTTCAAAGGAAAAGCCGATAGTTTATCAACGCATAAAATTTCCTACGCCTATGCTTGTGAAATCGATGAAACCTAAGACAAAAAATGACGAAGACAGAATGAGCATCGGGCTTTCTAAGGTTACTGATGAAGACCCAACTGTTGTCGTTTCCAAGAATGTTGAAACAAATGAGCAGCTTATCTCCGGAATCGGAGAAGCCCATCTATCTGTAATAATGGAAAAACTCAAATCGCGTTATGGAGTCAACATAGATTTGGCTACACCTACCGTTCCATACAGAGAGACAATAACGACCAAGGTAAAAGTTGAAGGTAAATATAAAAAGCAAACAGGGGGACATGGTCAATACGGACATTGTATTCTTGAAGTGGAACCTCTCGAAAGAGGCAAGGAATACTCCTTTGAAAGTAAGATATTTGGAGGGTCCATCCCGAAACAATACATCCCTGCTATAGAGAAAGGTGTCAAAGATGCAATGGCAAAAGGTCAGTTGGCTGGCTATCCTGTAGTGGATGTTGGAGTTGCGGTAATGGATGGTTCTTATCACCCTGTGGATTCTTCGGAAATGGCTTTTAAAATTGCTGGTTCGATGGCACTTAAGAAGGCCCTTGAACAAGGAAATGCTATCTTGCTTGAACCAATTGCAAAGGTTTCAATTGTCGTTGATGAGAGATATATGGGTGATGTCATTGGAGACCTCAATTCTAAGAGAGGAAAAGTAATTGGAATGAAAGCCGAGAATGGTAAGCAGATCATTGATGCATATGTTCCACTTGCTGAGATACAGAACTATGCAAATGACCTCAATTCAATTACTCAGGGAACTGGTGAGTACTCTATGGAAATATCTCATTATGAACCGGTTCCACCTAAGACAGCTGAGAAGATAATTCAGGAATATCAAGCAAATAAGCAGCAGGAAGAAGAAGAGTAAAATCGGGGGGGTGATTTTTTGGAAAATATAGATATTGAGGCTTTAAAGATACTCCTTGCTTCAAGCGAGGAGATGGAGGGATGGTCCCATGGAGAAGTGACCAAGGGTGAGACATACAGTTACAGGACATACTCACCAGAGCCAGATGGTCTTTTCTGCGAGAGGATTTTTGGGCCAGTTCATAGTTACCAGTGCCATTGCGGAAAGCTTAAAGGGCCACAGTACAAAGGACTCATCTGTTCAAATTGCGGAGTTGAGATACTGCCTTCAAGCGTAAGGAGAGAGCGGTTTGGCCACATCAAACTTGCTGCCCCTGTTGTTCATATCTGGTATTTTAAGAACAATATTAATTACGTAGGTTTGCTTCTTGATATGGCAGCAAGAGATATAGAAAAAGTTATTTACTATGTTTCTTATGTTGTAATCGATCCTAAGAAAACAAAACTTAGATACAAACAGATTTTGTCCGATGAAGAATATCTTACTTACAAAAACGAGAACCTTGATTTTGTTGCAAAAAAGGGCGGACAAGCAATAAAAGAGCTCTTAGAACATGTCGATATGAAGAAGCTCAAGGATTCTGCACTTGAAAAGTTGAATGGAAATGCTAAACATGATAAGGTAAACGCAGTAAGGTTGCTAAGTGTTGTCGAGGGGCTTATTCAAAACGACAGAAAGCCTTCCGATATGGTGCTAACAATAGTGCCAGTTATACCCCCAGACCTCAGGCCTCTTGTTCCTCTTGAAGGTGGAAAGTATGCCTCTGATGATTTGAACGAGCTCTATAGAAGAGTTATTAACAGAAACAACAGGTTGAAGAGACTCTACGAAGTTAACGCACCTGACATTATGCTTGAAAACGAAAAAAGGATGCTACAGGAGTCTGTTGATGCACTGTTTGACAATAGCAGAAGAGCTTTTCCAGTTCTCAGCTCTACTAGAAAGCCTTTGAGGTCCCTCACTGATATTCTTAAGGGTAAAGAGGGGCGATTCAGAGAAAATTTGCTTGGCAAGAGAGTGGATTACTCAGGCAGGGCAGTTATCGTGGTTGGTCCTGACCTCAAGTTGGATCAATGCGGCGTTCCTAAAGAGATGGCCCTTGAACTTTTCAAGCCATTTGTAATATACGAGCTCTCTAAACTTGGTATTAACAAAAGGAGAGCAAAGGAAATAGTTGAAAATCCTACTCCTGATGTATGGAAAACTCTTGAAGATATTTCTAGGAATTATGTGGTTCTCTTGAATAGAGCCCCAACCCTTCACAGGTTAAGTATCCAGGCTTTTAAGCCTGTGTTGATTGAAGGAAAGGCCTTACAAATATCGCCTCTCGTATGCACACCGTTTAATGCAGACTTTGATGGTGACCAGATGGCAATTCACCTTCCACTTTCAGTTTCGGCACAAACAGAAGCGAAACTGCTGATGCTGTCATCTCACAACATCCTTTCGCCTGCACACGGAGAACCCCTGGATACGCCTGTTCAGGATATGGTTCTTGGAGTCTATTATCTTACTCTCGAAGACAAGAGCAGAGAGCCTTATGGAAAACTTCTTGATAATCCTTTCGAAGTCGAAGTGCTTTATGAGAAAGGGGTTTTAAAGCTTCATGACAGGATAAAATTCGTTGTCAACGGGGAGAAATTGGTAACAACCGTTGGAAGAGTTCTTTTTAACACAAAAGTTAGAGAGGGGATTTTTGAAAGCGGTGACCTTGAGAGTTTCCCTTTCATAAACAAGACTGTTGATAAAAAAGTTATGCAGAATATTATTTCGCAGTTCTACGATGATTTTGGATTGGTTAAAACAGATATTCTTCTTGACAACCTAAAGGAACTTGGTTTTAATTATGCTACTTTTGGAGGAGTAAGTATAGGAATTGACGACATAAAAATACCTGTTAAAAGAGACAAGCTCGTAGACGAAGGAGAGTCTCAGACAAAGAAAGTCAATGAAAGCTATGAGAATGGACTCAGAACCGAGAGTGACCGCTACAAAACAGTCGTAGATGTGTGGCAGAATATTGCAAAAGAAGTTGAAGAAGCTGTATTTTCGAACTTTGGCGATTTCGACCCACTTTTTATGATGGCAAATTCTGGAGCAAGAGGTAGTAAAACTCAGATCACTCAAATGGCGGGAATGCGAGGTTTAATGTCGGGTCCAACAGGAAAAGTAATTGAATTCCCTATTAAGTCTAACCTGAGGGAAGGCTTGACCGTGCTTGAGTATTTTCTTTCTACTCATGGCGCGCGTAAAGGACAAGCAGATACTGCTCTTAAGACAGCTGACTCGGGTTATCTCACCAGAAGGCTTGTTGATGTGGCGCATGAGATTATTGTCAAAGAAGATGATTGTTCGATAAGGAAAGTTTCTATAACAAAAGTTGGTGATGAAATTATTGAGAAACTCTCCGACAAGGTTATTGGGAAGATATCTGCTTCAGATATTAAGAACCCTCTTCTGCCGAATACGTTGTTGATTCATAAGGGAGATGTTATTAGTTTAGAGCAGGCTCAACTTCTTGATAAGTTTAACATTGAGTCTATATTGGTAGAGGATCCGATAAATGGAATCGAGGTTGAAGCTGTGCTTGAAAACGGAGATCAATCTAAGCCAGTTATTTCTTTGTCTGAACAGATATGGGGAAGATATACCGCAGAAGATATTTTTGCTCCGAGCAGTGAGATTAAAATGAAAGTTTCCAAAAATATTTTGAATAAATCACTTGCAGAAGACGTAATTGATAAGAATACTGGAGAAATTCTTGCAGAGAAAAATTCAATTATTACTGAAGAAATGATAAATAATTTCAAGAAAAACAAGATAACAGAGTTGCTAGTCTTTGAAAGTCCTGTCCTTATCGTTGGCAGGAACGAACTCATTGATTTTGAGAAGGCAAAGAAGATAGAGGCTGCTGGTGTTAAGAAAGTCAAAATTCGGTCACCTATAACATGCAACAGCGAGCATGGTGTTTGCTCAAAGTGCTATGGGCTTGACCTTTCTTCTCGCGAAGAGGTGAAGGTTGGAGAAGCTGTCGGAGTCGTTGCAGCTGAATCTATTGGAGAACCAGGTACTCAATTAACCTTAAGGACATTCCATACAGGTGGAGTCGCTGCGGAGGATATAACTCAAGGTTTGCCAAGAGTAGAAGAGCTCTTTAGTGCAAGAAGCCCGAAAGGAAAAGCTATTATTTCTCCTCTCTCAGGTCAAGTTGAAATTACTATCGATAAAGTGAAGCAAACTATTTCTATTGTTGGTAAGAATGGAGAGAAATCGAAAGTTGTTGCCCCGCGTGACAAAAAACTGAAGATAAAAAGCGGCGATGAGGTAAAGGTGGGAGATGTGCTTAGCGATGGTTCTTTTGACCCCCATGAACTCCTTGAAATAAAGGGAGCAAATTTCACAGCGCGCTATCTTGTTGAAGAGATCGAAAGGGTTTATAAGTCGCAGGGTGTCGGTATAAATCCAAAGCATATTGAGATAATTATCAAGAGAATGTTTGATAAAGTCCTTGTTCTCAATTCGGGAGACACTATTTTCTATGAAGGCGAAGTAGTCGACAAAGATGAAATACTTAAGGAAAACCGACGAATAAGGGCAATAGGTAAGAACATTGCAGTTTTTAAACCACTTGTCCAGGGTATCACTAAATCTGCTTTGTCGTCGGATAGCTTCCTTTCAGCAGCGTCGTTCCAGGAAACACCTCGAGTCCTTGCGGAAGCCGCGATAAAGGGTAAGGTTGACTTGCTCCGTGGTATGAAGGAATCAATTATAATAGGTAAGAAAATCCCAGCTGGCACTAATTTGCATTTTGAGGAAGATAAAACTGAGAATGTTGACTAATTTATTATTTTTGGTATAATTATCACTTGTGTGATACAAAGGTAAGGAGGAAAAAGAAAATTTATGCCTACTTTTAATCAGTTAATTAAAAACCCGCGGGTTACTAAGAAGGAAAAGACGAAAACGCCTGCCCTTCAGGAATCTCCGCAAAAAAGGGGTGTTTGCATTCAGGTGCGTACTATGACCCCTAAGAAGCCTAATTCTGCTTTAAGAAAAATTGCAAAGGTTAGGCTGACCAATGGGCAAGAGGTTATTGCTTATATTGGTGGTATTGGACACAACTTGCAAGAGCACTCAATGGTTCTTGTGAGGGGCGGAAGGGTCAAGGACTTACCCGGTGTTAGATATCATATTGTTCGTGGCGCATTGGATGCTGCAGGTGTTACTGATAGGATGCGCGGGCGTTCAAAATATGGTACAAAGAGACCAAAAGCTAGCAAAGGAGGTGCATAATGCCTCGAAAAGGACCAGTGCAACCGAGATTGGTTGAAAAAGACCCTGTATTTGGAGACGTTATGATTTCCAAACTTGTGAACAACGTAATGGTTGGAGGTAAAAAAAGTGTTGCAGAGAAGATTGTTTATGGTGCGCTCGAGATTGTCAAAGAGAAGACAAAGAAAGATCCAATGGAGATTTTTAGCAGTGCTCTTGAAAAAGTAAGACCACTCGTTCAGGTTAAGCCTAGAAGGGTAGGAGGAGCTACTTATCAGATTCCTATTGAGATAGAGAAGGATAGAGGACAGAAAGTTGCTTTGAAGTGGATAATTAAAGCTGCAAAAGCTCGCAAAGGAAAACCTATGAGAGACAAGCTTGCCGAGGAAATCATTGATGCATCAAATGAAGCCGGGGCAGCTTACAAGAAGAAAGTAGATCTGCATAAAATGGCTGAAGCCAACAAATCATATGCACATCTAAGATGGTAGAGGTGTATTAATTGAATTCTATTGAACAACTTACCCGCATCAGGAATATTGGCATTATTGCTCATATTGATGCAGGTAAGACAACTACCACCGAGAGAATCTTGTACTATACAGGTACCACATACAGAATCGGTAATGTCGATGAAGGAAACACTGTTATGGATTGGATGGTGCAAGAACGTGAGCGTGGAATTACAATTACTTCTGCTGTTACGACCTGTTTTTGGCGTGATCATCAAATTAATATTATCGATACGCCCGGCCATGTTGACTTCACTGCAGAGGTTGAACGCTCGCTTCGTGTGCTTGATGGGGCTGTTGTTATTTTTTCTGCGGTTGAAGGAGTTGAGGCTCAATCAGAGGCAGTTTGGCGGCAGGCTGACAGACACCGTGTTCCAAGACTTATTTACATAAATAAGATGGACAGGCTTGGCGCTTCTTTTGACGATGCTGTTAAAAGTATCAGAGAAAGGCTTAACGCGAAACCGCTTGTTCTCCAGATGCCTATAGGAGAAGAGGAAGGTTTCATTGGTGTTATAGACTTGATTGCGATGAAAGCTTTTTACTTCAGAGACCCCACCGGTGAAACATTTGACGTAGAGGATATCCCTGAGGATCTTCTTGAAAAGGCTATTGCAAGAAAGAATGAGCTTTTTGAAGCTGTTGCCGATGTTGATGAAGAGGCTTTGAAGAATTATCTTGAAACTGAGAAAGTGCCCGATAACATTCTGAAGGAAGCAGTGAGAAGAGCAACTGTTTCGGACATTGCTTACCCTGTTTTTGTTGGCTCTTCATTCAAAAATAAAGGCATACAGATGCTTCTTGACGGGGTTTGCGATTACTTGCCTTCCCCAATTGATAAGGAAGAAGTTATCGCTACAAATAAAGAAGGACAGACTGTAAAATTAACTGCTGACCCTGACGGGCCACTTGCAGCTCTTGTGTTCAAGGTAATGGCTGATCCATATGCTGGAATTCTAAGCTTTGTGAGGGTTTATTCTGGCAGGCTCGAGAAAGGGAGTTATGTGTTGGATGCTACTACTGGTGATAAACAGAGGATATCGAGACTGCTCAAGTTACACGCCAACAAAAAGGAGGATGTTGAAAGCATTGATGCAGGAGACCTTGGAGCAATCGTAGGCGTTAAAGAGGCTTACACTGGACACACTATTTCTAGCGTTTCTGAGCCACTGACTCTCGAGAATATAGACTTTCCCGAACCTGTTGTTTCGGTTTCAATTGAAACAAAAACAAGAGCTGACCAGGACAGACTTGATGCTGCGCTTGCAAAGTTTGCGATTGAAGACCCAACTTTCAAGATTAAGTTCGATGAGGAAACTTCGGAAACTATTATTTCTGGAATGGGAGAATTGCATCTTGAAATAATAGTTGATAGATTGTTCAGAGAGTACAATGTCGAAGCTAAAGTCGGAAAACCTCAGGTTGCCTACAAAGAAGCTATTTCAAAGCAGTCAAAAGCAGAAGGCAGGTATATAAGACAAACGGGTGGCCATGGGCAGTATGGACATGTTGTGTTTGTTGTTTCTCCTCTTGAATTGGGAAAGGGAGTTGTTTTTGAAGATAAGACGAAAGGTGGCGTAGTACCAAGAGATTTTATGAATGCCATTAAAGAAGGAGTAATTATGGCTTCTGAGTCAGGACCACTGCTTGGTTATCAAATGGAAGACATCCTTGTAGAGCTAATTGACGGATCATATCACCCAGTTGATTCTTCTGAATTGGCTTTTAGAATTGCAGCTTCAAAGGCGTTTAAAGATGCTGTATCAAAAGCAAGCCCATATTTGCTTGAGCCTATTATGGACGTAGAAATTGTGACTCCAATGAGCTTTCTTGGAGAAGTAATTAATAGCATTAACTCGAGAAGGGGAAACGTAAAGAGTATTAACGAAAGAGGAAATACATCGATTATACAGGCTTATATTCCACTTGCTACGATGTTTGGTTATACTACTGCCCTGAGGACAATTACTCAAGGGAGAGGCTCTTTTTCTATGATTTTTTATAAATATGATAAAGTCCCTTCCTCTGTTCAGGAAGAAATACTTAAAAAGGAAAGGGGAGAAATTTAAGGAGGTTATTATGGCAGCAAAAGAGAAGTTTGAAAGAACTAAGCCGCACGTGAACGTAGGAACCATTGGCCACATTGACCATGGCAAGACTACCCTTACAGCAGCTATCACTAAAGTACTTGCAACCCTCGGACATACAGAGGTAAAAAAGTATGATGAAATTGACAATGCACCAGAAGAGAAAGCACGAGGAGTAACTATTAATGCTCACCATGCTGAGTATGAAACAGAGAAGAGACACTATGCTCATATTGATTGTCCAGGTCATGCTGACTACATCAAGAATATGATTACAGGTGCAGCTCAAATGGATGGAGCAATACTTGTTGTTGCAGCAACTGATGGACCTATGCCTCAAACAAGAGAACATATCCTTCTTGCTCGTCAGGTAAACGTACCAAGGATTGTAGTCTTCATTAACAAAGTTGATAT
>JBMFRX010000002.1:0-131924 GCA_049967855.1 Caldisericaceae bacterium
ACTGAATCCTTAAAATGAGATTGCCACGGGCTTAAAAGGCAAGCCCTCGCAATGACAATGACATGGTCATCCCGAAAAGTCGTTCTGAGGAATCTCCGCCTTTGCCTTTCTGCTTTTCTATCATCGCGAGGAGCCCGAAGGGCGACGTGGCGATCTCTCTTTGCTTTACTGAATCCTTAAAATGAGATTGCCACGGGCTTAAAAGGCAAGCCCTCGCAATGACAATGACATGGTCATCCCGAAAGGTTTTTCTGAGGGATCTCCGCCTTTTCTTTGCCAGTTGTTTCTTGTCATACTGGAGAGCTTCATCTTGAAGGTTTGATTTTCCCTTTTAAAGAGGGCTTAAGGATGAGATTCTTTTTGACAATATCTCTTGGTTAAATAGTTTTTAGTTTTGCAAGGATTTTCTTTGCAAAGTAGGTGATTTTGTTGAATCTTTTAATCACGACTACAGCAGTAGAAAGGAAAACGTATGATTCAAACGTGTAATCCTGACTAATGTGTGCAAAGTAAAGAATTACAAGAAAGCCAACTACTTCTCCTATCTCGAGAGCAGAGTATTTTGATTGAATTCTTGTTTTAATGATATACATTATGAGGATTAAAGTTAAGGCAAACACCAATACCTGGATGGCTAACGTTGTTGACATAAACAGGAGGCCTCCAATGAACGAGGAGATACCTGTCCCTCCTTTGAACTTGTGAAAAATCGGAAAATTGTGTCCGACAATTACAAAAGTCCCAATAATTGCTAATTGTCCTCCTGTGATACCATACCTTCGTGCAAACCAAAGCATAAAGAAGCTTTTTGAAGCATCGAGCAGAAAAACTATTATTCCGCTTAACCTGTTTACGTGTAAAAAAACATTGGTTGCTCCAGGGTTTCCGTCACCAAATTCTCTGATATCCCTTTTGAGATGAAAATAAGTAAAAAGTGTTGCAGGGTTTATAGAACCTACCAAATAAGCAATTATTGCAAATAGCAGAATTTTAGTGTCCATTGCTTTTTTAAATTGCCCAAAGAGCCTTCCTTTTTTCGGAAAAGCCTTTGGGTATAATTATCACTTCAGTGTCAGAATTCTCTTTCCTTAACGATTTTAATATCATTGTCTTTAAGGAGTCTGCGTATTTGGTCCGAATTTTGCCTAATTAGACCTGAGACTGCCTTTGCAATTTCCATACAATTCTTGTTATTCACTTTTTCCTCCGAACCTATTCCTTGAAAAATGCACCAACAAAGAAACCTGATACGATTGCAAACACAAAGATTAATCCGTTAAAAAGCAATACAAACTTCCACCCAAGAACTGTTATTGCAAATGGAATCCAGGCAACTTTTATTGCCCAGGCACCGATTGTCGCTGCGATAACACCTGCTGAAGCCCCTTTGCCTCGCAGTTCTTTGAAAAATGAATAGAACATATACGCAGGTCCTATCATTACAGTGCCAAAAAGAGCGCCGATAAGGATTCCTTTAAGTCCGCTTTGCTTGCCAATGATTTTCCCAATTGTCTGTTTTGGAATAGTTGCTGAGATGAAAGACGAAAGGAGAGCCACTGAAATGATGACAAGAAGAAGGTTTAGATATGTCTTTGTTGCAGAAAGTAGAGCTGAGCCAACTTTTGAAGGATTAAAGAATGCAAGCACAATCGCAATTGCAAGTATCGTTATTTCAATTGCCCAATCCTTCAGTACGGTCTTCATAGTATTACCCCCATAACTAGTGCGATAAGGATTGCAGCAGCAAATGTAAATCCATTCCTAAGCAAAGCAAATTTCTTTCCGAGAAACTTAAATTCAAGAGGCACAGCAACTACTCCTATGCCAACCCAGGTAAAGAGAAATGCTGATACAAGGGACACACTTGCATTATGGGCAAATAGATACTGCCCTATAGGATAGCTTGTTGCTGCAGGACCCATCATCACCGATCCTGTAAGAGCTCCTACAATAATCCCTACAAAGCCCTTAAATTTCAAGAGAAATTGCGACACGGATTGAGCAGACAAGAATTTTTCAAGTATTGCGATGATAACGAATATTGCGAAAAGCCTAATTGAATTTTGGATAAACATTTTTACACTTTTCTTTGAAGCGTCATTGAATTTGCCCTTGTCTCCTCTTATGAAATAGACGACATACAGAATAAGAACCAGGGTAAGAAGAATGATGCCTTCAATTATGTTTGTATTCACTTGGAATCAACCTTTACTTAACCTTCTTGTTAATCTCTAACAAGAGAGACTTAAGGTCTCCGATGTCTTTTCTTAAGGCAACGATGTCTTTTTTCATTCGGTCAACTTCTTCTCTAACATCGGTTTCTTTGGCCTCATTTGATTCTTCGCCTTCTGAACAACAAGCTTCCTCATTTGGAGCATAGCTAACTTTACCTTGCAAATACTCTTCGAGGACATCTTTAACCTTGCCATATGCACCCGTTATTGGAGTGATTCCATAATCTTTAAAGAAATCCTGTGCCTTAGGCCCCATACCACCAGTTATAATTACGTTTATGTTTCTTTCTTTCATAAAGAGTGGTAAGTCGCCTGCGTTATGCTCGTCTGCGAGAGTGTTGGGAATGGACTCAACATTCTTCACCACGTTCCCCTCTACATCCACAATCACGAAATACGGACAATGCCCAAAGTGATAGCTCATTGTACTGTCAATTCCTTTTTGTTCATCACTTGTAAAACAAATTCTCATTTTTTGCCTCCTTAAAGTTTTTTAGATTTAAATAATAGCTCCCCGCTAACTAAATTAGCGGGGAAAGAAAATTACTTTGTAGCTTTGGCAATTAAATCGTTAATGTAGGAAATCCTATTCTCGATATCGCGCTTTGCAAAGTTGAGGTCAGCATCATCTGGATGTGCTTCAAGTTCTTTAGAAAGATATTCTAAACGAAGTTCAAGTTCCTTTTTTGCAAATTCAAGATGTGCTTTGTCGTCTTCGTAGAAACGCCTGTAACCATAACCTCTTCCCAAACCATAGCCATAACCATAACCTCTTCCAAAATAGGGTTCTTCGCCATAAGCATTATGCATTCTTCTGTTATAAAACATATTATTTCACCTCCTCTTGTGTAATACTATTTAAAAAGTTTTTTACAAATTGTTCTGTTTGTTCAATGTATTTTACAATTGAGTTTAACTCTTCCTTACCGTGCTCAGTGATACTGTATATTCTCCTTGCAGGACCGCTTCCTGAGGTGTCCCATTCGGAGGTTATCAAGCCATCTGTCTCAAGTGCTCTTAAAATTCGATAATAATTTCCAGTAATACTTGAAGATTGCGCTTCTGCAGCAGGCATAGCCCTTGGAATGCTATTCATTAGTTCATAACCATAGGATTTGCCTTTCGAAAGTGATGCAAGAAACCAGGCTCTCGCCCAGAAATTCTGGCTAATTCCAATATCACTAAAACAACTTCCTCCTTCTCTTCTACAACTTCTTCCGCGCATCTATATCATCTCCATACTTATATATAATTTACACTTATAGTATAATAACACTTAAAAATTTGTCAAGAGGGTGAAGCAAGTTTTTTTGAAAAATCTTTTTGTTTAATCTTGATGAGTGAAAATCCTTGAATTTTTAATTAGATTTGATTAATTAGTCATGCGAGAGACCTTTGAGATGCGGAAAACTTTAAGCAAAAGTAGATTATGGTTGGAATTTTTTCCTTCTTTCTCCAATATCTCTTTGTGCTTCTATGATTAAGGCTTTTAAATCGATATCACTTATTTCTTTTTCGAATAGGTTTGCGTAGGCTTCTTCATTTTTACAATAACGCGAGCCGTCAACTTCCCTTGTTAAGAATTCTTCGTCGACAAGATACCTTCGTATTTTAACATAATCAACATTAACTCCAGAAGCTACTGACAGAAAGTCTTTTATTACTTCGTTTACCTCTTTTTCAGTGTAGCAATCTTTACTAAAAAGGAGAGCTATGGCTTTCAAAATAATCAATTTATCTTTCCTCTTTGTTGGAAGCTCTGACAAGGTGCTTCTCACTAAAAAGTCTACAACGCGTTTCTTAAATTCGTTTATTCCTATTTGTTCCATATGCTCTCCAAAGTTCCATTATAAATTCTTTTTAACTTTCCAGGGCTCTAATCTCATCTCTCACAAAATCGACAATACCTTTAATATATTCCTCCGAAAAATTGAATTCTATTCCTGCGGCATTGTATAGGTCTTTTACGGGGAGAGAGTAGCCAAGTTTAAGAAATTGTTTGTATTGTTCGACAGCTTTCTCAGGGTCCAGTTTGTAATTCTTATATACAGCAAGCGCTCCAAGTTGAGACATTCCATATTCAATATAGTAGAATGGCACTTCAAATATGTGAAGTTGCTGCATCCATAGTATTTGTTCAATATCTTTTAGCCCAGACCAATCAACTCCGCCGTTAAACCTTTCCATAAGATTCTCAAAATATGCCTTCCTTTCAGTTGAGTTGTGTGGCGTGGTGTAAATCCAATGTTGAAAAGCATCCACCGTCATACACCATGGCAAGAACGACAATGCTCCTTCGAGTTGTTCCAGTTTTGCCTTCTTCAGCTGTTCCTTATCATTATAGAAGTGATTAAGATGGTCAACGGTAAACAATTCCATTGACATTGAAGCAAGTTCTGCTACCTCCATAGGATAATCTTTGAAGTAGTTTATCTTTATTGGCGATGTCAGCTTGCTGTGCATCGCATGCCCTGATTCATGTAGGAGAGTCTTTACATCGCTGTTTACACCGACAGCATTCATAAATATAAACGAAGAGCCATATTCTGGAAGGCCAAATGTGTAACCTCCAGGAGCCTTGCCCTTTCTATTTTCAAGGTCAAGAAATCCTGAGGCTTTCATTGAAGCAAAGTTCATTCCAAACTCTTTATCGGCATCTGTTAAGGTTTGAATGGCCTTGTCAGTGAATTCTTCGATTTGTACAAACGGCTTAAGCGTGTCTCCATCGGTTTCGACGGAGGTGTCCCAGGGTCGCAGTGTGTCAAGATTTAGTTTGTTCTTCCTTACCTCATTGCGCTCCTTCACAAAAGGGACTACAATATCTTCCACTGCTTTGTGAAATTGCATAAGGTCGTCTGGGGTGTATGAGAATCTGCCTTTCTCTTTGTGCTTGTAATCTCTGTAATTATCAAACCCAGCATTTTTAGCTTCTTTATTGCGAATTTCTTTGAGCTCGTCAAAGATTGCATCCAGCTCTTCAGCGTGTTCTCTAAGATTGGTGTATTTTGCATTCCAGGCTTCTTCTCTCACGGAACGGTCTTTGTCTTTGAGGAAGACATTCATCTGATTAAATGTCTTTTCGGTCCCTTTGAAGTTGATGACAATTTTTGAAATCACTTCTCCGTATTTGTTTGAAACTTCTCGCTCCTTTACAAATAAAGGGACGTTCTCTTCTCTAAAAATCTCTATGTCGTTTGCTATTATTCTATTTAGATGTTTAAAGCTTGGTTCTTCAAGCTCGTTTCTGAAGGGACTCTCGTAGAACTTCTTCTTCAGTTCAAAATCGTAGCTCATTGAGAGGGAAATTGAATTGCTGTAGAACTCATTGAATTCCTTTTGATAGTCCTGGTTGTCTGCAAAGCGTGTCATATTAATGTATTTCCACGCATATTCTTCGCCGATAATGTCTGATAGCTCTCCGCACTTTTCAAGGAAAGTTATGAGTTCAGCCCTGTTTTTGATTTGCATTGCAAGCAGATTTTCAAATTCTCTTTTAAGTGTATTCTTGTCAGAAGGAGAGAAGTTTTCGTCAAAGTAGATTCTTTTCCTCTTTGAAAGCTTTAAGCTTGATTGATTTGTTAAACTTGAATTTTCCATTGTTTCCTCCATTGTCACTATTTTCTTTTCTGCATTAAATTATACAGCAAAAAGATAACTTCTGTAATGCCTATAGAAAAAGTTATTTTAATTGTTTTTGTTATTGCTTGGTTCATTGAGAATGCCTAAATCAACCTGACAATGCAAATTTGATACACTGATTGGCTATAAACCTTCTAAACAGATTGCCGCTTGCTGGATACTTGTTCCAGAGTCGGGATTGCAACGACTCCTGTCATCGCGAAAAGTCTTTTTGAGGGACCTCTGCTTTGTCTTTTTTCAGAGAAAGTATTAAAAGAGGAGATTCCTCACTTCGTTTCGGAATGACACCACTTTCTGTCATCGCGAGGAGCCCGAAGGGCAACGTGGCGATCTCTCTTTGCTTTACTGAATACTGAACGACGAGATTGCCACGCTCACTGCGTTCGACTTGACTTCGTCAAGGGAAGGAGTGCGCAATGACTGGGTCTGAGGAGATTGCCACGTCGGCAAGAGACAAAAGCGCCTCACTTGCTTACGCAAGGAAAGGGTTGCAGAATTACCAGATGGAGGTAAAGATTGCGCAATGACGGCGCTCCTCCGTCATCCCGAAAAGTTTTTCTGAGGGATCTCCGCCGTTTATTCTTTCTCTGCTTCATTTTCTTGTCACTGCGAGGGGGGAAGACTAATTGAAATAATATTCAGATTCATATCTTGACTAAACTTAAAATAATTATAAAATAATTAATAATAAGGAGGTTCATATGAGTGGAAATGTATTAGGTCACGTTGTGTTGATGTTAGTTGGAGTGTTGATCCTTGTAGTTGGTGCGTTTGTCGGCTCAACTGACAAGGGAGAGGAAAAGCTTAATCTTCACAGAGGTTTAGGGGTAATTGGTATCTTGGTGTTTCTTTTGGGAGTCGTTGCTTTGTTATTCACAGGCAATGTTCACGCAAATCTTCCTCACTTTTTTCTCGGACTAATTGCTGTCATATTCTTTATTTTAGCTGCGATAGGAGGGATTGCTTACACTAAAGCCGATAAAACAAAGAAACAAGGACTTCGCAAATCTCATAAGGCAGATGCAGCCATTGGTTTCTTGTTTGTTTTGGTTGCTATCGTTTTTGGGATAATTGGCATAAAGGCTCTTAAGTAGCTTGGAAATACAACTTAGGAACAAAAAACTTTAAAGGAGGTTTTTATGGACGAAGAGAAAAGGTTTGTTGGTTTAAGAAAGTTCAATTTATTTATGGGATTCCTTCATCTTTTGCAGGGTATTCTGATGATTGTGCTAAGCAATAACAAGACATATCCAATTTTCTCAAATTATTTGACATTTGACAAGGCAACTTTTTCGCTGAAACCGAATCCTCAGTTGATTTATAATCTTAGGTTTGGGCCAGCTGTTGCCGCATTCTTGCTTATCTCTGCCGTTGCGCACTTCTATATCTCAACCGTCGGTTATAAGCAATACGTGAGTTTGCTAAAAAGGAAAATGAACCCAATAAGATTTTATGAATATGCCTTAAGCTCATCGCTTATGATTGTACTTATTGGAATGCTTGTGGGAGTGTGGGATATTGGAACGATGATTGCAATCTTTGGTGTCAACGCAACAATGAACTTGTTTGGGATAATGTTTGAGATACATAACCAGTATACCAAAAAAACTGACTGGACAGCGTTTATTTATGGTTCGATTGCAGGAATTATTCCGTGGATTGTTATATTAATGTATTTCTATGGCGCGCTAAATTCTTCGGGGGCAAAGCCACCTGCATTTGTATATGCAATTATCCCTACAATTTTTGTTTTCTTCAATATGTTTGCGGTGAATGCGTTCTTGCAACACAAGAAAGTTGGACCCTGGAAGGACTATCTCTTTGGAGAAAAAGTGTACATAATTCTAAGCTTGCTCTCAAAAACTGCCCTTGCCTGGATGATATTTGCAGGCACTCTTGCGCCAGTTTAGAGGATTTTAGTGGGGGGAAAATATCTTTCTCCCCACTTTTCAAAACATAAGGCTTTTTGAATGTTTCTGCCAAAATTTATTTTTGTAAAAACCTCAAAAGAGGTGGCATAGTTTTGTTATGCGAGCTTTAAATTGAAATTTATTGCACTGTCAGCAATTATTTTAGTTGTATATTGTTGCTATTCAGTTCTTTCGGTGAAGCTTTCCTACCACAGTCCGCAGCAGTTTGCTGACCGTGATTCAAAGTTTATTGACGTGCTTGGCATAAGAATTCATTACAAGGATTTTGGGAAAGGGGAAAACACATTTTTGCTTATTCACGGCTTTGGTGCAGGGACGTTCACTTTTGGAAACGTCATAAGGGAATTTACAAAATTCGGTAGAGTAGTTGTTTTGGACTTACCTGGATTTGGACTTTCAGAAAGACCCAGCAATTCAGAAAACAATTTGTTCGACCCCTATAGCAGAGTAGGGCAGGTGGAAATTGTGCGAGCTTTTGTAGCAAAGCTGAGTCTGCACGACATTATTCTTGTAGGCCATTCAATGGGAGGCGGAATCTCTGCGCTACTTGCAGAAAGATATCCAGAGCTTGTGAAAGCTCTTGTGCTTGTTGACCCTGCAATAGATTCCTATAGTGCACCTAAAATTATCTCTAATATTATGAAAAGCCACGTGGGAAAAATAATATTCCTGTTAATCATAAAACCGATTACATTAAGTCTTGAAAGCGCTATAAGCAAAGCATATTTTGACAAATCAAAAATCACTCGAAAGTTGAGAAAAAGCTATCTACAGGCATTAACTGTAACTGACTGGGACAAGGGTCTGTATTATCTATTGATTGCAGATAACAGTGTCGATATTAAAAGTGGGCTTTCAAATATTTCTATTCCAACTCTTGTAATTGCTGGAGCGAATGACAAAATTGTCGACCCTGCATCAATCAGGAAGGTTGCAGTGAAAATTCCCAGCAGTCAATATGTTGAGATAGAAGAATGTGGCCATTTACCTCACGAGGAAAAACCGGGCGAATTCCTTCAAAGCGTGTTAAATTTCTTAAGGAGTGCTAATATTGGCATCGTTTGAAAATCCACGTTCTTCCCAATAGCCCTTGTAGTTAGGATCATTTGTTAATTCAATTTTTGTAACCCACTTTGCCCACTTATAGCCGTATTTTGATTCAGCAACAACTCTGAAAGGAAATCCATGGTCCTCAGGGAGTGTAACTCCATTCATCTTGTATGCAAGTAGAATTTTTTCAGCCTTGATGTAATCTAAAGGAAGAGACGTAGTGTAGCCGTCTGAAGAATAGAAAACTACCGTATTTGCATCTTTATAGACCTGGGCATCATTTATCAAGTCTTCTATGAGGACGCCCTCCCATAGTATTTTTGCGCTCCAGCCTTCGACACAATTCAGAGTGACAACTTTTGTATAAGATTGATATTTGTTAATAACTTCATCGTAGGTGTAGCTTATTTTATTTTTCGCAAGCCCTTCAACAGATAGTTTGTAGTTTGAGACGTCAATTTTTTGTACACCCTTTATACCTAAAGCAGGTGTTTCAGAAATTGGAGTAAGTTTTTCTCCTTTGTAGTTATCAACTTCTATTCCAGGAAGGCTTTGAGAAACGTTTGCCTTTGGCTTGGAAAGAGAAATTAAAGCTAAAATCGCAATGATACTTATTACCACAAAAATCGCTATTTGAGTTTTTTTCATTTTTACCTCGTAGTTAATTATAACTACTTTAGAAGAATTACAAAAACAAGCATAGATTCATTTATGACTATTTTCAAGCAATTCAAAAGCTCATTGACATATACCCAAGAATGCTTTGAGATGACATTTACCTTGGGTACAGAGGCTCATATTTTAATGCAAGTTGATTTAGTTGGTAACAGGTAATTTATGATTGCTTAAGGATTTCTAAACCTGAAAGCAAATGACTCAAACGCACTGAATAATTCTATTCTGTGTGCAAACAGTAAAAGCAAAGCATTAATTGACCAGACCAAGAAGAGACTCTTGAAATAGATAAAAACCAAAATACCTGTTGCAAGAAAAGCCACGTTTATTCTGATAGCATTATATTCGGGACTCTCTTCGTAGTTTTTGTGGAATATCAATATAAAAACAACAACCATTGCCGCAAAGAAAAGCGCAACCACAAAATTTGTCAAGGCAGTCCAGATTCCAAATGATACTGACACGCCTTTCCCGCCTTTGAACTTTAGAAACGGAGAAAACATATGCCCCAATAGAGGGGCAATAGCAATAATTGCAATTTGATATTCAGTTAATTGGTAATGGTTAATGATGTAGTAAAGAGGAAAGGCGCCCTTTGAATAATCAAGCAGCGAACCTATCAGGCTCGCCTTAAGCCCGAGGGCTTTTTTCAGGTTGAATCCCCCTGGGTTGCCATCGCCAAAAGAACGTATGTCTTTGCCGAATATTTTCCCAATAAAGTAAGAAAACATAATGGAGCCACTCAAAAACTCAATCAAGAAAAGATATAAGATTTTCATTTCCGCTCACCAAAAATATTATAGCAATGATTCTCTTTTATTGCAAGCATGCAAAGTATAAGATTTGATGAGCTGCAATTGGCATTTTTAGGTTTATTTGGAACAATATCAGCAAAGCGAGAAAATTGGGATTTGAAATAAAACTCCCAGTTCTTCAAGAGTATGAAGTTGCTCTTGCGGCCTATAGTGAATCTGAATTAGCTTTATATTTGCAATGTCAAATCCGCTTTAGAAATTCCTCGACTTTTTCAGAATATAGATTCTTATTCATATCGTCTTCTTTTAGCATCAGCGAATCCATAGACTCTCTTCCGAGATATTTCCTGAATTTAAGTTGGAATTTCTTATTTCTCTCTCCAAAGCCCGACACCGATACAAGATAAACATCTTTACCTTTCAACGAATCGTTATAGTCCTCAAGAAAAGATCTTACTGCGGCAGGAAGATTTCCCGCCCAAACAGGAGAAAGAATAAATATTTTGTCGTACGAGGCGATATCAGACTTAATGGGCTCAATTTTAACGTGTCGCTCTAGCATTGCATACATTCCGTCTCTTAGAAAACTCCTTTTTCCATTGTCCTGAATTCTTTCCAAATCACAATTGAGTTTTTCCTGCAAATTCTTTGCAACTTTCTCGTTTTGACCGCTTCCTGTAAAATACAAAATAAGTGTCTTCATATTGTCTCTCCTTTTGGTTTGTCTATTAATCCTAATTTTTCGAGTCTGTGTGTAATTGCATTTATGCTTCTTGAAAACTCTTTTGAGAGTTGTTCTATGCTTTTGCCTTTAATGTATTCTTCTTTGAGAAGTTTCTCTTCTTCAGTAGTCCAATTTTTGAATTCGTTGGGCGATTTAGCGATTACCTTCTCTCTATCGAAATGGCTTTCTGTGCGCTTCTCCATGAATTTTATTGCTTTCTGTATGGCCTTGTTGACGTCTTCAAGATGGTCATCGTAAATCATAACACTGTTTCTTGTAAGTGTCCCATCATTGTTTTTAATCGACTCAGCAACAACAAGGTAAGAGGATCCTTTGGAAGCCTTCCTTACCGAGATAAAATAAGTTCTTTTGCCAGCGGTTACTTTTTCAAGAAGCAACTCTTTAATTTCCTCTTCCATTTAGCCCTCCATAAAGCTATTATTTGAAGATTTACCCACCAGCAACAGGCGGGAAAATTGATATTTTGTCTCCATCTTTAAGAGGAGTATCTCCTTTTTTCAAGAACTCCACATTGCGGCCATTCAACAAGTATATGTAATCGCTTTTAAGATTAAGTTCATCATCGAGTATTTCGCCTCTCAAAGCAGGATATTGTTGAGAAAGTTTTTGTACCGCCTCTATTACGGTATTGGCATCTAACTCAGCCACTCCGTCCTTGAATTTTTCCCTTATTGTCGCATACATCTTAATTATTATCTTTGCCATATTAATAGTATACAACAAATTCGGCTATAAGCTAAAGCAATTTGGAAATTGAATAGTTATTGAATTAAATTGCCCCTGTTTTTGCAGGGGCAATTAGCTATCAGATAATTCTTAGTGTATTTTCTTCTTAAGAAGATTCCCCAGTCTTCTTATACCCTCGTCAATCTGTTCAGGAGTTGAAAGAGTAAAGTTGAGTCTCATATGATGCTTGTCTTCCCCATAAGGGTAAAAGGCGCTTCCTATAACGTAGGCAACTTTTTCCTGTACAGCCTCTATGAAAAGAGCGTCAGTATCAATGTATTCAGGCACCGATGCCCATACGAACATTCCACCGTGAGGTTTTGTCCAGCTGCAGCCTGCGGGGAAATACTTCTCAAGAGCAGAAAGCATAGCATCTTTCTTAATTTTGTAGTTCTTGCGAACCAATTCAAGATAACTGTCAAGGTGGCCATCTCTTATAAACTTGTCAGCAATATATTGTGTAAGAGATGGAGAGCACAAGTCGGCTCCTTGCTTTGCAATGGATATTTTTTTGATAACTTCGGTATCAGCTATAATCCAGCCAAGCCTGAGTCCAGGTGCAAGTATTTTGGAGAAGGTCCTCAAGGCAATAACGTTGCCAATTTTATCAAGTTCGATGAGTGAGGGAAGTTTTTCTCCTTCAAAGTAAATGTCTCCATAAGGATCATCTTCAAGTATTATTAAATTACTTTTGTGGCTGATATCAAGAAGTTTTTTTCTGCGCTCAAGAGTCATTGTAACTCCTGCAGGGTTTTGGAAATTTGGTATTACGTAGATAAATTTGGGGTTGATTCCTTTGTTTGCCAAATCATCTAAAGTAGATTGAAGAGCATCAGTATTTAGACCGTCTTCGTCAAGTGGCACTGTAACAAAATTTGCCTGTACAGCATGAAACGCTTGCAAACCTCCAACGTAAGTTGGCGCCTCAACCAAAATTGTGTCGCCAGGGTCAACAAAGATTCTTCCCACAAGGTCAAGGCCTTGCTGAGAAGCTGTTGTAACCAGGACATTGTCAATTGCTACACTATCGATTCCTTCTTTGTGAGCTAGATTTACGATTGTTTCTCTAAGCGGTTGTATTCCTTCGGTTGGTCCATACTGCAAAGCTTTTCCACCGTGATTTACAGTGACATCTTTTGCAATTTCTCCAAGAATCTCCTTTGGAAAGAGTGTAGGATCAGGCATTCCACCTGCAAGTGAAATAATTTCTGGATTGTTGATGAGGTTTAAAAGCTCCCTTATTGCCGAAGCCTTCATTCCTTTACTGCGAGTCGAAAATTTTTCGCCCCATTCGATTCCCATAAAAGCCTCCTTTCAAGTATTTTGCCAGTTTATTATACAACTATTTATTTATTTTCAAAGTGAATTATAATTAATCTGGTGAGGAGAAATGGAGATTCAAAAAGTCGATGAATTCAAATATTTTGTTCCCAAATCTGGTGATATGAATGTGCCTGCAGTTATTTACACTTCCCCAAAACTCTTTGCAGCGATTAGCAGAGATTTATCACTGTCTCAGTTGATTAATGTAACCAAATTGCCAGGCATAATCAACTATGCTATCGGAATGCCAGATATGCACCAGGGATATGCTTTTCCGATTGGAGGCGTTGCGGCTTTTGATTTGAGCGAAGGAGTTGTTTCGCCAGGCGGGGTTGGTTTTGATATAAATTGTGGAGTGAGAGTCATAAAGACAAATCTTAGATACGAAGACATCGAAGGATACCTTGACCTTCTCGGAAGAACACTATTCAAGAATATTCCTTCAGGGGTTGGTTCACGGGGACTTGAGAAATTCACCGAATCGGAAACAATAGAAGCAATGAAGCTTGGTACAAGATGGGCAGTTGAGAAAGGATTTGGAGAGTTATACGATCAGGAATCGATAGAGGATTATGGTTCGTTGAACTACTCAGAGCCAGAGTCCGTAAGCAAAAAGGCTATTGACAGAGGTCGTGAGGAGCTGGGCACACTTGGAGCAGGGAACCACTTTATAGAAGTTGATTCGGTAAACAAGGTTTTTGATGAGTCCATTGCAGAAAAGTACGGACTGTTTGAGGGGCAAATAGTGATATGGATACATACTGGCTCAAGGGGACTCGGTCATCAGATTGCCACTGATTATCTCGAAATGATGAGACCAAGAATGGATAAGTATAAAATACCTCTATTTGAGCATGATTTTGTATCTCTCCCAATAAGAGCAGATGAATCTCAAAGATACCTTGGAGCAATGGCAGCCGCCGCCAATTTTGCATGGGTTAATAGACAAATTATTACATATTATATACGTAAATCCTTTGAGCAAGTTTTCAAAATGCCTTTCGATAAGTTGGGAATGTCTGTTCTTTATGACGTTGCCCATAACATTGCAAAAACAGAACAATATGTGATAGGCGGAAAGGAAAGAAGCTTACTTATTCATAGGAAAGGTGCAACTCGTTCTTTCCCCAAAGAGCATAAGGCTCTCAATGGAATTTACAGGGAAGTTGGTCAACCTGTACTCTTGCCAGGTGATATGATGAGGGGCTCATATATTCTGGTGGGAAGTGAAAAATCAGTAAAAGAAAGCTTTGGGAGCGTTGCTCATGGCGCTGGAAGACTTTTAAGTAGAGGTAGCGCAGTTAAGCAGATAAGCTATGAGGAAGTTCAGAAAGAAATGCATCAAAGCAACATATTGCTTTTTGCGGCTGACAAAATTGTTGCTAGAGAAGAAGCCCCAATTGCTTACAAAAGTGTTGACGATGTAATTGAGCCTATTGTCAAAGAAGGGCTTGCATCCACTGTTGTGCGCACAAAACCTGTTCTTGTGGTGAAAGGATAGCGTTGATGATACTTGGAGCTCACGTTTCAATTGCTGGTGGAATATCAAATGCGCCTGTAAATGCGCACGATGCAACCTGTGATACTATTCAAATATTCACCAAAAACCAGATGCAATGGAAGGTGCCTCCGCTAAACAGAGAAGAAATACGTCTGTTTAAGCAAAGAATGAAGAAGTATAGAATTGCCTCTGGAACAGTTCATTCATCATATCTTGTTAATATTGCCTCGGCCAATGAAGAAATTAGGAGTCGCTCTATCGAGGACCTTGCCCGTGAACTTGAAAGAGCAGATGAGCTTGGGATTCCTTATGTTGTTTTCCATCCAGGTGCACATAAAGGAATGGGAGAGAAAGAAGGTTTGAATAAAGTTGGTATAAGCATTAAAGAGATTGTTAACGCTAGCAAATCAAGAAAATCTCTCCTCTTGCTTGAGACAACTGCAGGTGAAGGGACAACTCTTGGATACACTTTTGAGCAGCTTGCGGAAATTTTGCACATTGCAGGTGAATCACGAATCGGAGTTTGCCTTGACACTTGCCATATTTTTGCTGCAGGATATGACATACGCGATGAAAAATCGTATAATACTACAATGTCTTCGTTTGATAGGACTATAGGACTCAAATTCTTGAAAGCTATTCACCTTAATGATTCGAAACGTGAACTTGGTTCACGAATGGACAGGCACGAGGAGATAGGTCTTGGCAAGATTGGTGTCAAAGCGTTTAGCCTCTTTGTAAACGACGAAAGACTCTCAAATATCCCAGGAATACTTGAAACGCCAGGCGGCATTGAAGGTTATAAGAAAAATCTTAACATTCTAAGGGGGTTGATTAAAAGATGAGTACAATTAAACAAAATGTGGAAAGGCTACTTTCTGAAATTCCAAATAACGTTCTATTGTTGGCGGCAGTTAAAGGAACAAGCGCATCAGAGGTAAATGAGGCAATAGATGCTGGTATAAGAGCCATTGGTGAAAATTACCTGCAAGATGCTATATCAAAATTTGATGCCGTTGGGCATTCTGTTGAATGGCATTTTATAGGGCACATTCAGGAAAGAAAAATCAAGAAAATAGTTGAGATGTTTGACTTAATTGAAACGGTGGATTCTTACAAGTTAGCTTTGGAGATAGACAGACAGTGCAAGATTGCTAGCAAGAAGATGCCAATTTTTATTGAAGTCAACAGTGCCAAAGAACCCCAAAAGTCTGGAGTGCTTCCAGAAGAAGTGAAAGATTTGGTTGAGGAGATATCAAAACTTGGAAATGTTGACATACAAGGGCTAATGACAATGGGTCCTGCGGGTAAAACAGGCGAGGACATCAGGCCTTATTTTAAATTGACAAGAAATCTTTTTGAATCAATCAACAAAGCTTGTTCACCTGTCGTCAGAATGAAATATCTTTCAATGGGGATGTCAGATTCTTACAAAGTGGCTATCGAAGAAGGAGCAAATATAGTTCGCATTGGTACGTTGATATTTGGCCCTCGTGAGATATGATGACTATCGTTTCTTCTTCAGGAATTCAAAAACAAAAAAGCATAATCCAATGGTAAGTATGACGTCGCCGATGCTGTACACCCCTGCGTACGGCTTAAGGAAAGTTGGAGCAATTATGTCTCCTAAGAAATTGAGATGAGTCTTTGCAGACATAATCGTGCCATTGTAATAAGAGCCATATTTCTGAAGCAGATTAATCTTTTCAAACTCACCAATGAGCTGTAATTTTGATATATCTTGTGGCATGTAGCCACCATTAGCAACAATGACAGCTGTGTTGAGCAAGAAGCCTATAAGAATGATTCTTATCCCTGTATATTTTAGGTTAATCAGGACCACAATAAGCAACATCAAAAGAGAAAGCATATAAAGGTATGGGGTGAAGAAGGCAAAATTAGAGGAAGCAAATTTGTCGTTGAATATAAAAAACTGTAACGCAAACCCTAGAAGTATCAACGCAAAACCTTTGAACTGCTTGTTTTCAACTCCTCTAATGCCCTTGTTAATTACAATTGCAAAGACTGTAACTATTACAACTGCTGCTGCGAGAACCATGCCTCTATCTTTGAACGTGCGTCATCTATTATATCTTGATATTTCTGTTTATTTTCTCTCACCATTTTTATAAAAACATCTGCAATATGAGGGTCAAATTGTGTTCCCCTGTTTGCATAAACTTCATCGAGAGCCTCGTCAATTGTTCTTGGATTTTTCTTGTAGTTCCTTGGAGTGGTCATAGTATCAAAAGCATCTACAACTGCAATTATTCGGGCACCAAGTGGAATTTGTTCGTTTGGAAAATTATCCGGGTAGCCAGTTCCGTCGTACCTCTCGTGATGGTGTCTTATCAGGTTGGCGCCTTTTCTAAACCTGGTGAGGGAGCCTGCAATTTTGGCACCATCTACAGGGTGAAGCTTGATAACTTCATACTCTTCATGGGTTAGCTTTGCTTTCTTTTGAAGGATTTTATCTGGAATCGCAATTTTGCCTATATCATGAAGCTTTGCACTCATTACTACAACATTTGCTACATCCTCATCCACATTTAACGCATCGCAAAGGTCTCTTGTAATCTTTGCAACTCTATCGGAGTGAAACATAGTGTCAGGAATTCTTGCATCTACAACTGCAGCTAGAGCGTATAAAGCTTGTTCTGTTTCTTGAGTAACCTGCACATCGCGCTTAAGAGCAAAATACACCGCAATAAATGTAGGAATTATAAAAAGATTCATTAATGGCTGTGTTTGAAAAAAGAAGATGATTACAAGTCCAAGGAAGAAAAGTGCTAAAAGCGTGAAAAAAACTTTTTTCATATTTTTATACCAGAAAGGAAAAAAGGGTCTATTGTTAAGTATTGAAAGGAGCCCAAAAAGAGACACAGAATCTAATATTAAATCAATTAAGAAAGCAGTTATTACGATAAGGAGATTGTGCGGAGTAACAAGCTGTGTGCTGAAAGAGTAATTGCCGTAGAAAAATAAGCTTGTGACGCCTATTTCTAGACCTATTTTTGAACTATTGAAAAACAACTTTACAGGTTGTTTCTTCGTAATTGTGTCTGATAATAACGTGGAAGTAAATGCCAAAACGAATGCAATTAACGGGTTAAACAAGAGTGCTACTGCGAAATTTATTGCAAATGTAAGTGTTATCTCAGCCTTATTTTCAGAAGCATCAATTGAATAAACTATCGGGAATAAATCAGCTAAAATATCTGCGGCTATTAAGCACAAAATTATTACTACTGTCTTTGTCGAGTGTAGACTGTCTATAAAATTTGTTTTGAACATTACAGCAAAAACTGCAAATACAACAGCAAAAATCAACCACTCCAAAGCTATAAACAGCCTTGCCTTAACAGGAAGTTCTTTCATAACAACTTATTATAAACAAAAAGCCAAAAACAAAGAAATATCTCCCTTACCTTATTCTCTCCTCATATATTAAACTAGTAAGAAGTTTTCTTTTAGATTTTTACTTCTTAATGCCACTTAAGGCTTGCTGCAACTGACATTACAAACAGTGCTACTCCAAGAATCAATGCTAAAACTTTGCTTCCCCACTTCATTTCATTCACCTTCCTTTTTTAGATTTTTACTTCTTAATGCCACTTAAGGCTTGCTGCAACTGACATTACAAACAGTGCTACTCCAAGAATCAATGCTAAAACTTTGCTTCCCCACTTCATTTCATTCACCTTCCTCTTTTAGATTTTTTACTTCTAATTAAATTATGTATAATTTGGAAATTTGTCAATATCTTTTGCAGATAAAATTGGCTAATTCTTTTTCCTTGTAGCAAGCTGTCCACATGCTGCCGAAATCTCTGTACCTTTTGATTTTCTGAGAGTTGCTCTGATATTTTTGGAAAGCAAAAAACTCTGAAATTCTATTTCCCTTGGGGATGGTTCGAAGTTAGCAAAAGGCACTTTGTTATAGTGAATCAAATTTACCTTTGAAGATTTTAATTTACTCACAAATCTTACAAGTTCTTTGGCATCTGCAATTGAGTCATTAAAATCTTTTATAAGCAGGTATTCAAGAGTAACTGTATTCTTAGTTTTGGAAAAGTAATAGTTTATCGCACTTTCGAGCTTGATAAGGGTGTTTTCTTTTAAGCCAGGCATTATTTCATTTCTTTTTGCCTGGTTTGCGGAGTGCAATGAAATTGCAAGATTTACCTGACCAAGCTCATCAGAAAGTTGGTAGATTTTCTCGACAACTCCTGAAGTAGAGATTGTGATTTTTCTCTTTCCGAAAGCCCTGCCATATTTATCTGTAATAATATTAATAGACTTCTTTAAGTTGTCATAATTTAGAAGTGGTTCACCCATTCCCATAAAAACTATGTTGTTAATTGGGTTTACGTTGTCTACCAAGAGGAACTCCTCTAAGATTTCGCCTGCAGCAAGATTTCTCAACAAGCCCATTTTTCCTGTGGCGCAGAACTTGCATCCCAGAGAACAGCCAACTTGCGAAGAAAGGCAAATAGTGTTCCTTTTATTGCCAAATTTGTTTTTCTCTCTTATAAGGACTGTTTCAATCAGCGAGGCGTCTTGTAATTTAAAAAGGTATTTTGTTGTGCCATCGTCTGAATTTATCGTATCAGTTGCCTCAAACGCATAAATGTAAAATTCATTCTGCAAATGCGCTCTCAACGCCTTTGGCAAAGTTGAAATCTCTGAGAATGACGAGAGTTTTTCTTTGTATACTGCATTAAATATTTCTCTTGCCCTGAAGGCTTTTTCTCCAACTGATACAAAATAGTGTTCCAATTCTGTTAGTGTAAAATCCTTAATATCTTGCATCTTCCACCACCTATCCTATATTATACTTACATTCACAGAAAACTCTCTTGACTTTTTATAGATTATGCCAAAAAACATCTTGACAGCGAATCGAAAATGTATAAAATAATAACATATTTCACGAAAGGGAGGCAGTAAAAAAATGAAGAAACAACCACCAGTAAAGGTTTCACAAAGTGAAGTGGTGTTTAAGGTTGAGGAAATCGAGCCGATCCTTAGTGGCCCGTCAATGGACATCCCTCATTGGAGTCCTATGTACATCACGCTCCCAAAGAGCGGTAAAACAATGGTTATTAGGGAATTACGTACCGAAGAGATTCCCCTTTTGATGCCAGCAGTTAAACAACTTATCGATGTCGACCATGATTTTTATGACATCGTTGGAGTAAGAGTTCTTGCAGAGCTTCTTGGACAGTACAGAAACAGGCTTAAAGATCCATATTCTCTTGTTGGAATTGTTGATGGAGAAATTGCAGCTTTTGCAAATGGAAGGCTAATGAACAAAGATATCAATATCAGCCTTCATACTCTTTCGTTTATGAGGGGAATGAATGCCGGTGCAGTAATGTACTACGCAAAGTGCTATTACACTTTTGAAATTCTCGGACAGAATGAATTCTGGGCAACTTACGAAAGCTACAATGGTTGGAAGAGATGGGGAGTTGGGATGGCACAGCCATCTTACCCATGGCCTGACGTGCAGCATGAGCTAGGCGGTGCAAGGGTTTACTACGTAACAAAAGAGTATTGGAAGACAACAGTTAAAAGGTATCTTGAGGATATGGTTGGCGCTCAACTTATGAGTCCTGTTCCTGAAGATTTGTTGAAAAAGTCACAGACGTTCAAAGCACCTGAAACAGTAGAAGTGTAGTTTTAAATTAACAGGCACCCCCAACTTTTGTTTGGGGGTGTTACTCTTTTTAGAGGAAGGCGAAATAATGGGGATGGTAGCAGTTTCTGTTGGTGATTGTGTTAACCTGAACGTGCTTCAGGGTAGAGTGCACACTGCCTTCAGAGAAGTTTTGAACTGTGAGATTGACAATAGTATTGTCTCTATAGTCACGCCCTCTATTGGTTCTGGTCCTAACAACATTGTAGTAAACAGGGATGATTTTGATTCTTTTGGCGACGTTCAGAGCAATTTTGATTTCAGTTCCATTAACTTCAACGGTGCGAAAGTATTTGATTCGAGGATTGCTTTGAGCAATTTTGATTATCAGGAGTTCCTATCAAACCTAAATTTGTTTGAACGAATTGTCATAAAAGAAGGTTCTCCTTTAAGTTGTGCTTTCATACTGGATAAAAGAAGGAACAATTTTTTCATAACTCCTTTCGAAAGAAATCTTAGAGACCGTTTAAGAGATTCTTATCACAAATTTATGAGTGGTTCAATTGAGGAAGTTAATAACTTGAAAGGTGTGGGATATGGGCTTACGCCACAGGGAGACGATCTTATAAGTGGAACTCTTGTTGCAATTTATATGTACGGACTAGTTAAGCAGATTGATACTGACAAAATTAGGAATGAAATTTATAACCTTGCAAAGGGTGAAAATGAAATTTCCAATACTTTTCTATTTTATGCATCTCAGGGTAGAGTCTACGAGAAGTTTAAAAACCTTCTTGAAGCTCTGATTAGTGACAGAAATAAAATTTACTCTTCGGCCATGAGGTTTCTTGATATTGGAGAAACTTCAGGTGCAGACTTGTCCACGGGATTTATTATTTCCATGAAGAAACTTTTTGAAGGAGGTTTACCATGGTAGTAAAAGGAATTATAAAGAAAGGCGAGTATTTTGACTCAGTTACTCTGATGCTTGTAGCTCGCGATGCCTCTAAAATTGACGGTGTGGTTGATGCTACAATTGTTATGGGTACAGCTCAAAACAAATCGATTCTTGAAATGTCAGATATGCTTCTTGACGAATTCAAGAATACTTCTGATAATGACTTGGTAATTGTAGTTAAGGCAAATGATGAGAAGTCAGCTGAAGAAGGGCTTAAAAAGACTGAAGAGCTTCTTGAAAAAAGCAGGCAGAAAACGAATGAGTCTTCTGAATATATGCCCAAGAGCATTGAAAGTGCTCTTAAGGTGCTGCCAGGAGCAAATATGGTTATTATATCAGTGGCTGGTAAATATGCAGCAGAGGAAGCAATGAAAGCTCTCCAGCACGACTTACACGTAATGATATTTTCTGACAATGTCCCCAAGGAAAAAGCTTTAGAAGTTAAAAAACTTGGGTATGAGAAAGGCTTACTTGTGATGGGACCAGATTGCGGTACAGCTATTATTAATGGTGCACCACTTGGATTTGCAAATGTTGTGAATCGTGGAGACATTGGTATTGTCTCTGCTGCAGGGACTGGTTTGCAAGAAGTTTCTTCGATAATCTCTAATGAAGGTGGCGGTATTTCACAGGCAATTGGAACTGGCGGAATTGACATGAAAAAAGACTACGGTGGACTTTCATTTTTAACTGGCTTAAAGGCTCTAATTGCAGATCCTCAAACAAAAATCATAACGCTTGTGTCAAAACCACCGCATCCAGATGTACTCGCTCGAATTGGCGAGGTTTTAAAAAGCAACCAGAAGCCTGTGGTTGCAGCGCTGCTTGGGGCAGATCCTTCTCTTGTTAAGAGTATTGGTGCTATTCCTGCATCAACCCTTGAAGAAGCAGCCTTGCTCTCTGTAAGTATTTCTAAAGGGATATCAATGGATCAATTTAACAAAGAGATAGAAGACAGTGAAACCAATCTTAAAGAACTTGCAAAAGACCTTTCAAAGAAGCTAAACCCAGAGCAAAGGTATTTCAGAGGTTTATTCCAGGGTGGTACGCTTGCTTATGAGACTCAGGTTATACTCAAAGATATGATTGGCAGTATTAATTCAAATGTGCCTCTTTCTCCCGAACTGAAATTGGCTGACTCCTGGAGGAGCGTTGGGCATACAGTAGTAGACCTTGGTGAGGATGAATTTACTGTTGGGCGTCCTCATCCTCAAATTGATTTTGCTTTAAGAAACAAGAGAATTCTTGACGAGGCTCATGATAAGAACGTTGCCATAATATACCTTGATGTTGTAATTGGCCACGGAACTAATTTGAATCCAGGAGAAGAGCTGGCCCCAGTTATTGCGGATGCAAAGAAGATAAGCAATGCTCTTATTATTGTTAATGTTACTGGCACTGATAGAGATCCACAGAATAAGAGCAAAATCATTCAAATGTACAAAGAGGCAGGAGCAGTAGTGCTAGAGAGAAATGCTTCTGCAACACGACTTGCAGGCTATATTCTTCAAGATGTAGGAGGTAAATAATGAAAACTCTTGAGCTTTTTAATTCCGAACTTAAAGTAATAAACGTCGGACTGAATTCATTTAAAGAGAGTCTCGAGGCTGAAGGTTTCAAGGTTGTTCAGGTTGATTGGCGACCACCTGCAGGAGGAGATGAAGAGGTAATAGAGGCTCTCAGTAAGATTACTATGTTGCAAGCTTCAGGTAAAACCGATATTGACAAAGCTAACAAAGAGGCTTACAGAAGACTTGTCTCTGCAACGCCAAGATTGGTTGGAATGGGTAAAGCGATTGATGTTGTTCCTGGAATGAAAAAGAATATGCTGCTTCATGCAGGTCCCCCTATTGGCTGGGACAGAATGTGTGGTCCAATGAGAGGTGGTGTAATTGCCGCTCTTATGTATGAGGGATGGGCTAAGGATAAAGAAGAGGCAGAAAAAATCGCTGCATCTGGTCAAATTGAATTTTCACCCTGTCATCATCACCAGGCGGTAGGCCCAATGGCAGGTATCGTATCTCCGTCAATGCCTGTTTATATAATCGAAAATACAGCTTTTGGTAACAAGGCGTACGCCACAATGAACGAGGGTCTTGGTAAAGTGTTGAGGATGGGTGCATATTCACCCGATGTAATAGAAAGATTAAAGTGGATGGAAGAAGTTCTTTATCCTACGCTTGATAAAGCCATTAAGTATTTAGGCGGCATAGACACTAAGAATATTATTGCCCAGGCATTGCATATGGGTGATGAGGTACACAATCGAAATAGAGCAGCAACCTCGCTTCTTTATAGAGCAATTGCGCCTGCTATTGTCCGCACCAGCAACGACGCAGTGACAATTGAAAAAGTTCTCAAATTCATTGATGGAAATGATCATACATTCCTTAATTTGTCTATGGCTACTGCGAAAGCGAGCCTTGACCCTGCAAGAAACATAGAGGGCAGCACAATGGTTGTTTGTTTGGCTCGCAATGGGACTGACTTTGGCATTCAGGTTTCTGGACTTGGTGATGAATGGTTTACAACACCTGCAACAGTTCCACCCAATGCGCTTTATTTTGCAGGTTTTACAAAAGAGGATGCAAATCCTGACATTGGTGACAGTTCAATTACAGAAACTGCAGGCCTGGGAGGGTTTGCAATTGGTGCCGCGCCTGCCATTGTCCAATTTACAGGTGGAACACCTCAAGATGCTTTGAACAAGACAATTTCGATGTACGAAATTACTATTGGAGAGAACACTGCCTATCAGATTCCCTACCTAAATTTTAGGGGTACTCCTACAGCTATTGATGCAAGACTGGTCGTTGAGAAAGGACTACCACCTTTTATTGATACAGGTATAGCCCATAAGGATGCAGGTGTAGGTCAAGTTGGGGCAGGCCTTGTAGATGCCCCTATGGAAGTATTTAAAAAGGCTGTAATAGCTTTTTCAAAAAAATATTCATAGAAAGGGAGGTTTTTATGAACGCAGAAGAATTTATCAGGTTTATGACTCAAGATGTAAAGATGTATGACCTTACTCAGCCTTTGAGTATCCATACACCTCCATGGCCAAGCTATATGCCGCTTGGTCTTCAGTATTTCAAGCGAATTGCTGGAGCGCATATGGGACAAGGAGCAAATGGCCAAATTATCACTTCAAGCAATCATGTAGGGACACATATGGATGGAGAAATCCATTTCTACAGTGCCGGAAGGCCTATCGGGCAAGTTCCACTGCCTGAATGGGTTGGTCCTGGTGTAATTGTTGATATTTCTGATGAGGTTGAAGACTATGGCCTTTACACCCCAGAAATGCTTATGAAAAAAGCTGAAATTCATCCTGGCGACATTCTTATCATTAACACAGGTTATCACAAGTATGCATGGTATGAGAAGGAATGTGATGAAGTAAGGTATATGGTGAAACACCCTGGACCAAGCCCAGAATTTCCTCAGTGGGCATTGGATATGAAATTCAAATGGATTGGCGTTGACTGTGGCAGTGCAGACCATCCTATGAATACTATCCTTAGAAATTGGCATCCTAACCTTTTCATAGAGGCTGATAAGAAGCTCAAAGAGAAATACGGAAAGTCATGGGACGAAATGTTCCCACCCGAAGAGTTCTATCAGGTAATGCACCTTAAACTGTTCCCCAAAGGTCTCGTTCATGCCGAAAACATTGGCGGAGACATTGATAAGCTTAGCAACAAGAGGGTTTATATGGGTGCGTTCAACGTTAAAGGCATTGAAATGGAGTCTGCTTGGACTAGAATTGTTGCATGGGCTCCGTAAAGAGGCAAGATGAAGACTTTTGAATATTTCAAGCCATCAACGCTAAGTGAAGCATTTGAGATGTACGGGAGGTTTGGAAGTGGTGCAAAGCTTTTGATGGGAGGAACAGACCTTACCGTAATGATTGACGACGGCTTGGTTGCCCCTGACTACCTCATTGATCTCAAAGGAATAAAAGAGTTCAAAAGCATCGAAGTGAAAGAAGGCTATGTTGAGATTGGGGCGAATGTTACATTCACTGAACTAATTGAGTCACCTATCATCAGGGAGAAAATTCCGGTGCTCTGGGAAGCCTCAAGAACTGTAGCATCAACTGGCGTCAGAAATAGAGCGACTCTCGTTGGCAATATCTGTTCTGCTGTTCCATCTGCTGATTCTGCTCCTGCTCTTCTTGTTCTTAAGGCTTTGGTTGACGTCCAAAACAACTCAGGAACAAAAGAAGTTCCTATTGAAGAGTTTTTTGTTGGACCAAGGAAGACAGTACTTTCAGTGGGAGATGTTGTAACAAAAATAAGAATCCCTGTTAATACCGGGAGATTTGGTTCAAGTTATATAAAAATGGGACGTTATGATGGTGAAGATCTTGCTCAAGTCGGAGTTGCAACATTTGTTAATGAAACAGGCGATGTAAGAGTAGCTTTTGGTGCTGTTGCTCCAAAACCTGTCAGAGCCTATGAAGCCGAAGAGTTTTTAAGGGGCAAGGCTCTAACTGAAGAACTTCTTGATGAGGTTATTCCTCTTGCAATGAAATCTATTTCTCCGATTTCTGATGTAAGAGCAAGCAAAGAATATAGGCTACATATTAGCGGAGTGCTTCTTAAAAGGTCACTCAGAGCATCTCTTTCAAGGCTCCAGGGTAAAGGGCCTGAATACGGCGTAAGCCTTGTTTAGGGAAAGGTGGTAATATGAAAAAGGAAATTACATTCAAACTTAATGGCTACGATACTACAGTTGCCGTAGAACCTTACGAAAAGTTGCTTGATGTCCTTAGGGATAAACTTGGAGTGAGAAGCCCGAAGTATGGTTGTGGAAGAGGAGAATGTGGTGCCTGTTCAGTTTTATTGAATGGCAAAAGCGTTAGAACTTGCATTATGTATGCTGTTGAGGCAGATGGTCAGGACATAGTGACGGTTGAGGGATTAGAGAAAGGTGGAATTACTCCATTACAGCAGTCTTTTCTTGCTCATAATTCATTCCAGTGTGGCTTTTGTGCACCAGGAATGACTATTTCTGCAACCGAGCTCTTAACAAAGAATCCTCACCCGAGTGAAGAGGAAATTAGAGAAGCAATTGCAGGCAACCTGTGCAGATGCACCGGGTATAAGAGCATTGTTGATGCAATTGTTGATGTAGCCAAAAAGGCGTAGGAGGGCAAAATGAAGGAATTTGACCTTAAAGTAGTTGGCCATGATGCAGTAAGACTTGATGGACTCGAGAAAATCACAGCTACTGCAAAGTACGTTGATGATATTGACCTAGGTCCAAGCATGCTTTATGCGGCAGTTCTTGAAAGCCCTTACGCTCATGCTAAGATTAATAGCATTGATACAAGTGAAGCCGAGAAACTCCCTGGTGTACATGCAGTTCTCTATGGAAAGGATTTCCCAGGAAGATTTGGGCTATATCTTAAGGATAATCAGTTGTTTCCAACAGATAAGGTTCGCTACGTAGGGCAACAGGTGGCTGCAGTTATCGCATCAAACCAGGAAGTAGCCGATAAAGCTTTGAGCCTGATTAAAGTGGAATACGAGCCTTTGCCTGTGCTTCAAGACCCTGTGGAAGCGTTCAAGCCCGACGCTATTCTCATTCACCCAGACCTTGGCAGTTATGAAGTCGTCCCATGGCTTTACCCGCAACCCGGAACAAATGTTGCTCATGTCAGGAAGATTAGAAAGGGAAATGTGGAAAAAGGTTTTGAGGAAGCTGACTATATACTCGAAGATTGGTATCACGTGCCACATGTTGTCCATGCACCCATAGAGACACATGTTTCTGCTGCACTTTACACTTTGGATGGCAGACTTACAATGTGGAACTCAACTCAGTCTCCTCATACACAGAGGAATATTCTTGCAAACGTTCTTAAAATGAAGCACAAAGATGTAAGAATTATTGCTCCTTATGTAGGTGGAGGCTTTGGTGGGAAGGCAGGCGTCAATATGGAAGTCATTGCTGCTGCTTGTGCTATGAAAGTGCCAGGACATCCTGTAAAGATACGGTACACTCGTAAGCAAGAATTCCAGAATACCTCACAGCGGCAAGAACTCAAAGCCTACATAAAGATGGGAGTCAAAAAAGATGGGACGATAATTGCCCTTAAGCACCAGCTTTTCTGGGATGTTGGAGCATCTGCTGAATATGGGTCTAACGTTGTCAATGCTACAGGTTTTTCAGCCATAGGCCCATACAGGATTCCGAACGTCTGGATTGATTCATATGCAATTTACACAAATAGGCCTCCATGCGGAGCCTACAGGGGTTTTGGCTATTCTGAGTTCCATTTTGGTATTGAGAGCCATATTGACAGAGTTGCAAAAGCTCTGAATATGGATTCTGTAGAATTCAGAAAGAAGAACGCAATTCAGGAAGGAGACACTGTTGCCTATGGAGTTGAAATGGGCCCTACAGGTATACTGAAATGTATCGACGAAGTGGCCAAAGCAATTGAATGGGGGAAGGAAAGCAAATCAGAAGACCCCAATAAAGTGAGAGCAAAAGGTTTTGCTGCTGCATGGAAAGCTCCTGCAATGCCAGCAAATGAGTCTTCAGCAGCGTTCATCAAATTCAGCGAAGACGGAAGTATCAATGTGTTGGTTTCTGGTATGGAGCTTGGTCAAGGTTTTATGACTGCAATGGGCAAAATTGCTGCCGAGGAGCTTGGACTTTCTCTTGATAAGGTGAGGGTAGAGCTTCCTGATACAGATAGGAACCCCTATGAGTGGCAGACTGTCGCAAGCCATGTTACCTGGAGTTGCGGCAATGCCGTGAGGCGTGCTGCTATTGATGCAAGAGAGCAGATTATCGGAACTGTTTCGACTGCGTACCATATAGAAAAGGCGAATCTTTACCTTGAAGATGGTAAGGTAAAATGCTACACGAAGCCTGATTTTGAACTTCCTTTTGAGAAGTTTGTGATTAATGGGATTGAAATGCCTGATGGAACTTTCCGTGGCGGACCGATACTAGGAAGAGGCGCATTTATGCCAGAGTTTACATCGGCAAAAGTAGATCCTGAAACGGGTATGGGTGGACATCCTAATGTACATTATACTACTGGAGCAGGCGCTGTGGAAATTGAGATTGACAAAGAGACAGGCAGAGTTAGAGTGCTCAGAATGGCTGAAGCCTTTGATGCAGGGAAAGCTATCAACCCTGACCTTGCAAAAGGGCAAATTGAAGGTGGTTTTGTACAGGGGCTTGGGACAGCTCTGTGGGAAGAGGTAATGTTTGACGAGAATGGCAAGATACGCAATCCCAATTTTACTGACTACAAGATTCCTACCTCTCTTGATGTGCCTCGCGAGATGCATCCAATTCTTGTTGAAGTACCTCAGCCAGATGGACCATTTGGAGCAAGAGGCATTGCAGAACATACTATGATACCCGTAATGCCAGCTGTAGCAAATGCAGTCGAGAATGCTCTTGGCATAAGAATTAAGAATCCTCCAATTACAGCAGAAAAAATTGTGCAGGCAATGAAGGAAAATTCTGGCAAGTGATTATAATGTAGAAAAGGGGAGTAACGAGAAGGGCTCCCCTTCTTAGAAGGTAAAAAGGGGTGATATCAAACAAGAAAATGTGAAAAGTGCGGAGAGAAAAACAAAATTTTAAAGGAGGCTTTAAATGGCAGAAGAACAAGGTGTCTTCAAGACACGAGTAGTACCATGGCCAGTGGATTCTTATCCACCATGGGGTTTCTCAGTAATCGCTGGGCTCCAGCACATTCTTACGTTGTTTGGTGCGACGACTCTTGTCCCAATCCTTTTTGGGCAAGCAATGGGAATGGATTCAAAACAGCTTGGGATCCTTATTGCAACTGTTTACATGGTAACTGGTATTGCAACGCTTCTACAATGCGACACGAGAGTTGGCTCGGGACTTCCAATTGTTCAGGGCTCATCTTTTTCATTTATTCCAGCCGCAATGATTATTTTTGACAGTGTCAAGAAAAATGGTGGCGGAGTACCAGAAATGATGCAGGCTCTTGGTGGAGCCCTTTTCTATGGAGGTATCTATGAGTTGGTAGTTGGCTACTCAGGACTTATAGGACTTCTGAAGAAAGTCATCACTCCAGTCGTCATTGGACCTACGATTATGTTGATTGGCTTTGGACTTGCAGGAACAGCAGTTTCAACTGCCTCATCCAACTGGATTGTTTCTCTTGCTGGTGTTGCTATCATTCTGACATTAGCTCTTGTTGTTAAGAACAAAAGCATCAATGCCTTCCCAGTCTTTATTGCAATGGTAGCTCTCTACTTATTTGCTGCTCTTGGAACAGCTGTTGGCTGGTTCCCAGCTGGTAATTCAATGCATGTGAACTTCCAGGCAATCGGTGAGGCACCGTGGCTTGTCTTCCCAACAGTATTCCGTTGGGGAAGCATTGGACAGACTCTAAAATTCAATACCCTTGCATTCACGGCAATTCTTGCCGCTTATACTTCTTCAATGATTGAGTCATTTGGAGACTATCACAGCATAAGCTATGCCTCAGGGCTTCCTGACCCATCTGCAAAGACTATCTCTATGGGTATCGGTTCAGAAGGGCTTGGCTGCATCATCTCAGGCATGATGGGCGGCGTTGGAACTACAAGCTATACCGAAAACATCGGTATCGTTGCTCTCACTGGTATTGCATCAAGAAGAGTCATAAGAACTGGTGCTGTAATACTGATCGTCCTTGGATTCCTCTGGAAGTTTGGTACAATCATAGGCACTATTCCTTCACCGATTATTGGCTCAGCTTATCTCTCATTGTTTGGCCTTATCGGTGCTCTTGGACTTCAGGTATTCACTCGTGCAGATGTAACCTCGACAAGAAACCTTCTTATTTTTGGAGTTGCGTTTACGATGGGTCTTGGACTTCCAGGTTGGATGGCTCAGCATACCGTTGCATTTGCAAATGCAGAATGGCTTGCGGGCATTATTAATGGACTTTTGAAAAATGGAATGGCAGTTGGTGGTGTCACTGCAGCTATTCTTGATAACTTTATCCCTGGCACGCCAAAAGAGAGAGGAATTGGCATAAGGTAATTATTTAGGAATTTTGCATTGCTTAGAGGGAGACTGAGTCTCCCTCTTTTTTTGGCTATTCGACAGGCGATAGATTGAAAATTCATATAACCACTTGATTTTTTATTTCATTTATATACAATATGAAATGCGCAAAGTGCAGTATGTTGGTGGTTGAACGTTCGGGGTGTGGCGTAGTTTGGTAACGCGCATGGTTTGGGACCATGAGACCGGTGGTTCGAATCCACTCGCCCCGACCATAGAAGCGCCCATAGCTCAGTAGGATAGAGCAACGGATTTCTAATCCGTCGGTCGCTGGTTCGAATCCGGCTGGGCGCGCCAGATGGTGGGTGTAGCTCAACTGGTAGAGTATCGGACTGTGGATCCGACCGTTGGGAGTTCGAGCCTCCTCACCCACCCCACAGGAATGCGAATGTGCGCCCATAGCTCAGTAGGATAGAGCGGCGGATTCCTAATCCACAGGCCACAGGTTCGAATCCTGTTGGGCGCACCAGTAAGATGCGCCTATAGCTCAAATGGATAGAGCGACGGACTTCGGATCCGTTGGTTGCGGGTTCGACTCCTGCTAGGCGCGCCATTTTATATGTGGGTTCTTAGCTCAATTGGTAGAGCAACGGACTCTTAATCCGTAGGTTGCGGGTTCGATCCCCGCAGAACCCACCATAAACATTTTTTAGTAATTTTTCCCTGAGTCTTTAAGGAATTCTTGAATGTTCCCAGTTTTTTTAGAATTCCTTAAAAATGCGCAGGGAATTTCTATTTTATAGCTAAAACCCTTTATGTTTTGCTTAAGTTAATTGCGTTATTTTATTTTTTGTATATAATTTAATGGTTAAAGACAAATTTTGCATTAATTTACAAAGAAAATTTGCTTTTTGCAAAAGTTTTGTTTGCGCTTTTGCGAGGGTGGCGGAATTGGCAGACGCGCTGGACTTAGGATCCAGTGAGGCAACTCTTGCGGGTTCAAGTCCCGCCCTTCGCACCAATTAAACTAAGGGGTGAAAGATGGATTATACAGTAAAAGAGAAAACTCAATCCAAGATTGTTTTTGATGTCAAGAACAATAAAGATGAGATTGAAAAGACAAAATTAGAAGCATACCAGAAGCTGTCAAAAGATGTGAGGATTCCTGGTTTCAGAAAAGGCAAAGCACCATATGATGTAGGGGCAGCGTTCATTGGAGAAGCGAATTTGCTTGAGGAAACACTTAAAATACTACTTGACAGGGCTTATGTTGAGCTTCTTGAGAAGGAAAAAATATCGCCAATCGACGATCCTGAAGTTAATGTCGATAAATTTGAGAATGATTCTTTTGAATACACTGTAACAGTTGAATTCCTTCCAGAAATTGCAATAGACTTCGACAAGAAAATAGAATTGGATGTTGATAACAGCGCATCAGAGGAAGAAGTTAAAGGAAAAATGCAGGAACTTGTTGACTCTTTCACTCAGATTAGACCTGTTGAAAAGCCTGTTGAAGTTGGCGATATAGTTGAAGTTGGTTATTCTGTAGACGGCAAAGAAACGAAGAATCTTACTTTAGAAGTTGGCAAGGAGCGCGTAGTCGGAAACTTCAATGAGCAAATTCTTGGCAAAAAGAAAGGCGATACATTTACTGTAATTACCGAGTCAACTTCAATTCAATTTACTGTTGTCGAAGTAAAAGAAAAAATTGTCCCCGTGGTAAATGATGAATTTGCAAAGGAAGCTGGCTTTGATAGCCTTGAGAGCTTGAACGAAAAAATCAAGAAGGAAATCTCCGAAAACAAGAGACTGCAAGCAGAGGAAATGAGAGGAAACACTGCTCTTACTAAAATTGCTGAGTCTATTGATATTGAACTTCCCAGGAAATTTATTGAGCATGATGTCGATGATCGCATAAAAGAACTCGAAAAAAATTATCTTAAGAGGGGTTATAAACTTGAAGAAGTGCTCAAGAAAGAAGGAAAAACCATTGAAGACCTTCGAAAAGAGATTGAGAAACAATCAGAAAAAGACTTAAAAGAGGATTTGGTATTAAGGTCGCTTATCTTGAAGAAAGATATACAGGTTACTGATGACGAAATAAAAGATGAATTTAACCACATTGTTGAAACCGAACTTGCAGGCAAAAAAGTTGCCTTAACAGATGATCTTAAGAAATACATAAGACAGGAGATACTTCGTTCTAAAGCAGTTTCAATATTAAAAGAAAATGCTATAATTAAAACGGGAGGTGAGTGACTTGCCTATTATTCCGTATGTTATTGAAACAACCGGCAGAGGAGAACGTAGTTACGATCTTTATTCAAGACTTCTAAAAGATAGGATTATTTTCCTAACAGGAGAGATAGACGGTATCCAGTCTGATTTAATTGTTGCAGAACTTCTTTTCCTTGAGGCACAGGACCCTTCCCAGGATATTTATCTCTACATAAACAGTCCAGGAGGCGAAGTTACACCTGGTATGGCAATTTATGATACAATGCAGTATATAAAAGCTCCTGTTGCCACAATTTGTCTTGGACAAGCTGCTTCCCTGGGTGCAATTATTCTTGCTTCGGGGGCACCTGGCAAACGATTTGCACTTCCTCATTCGAGGATACTTATCCACCAGCCCTGGGGAGGTACTCAAGGGCAAGCAACTGACATTGAAATTCAGGCACGCGAGATGCTTAGAATAAAGCAAATGATAAATGAGATACTTGCAAAACACACTCATCAGACAATCGAAAAGGTGCAGAAAGACACCGAGAGAGATTACTATATGTCTCCAGAGGAAGCAAAAGAATATGGATTAATCGACAGTATTGTGGAGCGTTCGCTTGAGCTTGGGGGTAAAGAATAGTGTCTTCAGATGAACCTAGATGCTCGTTCTGTGGAAAGAGCCATTTAGATGTAAAAAGGCTAATTGCAGGGCCTAACGGAGTTTATATATGCGACGAGTGCCTTACTAAGGCGTATCGAATTCTTCAGGCATCTGAAAAGGAGAACCATTTAAAGCAGATAAAAGACCTCCCGAGTCCTCCAGAGATTTATGCAGAACTTGATAGATATATAATTGGCCAGGAAAGCGCAAAGAAAACTATTTCTGTTGCTGCTTATAACCACTACAAGAGAATAATTTCAAATAAAGATGAGAACACTTTTATCGAGAAGAGTAATGTTCTTCTGATAGGGCCAACAGGCTCTGGGAAAACGCTGTTTGCTCAAGTGCTTTCCAAAATTATTGGGGTTCCACTTGCGATTGCGGATGCCACTTCCATAACAGAAGCAGGTTACGTTGGTGAAGATGTGGAGTCAATTATACAAAGGTTGCTCCAGGTTGTTGATTATGATGTGAACAAAGCTGAAGAAGGCATTGTTTATATTGATGAGATTGACAAGATAGCACGAAAAAGTGAAAATCCTTCTATCACAAGAGATGTATCAGGAGAAGGAGTGCAGCAAGGTCTATTGAAGATACTTGAAGGCACAACTGCCAATGTACCGCCTCAAGGAGGCCGCAAACATCCCTACCAGGAGTTTATTAAAGTTAATACCA
Organism: Caldisericaceae bacterium; assembly: GCA_049967855.1. Taxonomy (GTDB): domain Bacteria; phylum Caldisericota; class Caldisericia; order Caldisericales; family Caldisericaceae; genus JAIMJY01. The sequence continues at coordinate 33,737 of JBMFRX010000002.1, forward strand.
AGGATATACTTTTCATTGGGGGCGGTACTTTCGAGGGAATCGACAGGGTGATTGAAGAACGCACAAGCAAGAGAAAAATTGGTTTCAGAGGAGAACAAAGCGATGATTCAGGCAATACCAAAATTATCCCTCATGACCTGATTAAGTTTGGTATGATTCCAGAATTTGTTGGACGTTTCCCTATTGTTGCGACACTTGGAAAGTTAACGCACAAGGAACTTGTAAGAATACTCACTGAGCCTAAAAATGCAATAATATCACAGTATAAGAAGATGTTTGCCCTCGATGGAGTTGAACTCGAATTTGAGCAAAGTGCACTTGAATATGTTGCCGATAGAGCAGTTGAGCTCAATATAGGAGCAAGAGGATTAAGGTCAATTTTAGAGCAATCAATGATTGAATTGATGTATATGGTTCCAGAAATGGAGCAGGTGAAGAAGTGTATTGTCACTGAAGGATTCCTTGAAGGAACTGAGGGCGTCGTATTTTTAGACGCAAGCGGAAAAAGAGTTGAGCAGAGAAAAATAGCATAGGAGGTTTTATGGATAAGAATTGGAATTTAGCAGAAGCACCTTTCATTCCATTGCGCAATGTTGTTTTATTTCCATATACTGTTGTGCCGCTGACAGTTGGAAGAATGAAGTCTGTTAATGCAATAGAACAGGCTTTGGCACATAACAAGATGATTGTTGTTGCAACACAGAAGAACGGGCTGGTTGAGGACCCAGAGCCTGGAGATGTATACGACGTAGGTGTGGGATGTGAAATAGTGCAGGTCCTCAAACTACCCGACGGGACCTATAGGATTCTGGTTGATGGTCTTAAGCGAGTAAAAATAACTAACTTTGATACTTCAAGAGACTTCTGGAGTGTTTCCGTTAGCCCAATTGAAGATATCGAAGAACAATCTATTGAAGTTGAGGCACTCACAAGAGGCGTTTCAGAGAGGTTTGCTATTTACTCTGAGATGAACAAAAAGGTGCCTCAGGAAGCAATTGTCAACATCTCAAACGTTGAAACAATCGAGAAATTTATTTCAATGGTTGCCTCGAACTTGTTTGTTCCTGTTGAGGATAAACAGAGAATTTTGGATGAACCTGATACAAAAAAGCAGCTTAAAGATCTCATTACTTTGCTTGAAAAAGAGAATATTATTCTTGAAATTGCCCAAAAGATAGATGATGAAGTTAGGAATAAGATTGAGAAAAGCCAGAAAGAGTATTACCTGCGAGAAAAATTGAAGGAGATTGAAAAGGAACTCGGCGAAGAAGGAGAAGGAGTCGGAATTGTTTCTGAAATTAAGAGGAAGCTTAAAGGCAGAAAGCTTCCTAAATATGTTTCTGATAGAGTTAATGAAGAGATTGATAAACTGAAACGTACTCCTGTTTTGAGCCCAGAGAGTGGCGTTATTCAGAATTACCTTGATTGGTTAATTTCTCTCCCCTGGGATAAGAGCACTGTTGACACTGTTGATGTTGTGAAAGCAAAAGAAGTTCTTGATAAGAATCATTATGATCTTGCTGATGTGAAAGAGCGAATCGTAGAATTGATTGCTGTTAAGAAGCTCAAAAAAGATTTAAAAGGTCCCATAATTTGCTTTGTCGGGCCTCCAGGAGTTGGAAAGACTTCTCTTGGGAAATCTATTGCAGAGGCTTTAGGTAGAAAATTTGTCAGAATGTCTCTCGGAGGAATACGCGACGAAGCTGAGATTAGAGGACACAGGCGTACCTATGTAGGAGCACTTCCTGGAAGGATAATTCAGGGAATAAGAACAGCAGGTGTCAAGAACCCCGTGTTTCTGCTTGACGAAATTGACAAGGTTGGGGCAGATTTCAGAGGAGACCCCACTGCTGCTTTATTGGAGGCGTTGGACCCAGAGCAAAATAATACTTTCTCAGATAATTATCTCGAACTTCCTTTTGATTTGTCTGAGGTACTTTTTATTACAACTGCAAATATGATAGATACTATACCGCCTGCTCTGCTCGATAGAATGGAAATGATAATGCTTCCAGGATACATTGACGAGGAGAAGCTGCACATAGCTAAAGAATTCATTATTCCTAAGCAAATCAAAGAACACGGACTTGAAAAGACAGACGTTGAATTTTCAGATGAAGCAATTTTAAGAATCATAAATGAATATACAAGGGAAGCAGGACTCCGTAACCTTGAGCGTTCAGTAATGAAGGTCCTTAGGAAGGTTGCGAAGCAGAAAGCTCAGGATGGGAGTTTGCATTTGCGTATTACCGAGAAGAAACTTACAAAGTATCTCGGAGCGCCCGACTTTATGAGGGAATCTGCTGAGAATAGGAATTTGATTGGCGTTGCTTGTGGGATGGTGGTAACTCAAGCTGGCGGTGATATTGTATACATAGAGGCGACAAAAATGCAAGGGAAGGGAGCGCTTCTCTTAACTGGTCAGCTTGGAGATGTTATGAAGGAAAGTGCTCAGGCTGCGATGAGTTATATCAGGACTTACGCAGATAGGCTTGGGGTTCCTCAGGACTTCTACGATAAGTTTGATGTGCACGTTCATGTACCTGAAGGCGCAGTTCCTAAGGAGGGACCATCAGCAGGAGTTACTATTTTTGTTGCGCTTGTTTCAGTGCTCAAAGGAAAATCAGTTAATAAAGATGTTGCAATGACAGGTGAAATAACCCTTCGAGGAAGAGTTCTGCCTGTCGGTGGGATAAAAGAAAAAGTGCTTGGAGCTTACAGGGCTGGTATAAGAAAGATTATACTTCCGAAGGCAAATGAAAAAGACCTTGAGGAAGTGCCTAAGGCGGTATCAAAGAAAATTGAGTTTTATCTAATAGACAACGTTGAGGAGGCGTTAAAAGTTAGTCTGGAAGAATAATGGATATCGGTAAAGCATTAAGGGAAAAAAGAGAAGAACTTGGTTTATCACTTGATGATATAGCGGAAAGAACTCTTATAAGGCAGTATTATCTTGAGGAGATTGAAGATAATAAATTTCCTTCGTACGATGGTTACACTGCTGCATACATTAGAAAATATGCCGAATCCCTTGGTCTTGAACCTGAGCCTCTCATTGAACAATATAAAGAGCTTTTCAAGGGGAAGGAAGATGTTTTAAAACCGAAGGACAAGCACAGGTCAAATTCATTAGCTGTTATTGTTATAGTTATTGCTATAATCGGTTTGTTGCTACTTATAGTTTATAATAACAGGGTGAAAGCTCCTACGGTAAATCCTTCCCAGGAAACCTCAAATCCCTCTTTGCCAGTAACGCCTGTAACGCCATCTCAGCCAAATCCTTCCCAAAATAACCAGACATCTCCTCAAGAAACAGGGGTGCACCTCGTATTAAAAGGGACTGGTCTTTGCTGGCTTGGGGTGACTATCGATGGTAAATATTCTCAGACTTACATTCACTCAGGTGAAACACTTGAGTTCAAGGGAACGCAATATATTACAATCCGTTATGGTTTTGCTCCATATGTCAGTGTCACAAAGAACGGCAAAGAGCTTGGGGTAGTTAGCACTAAAAATAAGGTTGTTGAAATTACTTACACTCCTTGATTTTAATAAGTAAAAGGTATGGTTATGAAAAGAGAGCGTGTTTCTATAGTAAGCCTTGGTTGTCCAAAGAATCTTGTGGACAGCGAAAGGATACTTGGGATTTTCAATAAAAATGGTTTTACTGTAACATTTGATGCAGATGAAAGCGATATTGTTGTTATTAATACTTGTGCTTTTCTTCAATCGGCACGTGAAGAGTCTCTTGACGTTATTGGTGAATTTGCTAGCAAGAAGAATAAAGGCCTTATCAAGAAAATTGTTGTAGCAGGTTGTTATCCATCGCTTGATGGCAAAGCTCTTAAAGAAAGATTCCCTGAGATTGACGCTATAATTGGCACCAATAATATAGGCGATGTTGTTGATGCCGTAAAGAAAGGCAAAATAGATATTTCAAGAAAATATGAACCATTTATGTACCAACGCGTAAAAGCGACTCTTCCACACTATGAGTATCTTAAAATAGCTGATGGCTGCAATCATAGATGCGCTTTTTGCATAATCCCTAAAATTAAAGGGCACACCCACAGTTTCTTAAAGGAGTCAATTATCAATGAATCAAAAGCTCTCGTAGAAAGTGGCGTTAAAGAGCTCATTGTAATTGCTCAGGATATAACTCAGTATGGCATAGATTTGTACAAGAAGAATGAATTATTATCGCTACTTGGCGCCATTGATAAGATAGAAGGGATTTCATGGATAAGGCTTATGTATACTTATCCATCTCTATCAATGCTTGATTTGATTGACTTTATGGTTGATTCGGAGCATATAGTGCCCTATATAGACATTCCTATACAGCATATTAGTGATAGAATTCTTAAACTTATGCGAAGAGCAACAAATAGAAAAGACATCGAGACTATTTTTACTAAACTCAAGAATAACGGTATTGCCATACGTACATCAGTAATTGTCGGTTTTCCTCACGAAACAGAAGCTGACTTCAATGAGCTTAAAGGTTTCCTGGCAGATTATCAGGTAGACCATCTAGGAATTTTTGAGTATTCAAACGAGGAAAAAAGCGTAAGTTATAAGATGACTGAACAAGTATCACCCGAAGACAAGTCGAGACGTTTTGAAGAACTATCTCAAGTTAGAGATTTGAATGCTTTTAAACGCTCACAAAGCCTTCTTGGAAAGACAGTAGATACAATAGTTGACTACTTTGACGAAAGTGCTAAAAAGTTTGTTGGTAGAACTATTTTTGATGCGCCTGAAATCGACGATATTGTTTATTTTATGGGAACGCAGACTTCAGGCGAGATACTTAAATCCAAAATTGTTAATGCAAAGCCATATGAGTATGTTGCAAAGAGAATTAAGGAAAGCCGAAGATGAGGACATTCATTGCATTGAAAACGCCTCCTTTTGAGGAAGAGCTTTTCGCAATCGAAACAAGCTATAAAGAAATTATTAGTGATGTTAGTTGGGTTGGATGTGATAATTTACACGTTACTGTTAAGTTCCTTGGTGAAATTGACGCGAAGATTCTGATTGATGTTGGCAATATGCTGCAAATAATAGCTGAGAAACAAAGCCCTTTCAATTTTTCTATCTCAGGAGTATCTGGTTTCCCTGTCAGCAGTAACGCGCGAGTACTATTTTTCAGGATAGACGATGGCTACCATACAATAAGCTCTCTGATGAAAGAAGTAAGCCTTAGCCTGACTAAATTTGGTTTTGAGGAAGAGAAAAGTTATGTTCCTCACATTACTTTTGCAAGGGCGAAGCGTTCACCTGTTAATCTTGATAAAATAGCATTTGAAAGATTTACAATTCAATCAAAAGCAACAGGTTTGATTATTATGAAAAGCGATTTATCTAGAGGAGAGCCAGTTTACTCTGTTGTAAGTGAATTTGATTTCTTTGGCAAGTAAGTTATAATAAATTGAAGGTTTTTAGAGATAATATTTCTGAAGTAGCTAATTTTTAATAATATTTTAAGAGCGGAAAAAAGGAAGGTAAAGATGGCAAACAATGCGAATAACAATGAGCAAGATAAAGAGCAAGCCTTAAAGCTTGCTATGGCGCAAGTAGAGAAGGATTTTGGTAAGGGTTCAGTTATGCGATTGGGAGATAGGCAGTCTGCTTTAAATATTGAAGCGATACCTTCTGGTATCTATTCATTAGATAAAGCACTTGGAGTAGGGGGATTTCCTCGCGGTAGAATCGTTGAGATTTTTGGCCCCGAAGGTGGAGGCAAGACCACTCTATCTCTTGAGGCTATCGCGATGGCTCAGAGGAGTGGAGGCAAAGCTCTTTTTGTTGATGTAGAGCATGCTTTTTCCCCAGAATACGCTCAGAAACTTGGAGTAGATGTTGAGAACCTAATTATCTCTCAGCCTGATTATGCAGAGCAGGCGCTTGAGATAATTGATACCTTTGTGAGGTCAGGTGCTATTGATATTTGTGTTCTTGACTCAGTTGCAGCACTTGTCCCAAAAACAGAGCTAGAAGGAGACATGGGCGATTCATTTATGGGAGTACAGGCTCGACTTATGTCGCAGGCTCTAAGGAAACTTGCTGGTTCTATCAGCAAATCTAAAACCGTTATGATTTTTATTAATCAGCTTAGAGAGAAAATAGGAGGCTACGGAAATCCTGAAGTAACACCTGGAGGCCGTGCTCTTAAGTTTTATTCTTCTGTGAGAATTGATGTGAGGAGAACTGAGAGCATCCTTGGAGATAATGGGCAACGAGGCAACAGGATTCGCATTAAAATTGTTAAGAACAAGGTTGCTCCACCATACAGAGAAACTCAAGTTGATTTGATTTTTGGTGAAGGTGTTTCAAAACTGTCTGACGTGTTCGATTCTTCAGTAGAGTGTGGAATAATTAAGAGGTCTGGCTCTTTTTATTCTTTTGGCGACATTAAGTTGGGTCAGGGAAAGGACAATGCTGTTAAACTTATTCAAAATAATGCTGAACTTCTCGAAAAAATAAAGAAAGAGCTCGATGAAAAATATTTCCCAAAATCAGTCAAAGAGGAAGAAGAACCAGTTGAAAAATGACGATCGTGAAATGAATTATGCGCTTTTTCTTTTGGCACGCAAGGACTATTCAAGCAAAGAGATTTTTGATAAGATTGCCTTGAAGTTTGACAGAGAAAAAGCAAATGTAGTTGTTGAGGAGCTGTTGAGGAGAGGTTTAATTTCTGACGAACAGTATGCGGTGAAAATTATTCAAAAATATGCTTTTACTAAAAAGTATGGCTATTTGAAGGTTGAGGAAGAACTCAGAAAAAGAGGCATAAATAAAGACGTCTACTTGGAACTATTGAATGATATGTATCCACTAGACAGAGAGCTTGAAAATGCTAAGCACTTTTTACGCATAAAACCACCTGAAAAAATCCGCTTTTATCTCTTAAGCAGAGGCTTCAGGTTTGATACTGTTCAGAAATTACTCTCCGGTTTCAATCATGTTGAACTAACTTAAGAAAAAGATTGAAAGGGAGGTGATTATATTGTTTAGCGGAGATGTTCCATATTTTTTGTATGTTGTAATAACGATCCTTATGTTTGTTATAGGAGCTTTCATAGGTTGGGTTATAGAAGGATATATCTATAAGTCAAAAATTGGCTCAATAAATGAATACTTTAAAAAGAAAGAGCAGGATTTTGAAAAAGAAGTTGCACAGGAAAAGCGAGAACAAGCACTTCAGATAAAAGAGGAGCTTGAGCGAAAATCTTTTGAGCTCGAGAAAAAATACAAAGAACGTCAGAGAGAAATACAGGAAATAGAAGACCGCCTTTTGAAAAAGGAAGAATTTGTAGACAAACGTCTTTTGACAGTTGATAGGCGAGAAAAAGATCTCATCAAAAGAGACGAAGAAGTAAACGCTCTGAAGCTTTCCCTTAGCGAAAAACACCAGCAAATCGAAGACGAACTTTACAAAGTTGCCAATCTTTCTGCTGAGGAAGCACGTAATATAGTGCTTAAAAAGGCGGAAGAAGAAATACAGAAAGACTATGCAAAGCGGATTGCTCAAATAGAAGAGGAAATTAAAGAAAATTCCGAGCAAAAAGCGAAAGTCATTCTCTCGCAAGCAATGGAGAGTTGCTCTATTGAATATGTATCGGAGACAACTGTTTCAGTAGTCCCTTTGCCATCGGACGAGCTTAAAGGAAGAATAATAGGAAGAGAGGGTAGGAATATTCGTACCTTTGAAACTCTTACAGGGGTTGACATTCTTATTGATGATACACCCGAGGCTGTAACATTATCATGTTTTGACCCAATGCGGAGAGAGGTTGCAAGAAGAACTCTTGAGAAGTTAATCATTGACGGCAGAATACACCCTGCAAGGATTGAGGAATTTGCGCAGGAAGCAGAAAAGGAACTTGAAGTTGCCTTAATAAAAGAAGCAGATGATGCACTTTCAAGTATCTCTCTCTTTGGCTTTAATACAGAACTTAAGAAGCTAATTGGACAGATGAAATTCAGAACAAGTTATGGACAGAATCTATTGCAACACTCTCTTGAAGTAGCTGTAATAGCAGGGATCATTGCAGAGGAACTTGGTGAGAATGTTGTGCTTGCAAAAAGAGCGGGTCTCCTGCACGATGTTGGAAAGGTAATTACCGCAGAAAGTGAAGGCCCTCATGCTATTGTTGGTGGAGATATACTGAGGAAGCTTGGCGAGAATGAAGCTGTTGTGCATGCAGTTCAGGCACACCACAACGATATTAAGCAAGAAACTGTCCTTGACGCAATAATCCAGGTTGCAGATACGTTATCCGCAACTCGTCCTGGAGCTCGTCGCGAGAACCTTGAAACTTACATTAAAAGAATGGAAGAGCTCGAGAAGATTGCATCTTCTATTCAAGGAGTTAAGAAGGCTTTTGTTGTACAGGCAGGCAGAGAAATAAGAATAATTGTCAATCCTGAAGAGATTCACGAAGAGGAGGCGTTTAAAATTTCTCACGACATTGCCAAAAAAATTGAGCAGGAGATGGTATATCCTGGAATAATAAAAGTGACAGTGGTTCGTGAGACAAGATATATAGACTATGCAAAATAGTCTAAAATTCCCAGAAGAACTAACTTTTCTTCCCGCTGTTCCAGGTGTTTATTTAATGAAGGACCTGAGCGGGAAGATTATTTATGTAGGTAAGGCTAAATCACTCAAGCACAGAGTTGCCTCTTACAGGCATCCTCATGATCCCAAGACGGCGGCTCTGTCTTCTAACATAGCTACTGTTGAATTCATTGTCACCTCTTCACAGGACGAAGCATTGTTGCTCGAAAACAACCTAATCAAGAAATATCTACCTCACTATAATATAAGGCTTGTAGATGACGAGAACTATCCTTATATTAAAATAACGGATGAGAAGTATCCGCGCATGATGAAAGTTTACCATATCAGAGGAGAAAATGGCTTTTATTTTGGACCTTTTCCTTACGGTCGTGCAGTTGACCTTACTATTAAAGCTATTCGCAAAATTTTTCCTGTCAGGACTTGCAATGTCAAAATCAACGACAAGAAGCCTATCACTCCTTGCCTTGCATATCACATAGGTTTGTGCACTGCTCCTTGTGCCAACAAGATTAGTGAAAAGGAATATGCAACGATTGTAGATTCGCTTAAACGTTTTCTAAATGGCGAAACAAATGGCGTAATAAAACAACTAAATTCATTACTTGACGAAGCAAAAAATAATATGAAGTTTGAAGAGGCTATTATTTACCGTGACGAACTGAAAAGCATTGCGTCTCTGATGGAAAAACAACGCGTAGTTGTCAATCAAAATGTTTCTTTCGATGTGTTTGCAATGGAAGTTGGTGAAAAGCTTTCTTGTGTTGTAAAGGTGAGCGTTCGTAGCGGCAGAGTTCTTGCATCCTATCCTTTCATAATCAATACTCCAAAATATGATACGAAAGGAGAGATTATACAGCAATTCATTATGATGTATCCTTTTCATGCACAGGCCGATAAGATTTATTTTGACTTGTCAATTCCAAATAGAGTTTCTTTGGAGCATTTTATCTATGAAAAAACAGGTCGCAAGGTATCTCTATTGAAAGCTCGTGGTGCTTTGTTTAAAGATATACTTTCCTTTGCACACGATAATGCTAAGACTCAGCTTTTAAGCTATTTAGAGAAGCACAACGGACTGGCTGAAGAGCATTTAATGTTATCAATAAAGGATTTGCTTAGACTTACGCGCATTCCCAGAAGGATTGAGGGGTATGATATTTCTAATGTAAGTGGGGTGTTTGCAGTTGGCTCAATGGTTGTTTTTGAGAATGCAAAACCATCGAAAAAAGAGTACAGGAAGTTCCGAATTCGTCTCTTCAATAAGCCTAATGATTATGGGATGATGTTTGAAGTACTTGCGCGGCGTTTCAAAGAAAAAGACGCTAATTTTGCTTCCTCAAAACCAGATTTACTTTTAATTGATGGAGGGCTTGGTCAACTTGCCGTAGCTTCCAAAGTTAAGTCGTTCCTGAATGTAGATGTTGACATTGCCTCTATTGCCAAGAAGGAAGAGCTTATATATGTTGAGGGTTGTAAAGAACCAATAAAGTTAGAGAAAGGTTCTAAGGAGCTTATGTTGCTTCAGCAAGTGAGAGATGAGTCTCATAGATTTGCCAAAGCTTATTTTTCAAAATTGCATATCAAGAGTATAAATCAAACAAAAAAAAGGAGTTGATGTTAAATGAAGTCACGTTTCATATGGGGATTGTTTATTAACTCGGTGGCTTTTTATCTTGTGAGCCTTGTTGTTCCTGGGTTCGTTTTCACTAACACTGTCTCAATTATCATTGCAGCATTAGTGCTTGGTATTGCAAACACAATTATAAAACCCATTTTCATGCTAATTTCAATACCTTTCACTATACTTACGCTTGGCCTATTTATCTTTGTTGTAAATGGAATAGTTATAGAGATAGTAGCATTTCTTTCGCCAGGCTTTTCGATAACATCTTTTGGAACAGCGGTTTTAGGAGCCTTTCTACTTTCTGTGTTCAGCACTGTTCTCACGTGGTTGTTGTTTCCAAAGAGGGTTGGCTAATTGGGTAGCAAAGTAGTTCTTGTAGAAACAATTGAGCCTCAGAGAAAAATAATTTCAGAGGAATTGTTTAACGAATTTAGGCTTCTAATAGAAACTCTTAGCTTTGAGATTGTTGTTGAGACAAGTCAGGTGATAAAAGATGTTAATTTCGGCTACTTCATCGGGAAAGGCAAAGTAGAAGAAATAAAGCAAATTGTTAGACTAACCGCTGCCAATTATGTTTTCATAGATGCTTCGCTTACGTATCTTCAGCTTAAAAATTTGACTCGCGAAATAGGAGTTCCCTGTATTGATCGACCAAGGCTCATATTAATGATTTTTTCCAAACGTGCTAAAACTGCTGAAGGGAAAATAGAGGTTGAACTGTCAGAACTAAAGATGCGATTGCCCGAAATAGTGCACAGTGACACCAATCTTGACCAGCAAACTGCTTCACTAATGGGGCTCAAAGGTCCAGGGGAAAGAAAAACTGAGCTTAAACGCAGGTATATAGAAAAAAGGATTCAATCATTGGAAGACAAGCTGAAAGTGATTAAGAAAAATAGAGAAGAACGAAGAAAAAAGCGAAAGAAAAGTGGAGTACCTCTTGTAGCAATTGTTGGATACACGAATAGTGGAAAATCAACCATTATGAACAGGCTCTCTTCCGTCAATGATGCTTACGTGGAGGATATGCCTTTTGCAACACTCGACACACTTGTACGCGATACTGATTTTGGAGATAATTTCCATGTTTTACTCATAGATACGATTGGTTTTATTAGAGACCTTCCACACTCTCTCATTTATTCTTTTCATTCTACTCTTGAAGAAATACTTGATGCCTGGCTTCTTCTGAACGTAACAGATATCTCAGATGCAAACTTTCCTGAGAAAATGCAAACTGTTGCTGAAACCGTTGAAGAGCTTGGAGCGAAGGATATACCAGTAATTAATGTTTTCAACAAAACAGATAAAGTCTCTGAGGATACGTTGAATGAGCTAAAATGCAAATTCAAAGATGCGGTTTTTGTTTCAGCGCTCAAAGGAGATGGAATTTCGGATTTGAAAAGTGCTATCGAATCAATGCTCGGCAAGTCACTCGTAAGAGAAAACATTTTCATCCCATCTGACAGAGTGGATGTATTGAATTCTTTAGAGCAGTTTGGAAGAATACTTTCAAGAAGAGTTCTACCCACAGGGTTTGTCCTGGAGGTGGAAGCTCCACTTAAAGAACTAAAATCATTCAGCGCCTATTTTATAAAGAGCAAAGAGTAACTGGTGCGCCTGAGGAGAATTGAACTCCTATCTACGGCTCCGGAGGCCGTCGCTCTATCCGTTGGGCTACAGGCGCAGCTTTGCTATTTCTTTATGAGTATCGAATATAAAGCGAGTATTGCGATGAGAACCGAGATTACAGTGTGTAACCTTCCAATAGCTATTGAGCTTTTTACAAAAACAAAGATGATTAAAAGTATGCCAAGAATAACTCGCAGCAATAAACGTGCAAACGGTTTTGGGTATAACAGACCAAAGAATATAAGAACAACTCCCACAGAAACATAAACAAGAACATTCAAATAAGTTTCTTTTATTAGGCTCGAAAGAATTAATGCCACGGCAGCTATGATAACTGCTAACGCATCCATTTTACTTTTTGTTCTTACAGTCTTTGCACAAACCGTATATATTTAAAGATGTTTCCTGTATTTCCCATCCTTGGGCTTCTGCAAGTTTTCGAAGATCAGAGAAGTCAAATGGCAAATCCTGAATTTTGCCGCATTTTAAACAAATTAGGTGTACATGATCTTGTGTGTTACCATCATATCGTTTCTTATTTTCTGTTGTTGCAAGCTCTTTAACAACACCTTTTTTGACAAACAGGTTAACAACGTTATAAATGGTAGCGTAGCTTATACCTGGCAACTCTTTCTTTACGCCGCTGTAGATTTCATATATAGACGGATGTGTATAATTGTTTTTCAGGTAATTATAAATTGCAAGCCTCGTTTTTGTTACTTTAAGGTTATTTTCCTTAAGCAATATTTTCAATTCTGTATCTTTCATAGCACATATTATATTTATATTTCAAATTATTACAAAACAATTATTTACAATGACCTTCTAGTTTCTGTTTCTCTGCTCTCTTGTAAACCACAAGTTGTCCAAAATCTTCTGGGACTATTTCAAGAATTTCAAAAGGCAGATTTTTAGCATCTTCAATCTCTTGAGAGATTTCTGTCTTTTTGCCAAGAACTACAAGAGAGGTTTCTTTGGTAACAGGCAAACTCCAAGAAAGAACAGTTCTTATTCTGTTGACTGCTCTTGCGCAAACAACGTCAAAATGCTCGTTCAATTTTTTGAGATCATTTGCGTCAATATTGAAAAGCTTAACGTTTTCAAGGTCAAGATAAGTTTTAACCTGACTTAGAAAGTCTATATGGGTCTTTTTCCTATCAACAAGATAAAATGATGCCGAAGGCATCATAATTGAAAGTGGTATTCCTGGAAACCCAACGCCTGTCCCAATATCCAGTACTTTATCACCGCTCTTAACATACGGAAGATATATTTTTGCTTCCTCGACATGTTTGCTCATTAGAGCGTGTTTCTCGAGTGGTGACATTGTCACTGCACGTTTTGGCGCTTTCATGATGAGCTCTAAATACATTTCAATTTTATCCTGCATAGTAACTTTTTCCTCCAAATTATCTGCTTCTCACTCAAGTTTGGAAATTTCACATCATTTATTGCCTAATTCAAAGATATTGAAGAACCCGACTACATCAATACAATTTTATACATAAAGAAGCAATATTAAAACAGCAGGAGATGTTTTTGCGGATAAAATAGTGTTTGAGAATTTATTGTCTTGTCCTTAAGTTGCTGATTCCCGTAGCGTCCTTTTGTAAATTTGAATTTTCATTTATAATAATTTGTTATGAATATTAGAATATACGGTGTCATAGTTGTTGGCGGTGGACATGCGGGTGTTGAGGCTGCTCTTGCTTCTGCAAGGATGGGAGTGGAGACATTGCTTGTCACTATCGATAATGATAGTTTTGGATGGATGCCGTGCAACCCGTCGATAGGAGGCCCTGGTAAATCTCAAGTGGTCCGTGAAATAGACGCGCTTGGCGGGGCAATGGCACTGAATACAGATGAAACTCTCACTCAGATTAAAATGCTTAACATGTCACGTGGTCCGGCAGTATGGAGTTTGCGGGCACAGGCAGACAAGTGGCAGTATTCTCTTGGAATGAAAAGAAGAGTTGAAAATCAAAACCACTTGCACCTTAGGCAGGGAACTGTTGACAGACTCATTGTTGAAGCTGATAGAGTAAAAGGTATCGTAACTGCAGACAATACAGAATTTTATGCAGATGCTGTTGTGCTAACGGCTGGCACATACCTCAAAGGAAGAATTTATATTTCTACATGGTCGGCTCCTGCAGGACGCTGGTCAGAACCACCTTCAAACTCTCTTTCTGACAACCTGAAGGAACTCGGATTCAGAATGAGTCGTTTTAATACGGGAACCACGCCGAGGATTGACAAAAGAAGCATAGACCTTTCGAAGTTTGAAGAGGAAAAGGGCGATTTTGTTCCTCTGCATTTCTCTTTTTGGAATAAGCCGAAGGTTTATGAAGGGCAAATTTCTTCTTATCTTGGTTGGACTAATGAAAAGACTATTGAAGTAACCAGAAAGTATATGAACCTCTCACCTTCAGTGATGGGTATTATGGTCAAGACAGGCCCGCGTACCTGCCCCTCTATGGAGGAAAAGGTTCGTTGGTTCCCTGACAAAATTCGCCACCAGTTTTTCCTTGAACCAGAGGGATTTAATACTAATGAAATATATATGCAGGGAATGTATATGTCGATGCCTTACCCTTATCAGGTAGAGCTCTTGCAGACTATCCCAGGCCTGGAAAATGTCGATATTATAAGACCAGCATATGTTATTGATTACGATTACGTTATTCCAACACAGCTCAGTCTGAACTATGAGACTAAAGTCATTGAAGGGCTTTTCATAGCGGGACAACCCAACGGAAGCACTGGTTATGATGAAGCAGCAGGACAGGGACTGCTTGCAGGAATCAACGCTGCATTAAAAGTCCAGGGGAAAGAGCCTTTTGTAATAAAGAGAAACGAAGGATACTTAGGCGTAATGACTGACGACATTCTTACAAAAGAATTATTTGAGCCATATAGAATTACCCCGTCTCATTGTGAGTATAGACTTCTTCTGAGAGAAGACAACGCTGACTTACGTCTTACAAGAAAAGGTTATGAATTGGGAGTTATAGAAGAGGACAAATACGCAATATTTCTTGAGAAGGAACGTATGATTTCTGAAGTGCGCGAGGCGCTTGAACTAAAACTTCTGACTCCAAACATCGAGACAGCCAAGAAACTGAAAGAGCTTGGAATCCAGGAAATAAGTCAACCTATGAAGCTTTTTGAGCTGCTCAGACGGCAGGACTTCACTAAAGATAGCCTTAAGCAACTTGACCCAAGGTTCGCAGGTTATCCCGATGAAATACTTGAAATTGTAGAAACTGAGGCAAAATATGCAGGATACATTGCGCGTGAAACAAGTAAAGCAAAGGAGTTCGCAAGGCTCGATGATTTTCTCATTCCTAATGATTTGGACTATAATTTGGTGCCATCTCTTTCAAAGGAAGGAAGAACACGGCTTGCCCAAATAAAGCCTGCTTCGCTTGGCCAGGCAATGAGAATTTCAGGAGTTAGGCCAGCTGACATTCAGATGCTGGTCCTCTATATAAAGAATTCAGGAGGTAATAATGAATAACTTCAAAGTTGTTTTTGTTAGACATGGTGAAAGCGAGTGGAACAAGGAAAACCGTTTCACCGGATGGACCGATGTTGACTTGTCTCAAAAAGGTCTTGACGAAGCCCATTTTGCTGCAGATTTGCTTAAAAAGCAAGGTTTAACATTTGATATCTCTTTCACATCTGTTTTAAAGAGGGCTATAAAGACGTTGTGGATTATGCTTGAAGACTTGGATTTGATGTGGATCCCCGAATTTAAAAGTTGGAGATTAAACGAGAGGCATTATGGAGCATTACAAGGTTTAAACAAGATAGAAATGGTAAAGCAGTATGGGGAGGAGCAAGTTTTGATTTGGAGAAGGTCTTATGATGTTCCACCCCCAAAACTCGAACCATCAGATCCTCGAAATCCCGCCTTCGATAGCAGGTATAGTGACTTAACAACAAATGAGCTTCCTTTAAGCGAATCGCTCAAGGATACTCTTGCAAGGGCTGTCCCTTATTGGGAAAATGTCATAGTTCCGAAAATCAAAGAGGGCAAAAGAGTTATTGTCTCAGCCCATGGTAATAGTCTTAGAGCAATCGTGAAATATATTGACAATGTTTCTAATGAAGAAATCACTGGTTTGAATATTCCTACTGGTATACCTTTTATCTACGAGTTTGATGAAAATATGGAGCCTTTAAAACACTATTATCTTGCAGATGAAGCTACCGTAAAAGCAGCCGCAGAGAAGGTTGCTTCTCAGACAAAAGAGAATTAGCAGCAATTTAATTTTTGAGTTTATAGGTTTCAGGCATAAAGCAAGCAGTTTAGATATATTGCTACTTTATGCCTTTTATTCTGTACTTCCATCGTAGAAGAATGTAGATTTTTCTGAGAGGTTTTTCGATACTGCTAAATTGCTCTAGAATAATTTCGCATTACGTTTTAGCAAAATATTATAAGTGAGAATTGTTTTTTAATATGTTATTTAACATAAACTAGGAAGCTAAGAATCAAATTCCCGTCTGTTTTCCAAACAGAACTTAGTTATCCACAATATCCACAAGTGCCTGTGTATAAGTTTAATTCAATGCTGACAATTTATGATATTTTTAGCATCAGTATGACGCTTTTAAATATCGAATATGAAGTTTTGCACAAGAAATTCTCGCAGGACGCACAAGATGTTCAAAACCTAAGTAACTCGAAAAGATATATTACTATTGGAAGATAAACCAGAGACGGAAGCAGATTGAGCACCTTCATTTTCTTTATTGAAAGAAGCTCAAATCCTATGGCAATTATAAGTACTCCTCCTAATCCCGTCAGATTATTTATATAAATATCTCTTGTTAGAAACTGCAAATGACTTCCAAGAAGTGTTAGACTTCCCTGGATTACAAGAACAGAAACAGCCGAAAGCATAACTCCTATTCCAAGCCCTGAAGCAAGTGTGAGTGAAGTGATACCATCCATTATTGATTTTGTATAGAGGAGAGTGGCATCTCCAGTAAGTCCTTCCTGTATTGAACCTACCACGGTCATAGCCCCTACGCAAAATACTAAAGTTGCGGTAATGAAACCTTCAACAAAATGCGGAGAATTAGGTGATATGCGGTTCTTAATGCTTTCCATAGTGCTATCTAACCTTGAGTCAAGACGTAAGGCTTCTCCTGTGATTCCACCAACAATCAGGGATATGAAAATCTCTATTAAATTTTGAGACTTAACAACCATTGTTATTCCGATTAGAATTGTGAAAAGGCCAATAGCCTGAAGCACTATTTGTTTGAATCGCTCTGATAGTTTACCCTGAAGCAATATACCAAGGCTGCTCCCGACGATCACTGTTGCCACATTAACAATTGTTCCTATCATCACCACACCCGCCTTATTACTCTAATTTAAGTAATTATATTGATTCTTTTGAAATTGCAAAATGGATTATAGTTTACAAAACTAAGTGGTATAATATTTATGATTTAAGGAGGCTTTATGTGTAGAATACTCTATCTTTCGGGCAACAATGGTAGCCTTGCAATTGCTAATTATTTTATAGATAGTTTTGTTGAGGCTTCCGAAAATGATGTTCTGGGCAAAGATGGTCCGATTCAGCATGGCGATGGATTTGGATACGTTATCTTTGGAGTGCATAATGGTAAGCGCAAGGAATTTTCTTTTAAAAGCATTAAGCCAGTATTCGAATCCAGTGAAGACATAAATGTTTTGAAGAGCACCTTAGGACAACTTGATAAATTTGCGCTTGGCATCCACTCAAGAAAAGCTTCGGCGGGAAGTGTAAACTTGTTTAATGTTCATCCGTTCCACTTTTCAACCAAGGCAGGCAGTTCCTTTTACTTAATGCATAATGGAACACTCAGCAAGGATAAACTTGAATCTGATGTTGGAATTGCTTCCGATAATGATTTGACAGATTCATATATTCTTGGGTTGCTGTTGTCAAGAAAAATTGAAAAATTGGAGTCTGGTTTTGTGTTTGATTTCTTCAAAAATTCTCTGCAGTATGTGGAGTCAACTCTCAATGTAATATCAATGTTTAGGACAGTTGACAATAAGCAAAAAGCCTTTCTTACGGCTTACTCAAAAAAAGACTTTGATTACACAAAAATATTCACGTACAAAAACGATTATACTTTTGCTTTGGCGTCGTCTACAGTGAGCCTTTATGCTGAAAAGATAGGAATTCAAATGGAGCTTCTTCAAAATGGGCAGACTGTTTTTATTGAGGATGTTTTTAAGAATGAAATAATGTTTAATTCTCTATTGTAAAATATCTTTAGGGGGTGAAAGTATGGATTTGGGATTGAGCAGTAAAGTTGCTTTTGTTATGGCAGGAAGCAAGGGTCTAGGGAAAAGTGTTGCTCTCAAACTTGCAGAGGAAGGGGCAGACATTGCAATTGTTGCGCATAATGCTTCCAACCTTGAAAAAGCAAAAGAGGAAATTGAGGCAAAAACAGGGCGTACAATTCTTTCTATTGTTGCTGATGTTACTAAAGAAATCGAAGTTAAAGACGCAGTTCTCAAGACAATAAATAAATTTGGAACTGTACATATACTATTCGCCAATGCAGGAGGCCCGCCATCTGGAGGATTCTTTGATGTCAGTCCTGGAAACTACCTGGAGGCAGTTCAACTTAACCTTATGAGTACAATATATGCTGTATATGCTATAGTGCCTTATATGAAGGAACAAAAATGGGGACGCATTGTTGCATCAACTTCAATCAGTGTTAAACAGCCCCTGGACAACTTAATTTTATCTAACGTTTCACGTGCAGGCGTTGTAGCATTTGTGAAATCAGTTTCAAATGCTCTTGCCCCTTTTGGAATCACTGCAAATTCGATAGCCCCAGGCTATACTATGACGGAAAGAGTCGAAAACCTGCTTAAGGCACGCACGGAAAAAGAGGGAATCTCATTTCAAGAGGCGGAAAATGGTATGGTAAATAGCATCCCAATGGGTAGAATTGGAACAGTAGAAGAATTCTCTTCGACAGTTGCTTTTTTATGCTCTGAGAATGCCTCTTATATTACTGGCATTACCCTGCCTGTAGATGGCGGTTTTATAAAAGGGGTTTAGCAAAATGTTCAAATTAGAACCAGAGAAGGATAATTCAGTATTAATTGAGCTTGCTGAGAAGATATGTGTTGCAGCAAGGACAGCGCCAAAAGCAAATGGGCGAGACTTTATAGTGACCGCGATTGTTTATGGCGATGAACTTAAATTAATTCAAGATGAAATGAGGCGCTTTGGTGAACAGAAAAATCTTCAGTACTTTGTGAGAGACGCCTCTAACATTGATGGCAGGGTTGTAGTGCTCATAGGCACAAGGCTCAAAGGGGAAGCTCATGGTTTTGATGATTCAAAGGGAGAAGACCTGAATAACCACTTGTCTTCTGCAGTTGATCTTGGAATTGCTATTGGTTCAGCAGTATCAGTTGCAGCAGACTTGAGAGTTGACAATAGAGTTATGTACTCTATCGGGAGAGCTGCAGTAAATGTTAAATTACTCGGCGAAGATGTTAAAATTGCATATGGTATTCCTTTAAGCGTGTCTGGGAAGAATCCCTTTTTTGATAGGAGGTAGAGATGAAAGAATTACTTTTGATTCCAGGTCCAACACCTGTAAGCACTGAAGTACTCGCTGCTCTCTCTCAGGAGACAATTTCTCACACTGATGAGAGGTTTGTCAGGATTATGTCAGATACGCTCTCAAAAACTAAGTTGGTATTTGGTGCGGCAAGTGGTTATCCTTTTGTTGTTGCAGGTTCTGGAACTCTTGGCATGGAGATAGCTTTAACAAATATTCTCAAAGATGATGAAAACTTGCTGGTTGTATCACACGGATACTTTGGCGATAGGTTTATAGACATTGCCAAGGCATTAAACGTAAATGCGGACTATTTGAAAGCTCCTACCGGCTGTACTGTGCCGATAAATGACATTGAAAAATCCATTAAGTCTAAGCATTACGATGCAGTCACCATTACTCATGTTGATACTTCAACTGGAACACTCGCTGATTTGGAGCTAATTGCAAAGTCTATACGCGAAGTCTCTCCTTCTACTCTTATTGTAGTTGATGCAGTTTGCGCAGCAGGTGGAGTCAGTGAGAAATTTGATGATTGGGGGATAGATGTCATATTTACTGGCTCTCAAAAAGCTATTGCAGTGCCGCCAGGCTTGACTATGCTTGCGTTCTCTGAAAAGGCTATTGAGAAAAGGAAATCTGTGCAGAAAGTTAGAACTTATTATGGAGACATCTTACGCTGGCTTCCTGTTATGGAGGACCCACACAAGTATTTTGCAACGCCAGCCGTGAATATGGTGTATGCTTTGAATAAATCACTGAATGATATTGTTACTTTTGGACTGAGTAATTACATTGATAAGCATTACAAACTTGCTAAGCTTGTTCGAAGATCAATGTCTTCAATGGGATTTGAGCTTGTGAGCAAGAATCCTGCACCCACATTGTCTGTATTCAGGTACCCTCAAGGGGTAAACGATTTGGATTTCAGAGACAGATTGTATAAAAAAGGCGTTGTTGTTGCGGGAGCTTTAGCAGAGCTTCAGGGTAAAGCTTTTAGAATGGGGCATATGGGTAGTGTAACAGAGGATGAGCTCTTCGTTGCAGTCAAAAAGATAGCTCAGGTGCTTGGAGAATACGGACTAGATTATAATTATGGAGAAGTTTTTTCAGGATTTACTGAGAAATAACTTTAGAAGGTTAAATAATATTACTCGGTCAGTTTTATAGGATTGCGTTTCAATAACAGATATTATGGAAGATTTGGTTTTATAGGAGGAATATGGGAATATTTGATATTATTGGTCCAATTATGATTGGGCCGTCAAGCTCACATACAGCTGGGGCTGTAAAAATTGGGTACTTTGCATCAAGAATAGCTGGAGGTAACTTTGATTCAGTCGAGGTTAACCTCTTTAATTCTTTTTCCGAGACAGGCAGGGGTCACGGAACAGATATTGCAATAATTGCTGGAATTCTTGGTTTTGGTGTTGACGATAAGCAAATAGTTGATTCCTTTGAGATTGCAAAGTCGAAGAACCTGAATTTCAAGATTAATTGGAAAGGGGAAAATGAAAATTATCCTGAAAACTGTGCAGAGCTTATTTTCCACAGCAGTAGAGGCTTGTATGATATCGTGGGTAATTCGATAGGTGGTGGAGAAGTTAGTATCATAAATATAAATGGATATGACGTGAGTCTTTCATTTAAACATCCAGTTCTAATGATTTTTTCGTTTGATGTACCTGGTGTTATAGCCTATGTTGCCAGTATAATTTCCGTAAACGGCATTAATATTGCAAAAATGGAAGTAGAGAGAGATTCTTCAAGGGGTGAATCGCTTGCAGTATTTAAACTTGATAGAGACTTTCCACCTGATGAAATTAAGTTAATTAAGGAGAATAAAAGCATAAAAGAAGTCATAATTTTGGAGAGGTCAATCTAATGAAGATAAAGTTTAAGACATTTTCTGATTTGAAAAGGCAAGTTTCAGAAAGCGGGCTTGGTATTGGCAAATTCCTGATAGCTTACGAAGCTCTTAATCTAAATGTTCCTGAGGAAAAAGTAATCGAGAGAATGCAGAATACTCTTTCTGCTATGAGGGGATCCATTGAGGCTGGGCTAAGCCATAAAAATACATCACGCACAGGGTTTGTTAATGGTTGGGCAAAGAGTATGCTTGATTTCTCTAGCAATGTTGAAAATCTACTAATTTCAAAGGAGTTCACAGAGATCATTTTTAGAACGTTAGCGGTATCTGAAATGAACGCATGTATGGGGCGGATAGTTGCAGCACCTACTGCCGGTGCTTGTGGTGTGCTGCCAGGAGCGCTTTTGACGGTGGCTGATCACAAAAGAATCTCAGAGGATAAAATCATAGAGGCTCTTTTTGTTTCTGGTGGCATTGGGGAGGTAATCAAGAACCAAGCAAGCCTTTCTGGGTCAAGGCACGGTTGTCAGGCTGAAATTGGTTCTGCTTCGTCGATGACAGCAGGAGCTATTGTATCAATGTTTACTGACGATGTTGATACAATAGAAAGTGCAGCTGCATTTGCAATGAAAAATATCCTTGGTCTTGTGTGTGACCCTATTGGAGGGTATGTTGAGATTCCTTGTATAAAGAGAAATGTAGCCAACACATTTAATGCTATATCTTCTGCCGAAATGGCACTCGCTGGCATAAGGACTCTTATACCTTTTGATGAAGTTATAATAGCTATGAAACGCATAGGAGAAACTATGCCTGCTGCTCTAAAGGAGACCGGAATTGGTGGCATTGCTGGGACCCCAACTGCGCAATTGTTGCTGAAAAAGTATAAAGATGATAATCGACATAATTAGAACTTCTCTTGATTTTATTAAAGCTTGTTCATTGGGTGGTTTTCTCTATGGATAATTGTGATAACAATACTTGATGCGAATTTTATTTAAATAAACTGGAACAGAGGGTAATTTTACCCTCTGTTTTTAATCAACTAATGTTATGGTGAAAAATTAGTTACTTCTTCTCCTGTACGGCTTTCAAGACCCGCTCTGGCGTATAAGGAGATTTATGCATTCTTACACCAAGTGCGTCATAAATTGCGTTTCCAATTGCAGGTATTGGTCCGTTTATTCCAATCTCTGCGACTGATTTTGCTCCATATGGACCGGTAGGTTCGTATGTTTCCACCAGGATTGGCACTATTTCAGGGATATCTCTTGAAGAAGGTATTCTGTATTCCATAAAGTTTGGATTTAGCATTTTGCCGTTCTCTCCGAATTTGTATTCCTCAGTAAGAGCATAGCCAATTCCGTTTACTACAGCTCCAATGACTTGTCCCTTGGCAAGTTCTGGATTTAATGGGACTCCGCAATCAACTGCTGCAACATATTTAATAGGAGTCACAATACCAGTGTCTTCATCCACTTCTATTTCAACAAAATGAGCGGCAAAAGGCGGCGGTGAATATGGAGAAACAAATGAACTCACTGCCATTATCTGATGGTGGTTTTTGACATAAAGTGTTTGATAAGCTATTTCTGATAGCGTTACTGACTTACCACTTTTTTTGCTTTCAACCATTCCATCTTTGAAGACGAATTC
Source organism: Caldisericaceae bacterium (assembly GCA_049967855.1). Classification (GTDB taxonomy): domain Bacteria; phylum Caldisericota; class Caldisericia; order Caldisericales; family Caldisericaceae; genus JAIMJY01. The sequence goes on from JBMFRX010000002.1 coordinate 56,708, forward strand.
CTTTGTATCAAATTCACCAAACATTTCTTTTGCTACTTCTTCGATTTGCTCGCGTAGTTTTATAGCAGCATTTAAAACTGCTCCTCCAGATATGTAAGTGCCGCTTGAAGCGTATGCACCAACATCAAAAGGAGTCATATCTGTATCTGAAGGATAAACGATTACTTGCTCGGTTTTTATTCCAAGTGTCTCTGCAACTAATTGCGCTGAAACAGTATCGAGACCAGTACCAATATCCGTACCACCGTATAGCACGTTGACAGAACCATCTTCGTTAAGTTTTATGGAAGCTGCTCCCATATCCACAAGGGGTATGCCTGAGCCTTGCATGTGAAGTGACATTCCTAATCCACGTACTTTTGAGCCGTTTCTATTCTTCTTTCCCCATTTTTCGTACCATCCAATTTCTTTAGCTCCAAGCTCAATAAGCTTATCAATCGCTTCGCTCTGAATGTACTGTGTTACTCCTTCTCTTCCTTCTCCAAGGGCCTGGAATATAGGAGAAGTCTCGCCCTTTCTTATGTGATTCTTAAGTCTTATTTCTAAAGGGCTAATGTTTAATTTTTCTGCAAGGATATCAATTGTCTGCTCAAGAGATGCGTAACCCTGTGTTGCACCGTATCCTCTGTATGCCCCAGAAATTGGTAGATTCGTATATACTACATCTGCAACAAATTCAACGTTAGGAGCTTTGTTATACAAAGGAAGGGTTTTTGAACCAGCATTTGAAACTACCGTGAGACCATGAGTTCCATAGGCTCCTGTATTGCTCAATGCGTACATTTTAATGGTATTTATCATTCCATCTTTTTTTGCTCCGATTTTAACAGTAATTTTCATAGGGTGTCTTGTTCTTGCCGATATGAACTCTTCCTCTCTTGAGTATACCATTCTTGCAGGACGTCCTGTTTTCAGCGTTACAAAAGCGCATATTTCTTCAAGAATTATCTCCTGTTTTGCTCCAAATCCTCCACCAATTCTTGGTTTTATTACTCTTATTTTCTGCACAGGTATTTCAAGAGATTGAGCCACAATTCTACGCACATGGAAAGGTACCTGAGTTGAAGTGCGTATAACAATTCTTCCATACTCGTCAAGATAAGAAAGAGTCTCATGAGGCTCTATGGGAGTGTGCTGTGCGTAATGTGTCTCAAAGGTGTTTTCAACAACAACATCTGATTCGGCAAAACCCTTTTCGATGTTTCCTGCTCTCACTTCGACGTGTGCAACTATGTTCTTTTTTGGGTCGTACGCTCCACTTATTCCTTCTTCATCATGGATTACTGGGGCGCCTTCTTTCATAGCCTCTTCAGCATCAAGAATTGCTGGAAGTAACGAGTATTTAACCTTGATAAGCTTTAAGGCAGCTGTGGCCGCCTCTTCTGTTTCAGCAACAACGGCAGCAACTCTATCACCGACAAAACGCATTTTTTTGTTGAACATGCACGTATCATAAGGAGAAGGTTCTGGCCATCCCTGTCCTGCTGTTGTGTGGAGCACTTGTGGAGTATTTTGATACGTTAGCACCATCAGTACACCAGAAAGCTTCATAGCTTCACTTGCATCGATATCTTCGATTACAGCATGTGGGTGTGGCGAATATAGCAATTTAATCTGAAGTGTGCCAGGCAGTGCAACATCGTCAGTGAATAATGGCTGTCCTGTTGCAAGAGCCATTGCATCAATCTTGTCAACGCTTTTGCCAACTGTATCAAAATTACTCATCTTTCTTACCTCCTTTCATAAGTTGTGCGGCGTACTTTATGGCTTCAATCTGCTGGACATACCCAGTGCAGCGGCATAGGTTTCCGTCTATTGACTTTTTTATTTCTTCGTCTGTTGGGTCAGGATTTTTCTGAAGCAGTGCATAAGCCGAAACTATTGTCCCAGGAGTGCAAAAACCGCATTGAACTGCGCCTTTTTCAACGAACGCCTTTTGCAAAGGGCTGGGATTCATAATGGTCCCTATGCCTTTTACCGTCGTTATTGTAGCACCGTCTATTTGTGCAGCAAGCGTCGTGCAGCTTGTCTTTGGTGTTCCATTTATTAGTACTGCACAGGCACCACATGTACCCATATAACAATTGCCTTTTACCTCTGTGTAGCCGTAACGTCTGAGCACATCAAGAAGGACTTCCCCTTCTTTAATCTCGAATTCCTTGACTTCTCCGTTTATTGTATATTTAACTTTCATCTCATTCCTCCATAAATGCTTTTAGTATATTGCGCGAAAAGACATCTGCAATTTTCGCTCTGTACTCTCTGCTCACTCTGACGTCCCCTTCAACATCAGCATTCTGGGAAGTGAAAGCTCCAAATTCATCTGCCAGGGCATCGTTTAGAGCTCGACTTTTCAGGTATTCCTCTCCTTTGGCGAATTCGACCGAAGGTCCAGGCCTGGATCCCATAATAATTTTGTTTTCTTCAAGAATGCCGTTTTGAATTTTTGACAGAATTGCAAGGTTCATTAAAGGGATGTCAGTAGCATTTCTAACGTATCTATTCATACCAAATTTGTAAGAGTTATCATACTTCTTGAGTTGAATTTCTTTGATTATCGACGTTGATAACATTTCTCTGAAACGCGATGCATAAAAGTCATTAATATTTACTTGTGAGTCTTTGTTGCCGTCGTTTAGAGTTATTTCTGCATTCAGCGCCATAAGAAGCGTTGTTATGTCAGAATAGGGCTCTCTTTGTGCTACAGACCCGCCAATTGTAATTTGATTTCTAAGTAACTCCGAGGCAATACTGTCTAAAACATTTTTCACTGTCTTGTTAAGGTAGGTTATAATTGGTTGAGATTCTGCAAGTGATGAGATTGTGGTTGTTGCCCCAATTGCTATTGTTGATTGAGTTTCTCTTACGTAATTTAGGTTCAAATTATTAAGAAAAACAAGAGTCTTTATTGATGGGTTTGGGAAAACCGTAAGGTGCAGACCGCCTCCAACTACCCGTGCCCTGCCATCTCTTTCCTGCAACATCAAGGCTGCTTCTTCTATACTATGAGGGTAGAGGCATTCTTCAACTTCTTTTAGTTTCAACATTTCATACTACCTCCTATATTTATTTCTTTATTTAATTATAATACAAAGTATATTACGCTAAAATCGTCTATAGAAATTTGTTTTAAAGGGCATTTCCATTTAGGCGTGTTTTGTTAGAGCTAACCAATTATAACCGAAATTAAAGCTTGTTCAAAAGCTGTGTAATTATCAAAAAGTCTGGCCTTTTGCAAAAAAAATCAAAAGGTATAAAATCAGTGTGTGAAAAAAATTTTATTAGGTGTTTTTATATTTATTTTTGCTTCTGTTCCCGTGCTTGGATGCGGAAGGCATACTGTTCAGATAGAGCTCTCCGATAAGGTAAATGCACTTGGGACTCTATATGCAAAAAGTTGCACTGTAGATGGAAAGAATGTTGCAATTAATTCTGGCAAAATAGACATACTCCCAGGACAACATACCGTAAGAGTTCCTGGTTATTATGATGCAGAGATTAATGTTGGAAAAGATTTGAAAGATACAAAAATCGTTTTAACCCCCAGGGCATATCTCGAAATTTCTACAAACGTAGTCGGAGAAAAAATTTTCCTTGATGATGCTAACTATGATTATGTAAGCTCTAATTCTATAACATTTTCTGCTGTAGAAAATTTCTCTTTCGAACCGCTTGTAATAGTAATATCGCCCCTATCTGTAGGAGAGCATTCGATTCTTCTAACAAATAAGTATTTTAAAGATTTCTCAACCATGACAGATGTTAAGGAAGGCAAAAACACTCTTGATGCTTTTATGAAGCCAGATGAACAGCAAATAATTGGGCTTCTCAATTCGATTTCATTTCCTGAGGACACACAAAATTTCGACTTCAAAATTGACTTAAGTGGCTCTTTGAATGGTGTTAACCTTAGCAACTCAACGCTTAATGGCAAGGTAAGTAGCAAAAAAGTAGTTGAAATTTCTGATACAAATATTGACTATACGCTTGATAAAGGCAAGCTGTACATTGGTAACACAGAAGTTGAAGATAGTGAAAAATCTCAGGCTCTTTTGTTTGCAATTAATACAGTCCAGGAATTTATCGAAAGCAAAAAATTGATGACTCAGATACTGCTCTCTGCAAGTGCAGAAAACGTTCGCATTAGTTATGATGGCAGTTCTGGAACAATTGGTTTTATTTCTACTAAAGCGTTTGAAGATAGGCCTGTAAGTGAGAAATATATTGTGGGCATTAAGGATAAGTTTGTTGAATCTGTTTCTATTTCTGTTGATTCAGACCCTCTTAAAACAAACCTTAGAGTTTTTCTTGATATAACTAGGAGGTAATTATGTCTTTTACTCATCTTCATCTTCACACAGAATACAGCCTTTTGGATGGACTTAATAAAATCAATTTGTTAGCAGAGCGTATTAAAGAACTTGGTATGGATTCCGTTGCAATAACTGACCATGGAAGTATGTATGGAGTAGTTGACTTTTACTCGACTATGAAGAAAGCAAATATTAAGCCGATCATCGGTGTGGAAACTTACGTTGCTCCGAATGGCATCGAGGTAAAAGATAGAGAAAGCGATAGGTTTCATCTTATTCTCTTAGCAAAGAACAATGAAGGTTACAGGAACTTATTAAAGATAGTTTCTAAGAGTTATATAGACGGCTTCTATTACAAGCCTCGAGTAGATTACAAGATACTTGAACAGTACCATGAAAACTTAATTGCAATGAGTTCATGCATTCAAGGAGAAATTGCTCAAAAGATTTTAAAAGCAACAAAGAAGGAAGCCAAAGAAGCTTTATATAGATACCTTGATATCTTTGGAAAGGGCAATTTTTTTCTTGAAGTTCAAAATCATGGAATTGAAGATGAGTTTAAAGTTATTAAGGGAATGTTGGAGCTTTCAAAAGACGAGGGGATTCCACTTGTGGCTACTAATGACGCACACTACCTTACGAAAGAAGATGCAAAAGCGCATGATATACTCTTGTGCGTGCAAACACTCTCAAATGTAGACGACCCAGAGAGAATGCGTTTTGAAACCCAGGAGTTTTATGTGAAGTCAGAGCAGGAGATGCGAGAAGCTTTCAAAGAAATGCCAGATGCAGTTGACAATACTCAGATTGTTAAGGATATGTGCAATGTGGAAATGGATTTCTCAACTTATCATTTGCCGCATTTTACTGAAGATGGCAAAGAATGGAACCAGGAAGAAAATAATAAGCTCCTTGAGCAATTAACCTTTGCGGGCCTGAAAGAGCTGTACAAAGATAATCTGGAGGAACTTGAGAAGAGAGCCCGCTTTGAGCTTGATGTTATTGAAAAAATGGGTTTCACTGATTATTTTTTGATAGTACAGGACTTTATAAACTGGGCAAAGAAAAATAATATTCCTGTTGGCCCTGGGCGAGGCTCTGCTGCTGGAAGTATAGTTTCTTACTCACTTCACATTACCGAAATCGACCCAATAAAATACCAATTGTTCTTTGAACGTTTTCTGAATCCTGAACGCATCTCAATGCCCGACATTGATATTGACTTCAGTGACAGAGGTCGCGATAAGGTTATCGAGTACGTGAGAAATAAATATGGGGAAGACCATGTGGCACAAGTTGCTACATTTGGCAGGATGGAAGCAAGAGCTGTAATAAGAGACGTCGGAAGAGCGCTTGGGTTTACTTATGGTGAAATGGACAGATTTGCAAAACTAATTCCTATGGGAATGTCACTAGGAGACGCCATTTCTACTATCGCTGATTTGAAAAGTAGCTCACAGGACCCTAAATACAAAGAGCTTTTTGAAATTTCTCTTAAATTAGAAGGAGTAGTAAGAAATTTCTCTACACATGCAGCTGGCATTGTAATAGGTGATGCACCACTGACTGAGTATGTGCCGCTTCAAAAAGACAAAGATAATTCTATAATTGCGCAATTTGATAAGGATGTAGTAGAGCACATAGGATTACTTAAAATGGATTTCTTAGGGCTTAAGAACCTTACTATAATGCAGGATACGGTGGAATCTCTTAGGAAGACTGGGATTGATATTGACCTTAGAACAATTCCTGAAAACGATGAGGCAACATTTGCAATGTTAAAGCAGGGAGACTCTGTTGGCGTGTTTCAGCTGGAAAGCAGTGGAATGCGCAAAGTGCTTAAAGGTGTGCAACCTGAGAGCATTGACGACCTCACTGCTGTGGTTTCATTATACAGGCCAGGCACGATAAAGGCAGGCGGTATTGATGATTACATCAATCGAAAAAAGGGTGTTACTAAGGTCAAATACCCTCATCCAAGCCTTGAGCCTATCCTAAAAGGTACTTATGGTATTATAGTTTATCAGGAGCAAGTAATGCAGATTGCTAATACGCTCGCAGGGTATACGCTTGCTGAGGCAGACACTCTCAGAAAAGCTATAGGCAAAAAGATACCTGAAATAATGCAGGCACAGAGAGGTACTTTTGTTGAAAAGGCAATGCAGAAGGGAATAAGCAAGAACATTGCAGAGGATGTTTTTAATCTTATTGAATATTTTGCAGGATATGGGTTTAATAAAGCTCATGCGGTTTGCTATGCTACTATTGCCTATAGAACTGCCTATCTCAAGGCTCATTATCCAAGAGAATACTTTACTGCGATTCTTAACTCTTATATTGATAACCAGGACAAACTAACTCAAATTCTATATGAAATAAAATCTAAAGGCATTAATATTTTGCCTCCTGATATCAATAAGTCAGACGTCTACTTCAAAGTTGAGAATGAATCAATAAGATTTGGGCTTCTTGTGATAAAGAATGTTGGTGAAAAGGCCCTTTCTGAAATAATTGATGAAAGAGAGAGGCAAGGGGAATTTACTTCTTATAATGATTTTGAAAATAGGGTTAAGTCACTCAAAGTGAACAAGAAAGTTTCAGAAAGCCTTGTAAAGGCAGGTTGTTTTGATTCTCTTAATGAGGATAGAAAGACAATCCTTCAGGGAGGGAATCATAGTGGGGAGAGTATTTCTCTTTTTGGGGGAGAGCCTTCTTCTCCGACAAAGCGTTATCAGACAACTGCTTCTGACATTATGAGTTATGAAAAGGAAATCTTTGGTTTCTACATTACGAATAATCCGCTCAACTCGTATATTCCCTTGCTAAACGAAAAGAATATTCCGCTTGTATCAGCTATTTTCGACGAAGAGCTAGATGGAAACGTAGCAATAGCAGGTGTTATTAGCAATGCAAGGAAAACTAAGACCAAAAACGGCAATTTTATTTTCAGGTTTGACTTTGAGGATGGGATATCAAAAGTTGACACTCTTGTTCTCCCGAAATTTCTCGAGAATTTCGAGAAATATATTAGCGCAGAAGGGATAGCAGTGATTGAAGGCTCTATAAGAAGAGAAGAGGATGCGGTGACACTGTTCGCCGAGAAAATTTCGTCATTTCTTACTGAGAAAGACTTGAAAAAGAAAAATGAATACAATGCAGTTCATCTTTACATAAGAGACATTGAGCAGAGTGAATCGATAGAGAAATTGAGAAAACTGAGAGAAGAAATTACAAATTGTAGAGGAGGTAATCCGCTTATTCTACATATGATGGTGGAGGATGTTGATGTAAAGATTACCGTTTCTCCAAAGTACTTCATTAACAACGCTAAATCTTTTGAAGAAAAGTGCATTGCTCTTTTTGGAAAGGATTGCTTAAAAATAAAATCCTGGACCGACTGATTATAGGAGGGTAAAATGGATAAGGAAAAAGTATTGAAGGAAATTGTTGACAACTCTATAGACATCGTTTGGCTACAATTTGTCGATATCCTGGGGTTCCCAAAACTTGTTGAGGTAAGCTCGAAGGCTTTATCGAAAATCCTTGAGGAAGGGATTGCATTCGATGGCTCCTCAATTGAAGGATTTGCGAGGATTGAAGAATCTGATATGATGCTCAGGCCTGATATTAAGACTTTCACTGTCCTTCCCTGGACTTTGAACTCTGATATTAAAATTGCAAGAATCATTTGCGATGTATATAATGGTGATGGAAAACCTTTTGAGGGAGCTCCTCGCAATGTTTTGAAAAAAGTTGTTGAAACAGCCAAGAAACTTGGGTTCAATATGCAAAATGGTGTAGAAGAGGAATTTTTCCTTTTCAAACTTGGGCAGAACGGAGAACCTACAACTCAACTCGTCAACAATGGCAGTTATTTTGAAATGCTTCCTGAGGATATAAGCGAAAAAACACGATCGTTAATTGCAAAGAATCTTGAAAGAATGGGATTCGAGATAGAAGCATCGCACCATGAAGTTTCACCATCTCAGCAGGAAATTGACTTTAGATATTCTGATCCAATAACAACTGCTGACAGAATAATTACTTTCAAAATTGTTGCAAAAACGATAGCACTTTCGAATGGTTTATATGCTAGTTTTTTGCCAAAGCCAATATTCGGAATAAACGGTTCTGGAGCGCACACTAATATTTCTATTGTTGATAACAATGGCAAAAACATTTTCTATGATGCTGAAGAAGAATTTGGGCTTTCAAAGATTGCTAAACACTTTATTGCAGGTATTTTTGCTCATATTGATGCCATTACAGCAATCACAAACCCTATTGTTAACTCGTACAAGCGAATTATTCCTGGATACGAAGCACCTGTATATGTTTCCTGGGCTCAAGTTAACAGAAGTGCTCTAATCAGGATACCGAAAGCTGATGATAACTCAAAGAGGATTGAGTTTAGAAGCCCAGATGCAACTGCAAACCCATATTTATCATTTGCAGTAATTTTGAAGGCCGGGCTCGACGGAATTGCTAACAAGATGGAAGCTCCAATCCCTGCAAACGGTATTAACATTTTTGAGCTTAGTGAAAAGGAAAAAGCTAAATTTGGGATACGTACTCTTCCAGGAACATTGAAAGACGCAGTTAATGCTCTAAAGAAAGACAAAGTTATACTCGAAGCACTAGGCGACGATGTTGCAAAAACCTACATCGAGGCAAAAGAAAAAGAATGGGAAGATTACAGAACATCTGTTACTGACTGGGAGATTAAGAATCTGTTGCCTTACTACTAATTTTTTGATTTTTTGGAATTTGTTATATAATCGTGTTGGTGATATGGATGAATAGTGTTTTTATGGAATCAGCGCTGGATAGAGAAGAGTACTTATTTTTCTCAATTTTGGTGCCAGCGCATAATGAAGAGAAATATATTTCTAAAACTCTTGGTTATTTGAAGGGCCTCGATTACCCAAAAGATAAATATGAAGTAATTATTGTTGAGAATGGCTCTACAGACAATACTCTTTCTATCCTCGAGCAGCACAAAAACATAGAAAACGTTTTCATTTTTTCTTCGAAGGAAAGAGGTGTTTCAAGAGCAAAGAATCTTGGTATTAGCAAAATCTCTGTTAAATCTGATTGGACGATTTTTCTCGATGCTGATACGATATTGAAGAAGGGCTTCTTGAAAAACCTCAACAGTTATTTAAGAGAAAAAAGCAATATGAATATCGTTATTGGTACAACTTCCGTACTACCTGATTCCAATTCGAAATATGCACATTTATGGTTCAGTTTTTACAATTTTGCACACTGGCTTATCAAGGTCTCATTTTCAATTCAAATTGCAAGAACAAGTGTTGCTTCCAAGATAAGGTTTGATGAACATCTCTCATATGGAGAAGACTATAAATTTGTAAGAGATTCCCAGAAGTTTGGCAAGTTCTTCTTTTTCAGGACCGATGAAGTGCTGACATCTACACGAAGGTTTGAGGAAGAGGGCTGGTTTAAACTATTTTTTAAGTGGATTGTGAGAGGTATGTTGCCCGAAAAGATAAGAAGAAGAGTAAGTTATGAGGTAATAAGATGAATGAAAGATTGAGAATTCTGATAACTAACGATGATGGTATATATGCGGATGGGATAAACGTGCTTGCTTCCACGTTATCTTCAATATATGATGTAACGGTAGTCGCCCCAGATAGGCAAAAAAGCGCTTCAGGCCATTCTCTGACTATTGATGACATTCTTGTTATCAAAGATGTAACAATGCCCTCTGGCCTAAGAGGAATAGCTGTTGTTGATGGTACTCCAACAGACTGTGTGCTGATTGCAGTCAAAGATATAATGAAAGATAACCCTCCAGACATTCTTATCTCTGGAATAAACCATGGTGCAAACCTCGGTGGAGATGTCATTTACTCTGGTACTGTGTCTGCTGCGCTTGAGGGTTTGACTCAAGGTATAAAATCTTTTGCAGTTTCTCTTGATATGTTTGAGAAGGGTCATTTTGAGACGGCAGCTCGTGTAGTTATGAGAATAATTGAAGAGCCAGAATTTTACAGAGACATAGTTCAAGAGAAATCAATACTAAACATCAATGTCCCAAACATTCCTTATGAGAGAGTTATGGGAATTTCGATTACACGTCAAGGCAACCTTTCATATCAGAATTACGTAGAAAAATACTCAAGTCCCACAAAGAGGACTTTTTATTGGATTGGCGGCGACAGGCCTCCTCATGAAATTGATGAAGAAACTGATTCTTACGCTCTGTCTCAAAAAATGGTTTCTGTAACACCCATAAATATAGAGCTTACGAACTTTAACCTTATTCCAAGACTAAAGAAGGCTGTAGTTAAATTGAGAATACCCTGAGTCTTAGAAGAATCTGTAGACTCTCCAGGTAAAACCCTTTTTGCCCATCTGGAGGAGCGGGTTTACCATTTGTTTGTTTGTATCTGCAATTTGTGAAGCACTTGAATAAGTCATACCCAAGGCCAATCCATTATCGAATGTTTTCTCGTAGAGAAGGGCATCGAGTCCAAGTCTTTTTTTCAGAGTGCCAAGTATAAAAATCCTGGCTGAGTCAAAAGATTTTTTCTTTAGAGAATCGTTGATTGCAAGAAATATTTTGATATCGCGTTTCAGGTCACTGACGGAAATAGCGCTGTCAGATGGCATGAATTCACTGAATAAGGTACTGTCAATTCTCTTAATAACTGTATTGATATTTGGTATTGTTACTGAAACTCCGATTATATCTTTATTATGGGCAGGACAGTCTTTGCATTCTTCTTCTGCAATGAATATAATATCTTCAAGCGCAATCGTTTTTAACGATGCTGCAATGTAATCAAACTCTTCGTTTGTGAACTTTTCAAACTGAGGATGTTCTACTGTATCCCATGCTATATTGTAAACGTACTTTATTCTTTCAATCTCCTTCTTGAAATCTTTAAGTGAAGCAGTTCTTACAGTAATTCCATTTTTTTTCAAACGTTCTTCCAGAGAATCTCCGTTTACTGTGAATTCCTTTATTTTGTTTACGTATCCTATAACGCTTTTGTAATCAATTAAAAACGAATACCAATCATTTTCGCGCTCGCCAAACGAATCAAATATATCTTTATAATAAGGTGGATTGTAAGGCTCCATAGGCATTGGCGTTAAATCAAAACCATCTATTAATAATCCTGCTTCTCCTGAGGCGTTGAATCTCATAGGTCCGATAATTTTCAGCGCATTGTTTTCGCTCAGGTCCTTGATTGCGGCTTTTATAAGGGATTCTCCAACTTCTTTTGTCTCTGCCTCAAAAAGACTTATGATTCCAACCTTGCCTTCGAATTTCTTCTCTTTGTAGTTTTTGTCTATTACTGAGGCTATTCTCCCTAAGGGCTTGCCGTCGTTTGCGTAAGCAATATAGTATTGTAGGAATTCAAGATGCTTGAAAAAAGGGTTGGACCCTGGGAGATACTTTTTTATATGACCGTAATCTGGATTGAGATCCATCATCTCTTGAAGAACAATAGGAAAGACTTTCCTTGATTCAGGTTGCCTGTACCAGGAGATATGCCAGGGCACAGAAACAAACTTCTTTAGTTTGCTGTAAGAAATACTGAAAAGGGAGTTCCCATTATAAATAACTCCATGAGGATTCTCAATTAACTTATCAATTCTGTAATCCATGATTACCTCCATAACCAAAACTCGCTTTAGTCTATCATAATTTCAAATTTTCTCAAAAGGCTTTGTAAGATTTTGGCAGCATTATTAGATACTGAGAATGGCTCCAGGTTTTTGATTTTGCTAATGTAGATAATTCGATAAAATATAATATGAGTATTTGTGAATATAGGAGGGCATAATGGGCGAAGTGAGAGACGAAGCAACTGGTTTGTTTAGCAGGGCCTTCTTTGATGCAGAACTGGAAAGATTGAGTAGAGCAAGAGGTGTTAATGTCGGCATAGTTGTTTGCGACGTTGAGCCGTCAGATAAAACTACTGAGAGCTTTAATGTAGAAGCTGAGTTCACGGGAATTCTTAAGAGTTCTTTCAGAGAGTCAGATGTTGTTGCAAAATTAAGCACTAACGAGTTTGGAGTTATTATTGAAGATGTGACCGAAGACACTGTCGTAAAAGCTACCGAAAGATTGCTTAAAAAGGTTGAATCCTATAACAGCAAAAATGTAGAACGAAAGATCAGTGTTTATGCAAATTGGTCTATGAGCGGGAATTTCTTTGGAGACGCAAGAAAAACCTTTGAAAAGTTGCACTCAAGCAGGAATAAGCATTGACAAAGGTTGAATCCCATTTTAATATTAGCAAGAATCATATTTTTGAAATATTCGGGTTTCATAATGTGCAATGTGTGATGCAACATAATCTATGAAAACGGGTTTTGTTGATTTACCTCTTCATAGAGGATCGGCTCCGCCCTGGCTTTTTAGCAGAATGAAGCTTCTTGCAAGGGAAATTATTCTATCTATCCTTATTAATTTTGACAGGGAAGAGTTATATTTGAGGCTTTCTGATCCAGTATGGTTTCAATCGTTCGGCTGTGTACTCGGCTTTGATTGGCACAGTTCTGGGTTAACCACGGTAACTACAGGGGCAATCAAAGAAGGTCTAAGAGAAGAATCTAGCCATATAGGCATTTTTTTTGCGGGAGGAAAAGGCAAAAGTTCCTTGAATACCCCGATGGATATAGAGAATTCTTTCGAGAAGGGATTCATCGGATATGATTATAAAGAAGAACTCAAAAAAACTTCGCGACTTGTTGCAAAAGTAGATTCAAATGCAGTCCAATCAGGTTATAAGCTTTATCATCACTTTATGATATACGACAAAGATAAAAACTGGGTAATTATTCAACAAGGAATGAAGGGTAACTCTGTTTATGCAAGAAGGTACCACTGGAGTTCTTACGGACTTGAGAGCTTTGTAAAAGACCCACACAAAGGTGTCATAGCTTCTCGCAAAGAGTCACCTTTAAATTTAGTAGACTCTTCAATAGATTTTACAAGAAGTCAGATAGTGAATCTTGCGAATGAAGATGCAAAGCTAGTTGCAAGAGAATTGAAAACAATCAAACTGCCGCAACATCATCCTCTCTTTCCATCAGATTTTAATGTGAATTACATTGAGAAGGTAATGAAGAAAGCTAATGAAGAAAACCCAAAGGACTTTGAGAAACTTCTCCTTGTAAGAGGCCTTGGGGAAAAGACTCTTCGTGCGCTCGCCCTGCTTGCAAATCTTACCTACGGAGGAGAGCTCTCGTTTAAAGATCCTGCAAATTTCTCTTTTGCCCATGGCGGTAAGGATGGCTATCCCTTCCCTGTTGAAAGAGACACTTACGATAAGTCGATCGAGGTATTCAGGGTTGCTATCAACCATGCAAGGATTGGTGATTTAGAGAAATTCAATGCACTTAGGCGCCTTAAAGAATTATGAAATTCAGGACTGTAAATGCGCCGATTACTGTTAGAAAGAATATTAAAAAATCTATCTTTATTGGTTCTTTGAGTCCAGCTGAAGATGTTTTCAGTGCGAAGAATTTTATTGAGGAAATAAAGTCTGCCTATAGAAATGCAAACCACAATGCATACTGTTTCAGGGTGGGAGTAAAGAGCGAGCAAGTTTTTTATTCAGATGACGGTGAGCCATCAAGGACTGCAGGCCTTCCAATTTTTAATGCTATACGCTCTGCAGATTTGACGAACGTGGTTATGGTAGTATCTCGCTTTTTTGGTGGAATAAAGCTCGGAGTTCCAGGACTTATTGAAGCCTACGGCGAAACCTCAAGATTTGCGATAGAAAATGCTGAAATAGTTGAAGAGACAGTCAAGGTAACTTTCCAACTTTCCTTTGCGTACAACGAACTTCAGTTTGTAAATTATGCAATTGGCAAGTTCTCAGGGGAGGTAATTCAAAAGCAATTTGGCGAAAATATTGAGTTTACAGTGCGAACCTGTGAGGAGATTTCAAATGATTTCAAGGAATTTCTATTGCAATACGGGCATTATGTTACCATAAAATAGAAAACTTTGCGTAAGTTTTGCATTAGTATTATAATAAAGTTGTTCAAGTTTATTGTATATGTGTTTTTTGGAGGTATTCGATGAGTGACTTTAAAACAAATGCAGATGAAATAGTTGGAAGCATTGGTGATGTTATTCAGGAAATTACAAAGGATAATGATGGCAGAGTTCGTATGAGAGGTACTACGTGGGAGGCTTTTACTGACGAGGATACGCCGATAAGAGTTGGCGAGAAAGTAATTGTTATTTCTATCAGTGGAAATAGGTTGAAAGTCAAAAGAAAGGAGGCAAGATAGTATGTTAGGCACTATTTTTACAGTAATTATTATCATTGTTCTTTTAGTTATTCTTATCAAAGCAATTGTTATTGTGAGACAAGGTAGCAATTCAATTGTTGAGAGGCTCGGTAAATTTGCAAGAGTGTTGAAGCCTGGACTGCACTTTGTTATTCCAATAATTGAGTCTGTTAGAAGCGTTGTCGATATGAGAGAACAGGTGTGGGATTATCCACCACAAAGCGTAATTACAAAGGATAATGTTCCAACAAATATAGACACTGTTATGTATTACTATATACTTGATCCTGTAAAGTCTGTCTACGAAGTGAGAAACCTTAATGAGGGCATCTTGAAGCTTACAATGACAGCTTTGAGAAACATAGTAGGAAGCCTCACCCTTGATGAATTACTTACAAGCAGAGAACAGATTAACGAGAAGCTCAGGATTATTGTTGATGAGGCAACTGACCCCTGGGGAGTAAAAGTAACAAGAGTCGAGGTAAAAACAATCGCACCCCCGGAGGAAATTCTTGAAGCAATGACTAAGCAGATGAAAGCTGAGAGGACAAAGAGAGCTTTAATTCTTGAGGCAGAGGGAATTAAAGAGTCAGAGATAAGGAAGGCAGAAGGAGAACAACAGGCTACTATACTTCGTTCAGAGGCACAAAAACAGCAGGAAGTTCTTCTTGCCGAAGGTAAAGCCCTCGCTGTGTTAAATGTTGCAAAAGCGCAAGCCGAAGCTGTCAAGGTTTATTATAGTGCTATTCATGAGGGTAATCCAACTAAAGACCTCATTGCCATAAAATATCTTGAAGCTCTTGAAAAGATTTCTGAAAACCCGTCAAACAAAATCTATATACCATATGAATCGTCAGCATTAATGGGTTCTATTGGTGTTATAAAAGAACTCTTTTCCTCCCAAAAGCCTGAAGAGCCATACTCAGAAGAGTCGGACAAGAATAAAATTCAACCTAAAAAATAAATGTTTTCAAAAGGCCTACTCCTTTGCGTAAGAAGCAGGCCTTATTGTACGTTTGACTGGATGGAATAATTCGTTAAAATAGTAGGTATGAAAAAGAAAAATATAGTTCTTAAAAAGAGTTTTTGGACAAAGAGAAATATAATTTTGTTAGCATGTATAATTCTGTTGGTTGCGTTAGGTTCTTTGTTTGCGGTGCACTACTTAGAGGTTTCAAACTCTATGCTTTCGAGCCACTTGATTTATACATTGCAGAACAATGTAGTTAAGAGTATAGCTGTTTCTGAAAACCTGTTGATTGGCACTGACAAAGGAGATATAGTTCTTATGTCTCCAACAGGAAAGATTGTATGGAGGCAGTCTGTAAAATCAACGGTTTATACTTTAGATTGTAGCCCTGATTCTAATTATGTTATTGCAGGTGGAACATCTTTTCATCTTTATGATATCAACGGAAAGGAACTCTTCGACAAAGGTATTGCAAATTATATACCCTACAAATCCAGATTTATTGACAACAAGACTATTGCCCTGTTATATCAGTCTTTATCTGATTTGTCTTTCTCTTGCTTAACGGTCGACTATACTGGCAAGACCATTAATTCTCAGAAGATAAACGACCTTGGCGAGACGGCATCTTTGGATTTATCACAGGATGGGTCGGTTCTGTTTGCTGGAGAGAGAGGAGAGGTTTACAGGATTGCAAATGGAAAGCTTGTGAGTGATGCTATTATAGACAAAAAACTTTCTACTGTTCATCAAATATTTGGTTTCTACCTGAACAACAACACAGTAGTAGTTGGGTACGAAATCTCAAGTAGTACTGATTCTAGCAACGTACCTGTTTACTTCTATGATAATAACCTGAAGCTTGTTAAGTCGATTGATGTGCCTGGTAACATCAACAACTTCTCAATTGACAACGGAAACGTTATTTTTGCAACCGACGGAGGATTTTTCACTTATTCTCAGAATGGAACTTTGCAGGGGCAAAAGACACAGTCAGACTTGATAGGACTGGAATTTGGTCAAAATCCCGAATACGATATGTATGTGTATGAGAAAAAACCAGTTCAGGAGAAGGATAAACCTGTCATAAATGTTCTGCTTACTGATAAAAATGGTAACTTAAAGGGCTCTTACCTGTATACGTTTGATACAACTCCTGGAATTACTCTTTCTGCAAATGGGAAAATAATTTTTGTAACCGAGAGGAATAAAGTAAGCATATTGACAAAATAGTATTATGGTTGAGCTATGAAGATTGACCTGTCGAATTTGTCTTATGATGAAGCTAAAAAGAGGGTGGAAGAGTTACGTAAGGTAATTAACCACCATATGTACCTATATTATGTTCTTGATAAACCGGAGATAGAGGATTCTGATTATGACAAGCTTTTCCAGGAACTGCTAGCCATAGAAGAGCGTTTTCCAGAGCTAGTTACTCCAGACTCACCCACTCAGAGAGTAGGAGCTGGGCCCTTAAAAGAGTTTGCAACCGTCGTTCATAAGATACCAATGCTTTCGCTTGCGAATGCATTTGATTCAGATGACCTAAAGGATTTTGATAAGCGAGTGAAAAGTGCTCTTGGCAAAAGCCAGGTTGAATACATAACAGAATTGAAAATGGATGGACTGGCAATTTCACTCAGATATGAAAACGGTATACTAGTTCAAGGGGCTACGCGTGGCGATGGTACAAAAGGGGAAGATGTAACAAACAATGTTAGAACAATCAGAAATATACCATTGAGACTTGAAGCGAAAGATTTGCCAGCAATTTTTGAAGTTAGAGGCGAAGCAATAATGTTCAAAAAAGATTTCGAAGAACTCAACAAAAAAAGAGAGGAGCTTGGTGAACCACTGTTTGCAAACCCGCGCAATGCTTCTGCTGGTTCCATAAGGCAGCTTGATTCAAAAGTGACTGCCGAGAGGCGTTTGCATATGATAGCCTACGGGATTGGCGAGGTTATAGGAAGGAAGTTTGAGTCTCAATATGAGCTTCTACGATATCTTGAGAGTCTGAGCTTTACTGTGAGCCCAGAGTACAGGTTATGTAGCAGTATAGATGATGTAATTGACAACGTGAATTTCTTTACCGCACATCGTGACGATTTTCCGTTTGGGGCTGATGGAGTAGTTGTGAAGGTAAACGATTTTGCAGAGCAGACGCTTCTTGGGGCTACATCTCACGAGCCTCGATGGGCAATTGCTTTTAAATTCCCTGCCGAAGAAGTAGAAACACAGGTGAAAGACATCATCGTAAGTGTAGGGAGAACGGGCGCACTTACGCCAGTAGCGTTGCTTGAACCTGTTGAGGTGGATGGCTCTGTGGTGTCGAGAGCGGCATTGCATAATGAAGATATAGTGAAAGCTCTCGATGTAAGAGTAGGAGATTATGTAATCGTTCACAAAGCTGGCTCTGTAATTCCCGAAATAGTCAGGGTTATCAAGGAAAAAAGAAACGGTAGCGAAGAACCTTTTAAAATGCCAGATAGGTGTCCCGTATGTGGTAGCGTAGTTGTGAGGGAGGAAGGAGAAGCATTCTCTCGTTGTATAAACGCTTCTTGTCCTGCTCAGGTAAAGGAAAAAATCCTTCACTTTGTTTCAAGAGATGCTATGGATGTAGAATCGGTAGGCGAGCAGCTTGTTTCGAAGATGGTAGATAAGTCGGTAATACATGATTATGCAGACTTGTACTACCTTTCAAAGGACTCCTTACTTGCACTTGAAAGAATGGGAGAGAGACTTGCCGATAAGATTTTAAGGAATATAGAAGAAAGCAAGAACCGCCCACTTCCAAATTTGATATATGCTCTTGGCATATTTGAGGTAGGTAGAAGAACTGCGGAACTGATTGCAAAGAGAATTAAGAGTATAGATGAGCTTATAAATTTGCCTTACGAGAAGTTACTTGAGATACAGGACATAGGTCCTGTAACTGCACAGAGTATAAAGGATTTTTTTAGTGTCCGCCAGAACCTTGAAATCATAGAAAAACTACGTAGAGCTCAAGTGAATATGACATCAAATGAACAAGAGAAACCTTTACCGTTGGCTGGAAAAGTTTTCGTTTTCACAGGAAGCCTTGCAAATTTTCCAAGGAGCAAAGCCAAGGAAGCTGTAATAAGCCTTGGCGGAGAAGTTTCTGAAAGTGTGTCAAAGAAGGTAAGTTTTGTTGTAGCGGGAATTGATCCTGGCTCAAAGCTTGACAAAGCAAAGGAATTAGGAATTCAAATAATTGACGAGGAAAGCTTTGTTGAAATGATCAACGCCTCCAAGAACCCTGAATAAAGGAAAAAATACTCACCAGTTTTAAGACTTAGAAGGAGGAAACTAAAATGATTGATTTGGACAAAATCGAAGCACTTGCATCCCTAAAACTTAGTGGAAGTGAGAGGGAGAACATACTCAAAGACCTTGACGAAATAATTGATTATTTCAAGGTTTTGAATGAAGTTGACACCGATGGCATTGAACCTCTTGTGTATACGAAAGGAGTAAAACTTTTTTTGCGCAAAGACCAAGTTAAAGAGGCAATCAATGTAAAAGAGCTTGAAAAGAATAGAAGGCTTTTTGGAGACAACTTCTTCAAAGTAAGACGTATTATACAATAGTGGAACGAATATACTAAAGGATAGCGGTGAATTACATGGATTTAGATAGATTATCAATAAGTGAGATTGCAAATAATATAAAAAGTGGAGATTTGAGTGCAACAGAGATTGTTCAGTTCTATCTTGATAGAATTGCCTCAAAAGACTCATCAATAAGCTCTTTTCTTTATGTGGACTATGAAGGAGCACTCAAGCGTGCACAGGAAATTGATAACCAAACGCAGAAAGAAGGAAAACTCCTCGGTGTACCCGTTGGCATAAAGGATAATATGAATGTTATTGGGCTTGAGGCAACCGCTGGCTCGAGAATTCTAAAAGGATACAAAGCTCTTTATGATGCAACGGTTATAAGCAAAATAAAATCTGAAGGTGGAATTATAATAGGGAAAACAAATCTCGACGAATTCGCAATGGGCTCCTCCACAGAGAATTCTGCTTTTATGTCAACAAAAAATCCACTGGATGTTTCGTATGTCCCAGGAGGATCTTCCGGTGGTTCTGCTGCAGCTGTTGCGGCTGGTTTTGTCCCAGTTGCCCTTGGCTCTGATACTGGTGGCTCTGTCAGACAGCCTGCGGCTTTTTGCGGAGTTGTTGGCTTAAAACCGACCTACGGAAGAGTATCAAGATATGGGCTTATTGCTTTTGGCTCTTCCCTTGATGTTATTGGGCCTCTTACCAGGACTGTTAAGGATTCTGCCTTAATGCTCAGCGTAATTGCTGGCTTTGATAAAAATGATGAAACAACAGTCAATACTGGCATTGGAGATTACACTTCTCACATCAGTGAGGGTGTCAAAGGGATGAAAATTGGCTTGATTAAAGAGATAATGGACTTCAAAATTGATAGTAGTGTAGTAGAATCTCTGAAAGAAGCGTGTAGAAAGCTTGAAACACTTGGCGCACAAATTGTTGAGATCTCAATTCCGCACCTTAAGTATGCACTGCCGACTTATTATATCGTTGCTCCTTCTGAGGCTTCAGCAAATCTTGCAAGGTTTGATGGAGTGCGGTACGGTTTTGAGGGAGAAGGGGATAGCATCAAAGATTTCTACGAAAATACACGTACAAGAGGTTTTGGAACAGAAGTCAAACGAAGGATTTTAATCGGAACTTTTGCACTTTCTTCTGGGTTCTATGACGCATATTACCTCAAGGCAGCGAAAGTAAGACGAGTCATAAATAACGATTTTGAACGTGCTTTTGAGAAAGTGTCAACGATTATTCTACCTACAACTCCAACAACTCCTTTCAAGTTCGGCGAAAAGAAAAGCCCTCTTGATATGTATATGAGCGATATCTTTACCATCCCTGTTAACTTAGCTGGTGTTCCTGCAATATCAGTTCCTTTTGGAAAGGATGACAAAGGGTTCTCAATAGGCATACAGCTTATTGGAAAGTGGTTTGATGAAGAAACTCTTCTCAGAGTTGGCTTTGCGCTCGAGAATCTTTAGGAGGTAAAAGTGGATAATTCTTCGATAAATGTACGACCAACAATTGGTCTTGAAATACATGTCCAACTTGCAACAAAGTCAAAAATATTCTGTGGATGCTCGACAGAATTTGCTAAAGAACCAAATACTCAGGTTTGCCCTGTTTGCCTTGGACTTCCTGGAGCGCTACCCGTTCTGAATGAACAGGTTGTTGAATATGGGGCAAAACTTGCTCTTGCACTTAATATGACTGTTAACAAATTTTCGACATTTTACAGAAAGAATTACTTTTACCCAGACCTTCCAAAGGGTTACCAGATTACTCAGTATGCAATACCTATCGGTTCTGAAGGTTTCCTTGAGGTGCCAGGTTCTCCTGAGAAGAAGAGAGTAAGGATTTTAAGAGGGCACATTGAGGAAGATTCAGGTAAATCAATACATGCAGCAGATATAACTGAATCAGAGTTTTCTTACATTGACTTTAATCGTTCCGGTGTGCCACTTATGGAAATTGTTACATATCCAGACATAGAGACAGGTGATCAGGCTTATGAATTTCTAGTGCTTTTGAGAAGTATAGTTCGCTACATTGGAGTTTCAAGCGGTGATATGGAAAAGGGCGCAATGCGTTGTGATGTGAATGTTTCTGTCTCTGAAACCGAAAAGATGGGTACAAAGGTAGAGATAAAAAACCTCAACTCCTTCAAAAGCGTAAAAAGGGCACTTGAATATGAAATTGCACGACAGACGGAATTGCTGAAGAAGGGAGATAGAGTAATTCAGGAAACCAGGCACTTTGATGAGCATGACGGTACTACAAAACCTATGCGTACCAAGGAAGAACTCAATGACTACAGATATTTTCCAGAGCCTGACCTTCCCCCACTTTCCTTGAGCGATGAATTTATTGAGAAAGTAAAACAACAGATTCCTGAGCTTCCTTATGTTAAAGAAAAACGTTTCGTGGAAGTTTTCGGAGTCCAGGAGGATTATGCTAGAGCAATTGCCTATTCTCAAAGGCTTTCAAATTACTTTGAGGAGGTTGTTAATTTTGCTGGTCACCCAAAAGAAGTTTCAAATCTGCTAATGGTTAATGTAGTTGGGTTTATGAATGACAAAGGTATAGGTTTGGATGACATTAGCTTCGAAAAGAGCAAGTTTAAGGAATTGCTTGAGTTTGTTGATAATAAAGTCATATCTTATAACATTGCAAAAGAAGTCCTAAATGAATCTATGTTGACAGGGAAAACGCCCAAAGATATCATTCAAGAGAAAGGACTCGCTCAAATAACCGACGATGATTCTATAAGAGCATCTGTGCTTGAAGTGATCAGCGAAAACCCAACTCCTGTAAGCCAATATGTTTCAGGCAAGAAGCAGGTTTATGGTTTCCTAGTAGGTGCCGTAATGAAAAAAACGAAAGGTAAGGCAAATCCAGAAATATTGAATATTATTCTTAAAGAGGAATTGGAAAAATTGACTCGATAATCGCAATATTGTTTTTAGCATTTATTAGGTTTTTTCTTGAGTATACGTATTCATATTTATTTCACAATTTAGATATAATATTAGGAAGAGTTAAATATAGATTAGGAGGTAATTTATATGGAAATTAGAAATGCGAAACTAATGGGGGGTATTGGCGCGATTCTCACCGTCCTTGCTTTTATCCCGGAAGTTGGATGGCTTTTTGCGATAACAGGCCTTGTGCTTGTGTTGTTGTCTATTAAGGAGCTTTCTCTCGCCGTGAATAACAAAAAGATTTTTGATAACTATCTCGTTGCTTTTATCCTGAATATTGTTGGTTCTATTGTCGCGGTCGTAGCAGGTGTTGCAACGTTCTTAGGCGTATTTGGGCTCAGAGGACATTCTGGAGTTGCTATGCGTGGTAATATGATCAACGGAGAAAGATTCTTCGGTAATTTCAGCGGAGGATTTTTTGGGGCTGGTATTATCGCTATTATAATTGTTGCTCTTGCTGCTCTTGCCGTTGTAATAATCGCAAGCTATTTTACAAAACTCAGTTTTGAGGGTATTTCAAAGGGAACAAATGTTGAATACTTCAAAACTTCAGGAATGTTAATTTTCATAGGTTCAATACTTCTTGTTGTTTTTGGAGTAGGGGCAATTGTCATGTTTGTAGGTTTAATACTGGAGATAGTTGGCTTCTTCTCTCTTCCTGATAAGCTTGAGAGACCAATTACCGATAATAATTTGCCGTCAGGTTCTGCAAGCGTAAGTCAATAAAAAATTTAAAAGGAGGCACAAAATGCTATTAGCGATTGTATTAGGAATTATCCTTATCCTTGCTTTCTGGTTCATTGCAATTTACAATGGGCTCGTCACGCTTAGAAATAGGGTTAAAAATGGGTGGGCACAAATCGATGTCCAGTTGAAGAGAAGATATGACCTTATCCCTAATCTGGTTGAAACAGTTAAGGGATATGCTGCGCACGAGAAGGAAGTTTTTGAGAAGGTAACGGAGCTTAGGGCAAGCGCGATGGGTGCTCAGTCAGTTAAAGATATTGGAGAGACTAATAACCAACTGACACAAAGCTTGAAAACACTCTTTGCTGTTGCAGAAAATTATCCTGAACTCAAGGCAAATGAGAATTTCCTGAAACTACAGGAAGAGCTCACAAATACAGAAAACAAAATCGCTTTTGCTCGCCAGTTCTATAACGACGTTGTAATGCAGTATAATACAGCACAGCAGAGGATTCCCGATAATTTTGTCGCAGGTTTTATGCACTTAACACCTGAGGAGTACTACCCGATTGACGAAGCTGAAAAAGGACCAGTAAAAGTTCAGTTTTAGGAAAGGTGGTTGCTTTGAAGAAGACTCTTTATGAATTAAGGGAGCAGAACATTCGCAACACGATTCTGTTTATTTTTGTTTTCTCCCTTATGCTTTTTGCAATTGGATATTTTCTTGTTTATGAGTTCAACTGGGGTTCAACAGGTATTGTAATACTTGGTGTTATTATTATTGTTTACAACTTGATTGCATACGAGTACTCCGACAAAATTGCTCTTGCTTCAGCGGGGGCTGTTCCTGCGGATCCTGAACAGTATTACGAACTGCACAATGTTGTGGAGGAGGTGGCACTTGCCGCTGGAATTCCGAAGCCCAAGGTATACATTATGAATGAAGCTCAACCAAATGCTTTTGCAACTGGCAAGAACCCTAAAAATGCTTCAATTTGCGTTACAACAGGGCTGCTTCAGATGATGAACCGTGAGGAATTGCAGGGTGTTATAGCTCATGAGATGTCGCACATAAGGAACTACGATATTCTCTTGATGACAGTAGTAGGAATAATTGCTGGTTTAATTATCATAATAAGAGATGTTGCGTTCCGTGGTATGTGGTTTGGAGTTGGCGAAAGGCGAGGTGGAAGAGATAGAGATGAGGGAGGAAACATTCTTATGATTATTGGTTTATTGCTTGCAGTTATATCTCCCATCCTTGTAGCTTTAATTCGTGCGGCTGTCTCACGTCAAAGAGAATTTCTTGCCGATGCTACTGGCGCTTATATAGTTCGCGACCCTAATGGTCTTGCTTCAGCACTTGGCAAAATAGGCTCTTATGAAAAACCAATGCGAAATGCGACAGAGGCTACTGCTCATATGTTCATAAGTAGTCCCTTTGGGCATATCAATGAAGCTTTTGCTTCTCATCCTCCGATTGAGGAAAGAATTAAGAGGTTGCTTTCTCTTACTGTGTAATTTGGAATCAATATGATAAATAAAATTAAAGGGCGCTAGAAAGCGCCCTTTTGCTATAATTTGCTAATGTGATGGCAAGGTATTTTTCAAATTTGCATTTTTTTATTATAATTACGCCAATATGGACAGAGTGCTTAAGTGTGTAAGGTGTGGAAAAGAGTACGATTTATTTTCGTCTCGTTATAGGTGTGATTGCGGGGGACTGCTTGAGGTTGAGATAAAGGATCCCATAAGTCCATCACTAAAGGAAGTTTTCCAGAGTAGAAAGCTTTCAAATAACCCAGCTGATTTTAGTAACGTTTGGAGATATAGAGAATTAGTTCTCGACATTCCATGTAATTCCATTGTAACTCTTCCAGAAGGAAGGACAAACCTTTACAGAAAAGATGTTTTGGGAATGGAAGTGTTTTTCAAACACGAAGGCGAAAACCCAACAGGTTCGTTTAAGGATAGAGGAATGACTGTTGGTGTAAGTGTTGCAAAATACCTTGGTTACAAAGTTACTGCTTGTGCGTCAACAGGAAATACTTCTGCATCTCTTTCAAGCTACTCGGCTCATGCAGGCTTAAAAAGTATTGTATTCATACCAAAAGGGCACGTAGCCATAGGAAAACTTTCGCAGGCGCTGGCTTATGGAGCTTATGTTTTTGAGATTGCTGGTGATTTTGACGATTCGATGAAAATTGTTGAAAAGATAAGCGAAGAGTATAAAGTGTACCTGCTGAATTCTCTTAATCCACTTCGTCTTGAAGGCCAAAAGACAATTATCATAAATATACTCGAGGAACTTGGTTGGCAGGTGCCAGACTGGATAATTCTTCCCGGAGGAAACCTTGGCAATACAAGCGCTTTTGGAAAGGCTCTTAAGGAATTATACAAATTTGGTTTTGTTGACAAGATTCCCCACATTGGAGTAATTCAGGCAGAAGGAGCATCTCCTTTTTACAAAGCATATCTGCGTGATTTTGAAGAGTTCGAGCCTGTAAAGGCAGAAACCATTGCCACTGCAATTCGTATAGGAAATCCAGTAAACTATGAGAAGGCAAAGGAGACTATAAAGTTTACGAAGGGCGTTGTGGAAGCCGTTTTTGATAAAGAAATCCTTGAAGCAAAGCAAAATATAGATCGGCTGGGCATTGGATGTGAACCTGCGTCTGCTGCAAGTCTTGCAGGACTTAAGAAACTCGTTGATAGAGGAATTATAAAGAAAACCGATACTGTTGTTTTGTTGCTTACGGGAAGTATCTTAAAAGATCCTGAAACAACAATTAAATTACATTCTGGTCAGCTAGGCAGTTTCCCCGAAAATAGATTCTTCAAAATAGATAATTCAAATGCACTTGATAAAATTTTAGGCTCTCTGTTTTTGGATAGGTGAGATTTATGATCGTGCTAAAATTTGGTGGCACATCTGTAGGAAGTGCAAAGGCAATAAAACAGGTATATGAAATTGTTTCAGGTATCACTGAGTCAAGAGTTGTTGTTGTGTCAGCGATGAGCGGTGTTACAGACAGCCTTATTAAAGCATTGACTCTTGCTGCGTCTAATGACAAATCTTATGAAGAAGTATTCAACACTATTAAGGATAAACACAACGATGTTTCTCTTGAACTTTTTGGGGAAGAGATCGATTCAATTAAAGAACTTCTTTCAGAGCTTGAGCAAATTTTGTTCTCTATATACAAATTAGGCGAAGTTTCAGATAAAGCAAATGCACTTGTGCAGTCTTTTGGCGAAAGACTTAATGCAAGAATTGTGTCGAGATATTTTCAGGCGAAGGGTTTGAAATCGTCTCCAGTTGATGCAACAACTTTTTTGATAACAACTACTGACTATCTTGACGCAAATCCACTATACGATGAAAGCAAAAGAAGAGCCTCGAAGGTTTTAGGCAGATACATAAAAGAGAATTCTGTTCCTGTAGTAACAGGATACGTGTGTAATGATAAATCTGGCTCAATCACGACGCTTGGAAGGGGCGGTTCCGATTTTACCGCAACAATTTTGGGCAGACTCCTTGATGCAAGAGAAATCTGGATTTATACGGATGTTAATGGAATACTTACCGCAGATCCAAAGATTGTAAGAGAAGCAAAGACTATCGAGAAGTTAAGTTTCAGAGAGGTTAGAGAACTCTCTTATTTCGGAGCAAAGGTAATGCACTCAAAATCACTTATCCCTGCAATGGAGGGAAATATTCCGATTCGGGTAAAGAATACATTTAATCCCGAAGGACCACATACTCTTATCTCAGCTGAATCAGCAAGTTTTAATGCAAAAGCAATAACCTCAATCAAGGATGTCGCTCTTGTTTCTATTCTTGGTTTGGGGATGCAGGGACTTAAAGGTATTTCTAAAAGAGTCTTTGAAACTGCTTCAAAGAGTAATTTTAATGTTGTTATGATCGCACAGTCTTCGTCAGAGCAAAACATAGATATCTTTGTCAGAGAAAGCGATAGCGAGAAATTTGTTACTGCGTTAAAATATGAATTTGAAAACGAGATGAAACTTAAACTAATTGATATGGTCAGTGTCAGAAAAAATCTTTCCGTCATTTCCATTGTTGGCGAAAACCTCAATAATATACAAAACGTAAAGAAGGAAATATTTAGAATCACTTATTCTTACAATATAAATGTAATTTCTGTTGTGCAGGGTTCATCTCTAGATAGCATATCCTTTGCAGTAAAAAGAAGCGATTTGCAAAAGACAATCAGAGCACTGCATACAGAGTTAGGGCTCATTGGGCATAAGCTTAAAACAATTAACATCTTCCAATTCGGAGTAGGTGGCGTAGGAAAGGCACTAATAGAACTTACATCAGAGAATAGTAAAATAACTGAAGAACTCGGAATCAAAATAGACTACCTAGGACTTGCAAGGTCTA
This sequence comes from Caldisericaceae bacterium, assembly GCA_049967855.1. Lineage (GTDB taxonomy): Bacteria > Caldisericota > Caldisericia > Caldisericales > Caldisericaceae > JAIMJY01. The sequence goes on from JBMFRX010000002.1 coordinate 83,935, forward strand.
GTTCATTTGCAACTAGTGAAGAGGTAAAGGAGCATATAGATAAGATGGATTTTGGCTTTAAACACTCAGGCAGTCCTTTGAACTACATAAAAACACTACCAAGAAATACTGTGATTTTGGATTTAACAAACTCCACTGAAATTGCAAATGATTTACTTGAACTTCTTTCTTTAGGATACTATGTGGTTACCTCAAATAAAAAGAACCTTGCAGCTGACTTTGACGCATTCCAAAAGTTCACGAAGAATAACAGGCAATTCCTATTTGAAGCGACAGTCGGAGCATCTCTTCCTATAATAAAGACGATTAAGGATTACTTAAGAACGGGAGATGTTGTTGAAAAGATTATTATGCTTCCATCAGGAACGCTTTCATTTATATTTACACTTTTCAATACGGGCGTAGACTTGAAGACAGCAATTAATAAAGCGATTGAATTTGGATATACTGAGCCGAATCCAATTGAAGATCTTGTGGGCATGGATCTACTGAGAAAAGGAAAAATTATTGCATATCTCATTGGAAAGAACTTTGATTCTTCTCAAATCGAGTTTGAATGTTTCACAAAGGCAAAGAATATAGAAGAATTTTTTGAAAACGATTTTGAACGGTTTCTTAAAAAAGTAGAAAAGCTTTCACGAATTGGTCTGGTCTATCCTGTTGTTGAAATAAGCGATAAATTGAAAATTCATTTGACTGCCTTTGGAAAAGATTCCTCTTTTGGAAGCTTGAGGGAAGGAGAAAATGTTTTCGAGATTTATTTGAGGAACTTCTCTGGGATGCCTGTAACCATAAAAGGTTTGGGTGCAGGATACAGAGTAACCGCCGAGGCTGTCCTTCAGGATATTTTGAGTTTGGAGGCTTATATATGAAAAAGAAAGTTGCAATTATGGGAGCGACGGGGATGGTGGGGCAGAGATTTGTGAGTTTGCTTGACGAACACCCATATTTTGAGGTGACAAGTCTATATGCAAGTAAACATAGCGAAAATAAGAAATACGGGGATACTGTAAATTGGATGCTTGAGAAGCCAATTCCGCAATATGCGCAATCGATGACCGTGAAATCATTTGAAGGAAATGAAGGGGTTGAAGAAAGTATCTTGTTCTCAGCACTTCCTGCTGACGTTGCAAACATCTTAGAAGTGGAGCTTGCAAAGGCTGGAAAATTCGTTTTCTCTAATACATCTTCCCATAGATATGACCGTTATGTCCCAATCCTGATACCAGAGGTAAACCCTGATCACTTTGAAGCAGTGAGATTTCAAGAAACAAGAGGATTTATTGTAACTAATGCGAACTGTTCTACAACTGGACTCGTAATACCTTTAAAAGCACTTTTAGAAAGATTTGCCATTCGTTCTGTTTTTGTCGTGACTATGCAAGCAATCTCTGGAGGAGGATTAAATGGTGTTTCTGCTCTTCAGATTACTGGGAATATAATTCCTTTTATTGAAAAAGAGGAAGAGAAAATTGAGCTTGAAACTCGTAAAATTCTTGGTAGCTTCAATGGAGACTTCATCTTGAATGACATTTTTATCTTTGCAAGAGCAAATAGAGTACCTGTTCGTGAAGGTCATACAGAAGTGGCATTTGTTGACTTAGATGCAAGTGTTGAAGAGGTGAAAGAGGCGTTTTCGGACTTTAGAGGGATTCCTCAGGAGCTATTATTGCCAACTGCACCAAAAGAAGTAATCAGAGTATTTGATAATGTTAATCATCCTCAGCCGATACTTGATGTAAATGCAAATTCTGGTATGAGCGTGAGTGTTGGACGAATAAGAAAAAGTGGAAACTTCATAACCTTTACTCTTCTCTCTCACAATACAGTGAGAGGAGCTGCAGGCGGTAGTGTTCTCAATGCAGAATTTGCCTACAGGAGAGGCTGGATATGAGTTTTAGAAGAGGCACCTTAAACGACATCTTTAAAGATTACATTGTGTTTCGGGAGCTTAGACCGATAAAAGAAGGGTTATCTAGTTTTGAAGAGTTAGGTAATAAATCCCATAAGGGATTCCCAAGGAAAAAGGATAAGGAATATGCTGCCATTCTTTGCCAGATTTTCAGAAGTGCAATGAGTTTTTCCAAAATTGTTTACATTGGGGACACGTTTTTGTCTGATCTTGCTGTGATTGAAAATATCAAAGAACTCGGATACGATGTTTTTGGTGTTATTACTGATGAAACTGGCAAAAACTCCGAAAGCAAATATCCTTACATAGTGTTTAATAACTCCTGGGATCAATTGAGTAATTATGTTGTCGACAAGATAAACAATGAGACAGTGCTTGTTGTTGATATTGATAAAACTGCAATTGGAGCTCGTGGGAGAAATGACTCGTCAGTTGACAAAGCAAGGACCGATGCGATTTTAGATTTAGCAAAAAGAGTATTCAAAAACCCAGAAAAGGACGAGTTTATGAGGCTTTACCATTATATACATGCAAAGGACTTCTTAAATTTCACACAGGATAATCAGGATATTGTTTCGATACTCTCCCTTATTATATATTCTAACGCAATTTCTTTTGATGATTTTTCAAGTTTTGCGAAGACACGAAAGTTTGAAGAATTCATTCAAGATGTTAAAGTACAAGGCGAGCTCGTGCCTCTGGTAGACGAGGTGAGGACAAATATTAGGGAAGACAATGCAACACTTTTCCCTACCTTTAGAAGAATTGAGCTTGAAAAGACTTTAAATAGAATGGATTTTTTGCCAGATGATACGCCAATTGAAAAACTTCTTGAAGAAGAAATATTAATCACGGGAGAAGTTTATAGAATTGGGATACGTGCAAACGAGAAAGGTGCACTTGTTTTTGGCGTTTCAGACAAACCAGAGAAAGCCTCATTTAATGATAGCAAAGCACTATTCAGAAAGACAGCCAAAATATATCCATAGTACCGATGCGCTTAATTTGTTTTTGCTTGTTCAAGGCAAATTTGCATAGATGAATGCTACCTCATCATAAATTAAAGGGCGCTTTCTAGCGCCCTTTTCTGTATGGCTTTTAATCATCAACTGCAAGGCTAGACTTGCAGATTTCTTAATCGTTTTATGCAAATCTGTCGGGAGGAATGTAGTCACCAAAATCTTTTTGTGCCTTTAGTAGGCGCTTTTCTTCTTCATCGTAGAGTTCAAAAACTCTCTCTGGGGTGTTCTTTATCTCTTTGTAAATCTTTCTGAGTCTAGCAATTTTGGAGATATTTTCAGGGACTCTGATAGTAAATTGTTCAACGTACTCTTCATATGTGTATTCTTTGTCTAATACCCTTTGGAACAATTCACGCAGGTCGTCATATTTGGGTAAAAAACCTACAGGTGTCTCAATTGCGCCTACATCATTGTGTACCCTCATTTCCATCCACTTTATCCAAACTTTCTTGTCATTCTTTTCATTCAAGAATTTGCCATCATTCCCTTTAAGGAAGTAGTTTACACCGAAAATTGCTGGTGGGTTAGTGAGTTTGCTCCCAAAATCGAGGTTGATTTTAACATATTTGCCAATCGGTATGGAAAGGAAGTCTAGATTAGACATCGGATTGAAAGCCCTTACTCCAACACTTCCAAGTGTAGCTGCGGTAGTCTCTGACTCAATTGAAGCCCCTTTCAAGACAATGCCATGCTCCCAATTAAAAGACTGACACACAGGAACCCAAGTGTCAGAATCCCTTCCTCCGTAGATTATTCCACCGACAAGAGCTCCATCTGGGTCATGCAGTTTTGGGTCTATATTATCGAGTGTTTCAAGATGAAGCGTAAATCTTGCATTTGGGTGCGAAGGTGGAATTTCTTTACCTTTTGCATCAACCTTACCCTTAAACCAGTCCCCTGAATGGTTAATCCCTTTTTCCGGAACAGGCCCATCATGTCCTGTCCAATAGACAGAACCATCTTCAAGCATTAGTACATTTGAAAAAATAATTTCTCCTTCGTTATGAAGTGCTTTCCATTGTATAGGGTCGTCTTTGGAGTTTACCCCTTCAATAATGCCAAACATACCTTTTTCTACATTCACGGCAAATGCCTTACCTTGTTTTTCTCTTATGTAGGCTATGTCATCTCCAACGATTGATTCTCCTTCGAGCATTGAAGTTGATGTCTTTCCACACATAGATGGGAAAGCGCCTGTAAAATATGTGACCCTTCCATTTGGCCCGTGTACCCCCATAAGAAGCATATGCTCGTTAAGCCACCCTTCATTTGATGCTCTGTTGATTGCAAGTCGCATTGCAAGTTTCTTAAGACCGATAGTATTGCCACCATATTGTGTATTGACTGAATATGTTGTTTCTCCTTTGAGGTCTATATAGATTCGCCGATTCTGGAGATTTTTGCAAACGTGTCTTTCGTCAAGTTCACCCTGTGAATGTATAAATCTAAAGAATCTTCCATTGTCCCCAAGTCTTTTGAATTCATTATAGCCCTGTCGGTAAAGGATGTTATCGGAGTGAGCTACGTATGCAGAGTCAGTAATCTGAACAGAGGGTATAGAGAATATTGAGTTTTCAGGGCCAAGCGAAAAGAAACATACAAACATCTCTCGTCCAAGCATTATATTCCTCATAATTTCATGAACTTCTCGAAGATTCTCTTCTTTTTCTCCTGTAACAATTTGGCTGCCAAGGTCAACTCCACTCTCAACTAAGATTTTAGTGTGTTCTTTGTCCCTGCCCTGGTCACCGTAGGCATCGAAGTGTAGAGTATGGCCTTTAATCTTAAGATTAACCTCTTCCTCATTCCTTAGAGCCTTGTCTTTAATGTATTTAAGGTCTTTTTCAGAACCATCAGAAATAAAGATATTCTGAGGATTGCAAAGCTCAATATACTTTGCAATGAATTCTTCAAGTTGGTGGTTTCCCAGAGCAACAAGCTTGCGATAATTCTCCCCATCAAGCTTTTCTCTTAGAGTTTCATTTGCAGTTTTCATTTTCTATCTCCTTTCTTGTTATATTTAAATGTTGAAATTGCTCCTAATTTGTAAGAATTTACTAACACTTTTGCCTGGCGCGATCGGTATTCCAAGATTTAAAAGAGTAGATTCAAGAGCGGCTAACGTAACAAGTATATCATTTGAATTTATGAACCCCATATGTCCAACTCTGAAGGCTTTGCTTTTCAGTTCTCCCTGGGTTGTTGCTATTTCTACGTTGTAATTTTCTCTCATTTTCTTTACAATTTCATCGGCATTTACTCCTTCTGGTGAATAAACTCCAGTTACGCAGGGCGATGCGTCAGCATCATTTGCAACAAACTTAAGCTGCAATTCGGCAATAGACTTTCTTGTGAGCTCCTTGCAGAGCTCGTGTCTTTTGTATGCATTTTGCAGCCCCTCTTCGTAAAGCATTTTTAATCCCTCATTAAGACCAAAACAGTCTGATACAGGGAAAGTGGTGAATGGCTGTCCTAGGTCTCCATTCTTTTTCAGTTCCTTTATGCTAAAATAAAAAGCGTCAGTTTCGTTTGAAAGAGCATATTCAAGTGCACGTTTGCTAACTCCTACTATCCCAATTCCTGGAGGACTCATAAGGCCCTTCTGCGACGCTGCCACAACAACATCAAGATTCCATTCTTCCATGTTTATTTCTGCAATCCCTATTGAGCTCACTCCATCAACTATTATAAGGGCATCTGTAATTTGCTTTATTTGATTCGAAATTTCCTTAATATTGTTTATGACCGTGGACGATGTTTCGTTATGCGTTAGGAACACCGCTTTGATGTCTGTATTTGCCTTGAGTACTTCTAATATTTCTTGAGGTTCTACAGCTCTTCCCCACGGTATCGCAAGTCTAATTGCATTTCTTCCATGAGCTATGTTAATTTTGTAGAAACGCTCTCCGAAGAATCCAGTATCGGCGATAAGTACTTTATCTCCCCTGTGAGTGAAATTTTCCACGGCAAGCTCCATTGCTCCTGTGCCTGATGATGGAATGAGAAAGACATCCTGTTTGCATTTAATCATTTCTTTAAGCATTGACACTGAATCTAAAAATATTGCTTTGAACTTAGGACCTCTATGGTTGGTCATCGGCTTCTGCATTGCTGCAAGAACGCGCGGTGGAAGAGGTGTTGGGCCTGGGATCATTAAATATTCTTTATCAAGCATTTGTGCCTCCTAACGTTTTCTTTAGTATATTTTATCACAGAAAAGGATTAAATTAAATTTGCTTGAATTCAGGTACTATTTTTTTAGCTGAGGGACATTTTCAGCACCAATTATTCTTGTTACATTAAGCTCTTTATGGCCAAAAGCTTTCCTGTATGTTGAGAAATAGATTAATATCGTAAGGGTGAAGACAATTATACCCACGGTTATGTGTGTAATATTTACTCCAAATCTCTCACTCATAGCACCAGTAAATAATGAACCAAAAGGCGTAAAGCCGAGCAAGACTAAAGAATAAAAGCTCATTACTCTGCCTCTAAATTCTATTGATGATTCCATTTGTAGTAATGTGTTTACCACATTCAAGAAGGTAACCATAAAGAACCCTGAAAAAGCTACTAAAACAAGTGTGAGCGTATAACTTCTCTGCAGGCCAAGCAAAATGAGTGTCACTCCAAGGAGAACTGAGCTTCCAAAGAAATACAGGTGTTTTAGACCTTTGTAACTTGCAATTGCAAGCAAAAGAGACGCAGTTAGAGCGCCTACGCCCATCATTGACATCACAAATCCGTACTGTTGTGAGCTTAGCTTAAGGACATTCTGTACCAAAACCGGTATTAGAACGTTGAAATTCAGGCCAAACACATTTACTACAGCAAATACTGCAAAAGTAATTAGTATTATCGGGATGCCCTTCACATAATCTATTCCAGAAATCACACTCTTGTTTACTCCTCTAATGTCTCTAAAGTTAAAGCTGCCTTTTCTGATAGTTCTTTCACGTATTAGAAATAGTGCAACAATGACTGGTATGAAACTGATAGCATTTATGAAAAAGCACCATGCATACCCAATGACAGATATTAGTATTCCAGATATTGCTGGGCCAAGTATTCGTGCAAGGTTGAATGTAGAAGAATTAAGTGAAATCGAGTTCATCAGATATTCTTTGTCAACAAGGTCTGTGTAGAAAGCCTGTCTTGCGGGCATATCAATAGTGTTGATAAGTCCTGTGAAGAATGCTATTATTAGCACTTGCCAGTATTGAACAACTCTGAGTGCTACAAGCAGTCCAAGTATAAAAGCAAGCACCGTAAATGATACTTGAGTAAAAATGATAATCTTTCTTTTTGACATCTTATCAATAATAGCGCCAGCGTATAATGAAAGGAACAACGCAGGCAAGAACTGAACCGCCGTAAGCAGACCGAGTTTAAATGGAGAATTAGTTATTTGAAGCACAAGCCATCCTTGACCAATATTTTGCATCCATGTTCCGATTACCGAGACAAGCTGCCCAAAGAAAAAAAGCTTAAAATTTCTGTATCTGAACGAAGGGAAGTACAAGTCGAATTTTCTTTTTATATTCTCAATCATTGCAGTCTTTTCCACACAAACAATTTTATCACTAAATCCTGTAAATTCAAACAGTTTTCTCTTGCCAACTTTTATAGTTGCAAAAAACATCTTTATGCGTAAAATATTTACTAAAGTGCAGAAAGGGTAGGTGAAATAGTGGATATATTTGGCAAATTTAAGAATTCGGATAGAGAGTCTCCTATAAACGATGCCCGATTAGCTATAGAAAAGGGTATTTATCCTTATTTTTTACCTCTTGAGGAAACTGAAGGCACCGAAGTGGTTATAAATGGTAGGAAACTTATTATGCTTGGTTCTAACAACTATCTCGGACTTACTACTCATCCTAAAGTGAAGGAGGCTGCTATTAACGCTGTAAAAGAATATGGTACAAGTTCTACAGGCTCTCGTTTTATGAATGGCACTTTGAAAATTCATCGTGAGCTTGAAGATAAACTTGCCGAGTTTCTTCATAGAGAAGCCTGTCTTGTGTTCTCCACTGGTTATCAGACCAACGTTGGCACAATTTCGTCACTTGTTGGGCGAAACGATTATGCAATTACCGACAAGGAAGACCATGCTTCAATTATTGATGGTGTTAAAATGTCTTATGGTAAATTGGCTCGATTTAAACATAACGATGTTGATGATCTTGAGCGTGTTATAAAAACACTTCCTGGAGATTCTGGCAAGCTTTTGATTGTAGATGGAGTTTACTCTATGGCAGGCGACATTGCTCCATTGCCTCAAATGCTTGAAGTTGCTAAGAAAAATGACGTAAGGATTATGGTTGACGATGCTCATTCCATTGGGGTGCTTGGTGACCATGGCAGAGGAACTGCAAACTACTATGGGCTAGACAAGGAAGTAGACTTGATAATGGGTACTTTCAGCAAGTCTTTTGCAAGTCTTGGAGGTTTTATTGCAGGAGATGAGGATGTAATTTTTTACATAAAGCATACTGCAAGGTCTTTCATATTCAGCGCGAGTATGTCGCCTGCAAGTACAGGAGCAGCGTTGGCATCTTTGCAAGTTATGCAAGACGAGCCAGAGCGAATTGAGCACCTCTGGAAGATAGCGGAGCGAATGAAACAAGGTCTAAAATCACTTGGATTTGATATAGGCAACAGTAGTACTCCTGTTATACCTGTTTATATACGCGATAGGTGGAAAACGATTTATATGTGGAAAGAGCTTTTTGATTTGGGAGTTTATGTGAATCCAACTGTGCCGCCTGCTGTTTCACCTAATGAGTCCCTCTTAAGAACAAGCTACATCGCAACCCACACCGAGGAGCAGATAGACAGAGCTCTTGAGATTTTTGAAAGAGCAGGTAAGAAAATAGGTCTTATTTAGCAATTTTTAAGGGCATCCCTGTGGGATGCCCTTATTATATTAAAAGCCTGCAAGCATTGGTGATTATGGATTTCTTGGAGTTGTGCAATTCCCTGAGCCTGTCCTGTTTCCCTTGACTGCGCTTTTTGCCCATGAAGGTGACCCAGTTGCAGTTCTCTCAACCATTGTTTTTACTCTTGAAAGCACTTGGGAAGAAGCACTATCAAATTGTTTCTGAGTAATCTTGCCATTTGAAAGGAGTGTTTTTAATTCATCGGTTCTCTTTGTAACAATAAACTGTACGAGAGAATCCTCGGTCTTGCCTTTTTCTGATGCAATTGTTGCAAGGCTTTTTCCTGAAGCTCTTTCTTGTTCAAGGCTACTAACTGTCATTCCAAGAAATGTGGCAATATCTGAGTTTTTACTTCCACTGTTCTTTAAAGATATGCCATTCGATTGAGTTCCCTTAAATCTTGACATACTTCCTGCTCCCGTGTCTGAAGCATTTGAAGAAGTGCTTGCATTAGCAAATCCAATACCTCCAAGCACGAGTCCTGCTACCATTACTCCAACTAACAACCAATTAAATTTTCTCATTCTTACCTCCTCAGGTAAATAATTTTTAACTACAAGCTTATTTTAAATAATAAGTGTGAAGCCAATATGAAGTCATATAATATTGTTTTTGGATAGCAGCCAAATAGGGAATATTAGTTCAAATTGGATTGAAAATGAAACTAGCTTTTGCAGAATGCCAAATGAATATTCTAAGAAGATTTGTAGTCTTACTTGAGTTAAAACGGCATTCTTTCAATGTGTCCTGCATCAACTGCCAGACTCAATTTTGGCAAGCAAAAAACATACTGATTCGTGTTTTATTTTAGAGATTCTGTTTAATGTTAAAATTGAAGACCTTTTAACAAGTATTTTCCGTTCAAGTGGTTTTCTTTAGACTCTTGGATGAATACAAAAGTCGATCTACAATTTCTAAGATTTCGTTAGAAATTAGTTGCACATTATTTTTTTGTTCAGGGTTTTTCGCTATGAATTCTTGGTAAAACTCCTTAAAGCTCAATTTCCCATAAGAGAACCCGAACTTAAATTGCTCTATAAATTGGCCAAAGTTTTCCCTGAATGCTACATTCAGTCTGGCAATTACAAGCTCAATTGTAGGAGGGGGAGACTCAGGAAAGAGCATTAAAAACTCGTCTCCTCCATATCTGAAAGCATAATCAATTTTTCTTATGCTTTTTAGCATCAAATCTGCCGTCTGTTTTAGAATCCTGTCGCCCTCAATGTGCCCGAAATTGTCGTTTATCAATTTAAAATTGTCAAGGTCCATAAAAATAATTTGGAAGTTATTTTCCTTTCTGAAGAACTTGTTTATCTCGTAATTTAATACTTCTTCAAGCTTTCTGCGATTGTATAAGGCTGTTAGTGCGTCTTCCCTTGAAGCTTTTGATAAGGCTGCATTTAACTGCTCCACATTGTGCAGGAGAGCATCTTTTTCGAATACAGTCATAATTGTTCTTGAAAGGAGTTCAATGTTTGAAACATCCGTTTCGGTAAATCTATTTGGCTTAGCTGAATCTACGTTTAATACCGCAATAACCTCTCCATTAACTATAATTGGTACTCCTATATAACTTCTTGTTGGGACTGCTTTTACCCAATATCTAAATTTATGTGTATCTTTCATAAGGATAGTGGTTTTATTTTTCATTATTTCTTCTAGATTGCTTGGTTTAACTGACCTAAAGCCTGCTTCAGTTTTCTGAATTGTTTGTTCTGGAATGTTATCCCATGCTATGAACTTCCATTCTCCATTTCTATATTCAATTATTGAAGCTGAATCACCTCCAACTACTTCTCTTGCAATACTAACAATATGTTTAAGAATTTCCTCTTTGTTTCCAATGTATGTTGTTAGCTCAATTGTAGCTTCTCTTAGGGAATCTATTGTGAAGCGTTCTTTGTTGAAGCTGGTAAAGATTGCATTTGAGAAAAACGAAGAAAGGAGAAGGAAAAACCCAACATCCAGGATTTTCTCATACACAGATGCAAGGCTTCCCTGGTTAAGATTTTGTGGAAAGTAAGGAATCAATCCAAAGGACTCGCTTAAGAGTAAACCAATGTACAAGAGAAAAGAAATCGCGGAAAGAAAAAAAGTGTAGCTTGTTTTCCTGTATGCACTTATGCTCAGAACGACAAAGAGATACATTACAAAGAAAGGACTGGCGGCTCCTCCTGTAAAGTATGCTAGCATTGTAAAGAAAATCACTTCTATAAACGCTACAGCAAACAAATAACCAAACATTACATTTTCATTGGTAATCTTTTCAATTAAATAGTGTGCAAGCAAAGTGAAAAGTAAATACATTAGAGATGCATATAAAATAATCAGAGGCCTCATAGGAAAGCTAAAAGATTTAGAAAGTGTTGATAAAAAGCACAACAAAATCCCGAAGGCTGGGATAAGCAGTTTCAGCCTTAAGATTTTTTGTTCCATCTCTTTAAGCTCTGGAAGTGTCAGTGATTTTTTCATTATATATAATTATATCTAAAGCCTTATGCTTCCAAAACACCTATTCAAATAAAGCCATTGTAACATTAAACAAAACTTCATCTGTTCTTATTTGCGCTCTTTATTTTTGAGGGAAGCTCATTATTTAGTAGTTCGACAATTTCCTTTACGCTCATAATCCTTGCTCCCATATTCTTCATATCGTTCAGGTTAGCTCTCTGCGTTTCTTCGTTATTTGAAGCAGTGCCGTCCTCCATCACCACTACATCGTAATCAAAGGATATTGCATCTGTAAAAGTTGCCCTGATGCAATTTGGTGTTTGCACTCCACACATAATAAGTGTGTTGATGTTGCTTCTGCGGAGTATCAAGTCTAATTCCGTACCAAAGAAAGCTGACCATCGTTTCTTTGTTATTACAATTTCATTGTCTAAGGGCTTAAGTTTTTCAACAATTTGTGCTCCACGGCTTCCCTCAATCAAAAAGCCACCTGTTTTACTGAATAGGTCGGCTCTTGGCTTGTCAATATCACTGCCATCCTTCCTGTGAAGCCTTCTTACAAATACTATACTCAATTGGTGCTCCCTGAAAAAGCTTAAGAGCTCACTTATTTTTCCTATAATTGCAGGCCCCTGTTTTACAAAAAGCTCCGAATCTGGTTCAAGAAAATCATACTGCATGTCAATTATTAACAAACAAACTCTTCTCTTATTCATAATATACTAATTATATTCTAATTTTCTTATAAACGAATAATTTTAGCAAGTCAGTGAATAGCAGGGTAACAACGAATGTATATGCAAGAGCTATCAGTATATGGATTATGGGGATTCTGGTCACGAATATACCCAGGTAGACAATTAATGTAGCCACAGCTATATCAGAAGCAATTGCAATTAAAATAGTATTGCTCGGTCGTGACCTTAAGAAGAATCTTTCCTCTCTAAAATTGAGAATATTCAACAAGCCCGAAACAAGTAATAGGTAAAACATCAGCGTTTGCATCTGACTGAAAGGAAGTTTGAGATATTTAAAGGCAAGATACATTGCAAGGAACAGTTCAAGAATTTTCAATGAACCGAAAATCAAAGAAAGTTTTATCAGCTTGCTCACATTCCACCTCTCGGGCTTTTTTGATGCAACAACATTGTCTGTTGCTATAGACATTGTAACAAAGTCATATAGAAAAAGCATTAAGACCATTTCAACAGGTGTAATTACGGGTTTTCCAAGTATCAATGTAGCAATTGAAACAAAGAATACAATCTGGAATGTTTTTACAACTTTATTAATTATCCAGAGCACAATTCTTCTATATATTTGTCTGCCAGTATTTATGAGATCAACAATATTTGAAAGACCCGAACGTGTAAGGATTACTTTTGCCGACTGTTTTGCTATCTCAAGTGAATTTGAGACAGCAATTCCTAAGTCTGCTTTCTTTAGAGCAGGAGCATCATTTGCGCCGTCTCCAGTCATGCCAACAACATGATTTTTTGACTGGTAAATACCTACTATATTAAACTTGTCTTCTGGTACAACTTCTGCAAAAGTGTCTATATTTTCTGCAGCCGTTTTCTTATCGTCTTTCCAATCGTGAATGCTTACGACATTGCTCCCAATTCCGACGCTCTCTGCAACTGACTTTGCAATTAACGTATTGTCGCCTGTAACCATTTTTACAGAAATACCCATATCTTTTATCTTTCCAATAAAATCTTTTGAATCACTTCTTGGATAGTCAAAGAATGTAAGCAGGCCAATTGTAATAGTCTGCCCATCTCTTTTGCAGGAAATAATAAGGCTTCTCTTACCATCTTTAGCAAAACTCTCCACAATCTTGCTTATTTTTTCGTTATCGGTGGGAGACATTGGCATTAGGATTTGTGGAGCACCTTTCATAACTAAGAAACTGCTTTTGCCTTCACTTACTTCTGCTGCCGAGAATTTCTTATCAGGGTCAAAAGGATAAAACTTAACGAGCCTAAATCTGTTCTTAACTTTATCTTTGGAGTATTCAATGACCGCTGAGTCGATTGGGTCTTTCGTGACGGGGTCGGAAGCAAGCAGGGCTAACTCCAATACGTCTGCTTCTAAATACGATGTGTCAAAAACTATCACATCGGAGATTCTTATTTTATTCTCAGTAATAGTGCCAGTTTTATCAAGGCAAAGAACATCCATCATTGCACTGTTCTCTATCCCATCCAATTTCCTTATTAGCACTCCTTTTTTTGCAAGTTCAAGCGAGCCTAACGACAATGCAAGCACGGTCATTGCAGGCAGCGCAACAGGAATTGAAGCAATGAGAAGAGTAAGTATTATTGGAAGAGTGTCTTTGAGAGGCGTTCCTGAAATAATGAATTTCGCAAGCACTGCTACAATAAAGAATGCGTCAACAACTAAAAGACCCTTTGTGACGCTCATTGTTATGTCTTCTATAATCAATTTAGGATGGGCCTTCTCAATGAGTTCGGCAGTCTTTCCAAAATAGGTTTTGCCACCTGTTGCTGTAACCCTGCAAATTGCTGCGCCTCTCGTAACGAGGCTTCCCGAAAAAATCTTGCTGTCTAAACCACGTTCCTGTGCAATTGATTCTCCTGTGAGCGTCGATTGGTCAACAAGTATATTTCCGTTCACTATATTAGCATCGGCTGGTACTATGTCCCCCATTGATACTTTAATTATGTCATTCGGTACAATTTCCCTTGCAGGAATTTCTTGCCAGGAACCGTCCCTTAATACTTTTGCAGTTATTTTGAGCCTTTGCTTAAGTGCGTCTATTGCTTTTGTTGCTCTGAATTCCTGCGTGAATCCCAAAACTGCATTGAGTATAAGAAGAGCAAACATTACAATTGAGTCTACATAATTCTTAAGAAAAGCCGAGATTATCATTGACGCTTCTATAACGTAGGCTGTCAACCCTGTAAATCTTTTCATAAAATCAAGCACTAAACTCTGTTTTTTTTCGATAATTTCGTTCGCTCCGTATTGCTTAAACAGTTCCTCAGCTTCGTTTGTGGAAAGCCCTTTTAATTCGTCCATAATACCCCCTTTAATCAATTATTATAGTGAAAGTTGAACCAACACTCTCCTCGCTTCTAACTTCGATATGTGCACCAATTTTCTGTGCAAGGTTATATGCAATTGAGAGACCCAATCCTGCTCCGCCTGTTTCTCTTGAACGCGACTTTTCTCCTCTGTAAAATCTGTCAAAAATGTGAGGTAAATCTTCTCTGGCAATTCCAATACCTGTATCTTTAATATTTATTCTTACGCCCTTATATTTGGAGTCAACATAAATTTTTACATTTCCGCCATATTTATTGAATTTAATTGCGTTTTCTACTATAATACCAAGGATTTCCTCAAGGGCTTCCCTGTTTGTTTCAACGAAAGCATTTGTGCTTTCTGAGTCAAGGCTTATGTTTTTTTGCAAAGCTGAATCAGTGAATCTTTTTTTGACATCGTTTATAAGGAGGTTGAGATCGACTTTTTCTTTTCTGAACTCATAAGACCCAGAATCCATATCGGACAAATGGAGCATGTTTGTTATGATACTCGCCATTCTGTTAACTGAGTTGTTAATCACATCCAGCTTCTCTCTGTAATATTGTATTTCTTTTACATCTTTTGAAAGGGCAACGTCAATATTTGCTTTTATAGCAGCAATAGGTGTTTTTAGCTCATGAGAAGCATCCTCAGTAAATTGTCTCAAGTCTCTGTAAGATTGCTCAATTGGATTTATGGCAGTACTTGCCAATTTATAAGAGGCTAACAGCGTAATTATTAATATGAATGGTAAAATTAACAAGAACGAAAGCAAGATATTGTTAATTGAGTTGCTTATATCTTCATAGGTCATTCCAACTGTTACGTAATAAGGCTGATTTTGAACGGAAGCCGTGTAAGCCCTGATTTTTTGCAAGATTTCTTTGTTATCCACCTGTTCCAAATATGTTCCAAATGAAAATTTATCAGGCTCTATTTTTATTTTAGGACTGTTTATTGCAGATGACAAGAAGGCGACGTTTCCCTTATTATCAGTTATTTCGATAATTTCGTTTCCGCTTTGCAAAGTACTCTGAGACAATTTCAGTGAATTGAGCAATTCACTGCTTAATTCTTCTCTTCCTGAAAGTGTTGAGGCTATTGATGCAGCTCTTTGCATTATACTTGTATCGAAATTCTTGTAAACGCTGTTTGAATAAACTACAAAGAAAGATGCCATTAATAATGCCGAAATAAGAATAGTAATGAGGGTATAAGTAATTGCCAGTCTCAGTTTTTGCCTTTTGACCCGTTTTTCAATGTCATTCAATCTCATATCCTATGCCTTTTATGGTTTTGATTATTTCTCTTCCTTTGTCGATTTTTCTCCTTAGGTTTTTGATGTGAGTTCTGATGGTGTCAGACCAGAGACTTGCATTTTCATCCCACAAATGATTTTCAAGTTCTTCTTTTGTTACAATCCTTCCCTTGTTTATTGCAAGATAAACAAGAATCTGGTATTCTTTCTTTGTGAGTTCGACAACAACGTCTTTGCTTGTCACGATATTTGTTGAAGTATTTATTTTAATGTCGTCAATTTTGATTATTGTAGTCTTTGTATCTTTTTCTCGCCGCAGCAGAGCATGCACTCTTGCAAGTAATTCTCGAAAATCAAAAGGCTTTGTTAAGTAATCATCTGCACCTAAATTGAGCGTTTGAATCTTGTCGTCAACACTATTCTTTGCAGTAAGCATTAGTACCGGCATCTTGTAGTTTCTTTTTCTAATTTCCGATAGTAGTCTTACACCATCTATTCTTGGAATCATTATGTCAAGAATAATAAGGTCGTAAGCTTGTTCTACTTCGATCTTGCTCAAGGCGTCTCTTCCGTCAAACGCCTGATCCACTACAAATAAATTGTCCTCTAAACCCTCGCGAATTGCATTAGATAAAGACTGCTCATCTTCAACAATCAGGATTCTCATATATTCACCAACTTTGTTTGCCCCTTACAAACATTTTCCTCTCGATAATAATTGCCTTATCTGAAATAGTATCCAAACTTTTCTTTATGCCAAAAGCGAGCAATGTCCCGATAAAGCCGAAAACAATTCCTCCAAGAATGTCGAAAGGGAAGTGTACTCCAATATAAATCCTTGAGATGGCTACAATGAAAGCCATAATGAAACTTATAACTGCCAGTCTATATTTCTTAACAAAAAAAATTGCGAAACTAAGTGCAAACATTGCAGTTGTATGATTGCTCGGAAAGGATGAAGTAGGTCCGTCTGGTACTAAGTCCAATCCCAAACCGATTGCAAAAGGCCTTGGATGGTAATAAATATTTTTCGTAATGTAACCTAAAAGCAAGGCAACACCAACTGCAGATGTTACAAATATCGCAGATCTTTTACTCTCGGCTGTTCGATTAAACCATAGCAAGAAAATAATTATGGGAATAATTCCAACCAAGTATTTTGCAGCAAAAATCATAATTTGGTCAAGCAAAGCGTTTTTCCCTGCTAGGCCATTAATAAGTTCAAAAAAATAAACGTTCATTATTTTTCACCTTCTTTAAATTATAGCATTTTTATAAGCATAAAAAACTCCGGGGCGAATCCCGGAGTTTTGGTAAAACAAACTAATTATTTAATTCCCAGATTGAACTTCTTCCTGCACTGTATCAGCATCAATTCCCTTTGAGACTTCTTCGCCTTTTGCTTCAGTGCCTTTTTCCTCTGTGCCGTCTGAAGCTTCAACTGTTAGTACTGATCCTGTTCCTGCATCAATCTTTACATCGCTCATTTTGGAAGAGGCGTCCTTCACGCTAACGCTGTAGACAAGATATCCGTTCTCGTTATCAATGCTTGTTTTTACAACTGTCCCTGGAACTTTTGCAAGAGCTGCCTTTTCTGCATCGGCTTGTGAAATCTTTGCAAGTCCTTGGAGAGCAGCTGATTCACTTGCTTCATCCTTAGCGTTTGTATCAGTTACCTTAATGCTTCCAACATAACTTGGCTCCTGAACATTACTGTCAGCAGTTTCTGCATCATTTGCCTGTGCAGTTGCTGTCACTGTGGTTTGTGATGGAGTTGTCGAACCTCCTGCAAAAACAATGTGTTTCCCAACAAAAAGGGCTACGCTTGAAACCATCAAGCCTACAACTAGCATTCCAACCAAAATTCTCTTTTTCATCTTTGCACCTCCTAGTGCCATTTTTTTGGAAGCTCTTTTGGACTTCCTACTGAAATTATATAAGTCCTCTGTGAAGAATCCGTGAAGAAAGAAATTCGTTTTATTACCTTTGAAAAATCCTTGTTTGCGAATAGTGTGTGAAAAGGCTATAATTTTATTGAAAACGTTTTGTTGCAAGGAGGGAAGAATGAAACCGTTCGAATTTTGGATTAGTGCTGATGTGATTTACCTTTCGAACACCAAAGCCAGGAATCTGTCAGAGCTTTTAGACGGCATTAAAAAAGCTGATGGTGCAACTATTTATCATCATACGCACCGCTACCTTGAACAACACTATTATCTATCGCCAGAACCTCCAAATGACTTTGCATACTGGACTTCAAACGTATTGCTTGAAAGAATCGTAGGTGAAAAACTTGCTGCGATAGATATAAGAGGATTCTATACAATTAGTTCTCTAAAAGAGAAGTTAATATCGATTATCCAAGATTATCTTGCAGAAGGAAATGAATTGAGGGATGCACCTGAGGGAATGGAATTTCGTTTTATGCGTTCCAAAAGCTTTCTTCTTAAGACTGGTCTCAGTGCAAATGACCTCGAAGGATTTTATGAAGCGGTTAAAAAGGTAAGCATACACTCTTTGTACTACCACATTTTTGAATCGAGGCTTCGCATAGGTAAAGAAGACAATGATTTTTCTATCTGGCTAAGGGATGAGCTAAAAGAGGAATCTCTTGCAGAGGAAATTTCAAAACTTGACCCATACACTATCACCCTTGAGGGTTTAAGGGATAAGATTTGCAGTTTGATAGAGGTGAGATTAAATGGC
Source organism: Caldisericaceae bacterium (assembly GCA_049967855.1). Classification (GTDB taxonomy): domain Bacteria; phylum Caldisericota; class Caldisericia; order Caldisericales; family Caldisericaceae; genus JAIMJY01. The sequence goes on from JBMFRX010000002.1 coordinate 102,277, forward strand.
AAAACTTGATGATTACAGGTCCATAGCTGGTGACGGCGTTATTGATGAGCTTTTCAGTGTAGCTAAACATCTCAACGGCAAGATTGTGCAGAATATAAACTCGACTTCTGTTGGCGGCGGGGTTGCCGAGATTCTGAGTAGAATGGTCCCCCTGCTTAATGAACTTGGAATTAATGCAAGGTGGGATGTAATAAAGGGCGGTGACAGATTCTTTAGCATAACAAAGAAAATGCACAATGCTTTGCACGGAGTAAATATCGAAATCACTGAGAAAGAATTAGATTATTTTCTTGAAGTGAACAGAGAAAATGCTTCAAATATAGAACTATCTGGTGACATAATTTTTATACATGACCCACAGCCAATTGCAATCATAGAGAAAAAGACCGAAATTGGAAGACTTTGGCTTTGGCGTTGTCATATTGACTTTTCACGGCCACAACAACAAATTTGGGAATTTCTCAGGAGTTATATAGAGAAATATGATTCTGCTGTCTTCTCTGCGCCTGCCTTTGCAAGGGACCTTTCAATTCCACAGATTCTTATTTCTCCTTCAATAGATCCATTGAGTGATAAGAATAGAGAATTGACAGATGAAGAGATAAAAGGAGTTTTCGAGACTTACAAGATAGATATGGGCAGGCCTGTTATAACACAGGTTTCTCGCTTTGACTATCTAAAAGATCCTGTGGGAGTTATTGAGGCATACAAGCTTGTGAAAAAATATGTTGACTGTCAGCTTGTCCTTGCCGGAGGCGGTGCCTCAGATGACCCCGAGGGAGCCAAAGTGCTCAGCGATGTAAAAGAAGCCGCTGCAGGAGACCCTGACATTTTTATTCTACTTTTGCCTCCTGGAAGTGACTTTGAAATCAATGCGCTACAAAGAGGTTCGACTGTTGTATTGCAGAAATCGCTCAGAGAAGGTTTTGGGCTGACTGTCGCAGAGGCATTGTGGAAGTCAAAACCTGTAATAGCTTCAGCAGTGGGTGGCATACCTCTCCAGATAGCCCACAAGTATTCTGGAATCCTAACAAATACTATTGAAGGAACTGCTTATTGGATTAAACAACTCATTCAAACTCCTGAATATGCAATAGTGCTCGGAAGACATGGCAAAGAGCATATCAAAAATAACTTTCTAATTACACGGCATCTTCGTGATTATTTGCTTGCTTTTCTTTCGCTATTCTATGAAAATGATGTAGTAAAGCTTGATTAGAGGTCTTTTTAGGAGTTTGCACTACGCATCAGTGCCAGGCACGGGTGCGTAGTGCGATAATTATCAGGAAGCACCAAAGATGCCTAAGATGATTATACCCGCAGCAATAATTATTGAAGCTAGTATCCTTTTTCTTCCATAGGGTTCGTGCAATATTAGAATTCCTTCTATTACACCGAAGACTATCCCAATTTCTCTTATTGATACTATGTAGCTTAATGGAGAATACTTCATCACATAAACCACTATTGAGTATGAAATGACAATCATTATACTTGAGAGCGCCATTGAAAAAGAATTTAGCCTCAACTCTTCCCTGATTGATTTTATGTCTTCTGTGACTGCTACCACAGGAGAGAGCAGCAAAAATGCAACGAACTCAAATAGATAAACATAAATCAAAGGGTTAACAATTGATGACGCCTGTTTGTCTATAAACGAGTAAAGTATAACCATCATTAACGTTATAAATGCAAATGAAACACCCTTATCTTTAAATCTAACGATTCCGAACAGGGTTGTGACTATGTTGTTACTCTCGAAAGTTATCATGAAAATGCCGATGTTTACAAGTACTATGCCAAGTATGCCTCCTATTGGAATACGCTCCCCCGCAAAGATAAATGCAATTATAGGAATGACAGCAGGAGCTGACCTCGCAATGGGATAGACTAAAGAGAGGTCGCCGTATGAGTATGCTCTTGAAAGTGAGTACCAGTAAATTCCGTTGGCAATGCCGCTCGCCAATATGTAAATGAATGCTTTGGGCTGAATCTCAAAATTCATAACGAAGTAAACAGCAAAAGGGAGAAATATGAGCAGTTCAAAGATTTTTGTGATATACAAGAACGCAAGTTTGTCTTTACTTCTCTTAGTCAACAGATTCCATAACGAATGTATCAATCCCGATAAAATAACAAGTAAAATCAAAGAAATGTTCATAGGAATATTTTATGTAGAAGTTGTTATTTAAAAAAATATGAAACCTAAGTTTTACAAGAAGTTTTAAATTTGTGTTCTTTAGTGATAAAATTAGCAAAATAATTATTATAAAGGAGTTAATATGGAAAATAAGAATGTTCCTTCACTTCACGGACAAGCGAACAAGAGCAGTAAAGACTATCCCAATGAAACTTTGAGGATTCTTTGCGAGCGTGGAAGCCTGAGAAATTTTTCAGATAAGAAAATCCCGAAAGAGGTCCTACAACTGATTTTAGAGGCAGGTATTCATGCTCCAACTGGCGGAAACCTTCAGCCCTACTCAATTATCAAAATACAGAATCAGTCAACAAAAGAATACCTTGCAAAGATTTGTGAACAGAATTTCATAGAGAAGGCACCAATTGATTTGCTTTTCTGTATCGATTGGCATCTCATCAAGAGATGGGCTGAACTTGAATGTGCTCCGTTTGCTGCAATAAGCTCATTCAGGCACTTTTGGATATCGTTTCAGGACGCTCTGATTGCAGCGCAAAGTGTTGTAACTGCTGCAGATTCAATGGGTTTGGGCTCAGTTTACGTGGGAACTGTTGTTGACTTTGTAAGAGAGATTAGAAAGCTTTTTGAATTGCCTCAAGGAGTCTTTCCTGTGGTTCTGCTAAGTTTAGGCTATCCTTCAACAAGACCGATGTCAAGAAAGAAGCTTGGAACAGGAATGATTGTACACGATGAGAAATATGAGGAAAGAAGCAACGAAGATATAATTAAAAATTTCGGAGAGAAATATTCAGAGATTAAAATTCCAGCAACTTCCGAACGTATTGAAACAATTCGTAAGGTTTGTAATGAGCTCGAAGGAGAAGCTTTAGCCGCTACAGTAATATCAAGAATTCAAGAAGCCGGCTATATCAATGCCGCGCAGAGATATTTTGGACTTCACTACATTGCAAGCGAAATGGTAAAAGGGAATGACGAATACCTGAATATCATGAAAGAAGCAGGTTTTGATTGGTTTGAGAAGTTTGAATCCAAAAATAGATAAAACAGGGAGGATATTATGCTAAAAGATTTAGTTTTGAAGAACAGAACTTACAGAAGGTTTTATGGGGACTTTAAAGTAGATTGCTCGACTCTAAAAGAGCTCGTTGACCTTGCGAGGCTCTCTTCGTCTGCTGGCAATAAACAGCCACTTAGATATGTGCTTTCCTGTGACAAAGGGAGAAACGATTTAATATTTCCAAATCTTTCCTGGGCAGCCTCCCTCAAGGATTGGGATGGCCCTGAGATTGGAGAGCGTCCGTCCGCATATATTTTTATGCTTGCTGATAAGGAAGCACAACCAAATTATTACAACTGGGACGCAGGCATTGCAGCTTCTGCAATTATGCTTGGTGCCACTGAAAGAGGCCTCGGCGGTTGCATAATAGCATCTGTCAATAGGTCAGATTTAGCAACGACTCTTAACATTCCAGACAAGTACGTGATTGTTTTTGTCCTTGCTATCGGGAAGCCAAAGGAAACTGTTGTTCTTGAGCCTGTGGCAGAAGGTGGCAGCATTACCTACTATAGAGATGAAAATCAAGTGCATCACGTTCCCAAAAGAGCACTTGAAGATATTATCCTTGATATTTAGATTATGAGTATCACTATAAGGAGGGTTACTGCCTCGGACAAAGCAAGTATACTTGAAATCTCGTCAAAGATTTGGGGTGGCGATGATTACGTTCCCTTTGTTTTTGACGAATGGCTCAAAGACCCTAAAGGGTTTTTTGCTTGCGCAGAATATGACGGCAAGATATCAGGCTTTGATAGGTGCGTTGAAGTGAACCCTGGCTATTTTTGGCTGGAGGGGCTCCGAGCAGACCCCAAGTTACAGGGACACGGAGTTGGGGAGGCACTCACGAGCTTCTTCATTGACCTTGGCATCGAAAGAAAAGCTCATACTTTGGCCCTCTCGACATATGTAGATAACAAAGCAAGCATTCATATTATTGAGAAAAATGGTTTTGAAAAAGTAGCTGGTTTCATTTTCTTTGAGACCTGGAGAAGAAAAAAGATAACTCCCAAAAGTGTACCAGGTGTTGAGAAAATAGATAGTGAAAATGCCCTTGGATTTATTTTAGATTCTGATTTTGTTAAGCTTTCAAATGGATATTTCCCTCACGGCTGGAAGTTTATCAATTTGCAGTTTGGAGTAAAAAAGGTTCTCAATGAGAATAGCTTTATTTTTGGAGTTAAGAGCCAGGGGGAAATTGTAGGGCTTGCTTGTGGAGGCGAAATAGTAAGAGGTTCTGGTGTCCTGAGCGTCTTTTTTATTGACGGGACACCCAAAGCGTCATCAAAACTCTTGAAAGCAGTCCTCAGTCTCAAATCAATTTATTCTGGCATTGAGTTTATGATTCCTGCCAAACAAGGACAGTCTTTTAGCACGCTTGATATTATTAAGAAGGCGAAGATAAGGAACCACAATAATTATGCTCCTGACGTATTTGTATATGAAAAGAAGTTGTAAATTCAAGCAAAACTGGTTCTTGCACAACGAAAAAATTTTAGGCTTCTGAACGAAATTCTTACGTAAAACTCACGCGAAGAACGAGTGTTTTACAGGTGTCCAAATTCTCAAAGCAAACAAGAGAGGATTCTGATTTGTTATGTCTGGCTCTTTTGGAAGCCAGGTATTCGCAATGGAAAAATCGATGCTTTTCAATCCTGTAGTTCAGCGGCAGTATATCTTCACATTTGATTCAAATTGCTTTGCTATTATCTAAGTGATAAGTCTTTTAGCTTGGAGGCAAAATTGATAATGAAAAAATTAAGTAAACAAATTCTAGTATTTGTGGTGTTTCTAATGGTGATAATGTTATTTCCGTTTTCGAAGGTTCTTGGCTGTGAAGTAAGCATAGTCCCTTCTAAAACCGAAGTGTCATTGAATGAAGTTATTTCAGTTGACATTCTGAGGACTCAAACACATAAAACTTGTGTACTTCCTCTTGATGCTACTAAAATTGAAATAACAGGCGGGGAAATAGTTAAGGATTACCCATGGATTGAAGGAAACCCTGACAAAAAAACTATAGAAGTCAAATTTACACAGGTAGGTGATGGACTGATAACAGTCACAAGGGATTGCCCAAAGGGTGGTTTGATGGTATGGACTGCTACGGTTAAGGTAGTGAGCTCTGGTGTGTCCAGTCAAACGACCCAACCATCTGGCTCTTCAGCCCCACCTGCAACAAATACGGACAATCCTGCAAACACAAATTCAACGAATCAAAACTCTGCATCATCCCAACCTCAGACGTCGGTGTCCAATAGTAGTCAATCTGATACTACTAGTTTACAACAGAATACCGAAAAAGATAGTTCTCTCGCTACTGGTAATGTATCCACTGTTCAGGATAGTTAAACACAAGACAAAAAAATTAATCCTCTTGAAAATATCTTTTCGACACAAAATATTCTCTATATTTTGCTTCTTGTCTTGGGAGTTATACTTTTTGTTAAGAGAAAGCTCAAGTTGAGATATTTACTTCTTCTTGTTTCCCTTGGAGTACTTGGTTTCTATTTTGGAGGATGTCCCTGCCCTATGGGGTTTGTAGAAAAAATCTGGCTTACTCCTTTTGGGTCGACTCTTTCAATATCCATTCTTGTAATGCTTGGAATTATTACAGTAGTGACTCTCTTTAAGGGCAGAATATTCTGCGGTTGGGTTTGCCCACATGGTGCCCTTCAGGAATTTCTATTTCAGAAGAACGTTGCTATAAAAATAAACCCAAAATTAGACAAGCGGCTTAAGTATGTGAAATATTTCGTTCTTATTTTTGTAATTGCTTTTGCATTGGTAACTGGTACCAGCATACTCTGCAAAATTGAGCCTTTTAAAGGAATATATAATCTCACTGCTACTGGAATTGGGCTCGGTCTTATTATTATTACACTTGTAGCCTCAGTTTTCATTTATAGACCGTGGTGCAGGTATATTTGTCCTTTTGGTGCGTATCTTGGAGTAGTAAGCTGGATTGGTGGCAAGTTGCATCTAAACAGGACCAAAATCACAAACAAATGTCTTCTCTGCAAAAACTGTGTGAAAGCCTGTCCTGCGAATTCAATCATTGATGAAGGTAACAGTTTCGAAATAGATTACAAAGAATGCTTTACCTGTGGAGAGTGTATGGATAATTGTCCACAAAACAGAAAAAAATCCTGAGCAACTGTATAATTATTATGCTTTGTTTGAATACCCAAACAAAATGCTATAATTTGTATAAAAGGCGATGGATAAGAACTTATGGATTTGGTTACTTTTCTTGTTTTCTTATTTTATTGGAGCGGTGCCCAATGGATTTATTATTACCAGGTATTTTTACCATTTTGATGTACAGAAACGGGGCAGTGGGAATATTGGAGCAACTAACATATTTGTTACTTTGGGTTTCACTCCTGCCCTTGTTACGTTTTTGCTTGATGCTCTGGTGGGAGCTGCACCTGCCCTTATTGCAAAGTCTCTTTATCAATCCATATACATTATTGCATTTGCAGGGGCAATTGCAGTATTCGGGCATAATTATTCAATATTTATGAAAGGATTTAAAGGTGGGAGGGGAGTTGCCACCGCTTTTGGTGCAGGACTTGTTATTGCCCCAAAAGTTACGCTCATTTGTTTAGCCATTTTTGTTTTATTGTTACTTTTTTCGCGGCATGTTGCTGTTGGGTCTATTTTTTCTATAGCAAGCTCACCATTGCTTGCTCTATTACTTTATAAGGACGTCTATCTTTCGTTAATTATCACTATTTTTCCTGTACTTGTGATAATTTCTCATGCAAAGAATATTAAACATCTGATTGACGGTACCGAGATGCGAGTAGAAAAGCAAGTAATAAAGAGGAAAGAATAGATTCTCACATTTTCAATTATAATTGATATAAAACTAAAAGGAGGGCTTCTATGAAAAGAAGTGGAAAAGCAGTAGTGTGGATTGTTGTGGTGGCTGTTCTGTTTTTAATTGCAGGTTTTGTGGTTTTTTCTTTCACAGGAAAAGCAAAGGACTTGGGCGTGAGATACACAAGTAAGGACTTTCAGAATGTTTCCAAAAAGGCAGGGGTGATTAAGGATGCTATTCCTGTCTCAGGGAAGAGAAGTGATTATACTTACAACTGGTCAGGCAAAGTGAACGTAAATGCAGTTTATTCTCAAGAGGAGTTGACAGCCTGGTTTGATTCAAATAGACCTTCCTACTCGCCTTTCAAAAATGTCCAAATCAAGATAAATAATGATGGCACAGTTGAGGCAAGCGCAAACGTTGATTTTAAATCCATAGCTGATTATTACCTTACGCCGGAGGAAAGAAAATATGTTCCTTCTTTTATACCTTCAGCTGCCCCGATGTATGCAAAGGGGACACTGTCTGTTACAAATAATGTTGTGCATTTAAACCCTGAGAAGATTACTATTGGTCTAGTACCAGTTCCTTCAAACCTTCTTACACCAACGAATGTGTCATACCTTGAAACAAAAATAGAGTCACTGATTGCAGAAACCCCAAACCTTTACGTTGAGACTTTGAAAGTTCAAGATGGTAAGATTGTCTACAAGGGCACTGGTCCAAAGACATTAACAAGGGTAAAAAAGCCTTAGTGTTTTAAGATTCAATAATTAGTGGTAAAATTTTGTTAGTGTTTAGGAGGCATTATGATTAATATAAAAAGAGTAATTGTAATAGTGCTGGATAGTGTTGGAGCAGGAGAGTCCTTTGATGCTTATGATTATGGAGATTGGGGTGCAAATACCCTTCTGCATACATTGCAGTATAATCCCTCGCTTGAGCTTCCAAACTTCGACAAATTGGGCTTAAAAGGTGTTGTGATGAACGAAAATGGAAACTATGTTTCATCATATGGAAGGCTGAGGGAAGATTCTGTTGGTAAGGACTCAATTAGTGGACACTGGGAAATGATGGGAGTTATACTTACGAAAGCTTTTCCTACATATCCGAACGGTTTTCCGCAGGATGTAATAGAAAAGTTTGAGTCTCTTACTGGCAAGAAGGCACTTGCAAATAAACCTGCCTCAGGCACAGAGATTATAAAAGAGTTCTATGAAGAGCATAAGCGCACAGGTAATCCTATTGTTTATACCTCTGCGGACTCAGTGTTTCAAATTGCAGCTCATACCGATGTCATTCCTCTCGAAGATCTATACAAAATGTGCGAGATTGCAAGAACCAAAATATGCATAGGAGAACACGAAGTGGCAAGAGTTATTGCTCGCCCTTTCATCGGGACTCCAGAATCTGGATTTGTACGTACTGCCGATCGAAGAGACTATGCAGTTAAACCTCCTTACGCTACGATGCTTGATAAGGTTAAAGAAAGCGGGCGTCAGGTTGTAGGTATAGGAAAAATACACGACCTTTTTGCAGGTACTGGTCTGACAAAGAGTATTCATACTGAAAACAATTTTGACGGTATAGAAAAAACAGTACAAGAGATTAATCAAGACTACGAAGGCATTCTCTATACTAATCTTGTCGAATTTGATGCCAATTGGGGACACAGAAGAAACTTTGTTGCATATGGAAATGGGTTGAAGGATGTTGATGACAGGTTACCCTTAATTTTAGGAACTATGAAAGAGACAGATTTAATAATTTTCACGGCAGACCATGGGTGTGACCCGACATTCAGAGCCCACACCGATCATACTCGTGAGTATGTTCCTCTGATAGTTTATGGAAAACATGTCAGTGAGAACATAAACCTTGGATTGAGAGGTTCTTTTGCTGATATCAGTGCGACAATTGCAGAGATATTTGGAATACCAAAGATAAATGGAGAGAGTTTTCTGAAACAGATCTACAAAGAATGACTCCAAAATCCATAATAGGCCCTCTTATTCTTGAGTCCAAAAGAGGTTACAAAAACGACTCCGTGATTGGAGGGCTTGACAAATTTGTTTTAAATACTGTAAAGCAAATTGAGTGTGATGAGCCGAGCATAAAAAAAATCAAAGAGATTTTTTCTCTTTATAGCGAAATGTCCACTTTCGAGAGACAAAATGCTATAGATGAAGCTTTGCAAATTCTTAAAGCCTGTTCACAGCCTTTAGGCGATGCTGCGGATAAACATATGTCGGTTTCTCTAGCTTCACTTTTTAGACCGATTGATACTGCCAGAGGGATTGGACCAAATCTTGCAAAAACCTTCGGTAGACTAGGAATAGAAACAGTTTACGATCTAATGTATTATTTCCCACGAGATTATCTTGACCTAAGAGAGCTAAACCATATCGGTTCAATGAACTCTGGTGATTCAGTCGTTCTGAAAGTAAAGATAGTAAACTTCACAGAAAGAAAAGCAGGAAGAGTAACTATAACAACTGCTTTAATAACTGACGGAACAGGTTTTGCAAATGCAGTATGGTTTAATCAGAGATATATAACCAAGAATCTCAAAGAAGGTATAGTAGTTCTGTTGTCAGGAAAAGTACAGTTTGCTTATGGAAAATGGGAGATTATATCGCCAGATTACGAGATTTTTGAGGAAGGCAAAGAATCTGTTCACACCTTGAGAATAATTCCGATTTATTCGCTTACTCAAGGTGTATCTCAAAAATTAATTCGAAACAGGATAAAACAGCTAATAGATGTGTATGGGAAAAGTGCAATTGACTTCATTGACAGCTCAGTACTGAAGAAGTACAAATTCCTGCAACTTGCTGATGCATTGGAGAATGTTCACTTCCCTTCAAGTTTTGAACTTCTTAATAAAGCCAGAGAAAGGCTAATCTTTGATGAATTATTTGAACTTGAGTTAATGCTTGGTTCAAGAAGACTTGAAATAAAGAAGCTTACAGGTATAAAGCTTGATACTGGTAAGAATGATATTGAGGAGTTTGAATCATTTTTGTCTTTCAAGTTGACGGGCGATCAAATTCGAGCTATGAAGGAAATAATGAGTGATTTTACTTCTGGTAAGCCAATGAACAGGCTATTGCATGGAGATGTTGGTTCAGGCAAGACTGTTGTTGCTCTTTTTGCTATTTACATTGCAGCTAAGAATGGCTATCAATCGGTGCTTATGTCTCCTACTGAAATTCTAGCGCAGCAGACTTATAATACAGCAGAAATAATTCTCACTAAGGCTGGTTTGAAGGTTGCCCTTCTGACATCTTCTACATCTCCAAAGGAACGCAAAGTGATACTCAATAGAATTATCAAAGGCGAGCTTGACTCTCTTTTTGGGACGCATGCTCTCATAGAGAAAGATGTCCAGTTCAGTAAGCTTGGTGTTGTTATAGTAGATGAGCAACACAGGTTTGGTGTAATGCAGAGAGGAGCGCTGCGTAGCAAAGCTGATTTTCCTCATACACTTGTAATGAGCGCAACTCCAATCCCGCGAACTTTAGCCTTGACACTTTATGGAGATCTCGACATAACGCAAATCCGTGAAATGCCAGAAGGAAGAAAGCCTATTTTTACAAAAGTTTTTTTTGAAAACGAGGACAGGACTGTTTACAATCTTCTTGCAAATGAGTTAAAAGAGGGTAGAAAAGCATACGTAGTTTGTCCTCTTATCGAGGACTCTGATGAACTCGAGCTGCAATCTGTTGAGCGAAGGATAGAGGATCTGAAGAACAATTATCTATCAGGTTTTGAACTCGGGATGCTTCATGGTGGGATGTCATCAGAGGAAAAGAAAAATATAATGGAGGCTTTCAGGTACGGGGATTTGCAGGTGCTCGTTTCTACAACTGTCGTTGAGGTAGGAGTGGATGTTAGCAATGCGACAGTGATTGTAATAGAGGATGCTGATAGGTTTGGCCTGGCGACCCTTCACCAGTTGAGAGGGCGTGTTGGCAGGAGTGAATTACAGTCTTATTGCTATCTCATCACTCGCAACCCCTCTGAGGAAGCTATTAAAAGGCTGAGAGTGCTAGAAAAAACAAGTAATGGATTTGAAGTCTCCGAAGAAGACCTTAAGTTAAGAGGTCCTGGTGAGATTCTTGGCACAAAGCAGTCAGGAATTCCTGAACTTAAGTTGGCGAATCTTGTAAACGAAACCGATCTGAGGCTGTTGGAAATAGCACGAGAAGAGGCCATTAGATTTGTAAACAACGAAGTTGAATGGGAGAAAAATGCTAAAACTGAGTTGTTGAAAATCCTTAAAGAAAAGTTCAAGAACAAGATTTTCCTTGGAGATGTTGCCTGATGAGAATTGTAAGCGGAATTTTCAGGGGTCGTATAATTTATTCTCCGCCAAAGCATGCAGAAATTAGGCCGACAAGCGATATGACAAGAGAATCAATATTTAATGTAGTTCGTTCTAAACTTATTGGTGCGAATTTCCTGGACTTATTTGCTGGTAGCGGAGCAATGGGGCTGGAGGCACTTAGTGAGGGAGCTAAATTGTCCGTTTTTGTTGATAAAAGCAGCCTTTCGATTGCAACAATAAGAAAAAACATAAAACTACTTGGAGTGGCAGATGAATCAATTGTTGTTAAGAAAGATGTTCTTCAATTCCTTGAAAAACCTTACTCAGAGATAGCTGCCACTAAATTTGACCTTATCTTTATTGACCCGCCGTATGCTTCCAAGCTTGCTAGCCAAACACTTGCTGTTCTTACAAACTCTGATTTGATGAGCGAAGGAGCAATAATCATCGCAGAACACAGTAGTATCGAGCGACTCGAAGATACTTACAAGGGAATACATTCGTTTGTGTGTTTCAAAAGAAAGGTTTATGGAACAATTGTTGTTAATTATTTTGAGTACACAAAGGACTTGTAGCAGTTTGAAAGGCAAGTGTGAAGTTTGCAAAATTTTTATTTTAGCTGTACAATAGTCAAGTTTGTAAATTTATTTTAGGAGGATTTTATGAACAGAGGAGTCAAGATTGTGTTGACTTTTTATTTTATCTTTGTGCTTTTGGTATGTGTTTATGTTCCTTGGAAGGGCAGTCTTGCGATTGCTCAGGGAACAATCCTTATTGGTGCAAAAGGATATGCCCCCATCTGGTCTTCTACGCTTAACCCCACAAATTATGAAGGGGCCGAAGTTGATTTTGTAAGGATTATTGTAGAGATCATTGGACTCACAGCCCTATTTGCGATTCCATTTATTTTTACATACAAACCAGAAGATGATTACAGTTATTTTGAGGAACTTGCAGAAGACCTCCCAGAAGGAGAGGAAGCTAACGAGGAAGCATCTCACGAATCAAATTCTGCCGAAGAAGCTGAAAAAAATTAAAGATTAAAACAACTTAGCAGGATTCTTAAGGGGGAAGCTTTTTCCCCTTTTTTTAATTCGTTTAGAGACCTCTTGACTAAAACTGAATTTTTGATAAATTATTAGCAGGTAACTGTTAAGAGTGCTAATTAGGAGGAAAAAGATGGCTGAAAATGATGATAAAGCGGATATGGTACCTGAAGAGTCGAAATCTGAAACTGTGAAAACTGATGAGCTCTTGAAAGCTTTGAAAGATAAAGACAGGCTTCTTGAGGAAAAAGAGAACCAGATTGAGAACCTTAAGATTGAAATAATAAAGCTGAAGGAATCAGTACGAAAGGAAGGAGAATTGCTCTCCAGAGAAGCTGATAGGAAGTTTCGCAAGGAAAAAGGTAATCTTATCAAAGAGTTTCTGGAAATAAACGACAATTTCGAGAGAGCTCTATCTTCAGTTGATCCTTCCGAAGAACGCTCGAAGGACGGCCTTTTGCTCATTAAGAATCAAATGGATAAGTTTCTCGTCGATGCAGGAGTTAAAGAAATGGATCTTGTTGGTAAAGCTTTTGACCCGAATCTCTGTGAGATAGGCGAGATTATTTATAGGGATGACGTTGAACCAAATACCATTTTGAAAGTGATGAGGAAGGGCTATTACCTAGATGATAGCATATTAAGGACAGCTGTTGTTTCAGTGGCTGTCCATCCCACAGATAATAACACAGAAAATGGAGGTGTATGAATATGGGAAGAATTATTGGAATTGACTTAGGAACGAGTAACTCTGCAGCTGCAGTTATGATTGGTGGAAAGCCAACCATTATACCTTCAGCAGAAGGAGCTACCGTTGCTGGTAAAACAGTTCCTTCTTATGTTGCTTTTACAAAAGATGGTACTGTTCTTGTTGGAGAGCCTGCCAGGAGGCAAGCTGCCATTAACCCTGAAGCTACGATAAGTGGCGTAAAGAGGTTAATGGGAAAGAAGGAAAAACTAAATATACTTGGAAAAGAGTATACTCCAGAGCAGATTTCGGCTTTTATTCTTCAAAAGATAAAGAAAGACGCCGAAGCCTTTCTTGGAGAGAAAATTGATAAAGCAGTAATTACTGTGCCTGCCTATTTTGATGATGACCAGAGGCAAGCTACTAAAAATGCAGGAGAAATAGCAGGCCTCGAGGTTGTTAGGCTCGTGAATGAGCCAACTGCTGCTGCATTTGCTTATGGCATAGACCGCTCTGACAAAGAACTCAAGATTATGGTGTTTGATTTTGGCGGAGGCACTCTTGATGTAACTATTATGGACTTTGGCGGAGGAGTTTTCCAGGTTAAATCGACCTCAGGCGACACTCACCTTGGTGGAAGAGATATGGATGAAGCTCTTCTTAATTACGTTATAAGTGAATTTAAGCGTGAAAATGGAATTGATCTTGCAAACGACAAGATGGCTGTTCAGCGTTTGAGAGAAGCAGTTGAAAAGGCTAAAATTGAGCTTTCATCAGTGCTTGAGACTCAAATAAACCTTCCTTTCATTACGGCTGATGCAACTGGCCCAAAGCATCTTGTTATGAACATTACAAGAGCAAAGCTTGAATCTCTTGTTGAGCCTATTGTCAACCGTTGCTCAGGACCAATGGAAAAAGCGATAACAGATGCAGGTCTTACGCCTCAACAAATTGATAAAATTATTCTTGTTGGTGGACCTACTCGAATGCCTATAGTAAAGAAGTTTATTTCTGATTACACTGGGAAAGAGCCTGAGGGTGGAATAGACCCTATGGAATGTGTAGCGATGGGTGCTGCAATTCAGTCGGGTATCATTGAGGGTAATGTTAAGAACGTGGTTCTTGTGGATGTAGTTCCACTTTCCCTTGGCATTGAAACTCTCGGAGGAATGTTTACAAAAATGATTGACAGAAACTCCGCAATTCCTACAACGAAAACCCAAGTATTCACGACAGCAGCTGATAGCCAGACGAGCGTTGAAGTGCATGTTTTGCAGGGAGAGCGACCTCTTGCAAATGACAACCTTTCTCTTGGTAGATTCATTCTTGACGGTATTGCGCCTGCCCCACGTGGCGTCCCTCAAATTGAAGTTACCTATGCAGTCGATGAAAATGGTATACTCCATGTAACTGCAAAGGATAAGGCAACAGGGAAAGAGCAGCATATCACAGTTACCAACTCTAATAAGCTCTCGAAAGAAGAGGTTGAGAAGATGAAATCTCAAGCAGAGCAGTTTGCAGAGGAGGATAGAAAGAGGGCCGAGGAAATAGAGGTCAAGAATAATGGAGACACTCTTGTTTATAGTGGCAGAAAGTTTATCAAAGACTATGGCGACAAGATAAAGCCAGAAGACAAAACTGAACTTGAAACCGAGATTAACGACCTTGAACAGGCTGTTAAGGATAATAATATTCAGAAGATTAAAGATAGTATCGAAAAAGTTAATGGAACAATGAGTAGAATTGGTGAGCAGATGTATAAGAGTGGAGGAAGTGCTGGGCAACAGCAACCAGGAGATAATTCTCAAAGTAGTGGAGATAACAGTGGGACTGTAGATGGCGAAGGAACCACTAAACAATGATCAACTTGAAATGTTCTTCAGGAAAGGAATGAGAAGTGGCTCAAAAAGATTATTATGAAGTGCTTGGGGTTTCTAAGAACGCAACTCCCGACGAAATAACTAAGAAATACAGGGAGCTTGTTATGAAATATCACCCAGACCTTCACAAGGATGATGCGGATGCTGCCAGGAAAATGGCGGAAATTAATGAAGCCTACGAAGTACTGAGTGACCCTGAAAAACGTGCCCAATACGACAGATTCGGTGCCGTGGGTGAAGGTGTTGGTGCTCCTGGTTATGGCGGAGGTCCAGGGTTCGATGTAGGAGGAGATTTCTTTGGCGGAGTCGAAGACATACTAAGAAACTTTGGTTTTGGAGGTTTTGGAGGAGCCACTACTGAAGAGCAGGTCGAGCGTAGAGGCAGCGACATTGAGACTTCAGTCACAATAAGCTTTGCAGAGGCTGTGCTTGGCACAAAGAAAGATGTGAACGTGCAGAGGTACGATACCTGTCCTGTTTGCCATGGCACAGGTGTGGAGCCGGGGGCAGGTTATGTTACCTGCCCTACCTGCAAAGGAAGTGGAGTAGTAAAGAAAATTCAGCGTACGATCATAGGTGAATTTGTTGTGCAGACAACTTGTCCCACCTGTCATGGCACTGGCAAGGTTCCTAAAGAGAAGTGCCACAATTGTGGTGGAACAGGCGTTGTTAAAGGCGAACACGTTGTAACAGTTACAATACCTGGTGGAATTGAAGATGGAATGCGCGTAAGAGTACAAGGTCAGGGTAATTCAGTTGGACACGACGCACGTGAGGGCGATTTATACGTTCTTGTGCGCGTTAAGAGTGACTTACGCTTTACACGCGACAAAGATAAGATCTATTTTACTGCACACATTTCAGTGCCTGATGCTGTAATGGGGACCACTATCTCTGTTCCTCTAATAGAGGGCGGAGAAGAGAAGGTTAGGATACCTGCGGGGACTCAAAATGGAACCGAGTTTGTTATAAGAGGAAGGGGTTCATACACAATAGGTTCACGTAGAAGAGGAGATTTGGTTGTTAAAGTGCTTGTTGATATTCCAACAAGGCTTTCAAGTGAGGAAGCTTATTACTACGAAAAAATAAGGGAGGTTAATAATGCAAAAAAGTGATAACGTGAAAACTAAGATTGTAGTAACCCTTGGGCCCCAAAGTGATTCGCCTGACGCAATAGAACAGCTTATTAATGCAGGTACAAATGTATTCAGATTGAACTTTTCTCACGGAACCTACGATGAACACAAAGCAGAGATTGAAAACATAAGAGACATATCGGAGCGTTTGGGAAAAGAAGTCTCTATTATGCAGGATCTTCAAGGGCCAAAGATAAGGCTGGGTAAGATTGAAGGGAACTCTGCTTTATTGAAAGACGGCCAGGATTTTACTCTAACAGATGAAGACCTTATTGGTAATAGTTCTATTTCCTCTATCACTTTTGGTGAAGTAATAAATGACGTCAAAGTGGGAGAATCCATATTTATCAATGACGGGCTGGTTAAACTCAAAGTTAAAAATATCTTGCCACACAAAGTTATCACAGAAGTTGTTGAAGGCGGTATTATTTCCGACCATAAGGGGCTGAATTTTCCTGAAACTCGCATCTCTGTGTCAGCTTTTACTGATAAAGATAAACAAGATCTTGTTTTTGGGCTTGAGAATGATGTCGATATGATTGCACTTTCATTTGTAAAATCGCATGTTGACATAAAACAGTTTAAAGAGCATATGAATTCGTTGGGAAAGAACTTGCCAGTTGTTTCTAAAGTTGAGAAATGGGAGGCTGTAGAGGACCTTGAAGCAATAATAGATGAGTCATCAGCAGTTATGGTAGCAAGGGGTGACCTTGGCGTAGAGCTTCCTGTTGAAAAAGTTCCTATAATACAAAAGAGAATGATTGCACTTGCTAATAGCAAGGCAAAACCTGTTATAACTGCTACCCAGATGCTTAATTCTATGGTGGAAAACCCTACTCCAACACGAGCAGAGGTTAATGATATTGCAAATGCAATTTTTGATGGAACAGATGCGGTGATGCTTTCAAATGAAACTGCAGTAGGTAAATTTCCCATAGAGTCTGTTAAAATGATGCGTCGTATTATTGTAGAGACTGAATCAAGCGAAATATTTAACCAGGACATAAGTAATTTCTATGAGCCAGTGGAATCCGGTATTACTGATGCAATTGCTTACTCTGTGAAAGAGACAGCCAAGCGTTCTCAGGCAAAATTAATTATAGCTGCTACCGAGAGCGGCAAAACAGCATCACTTATTTCCAAGTATAAACCAGATGTTCCAGTTTTAGCGCTGACTTCAAAAACCGAAACACTCAGGCTTATGAACTTGAAATGGGATGTAGTTCCGTGCCTTGTAAAGCCTTTTACAACTGTTGACGAAATACTTAGCAAAGGACCTCAGATTGCTTACGAACTTGGATTCCTGTCCAAGGGTGATGTATACATTATTGTATGCGGTACCCACACAGGTGTAAGCGGAAGTACCAACTTATTTAAGGTTGATTCAGTATAAGTCTATTCTTCTGGAAATGCTCTCCCCAACAACTCTTCCTCTACTATAAGTGGCTTCTCTATAACGACTTTTTTCCAGCTTCCTCTTATGTAAAAAACTAGAATTAGCAGTGAAGAGAAAACGTTACTTAAAGTCATTCCCCACCAAATACCGTTTGAGCCATAGTATTTCATAAGAATATATGACAAGGGGATTCTTAAAACCCACAATCTAACAAGGTCTGCTATCATTGGTGGAGTATTATGTCCTGATCCTCTGAAAACTCCTTCTACGGCACTCAGCAGTCCGAAGAAAGGCAGCCCGAAAATGAAGATATTGAGGAATTTCACCCCTTCGGCGATTATATCCTGGCGTCCAGGAATAAACAAGGCAAAGATTTGAGCTCTCACAAGATACAGCAATAATGACTCAGCAATTGTGATAGCAAATTCGACTTTAATCCCGGTTTTCGCAATTTCCTCTGCTCTATCTATTCTATTTGCCCCAAGGTTTTGACCAACCATTGTTACTAAACTTGCACCTATGCCTTCCACGACTATAAATATAATGTTAACTGCCCTATCTCCTATTCCGTAAGCAGCTAATGTAGCTTCAGCATTTGCGACTCTGCCTATAAGTCCGGTCAGAACTACAAAACCAAATGAAGTTGCGGAATTTCCAAACGCTGCAGGAAGGCCAATTTTGAAGATCTTTGCAAACCAGCCTAAATCTGGCGCAAGTTCTCTAAATATTATCTTGACGCCTTTGGTTCCTTTCAAAAGAAAATATATGGCTATCCCTGCGGCTATTGCCTCACATATTACTGTGGCAAGAGCAGCGCCAACGACGCCCATTCGTGGGAAACCCCACCATCCAAAAATTAAGAATGGGTCAAGCACTATGTTCAAGATATTTGTTATAAGGCTTATCTGAAACCAGGTTACATTGTCTCCCATAGCTGAAAGAATGCTTTGAAAAGATGCCCCTATAAATATGAAGGGTACTCCAATAAAGAACACTTTCATATATTGAATTGCAACTGAGGAAATATTGCTGACGTTCGTTATCAATCTTGCAATTAGAGGCATAAAGAAAAACCCAATTACACCTATTGCCACACCGAATATTACGGCAAGTGAGATTACCTGAGAAGCAGAGTAATTTGCCTTCTCGTACTGTTTGGCTCCTATATATTGTGAAACAAGGGCGATACCTGCCATTGCAAAGCCAATCGAGAAAGATATCAGAAACCAGATAATAGGAAATGCAACCTGGAGTCCTGCTACGGCACTACCGCTTTCGCTAACTGGCATATGTCCCAACCAAAATGTGTCGGCCATATTATAAACTGTGAATAGCAGTTGCGACAGCATTACAGGAATCCCAAGAGCAAACATTACTTTGACGATGTTACCATTAAGGATCTCTTCTCTTGAAACTTTTCGCATTTTTCTCTCCTATAAATTATATCATATTATTTCAATCTCGACATGCTCCCCTTCACTTCCTTCATCAACATCTATTACCTTGCCAGTAAAATTAGGGTCACTAATAGCCTTTTTAAGTTCTTCAATGTCTATAGGGATGCTTTCGCCACCTAAATTCATAGTCCTAGAGCCAGTCAATTTGAGTGCAGACAATCCAAAGTTGATTACGCCAATTGGCATTGTAATATTAACCTTGTCCTTTCCCTCTTCTGTAACTGTTATTCTCACAAATCTTTTGTTATAGGGCGGAGATTTCTTTTGATTTTCTGAAACCTTAAGAGCCTCTATAAGCTCACTTGCTTCCTCTTTTGTAATCTTACCTTGTTCAAGTAAGTCCAACACTTTATTGAGTTCTTCGTTCATTCTATCCTCCTAATTCTTATATCTCCAGATTTTGTTTTAATATTTACCGGTACAATGCCTTCGCCAATTCTTGTAACTCCACTATCGCTGACTCTCTTTATTCCGCTGTCAGATATCTCACCAGAGTTTGTTGCAGCAAATATTAGAACTTGTGTTGGGTCTATTTCAACATCAAAGTCCCCAAAAATCGTTGAAATATCAGTTGCATCGTTGAATTTTGTCTTCACCAAGTCTACATCTCCGCTAAATACGCTTATTCTAGTTTTAGACAGGCTGCAGTTTTCCATTGAGATATCACCTGAATAACCTTTTATCATTCCTTCAATCTTCGAATCTAAGATATCAATATCTCCTGATTTTGTGTTTAATTCAACCGTACCTTCGATTCCTTTTAGTTCCAAGTCCCCACTTATGGAGCTTACACAAGCGGACCCTTTGAAATTTTCAATTTTAATATCCCCTGAAACGACAGAAATATCAAGTTTACCGATAATTCCTGATACTTCGATATCTCCTGAAACTACCCCGATTATTATTTCTTCGATGTTCTTAGGGACTAGCAGACTCACTCTATTTCCTTCGCTCCTGCTCCCCCAACCCAGGAAGCCAATTCCATTTAAATTAGGTTTGGGTGTAATTTTTACAGTTTCATTGTCCCTTTCAATATTTATGTAATCGCTTCCTTGTTTGATTACAGGTGCAGTTATGCTACCATTACCTTCGATTCTGACATCGTCACTTTTGAAACCTCTAATTTCAATCTTTTTTAGAGTAACTGCGCTTCCATCCTTGTATCCAAGTGCTTCTTTCAGGCGTACTTTATCGTCTTCAGAAATTTTCCCTTCCCTGAACATCCGCTCTATTTGGGCAATTGCTTCTTCATTCACCTTTGCTCCCTCCTTTGAGTAACCTTAAAGACTCCTCTACTGTAATTTCTCCCCTTTCAAGTTTTTGCAGTATTTCGGTCTTGGTAAGCTCTGTATTTTCTTCTCCTTCATACAAGTCAAGGCTTTTTAACAATTTATCAAGCCTGGATTTTGCAGTGGGGTATGAGATACTCATTCTTGTCTCAAGCTCTTTGATATTACCCCTTGATCTAAGGAAAGTCATAAGAAATTCCATATCTTCTTCGTCAAGAAGCATCAGCTTGTCAAATTGAAAATTCCCATGAATTGAGGTGCCACAGGAAGGGCATTTCAATTCAATAACCTCAAGCGGACTTCCACAAACAGGGCATTTAGTAACTATTTTTTTCATCTTCACCTCCGCAGTTAATCTTATCATAAATAATATTAATATAATTTTGAATTTTGTCAATAGAGAAATTAATAATATTGAAAATATTTTCCTTCGGCACCTGGCAATGGTAATTTTAAATGTTAATCTGGCAACTTTCTAGTTGTAAGAATTGGCTAGCTTATTTAATTTCTCGTTCTTACTTATGAGTGACTTAATAATAAATAATCCCCTGCTATAAGCAGGGGATTTATGTTACGAAAGAATAAATAACTAAAACCTTACTTGTGCTTCCTCAAGTTGAAGCAAGCGTTCCCACTCTTCATCAATCATTTTTTGCATTTCTTCAATTATATGTTTGTTCTCTGGCTTAAATAGATGCTTGAATCTCCCCTGTCCTTTCAAGAATTCCTCAACTGGCTTTCTCTCTTTTGGTTTGTAATTAATGTGAACTTTGCCATTTTCAACCTCATAAAGAGGCCAGAAGTTGGTTTCCGCTGCAAGCCTTGAGTATGCTATAGTCATCTCAGGCTCGTAATGCCAGTTTGTAGTGCAGGGTTGGAGTACTGCAAGGAAAGAAGGACCATCTGCCGCAAACCCCTTTTTTGCCTTAGAATGTAGGTCGAGCAAGTTATGAACAGCCGCCTGTGCAGTATAGGGCACCCTGTGTGCCGCAACAATCTCGACTATATTCTTTCTAAACTGAGGTTTACCAAAACTTTCTGTGCCCGCAGGAACAGTTGTAGTGCTTGCACCAAATGGGGTTGCTCCACTTCTCTGGTTACCTGTATTCATATAACCTTCATTATCGTATACTACATACATAAATTTATGCCTTCGTTCAAGTGCCCCAGAAAGAGCCTGAAAACCGATATCGTAAGTTCCGCCATCTCCTCCAAAGGCAATAATATTAACATCGTCCTTTATTTTGCCCCGTTTTTTTAATGACTTATATGCTGTCTCAATACCAGCTGCGACAGCTGCCGCATTCTCAAAAGTTAAGTGAATCCACGGAACCTTCCATGCGGAGAAAGGGTAAATAGTGGAAGTTACTTCAAGGCATCCTGTAGCATTTGCTATTATAACAGGCTTATCGGAAGCCGCGACAATAGTATTTACAATGGGTGGAATACCACATCCAGCACACATTCTATGGCCTGGTGCCAACGGAGTTTCTTTTGAAACTATCTCTTGAATAGTAGCCATTTCATTACCCCCTTAATCCAATGTATCTGTGATGTATGGAGTCAACATTTCCTGACATCAACTCGTCAAAAACCTTTCTGATGTCAGTTTTGAATATGTCTCTTCCACCAAGACCAAAGATATAACTCTGGAGTTTTGGTTTGTTTACTGACTCAAAAAGTGTGTTTCTGATTTCACTATAAACAGGAGCATAAGCCCCAAAAGCCATAGACCTGTCAAGCACTCCGACCACTTTAAACTTCTCAAGGACTGGTCTTAATTCATCATATGGGAAAGGTCTGAATAGAATAGGTTTGATGAGACCGACTTTTTTCCCTTCGTTCCTTAATTCGTCAACAACGTCTTTTGAAGTACCTGCTGCCGACGAAAGTATTATGATCACGGCTTCTGCATCATCTGTTCTGTATTCTTCGAAATATGGGTATTTGTTTCCAGTAAGCTTTGAGAGTTCACTTCCGACTTCAAGGTATACTCTCTTTGCATTAATCATTGCTTCCTCTTGCTGTCTTTTTATTTCGAAATAGTAGTCTGGCAGGGCGAGAGGGCCAATAGTATAAGGATGTTTCACATCAAGCAGATATCTGTCAGGCGTTCTTTCACCAACAAAGTCCTTTGCAACTTTATCATCAAGCACTTTGACGTTTTCAACTCCATGGCTTGTAATGAAACCGTCTTGTAGAACCATTGCAGGGAGCAGCACATCAGGATGTTCAGCTACCCTTAAGGCAAGGAACATATTCTCATAGGCTTCCTGAGCGTTCTCTGAAAAAATTTGCATCCAACCAATTGTAGTTGCACCCATTGAATCTGAATGGTCACAGTGTATATTTATTGGAGCTGAAAGAGCCCTGTTTACAACAGGCATTACGATAGGTAATCTAAGGCCTGGCGTCGCTGCTACTACTTCCCACATTAAAGCAAGTCCTTGTGAAGATGTGGCGCACATTGCTCTTGCTCCTGCTGCTGCAGCACCAACCGTTGCAGACATAGCAGAATGCTCAGATTCGACTGGTATTGTCTCTGTGGTGACTTCTCCGTTTGCCACGAATTCCGAAAAAAACTCAACTACAGGAGTCTGAGGAGTTATAGGATAGGCGACAACAACTTCTGGATTAATCTGTCTCATTGCCTCAGCAGTTGCTTGCGCTCCAGTTAATGGTTTAACTATACTCATTTTATCCTCCTACTTTGAAGAAGCTTTTTCTACTGCTTCTTCTTCTCTTATCATAGTAATACACTTTGTAGGGCACTCAGCAGCACAGATTCCACATCCCTTGCAGTAATCGAAGTTGGTTTCAAGCCTCACAATGCCTTTATATGTTCTTCCGTTCTTTCCAACTACGCCCTCTTCACTTTTTGCAGTAGGAATTGCCATATCAGGGCAATAAGAAACGCAGATCATACAGTGTATACAATTTGATGGGTCAAAAACAGGTCTTAGTGACCTCCAGGAACCTGTTTTATAATCGACGGATGTTGCTGCGGGGAGATCTGCCCCACGCATTAACTCTTTCCAGCCTTGTTTATCAGCCATTTTTAGCCTCCTCATAGCCCCTCTTAAGTCCTTCGATGTTCTTGTCAACCTTTTCTTTTCCGATCTTTTCAAGGAAGTGATCTCTAATAACATCCGACAGAGCCTCAAGAGTTACAATTTCTGTTGCTTTTACGAGAGTCCCAAGCATTGGGACATTGGGTGCGTCAATCTTCATAAGGTCAAGGGAAATACCGGTTGCGTCAACTGTAAAAATCTTTCCTTTGAAACCTGTAATTTTTCTCATTTCTTCAGGGTTTTGGTTTGTGTTTACAATAAGGATGCCGACAGTTTCATCTAATCCAGCAGTAACAGGTATTGTTCTTGCAAGACCCAAGTCGAATACCAGTACTACGTCTGGATTTACGATTGGCTCGTGTGTTCGTAGAGTTTTATCAGAAATTCTTGTGTAAGAAACAGTTGGTGCTCCTCTTCTTTCGGAACCGTACTCAGGAAAAGCCTGAATCCATTTTCCCTGTTTGAATGCGGCTTCTGCAAGCATCTGAGAAGCTGATTTCGCCCCCTGCCCTGCCCTGCCGTGCATTCTTATTTCATAGACATCTTTCTTGGTAATAACCATATGTTTGTTACCTCCTTAGAGTTTAAAAGAGGGAAGAGCAAAAGCTCTCCCCTTGAGCTTGTTGTATTTTTACTCCTCAACAACCGTAATACTTTGGGTTGGGCAGTTCTCTGCAGCATCTTTGTTGCAGTCTGCTTCGGACTCTTTTGAAATGTACATTGCTTTTCCATCATCGTCCATCTTCCAGTTTTCTGGGCAGATAGAAGCACACACTCCGCAGCCGATGCAGGTATCTTTGTTAATGTCCACTTTGTATTTTGCCATTTTTCACCTCCGTTCTTCGTTTAAATTATAGTATATTTTATATAATCTACAAATAACTCTTAGTATTAGTTGGTTCTATAAAAAGTATGATGAAGAGAGAAAGGAGAACTGGAATTAGTATATAACCAAATTTTGTGAAATAAGGACTTCCCAATCGCAAATATGTCGCAGCAGAAATAATGTAGTAAGAAAGCACCAGAAGGACTAAAACGAAAGTCATAGCATTCATTGAAACATCGGGCGATTTCTTTTTTGAGTTGTACTCCTCAAGTATCATGAACAGCAGAGGTGAAGCAAAAACATAGGCATCCTTTATTGAAAGCATTATTGCAGAAATATACTTGGTCTGCCCGTAATATATATTCGACAGAGGGATTGAGATTAAAATTACTGCCAGAGAAAGGGCAAGCAATGAAGCTAACTTCAGATTGAGGCTTCTGTTGACTATTGCAAGCAGAATGACAAATGCAATTATTACAATAAAAGGAATTAGTGCCCTATAAGTTACTTGTCCAAGAAACGGGATTGAGGAAGAGTCAAAGAAGAAAACAATTGATGAAATCGCTGAAAATATCGCAAGCAACTCTGTTTTTGTGATACGTTTGTTGCCGTCTGTGAAGAAAAACATCATGCAAAAAATGAAAGGAAAGTAGAGTAAGAATTGTTCGAATGACTGTATCGGAGGGAACCCACTGTAAAACAAAGGACGCAGACTTCCAAATTCGACAAAATTGTACAAATACCCAATAAAGATATTAAATATCATTGCAAGCAACGAATTCTGTGGATGGTCTGTTTTAAAAGAGTAGATGAGAAAAAGGGCAGCAAACAGCAAGTAAGTTACAGTTGTGGTAGAGTAATGAATATAAGCTCTGTTCAAGAGGATAATCAAAATCGAACTGAGAATTACAAGTATATAAAAACCGCTATTTGATATTTTATTGTTTATGTGAACATTTTTATTGAGAATCACAAGTAACATTGCAAGAACCAAGAATGCAAAGAATATCCAATCGTAACTTATTTCATTCTGTCGGTTTACAGTGAAGCTTATGTTATCAAAAGAAACAGTTACAGGCAACTGGTCTAGCACTATTATCTTTTCTTCAAATTGCCCCAGTGTTAGTTCCACTGGGTTTGAGCTGAACTGTGTTTTAAGTTCTATATTTTCCTTTCCCGAAGCGATACCTGTGTTTACAAAAATAGTTTCCATGCTTGTAGAGTTTGAAGGTTCTTTGAAAACGCCCAAATTCGTAGGAGAAAAAGCAATAGGTGCAATCCTTACGAAGTCAAAATCATTGACCTTATCTGTAACCTCAAAGTCACTCCCTTCTTGACTTATCTTTAGTAAGGTACCTGTGCTGTTGATGGCTCTGAATTGATTGTTGGCAAAATATACAAAGTCGTTTGCAGGCTTTAATGTTATATCTCCACTTCCTTTTATGCAATAAAAAGAGAAATTTGCTGAACCGAATTTTGTAATGATAGCTTCCTGAGAATTGGCAAGGCCATTAAAACCTGCTTGGTTAAGTTGTTTTATTAAGTTGGTCGTCGATGTTATTAGACCCGCATTTTGGTTCAAAAAATCTTCATAGTATAAGAATTCACCTGTTTTAAGGTCTCTTCTGAACTCTGGATAGATTCCGTATAAAGTACAGTAATTTAGAAGTTCTTCGAGCCTCTTCCTTGTGGTAAAGTTGCCGTCGAATGTCATAAAAATCTGTTTCTTCGGGAAGCTTATGCGTGCTTCCTGAAGGAGACCTAGGTTATCGTAATTATAGCTAATCCCAATGATGTCTGCATACTTGCCCATTTCAATGGTGTCTTTGGTTAGATTCTCTACAATTAAGAGTTTGCCTTTGCTATGTAAATATGAGGCAAGTTTTTCAAGTGACTCTGACAGAATTTTCTTGTAAGTATCGTCAATTTTGCTGTTCGGAATGTCTATGTAAAATCCCGCAAAGTCAAGGGTATTGTTTGATAGCTTGTTTCTTTGTACGAGAGTGTCAAAAAAGCACGGTTCTATGTCATATGTTTTTGCCAGATCAAAACAAGATAATCTCTCTCCGTTTATAACTTTCGATGGATCCAGCAGAAAATAAGTTGTTATTTTGTTTGTCTTAACTATGTGACGTTCTGGTATTTGAATATAACCGCTCTTTGTAGACTCTACTTTGTAAGTTATGTTTACTTCAGGCTCGCTTGGAAGAGCGTATTCAACTGCTCTGCCGTTTTTCTTATAGAGAGAAAGAATTGCTGATCTGGTTCTTTCATATTCTTGCAAATCTGTTGGAGAAATTGATTCGAAATAACTGACGAGATCGTCTTCACTCATTTCTTTAGATGAAGTAATGGAATAGATAAATAAGTTGATTGGTGCAAATTCCTGCACAGAATGCAAGTTTGCAATTTCCTCGTCGTTTACAAGATCCATAATGCTTGGAGCTTTAACTAGACCAACGGGAACATTCTGATTTATAGAGGTGAAGTCTTGCAGCGATATGTTTGAAACTACTAAACCCGTAAGCCACGGCACGTCTCCGTATTGAGAAGCCATAACAGTCATAGGGGCAACAAATAGCAGTAAAATTAAAGATATTAAGGAAATGCTAAGTATTCTTTTCACAGTCAAATTATACTACAAAAATTGAAATGCTAAAAGCAGTTTTCGCATTCATAAGCAAATTTTGATGGCAAATCCACGCAAAGAAAACTTATTTCGATTGTTAATCAAAGGATGAGCGAAAATATATTTTTGTTTTTGTAATAAATATCTATTTTCTTCTTTCTTCATTCAGATAATTTGAATTGATTCTTTCTACTAAGAAGCTATAAAATGATTATTTGAAATTTTGCCGATTTGCTATCTCTACGCCCTCTTTGTATTTTTAATTTTCTATGTCTAACGCTTTTAGCAAAATTTGCCTTGCGTTTTTCTGAAATCTGATTTTCAATTTTTTATTAAGAACTGAAAACAATTATTCAAAAATCTAATTTAACTGCTATAATAATAAAAAGATACCGTAAGGAGGAAAAATGGACGATAGGATAGAATTTGGCGTTTTCGGGGGTTCTGGTTTCTACTCTTTTCTTGAGGCTGCTCAAGAAGTAAAGGTTGAAACTCCGTACGGTGCCCCATCAAGCCTTGTTGCAATTGGAAGCTACAAAGGCAGGAAAGTTGCGTTCTTGCCACGCCATGGAAAGTTGCATGAGTTGCCGCCTCATAAGGTTCCCTACAAGGCGAACCTCTGGGCTATGAAATCTCTAGGAGTAACTCGCATTATAGCACCAACCGCTGTAGGGAGCTTGCAGTCAGACTACAAAATTGGTGAGTTTGTCGTGACAGACCAGTTTATCGACAGGACATCAGGAAGAGATTGCACTTTTTATGATGGTCCGATAACTACTCATATAAGTACGGCTGATCCCTATTGTCCAGAGCTCAGGGCAATTTCAATAGAAGCACTGAAAAATCTCAATCTACCGTTTCACTCCAGTGGAACTGTTGTGGTTGTCCAGGGGCCTCGATTTTCCACTAAGGCAGAGAGCATTTGGTTTACAAAGATGGGGTGGCACACAATTAATATGACACAGTATCCAGAGGTGGCGCTTGCAAGAGAGCTTGAGATGTGCTACGTTAACATTGGCGTTATTACCGATTATGATGCAGGGCTTGTGGCCGAAGGAGCAGTTCTTCCAGTTACACAGGAAGCCGTAGTTGAGAAGTTCAATAGTAGCATCGACAAGTTGAAAGAAGTGATAAAGTTCATCATAGAATTTACCCCTAAAGAAAGGCATTGCAAATGCGGTGAAGCCTTAAAAGGAGCAAGAGTCGGAGAATGATTCCTCTAAAAGATACTCAAGAAACAAAGACATTTCCTTTTCTAACTATACTAATAATTCTTCTAAATGTTTTGGTTTATATCTGGATGGATATGATCATAGGAAGTGCACCAGACCAGGCTGCTGCTCAAGCAAGCTTGTACTTTCGGTACGGTATTGTTCCGTTCGAGATAACAACAGGTAAACAAATTTCTGGATATCCTTCTATATCTCCTTTATGGCTTTCTATTTTCACATCTATGTTTGTACACGGCGGGTTTATGCACATTGCTGGAAACATGCTTTATTTTTGGATTTTCGGCAACAATATTGAGGATTATCTTGGACACTTTAAATTCTTGCTGTTTTACCTTGCTTCAGGTGTTGCTGCCGCAGCAGTTCAAATTTTTACAAGCCCTAATTCGACCGTACCAGTAATAGGAGCAAGCGGTGCAATTGCAGGCATAATGGGGGCATACTTTTTCCTGTATCCCCGTGCACGCATAAAAACACTTGTGTTTGTATTGTTCTTTTTCACATTCATCCAAATTCCAGCTTACATTTTTCTTCTTATATGGTTTCTTATGCAGCTCTCGAGTGGATTTTCTACCTTTGGAAGTGCCTCTGGGGTCGCTTTTTGGGCACATGTCGGAGGATTTATCTTTGGCTTTATAGTTGCGGTTCTTACAAAGTCGTTGAGACATGAACCAGAAGAGTACTGGAACTGAAGGAATAGAGACAGAACTTCGCCGCATTTCCCGCAAAGTTGACCTACTGGGTAGATTTGCAGAAAATTCAGGAGTTACGATTAATGACCTGATTAACGTAAGAGGGTTTTCACTGAAAGAGACATCTTCTACAAGAAAATTCCTGCAGAGAATAGATACTGATTTATTATTCGAGTCGCTTACAAGTTATTATTTCAGGAGGTTCCTTGGGGATGCCTTAAATCTAGGTACCGTTGATAGAGAAAAAACTAGCATACTTATTTCTAAATGGGGCAGAGACTGTTTGGATTTCATTGCAAAAGCCATAGAGATAGGAATAGCAAAGAAAATGCCTTATGGTCTTGGGATGAAGTTAACGGTGAACGACTTTGGCGTTATGTTAGAGTGGTTCATAGCGGAATTTCTAAGAAAAAGCGAGTCCTTTGAGGCGATATTTGAGGTTCATTTGAAGAATCTCAAAGACGGAGGGGATATAGATATACTTGCTAGAAATAAGCTCGATTTAATTATGATTGAGTGCAAGGAGAGCCCTCCCAACAATGTTCCTGTGTCAGAGCTTAAGTCAATAATGGCAAGAGTTCACAAGATAGACCCCGATATATTCATCCTGGCGATAGATACGACGCTTTCTATTCAAAGAAATATTCTTGATAACATAAATTGGATTTCACATTCTTTGCCAATCAGATTGCGCGAAGGAGTTTACATTTTCAACAACAACAGCTTTGTGGTAACAGCCAAAAGGGACCTGCTCAAAAACATCTCCTTTGCAATTAGCCTGGCAAATAAACATTGATGACTTACTTTCAGTATTTTGCCATCTTGTGATAAAATACAATCTGTATCCCTTTTTGGAGGTAATAGATAATGGTAAGAGTAAGGTATGCGCCTTCCCCTACAGGGGAAATTCATATAGGCAATGCAAGAACAGCATTGTTCAA
>JBMFRX010000003.1:0-99258 GCA_049967855.1 Caldisericaceae bacterium
CGAATACCTAAGAGACCACGATATAATAAAAATCTTCTGGGAGTTGTTCGCTACGCTCCCTTATGACACTCTGAAAATAAAGCACAGACGATTCCTGGTTTACCTCATGGACGAAGAGGCTGGGACTCACACAGAACCGCATGAAGAAGAATGAGAATAGTTTTTCAGCTTGCCTATGAGGGATTGAAACGGAAGATATTGGTGCTTTACGCAACACCTGGGAAAATAGGAATTACCGACCTTACTCATCGAGGTAACCGTTGCTTATGAAAGAGGTTTGTATACAACGAGAAGACTTTTCTCTGGCATAGTTAAGGCAAGTTTTGTAAATTTCTGGTGGAGATGAGGGGATTTGAACCCCTGGCCTCATGGATGCAAACCACGCGCTCTCCCGCTGAGCTACATCCCCACAAGATGGTGGGCCTCTCTGGACTCGAACCAGAGACCTCGTCCTTATCAGGGACGCGCTCTAACCAACTGAGCTAGAAGCCCTTGCACGCTATATTCTATGAAAACTTCGTTTTTTGTCAAGAGGAGGAGCTCAAGCTTCTCACAAGCTAAACCGTGCTAAACACCCTAAATATGCCCACTATTGACTTTGGCATCAAACGCAGGACAGCCCAATTGAACGTTAATGCCACAGCCAGTGCATTCATTGACTCTGCAATCTTCTGTAATGCGTCCTTCGACGGCTTTTTTGTACTCAAGTTTAAGATATGACGGCGATACGCCTGTAGAAATATGCCCCCAGGGAAGCTTCGAGTCAAACGGAATCCTATCGGCGTAAGCTCTGAAATCTATCTTGGCCTCTTCGAAAGCCTCTAACCAATGCTCAAATGAAAAATGCTCTCTCCATCCGTCCATTTTGCAGCCCTTTTTCCAGGCAATTTCAATTGCTTTTGACAGTTTTCTGTCGCCTCGCCCCAGAATTGTTTCAATGAAGTTCATCCTGAAATCACCAAAATCAACTTTGTACTGCTTGCCATGAAGCTCGCTTCTTATGATATCTCTTTTCCTATTCAGCTCGTCAATTCCTGCGTATGCTTCCCACTGAAAAGGCGTATGCGGCTGCGGCATAAAAGGATTCACACTCAAGTGCACTGAGATGGGTTTTGAAGTGTTCTTATTCTTCACTGCAAGAGAATAAACTTCTTTTACAAGCGTGGGTATTGATTTGACATCGTCATCTGTTTCTGTTGGCAGGCCGATGATAAAGTAAAATTTCAAAGTGTGAAATCCAAGACTTGCAGCAATTTTCGCAGCCTCAAAAACATCGTTGTTGCTTATCGTTTTGTTGATAACTGCCCTGAGCCTTTCGCTGCCAGCCTCAATAGCAAAAGTTACACTGTGAACTCTCTCTTCTGTTTCAAGCCTTAAAATGTCTGTTGGAACTTTGTCAATTCTCAATGAAGGAAGAGCAATAGCAACTTTGTATTTCTCCATCAGCTCATAGGCAAGATTCCCTAAGGCGTCAATTTGAGAATAATCGCTCGAGCTCAGAGAAAGCAAAGTAATTTCTTCGTATCCTGTATTTTTAATGATTTCCTCAGCTTCTCTTCTGAGAGTTGGTATTGATTTTTCACGCACAGGCCGATATATCATTCCAGCCTGGCAGAAACGGCATCCTCTTGTGCAGCCTCTGAACAGCTCTATATAGGCTTTGTCACTTACGACTTTTCCAAACGGAACAACTGGCTTCAATGGAAAGTAAGAAGTATTAAGGTCGCTCACCACATCTTTGAGGACTACCTTGTCAGATTTTGCATATTGAAACCCGCAAGTTTTGTCTGTTTCAATGTCAAAAAGCGACGGAACATAAATTCCCCTTAAGGAAGAGACTTCTCGAAGGAAACTCTCCTTATCTTTCCTATCCCAGTTTCTAAATCTCTCAATTATCTCAGGAAGAACATTTTCTCCTTCGCCTACCGAGAAGAAATCAAAAAAATCTGCAATTGGCTCGGGGTTGTAAGCAACACTTCCTCCTAAGAACACGATAGGATATCTCCTTGACTTTGAATGAATATCAATGTGTGACAAATCAAGTAAGTTGAGAATATTTGTATAATCAAGAACAGTCTGGGCACTGAAAGCAACCAAGTCAAATTCGTTTACAGGCGTATGCGACTCGAGCGTGAAAAGAGGCAAACCAGTTGCACGAAGATGTTCTTCAAAATCGCCAAGGGGAGAAAAAGCTCTCTCGCAAACAACTTCAGGAATATCATTGAGAAGGTGATAAAGTATCTTAAAACCAAGCGATGACATTCCGATGTCGTACAAGTCTGGATAGACGAATGCAACTTTTATTTTGCCAAAATGGGATTTGTGAACGCTATTGAGCTCGTTTCCAAAGAGCGCATAAGGCTTCTGGAATTTGAAAAGGTCAAAATCCCTCATAAGCCAATATTTATCTCGTCTTTATAGATATAAACATTCAGGGCAAGCCCCAGCGCAATGTAATTGACAATTTCGGCACTGCCGCCATAACTTACAAAGGGAAGCGGAATCCCAGTGACGGGCATAATGCCCACCGCCATACCAATGTTAACCAGAATCTGAAAAATAAACATTGAGAAAACTCCAAGGGCGATGCCTTTTCCAAACTTGTTATCAGTTGAGGAGTATGCTCGAATAATAAAAAGAAGGATAAGCCCCATCAAAAGAATAAGGATTGCAGAACCGACAAATCCATAGATTTCGCCGATTGCAGAGAAAATAAAATCTGAGTACTGGACAGGCACAAACTTGAGTTTGGTCATCGTGCTGCCACTGATTCCCTTGCCGAATAGCCCTCCTGAACCAACTGCAATTACTGACTGAATAACATTGTATCCGCTTCCAAGAGGGTCTCTCTGGGGATTGAGAAAAACCAAAAACCTTTCAATCTGATACGGTTTAAGCAACTTGACACCAAACGGCAAGGCAACTCCAATTGCTGCAACCACTGAAGCAAAATACTTGAAAGGCAGAGAAAATAGAACCATCATAAGAAAAATAAAACCAATTACAAGCGAGGAACCCATATCAGGCTGCATAAAAATAAAAAGGTCGACTCCGAAAGTTAGCAGTGCAACAATCAAAAACTTGTTGAAATTGTTTAGCCTGTCAAGTTGCAGAACAGTTGCTGCAACAAGTATAACAGCAATTTTGGCAAGCTCAGAGGGTTGAAAAGTGAACAGGCCTCCAAAGTCTATCCAGCGTTTGGAGCTGAATTTCGCCACACCCAGAGCAAACACAACAAGAAGCAAAAACAAAGCAACCCCATAGAAAAAATAGGAAAATGTTTTAAGTATGCGAAAGTCAAAGAACATCATAAAGTACATCAGAACAAATCCAGCAAGCGAGTACAAAAGCTGCCTTGACGATAAGGAAAAGTTGCCGTTAAGCACGTAAAGCGCAGTAACGGAATAAGCAGTAAGCAAAATCAAAATAAGTATCAAAGAGAACGGGACTTTTTTCACGAAACTTTTCTCACAGATATAACAGGCACAACCGCTTCAAGAATTGTTTTCTTATTTTCCCTGTCAATGGAAAGGTTTATTTCACTTTTGTTGATTTCAAAATACTTGCTCAAAATATCAATAATATCCTCCTTCATCTGCTCAAACTGCTTCGGAGACAAAAGAGAACGGTCCTGCACGAGTATAAGCTTCAACCTTTCCTCGGCTATTGTACTGGCGTTTCTTTTCCCAAACACTTTACTTATCCCTCCTCAAGAATCCAAACAAACCTGATTTTTTTGAAAAATCATCGAAAGGCACGCTTTCCCCTTCAATCCTCTTTGCCACATTTGCAAAAGCCTTCGCAGCAGGTGAGCCAGCGGCGTTATTTACAAGTATCTCTCCCCTGTTTGTGGAATCTATGATTGCTTTGTCTTCAGGAACAATGCCAATTAAATCAACGCCCAGGATTTCAACGATGCTTTCGTAATCAAGCATTTTCTTCTTGCCCACGAGAGCCAAATCGTATCTGTTTACAATTAATGAAACCGTATCGAGCCCTTTTGAATCAAGCAGCCCAATTACTCTGTCTGCATCACGCACCGAAGAAACATCTGGAGTAACAACAATCAACGCTTCCTTAGACGGAGCAGCAGCAGATTCAAAGCCCCTCTCGATGCCAGCGGGCGAATCAAGTAAAACGTAATCAACGCTTGCTTCAATTGTTGATACTATGTCCACAATTTTGTCTATGTCAATGTCATCTTTTGTATGCACCTGCGAGGCAGGCAGGAGAAAAAGGTTGTTGAGATGCTTGTCACGAACGAGCGCTTGATTGATTTTGCATTTTCCTTCAGAGATATCCATAATGTTATACACAACACGATTTTCAAGCCCCATAACAACATCAAGGTTTCTCAAGCCGATATCCATATCCAGGACAACGACACTTTTTCCGAGTTTAGCAAGAGATGCGCCAACATTTGCTGTAACAGTTGTTTTCCCGACGCCGCCTTTACCAGCTGTAACAACAATTGTCCGTCCCATTATTTCTTACCTCTCAACGATTTCACTTCTCCAATCATCTTGAAAACAATTTCTCCATCTTCAATCTCGGCAACACGCGGCTTCCTGTAGGATTTATCAGTAATAATGCCATCGAAAAGTTTCTTGCCAATTGTCATCCTCAGAGGCTGGAAACCAAGGGAAACAACTTTGTCTCCAGCAGAGACAATGCCTCTCACAATTCCAAAAACATACACCCCGCCCTGAGCTTCAATCTCTGCCCCTTCATTCACGTCGCCCAAAATAACAACGTCTCCGTCGAACTTAACTACCTGTCCTGAGCGCAAAGTGTTTGGGATAACAAGCGCAACTTTTTCATTGAGGTTTTTAGAGATTTCCTCTTTTGCATAAACGTGTTCTTCACCTCTGAGTTTGAAACCGATGCCATACCTTTTGAACACTTCCTCAAGAGCACTTATGCCATCACTTTCAAGATTTTTCCCATTTTTGTCAACAAGAAGTGATGCTCCTGAAAAGAAAATCTTCTGCTCTTTGAGAGTATTATCAAGGTATTCTAATATCTGCTGCAAATCTGAATCAGGATTCAAATAAAGGACAATGCCTTCTTTAGATCCTTTAAAAACTGCTGGCTTCTCAATCTCCATAACATCCTCCTACTTATTTTTACTCAAAAAAAGTTTTTAAGCAAGTCCCTCATCAGAGGCGCAAGTGCGTGACTCGACGAGAATGTTGAATTTTCAAAGAAAAGCAAGCCCACAACTCTCGGGTTGTTTTCCTCGCCAAAAGAAATGAGCCAGTGATGAACCTCGTTATTTCCAATCTCAGCAGTACCAGTTTTTGAAAATATCTGCGCATTGTTCACCCTTACAATCCTTATATCAGGTTTGTTCGTCAACCCTTCAAGCCCATCATAAACAGTTTTCCACGTTTGCTCGCTTTCATTATACTGTAATCTAACTTTTTTTTCATATTCCATTTCTATCTTTCCGTCAGGCGAAATAACTCTGAGCAAAAAATGAGGCACATACTCGGTCCCCTTGTTTGCAATGCTTGAATAGAAAACAGCCATTGAAAGAGGGCTAACCAGAAGATAGCCCTGCCCAATTGAAAGATTGGCAGTATCTCCAACATACCACTGCTCGCCAATTGCCGACTCTTTCCATTGCGGATCGGGTATGAGCCCTGCAGATTCAAAAGGTAAATCGACTCCTGTTGCCTGGTCAAGTTTTACCATCTTGGCAAATTTTGATATCTCATCTACTCCTGTCTTTATGCCAATTGTATAGAAAAAAACATCGCTTGAATTTGCAAGAGCCTGGCTCGCTGTTTGAGGACCAAAAGCCTGCGGGTAAATCCAATCTCTGAAAAGCCTTCCACCAAGGTTTATTGAATTTGCGCAGTTTATTACAGTCGTTGGAGTTATTATTTTTGATTGCAAAGCAGCCATAAGTGTTATCGGTTTGAAAGTGGACCCAGTTGGAAATATAGCCTGTGTTGCACGATTCAAAAAGGCATTCTCGCTTTCAAGAATCTTGTATTGTGCATCTGATATGCCATTCACAAATATATTTGGGTCAAATGAAGGATGAGAAACCATAGCAAGAATCTCTCCCGTTGTTGGGTCAAGCGCAATGGCAACCCCCGTTTTGCTTCCAATTATGTTTTCAAGATTCTTTTGAATATTTATATCAATGGAAATCTGAATGTCTGCTCCTGGAAGAGCATCTTGAGTAAAAAGAGTTTGTTTGACTCTTCCCATTGAATCAACCAGAACTTCTCTTTTCCCTTTCTGCCCACGAAGGTAATTTTCATATTGCAGTTCAAGCCCTTGCTTCCCTATGAGGTCGTTGTAGCTGTAAAAAGTGTCACTCTTCAAATCGCTATCAGTGACAGGCCCAACAAAACCAAGAAAATTTGCGCCTACCTCTCCAAACGGGTAGTACCTCTTACTGCTTATTATGACTTCAAAACCAGGCAGTTCATAAGCATGCTCTTCAAGAGAGGTAATCTCGTTCTTACTCAAGTTCGCTTTCACGAGAACCTCATTGTAAGAGGGTAAATTTGCCTTCTGGATGATTTTTTCAATGTTTCCCTTTTTGAATCCTATAACAGAGCTTACCGTGTCAAATTCAGTCGCCTCACGAACGTCTTCTGGGACAACAACAAGAGAATACGAAGGAATGCTATCAGCAAGAACTACGCCGTTTCTATCAAGAATTCTTCCTCTAATTGGGGCCTCCTCGACTATCCTGAGGCTCCTATACTCTGACAGCTCCCCATAATAACTCCCCTTGATTACCTGAAGATAAAATACTCGCGAGAGAAGCACAAGCATAAGCAAGAATGTTAGAATGTACAACAAAATTGTTTTAGGCTGCGTTTCTCTTTTCAAGCGGATGTACCTCTATCTTCCTCAACGCTACGTGCCACAATACGGTTAATAGGGCAGTATAAAAGAAGCCTTCAAACAAAATCGGATTTCTTGAAAAAGCAAACATAGCCACAAAAAACAGGAAAAGCAAAAGTTCTGAAAGGATTAACCTGTTTATTGCATAATATGATTCTATCGTCTGCACGATAACCGTAAAGAGCACAGACGGAAAAATAAATTGCCCAATGAACCTCGAAAAGAAGACGTCAAATATAAACCCTGTAACAAGGGCCAAATAGACTGATTTTACATAATCAAGGTAAGGAAGAACCTCCGCAAGAAAGCTCAAAGAAAAATAGACTGAAATCTTGCCAGAAATCGAGCAATCCACAACCACCAGAACAAAAAATATAACCGAAAGAAAAATGTTCTTTCTATCCATTTCCTGTAATGACCATCACTCTGAGAAGTGTTGAAAAGTCGACCCCAGGTTTAAGAGTTATTACTCTCTTTACGCTGTTGCTGCTGCTTACAGAATCAACCTCTCCTACAACGATACCCGATGGGTAAATGTCACCGTAGCCTGAAGTAACATAAATGTCTTTCAGGTTGACAACTGCTTGCGGATTATATGATTCAATGACAAGCTCACCCCCGTTTCCCTGGGCTATTTCAAAACCACCTCTAATGGCGTTCTTGACAGTGACATTGAAAAGAACATTGCAGGCAAGCATCACAGTAGAGCTGTGGCTGCTAACCTCCGAAACCACACCAACGAGTTCGATTATTGAACCATCAGGGGACACGACAACAGGCATATTCTTCTTCACTCCGTCAGCCTGCCCTTTGTCTAAAGTTATCGTGTTTGAAGAAGCACTGAACCACAGCACCTGGCTCTCTGTGAATTTTAAGTGGCTTTTGCTGACAATACCCAGCTCGTTAGTGAGATTCTGGTTATCGTAATAGTAACTTTGAAGCAACTTAATACGCTCGTTTAATGTATCTATTTGGTCTTTCAGAGTGGCGTTTTCTTCTAAAAGTTGTTTGTTCTGTCGAAACATTTCAAAAAAGGAGCTTACAGAGCCTGCGAAACCTTTCATAGAGAGCATCAAATTCCCAAGAGGCTTAACCACAACATAATTATAGACTACGCCTGGAGTAATGCCAACTCCCACAATACCTGCAATGAAAATCAAAAGAGTAACAACAACTATTACTGCCAAAACCTTTGATTGCGGAGTTTTCACCTTTTAGAATGAAATAGTCTCCCTGTAAAAGGCAAGGTCTTCGAGTGCTTTGCCTGCACCAAGTGCAACGCAAGACAGAGGGTCCTCCGCAATTGTCACAAGAATACCTGTCCGCTGTGTAATAAACTTATCAATGTTACGAAGCAGTGCTCCACCGCCAGTTAGCATTATGCCTCTATCCATAATATCTGCAGAAAGCTCTGGCGGAGTAATCTCAAGAGTAGATTTTATTGTGTCAAGAATGTCTTCAAGAACAGACTGTAGAGCTTTTCTAATTTCCTCAGAGCCAATTGAAATGGATTTGGGAAGCCCATCAACAAGATCACGGCCCCTAATCTCCATTTTTTCTTCTTTTTCAAGAGGATAGGCATTACCAATCTTTATCTTTACTTGTTCTGCGGTAGTTTCACCAATCATCAAGCTATACTGACGCCTCATATATGTTATGATTGCTTCATTCATCTCGTCTCCTGCTGTCCTTATGGATTTTACAACAACGAGCCCCTTGAGCGAAATGACTGCAACCTCTGTTGTTCCGCCTCCGATGTCAACAATAATAGACCCGCGAGCTTCGTCAATTGGAAGACCAGCTCCCACGGCTGCGGCAACAGGTTCATCAATAACAAGAGCCTGTTTTGCTCCAGCATGGATAGCAGCATCAACAACGGCTTTCTTCTCAACCTGAGTAATACCACAGGGAACTCCTATCAAGACAACTGGCCTGAATATGCCACGCTTTCCACCAGCTTTGCTAATAAAATAATCGAGCATTTTTTCTGTAGTATCAAAATCGGCAATTACACCGTCACGTATTGGCCTCGAAACAGTAATCTCAAAAGGTGCCCTTCCTGCCATTGTTTTTGCGTCACTACCCACTGCAACAACTCTCTTAGAGGAATCAAGAGCAATTATTGTTGGCTCTCGCAGAACAATTCCTTTACCCTTCATATAAACAACAGTGTTAGCTGTTCCTAAATCAATTGCAAGTTCCTTAGTGAAAAATCCCATACTTCACCTCTCAGTTATTATATTTCCAACTTTAATATTTTATCAATTAGTTGCCTAATTGCAAGTACTGGCACGCCAATGACATTATCAAGGGGCCCTTCCACTGATTCAACAAAAGATGACGCAAGCCCCTGAATTGCGTAGCCGCCAGCTTTATCCAATCCTTCTCCAGTTGCAACGTACTGTTCGATTTCACCTTTCGATATCTGCCTGAAGCTGACTGCAGTCTTCACAGAGTCAATGAGGAAGTGCCCTCCGTAAAGCACAGCAATCCCGCTGAAAACAAAGTGCGTATGCCCTGAAAGTGCTTCAATCATTTTTACGTTCTTGCTTTCGCTCAGTGGCTTTCCAAGAATTTCGTGAGCAAAGAAGACGACTGTATCAATCCCAAGAACAACGCTGCTTTCGCAACCAATTGCACTAAATGCTTTTAGGTATGCATTTGTCATTACTGTCCTCAGTGGGTCTCCTACAAAGGAGACTTCTTCAATCGCAGGCTTAACAGGCTTAAACTTAAATCCCCACTCCGCAAGGTACTTCAAACGTCTCGGAGAATTTGATGCAAGTGTTATTTCCATCAAATCACCAGGAATAAATAGATGAAAATGAGCACGCCCACAAAACTAAAAATATTCAAGTTGAAGTTAAGCCCAAAAGAAATATTCATAAATACGAGGTTAAAAGTGAAGGTATTGAAGCCAAACGAGAGCGACAAATTAAGCGATGGAAAAATGCGTCCAAGCACAACACCTACAAGCGTACCAAATACCAGACCAAGGAAAATGAAGAGCACAAGCACTCCGTATCTTTTTTTGTCGTTCATATTCTCCCTACCTTTTTCAATTCATTATAGGATAGATTTGTTATTATTCCAATTGCAAAACCACTAAGGCTTCCAAGTATTATCAGCGGAATAAAGTAACCCCAGAAAGCAACGTTCTTAGTGATAGCAAGAACAAAGAAGAACTGGGCAAGGTTATTGGATAGCCCTCCAATCACGCTTATGCCAACAGTACTGAAATATTTTTTCAGGAATTTCAAGAAGAATGCCATCACTAAGGCTGCAAAAACACCCCCGAGAAAGCTCGTTCCAAACGAAATAGGATTGAGAGTACCTTTTAGTATCGAGCCAAGAGTTGTCCTGAACACAGCAACAATTACCCCATCAAACGGCGAGAAAATCAACATAGCAAGCAACGTGGAAAAGTTTGCAAGCCCAAGCTTGGCGCCAGGTATAAACGACATAATCGGAGCCTCGAAGAAGTTGAGCACTATCCCAAGGGCAATTAGAATAGAAAGGTACGTTAGATGCTTTAAATTAGTAGGTCGTTGAGTCAATTGCACTTTGACCTCCTACGATTGACACAGATATTCTATTTGGAAGGCAGGTTATAGACTCGCCAACTCTATCAATCCAGCCTTGTTTTACACACAGATGGTCTTTGCAAGTTGATTCAGAAACGCGCACACGATTGCCTTCGACCTCTACAATCAAATGCCCTTCGGCACTCTGCACAGGAATTGTCATCGATTCACCGCTTAACGGAATTTCCTTGTAGATTCTCCCATCAACTCTTATCTGAACGCTTGTTGAAGTTCTGCCTTGCGCAAAAAAAGATACGGCAAATACTACAAGCAAAAAAACAATGACTAACGCAATTAACCTGTCACCCTTTTTCAAGAGAAAGAATCTCCTTCAAGTTTTCGCTGTAAAATGGAGCTAAATTACCTTCAAACCCCACAATTCCCACATTGAACTTGCCTGTAAGCGCAAGCGAGTCGTCCTTGCCGAGAACAAAAAAGG
This sequence comes from Caldisericaceae bacterium, assembly GCA_049967855.1. Classification (GTDB taxonomy): domain Bacteria; phylum Caldisericota; class Caldisericia; order Caldisericales; family Caldisericaceae; genus JAIMJY01. The sequence continues at coordinate 10,894 of JBMFRX010000003.1, forward strand.
CAGTTGAAAGCACATCAGAAAGGTACCCTTTGTCTGCTACGACTGTAACCGATATCACTTTAGAAGCAGGCTTTCCAGTTTTTGGGTCAAAGATATGACAGTATCTAACTCCTCCTTCTGTGAAGAACCTTTCGTAGTCGCCAGATGTTGCAATAAACTTTGTCTCTTTGATTGACAGAGTTCCAATGATGCCATTACTTCGCGGGTTTTTGATTCCGATTTTCCAGATCTTATTCGGATTCGTGCTGTATGTCAAAACATTTCCGCCCATATTTACAATGGCTTCGGTTACGTTATGTGATTTTATAATTTCAAGAATCCTGTCAAGAGCATACCCTTTGGCTATTCCACCGACGTCGATGGCTTCACCTTTTTTGGCAAGTGAAACTGAATTTCCTTTAATATGCAGATCATTAATATTGACCAATTCAAGCGCCTTGTTTATTTCCTCCTGAGTTGGCACTCTGTATTTCCCGTCTTTGAAACCCCAAAGCCGCGAAACTGGAGCTATGCAGATATTAAAGCTCCCCCCTGTCTTGTTGTACATATCGATTGCCTCTTCAATTATTGCAACCGTATCCTGGGAAACCTCCACAGGTTTTATACCGGCATTCTCGTTGATATTTGAAATATCACTCCCCTGGGTGTAATCATCGAAAAAATTATTGAGAGTATTTATTTCTCTTGAAATATCTTGAACAGTCTGAGTTCGCTCCTTTCCCCACACTTTAACATCGATAATTGTGTTCATACTGTAAATCTGTGCTTCGTCTGGCGCATGCACGCCAAAGCTTGCATAAATTGTTGCTGCAAGCACCAAAATAACTGCAAGAGCCAAAATAATCCTCGCGTTTCTATTCAACGATTTCAAGGCTTTCTCCACAGAAATCACATTTCCCGTTGTGGGTGTGATTCTCTACAATTTCAAAACCATTTCTTTTTATGACTCTTCGCTTGCACTTAGGACAGTAAGTATCTTCATAGGGATGCCCCATAATGTTGCCTACGTAAACGAAATTTAGCCCTTCTTCAATTCCAATATCATGCAATTTTTCAAGCTCTTCAACAGGCGTTGGTGGAAAATTTGACAAATCAAGGTAAGGATAAAAGCGTGTCAAGTGCCAGGGAGTTTTCTTTCCAAGTGTTTCTCTTATCCATTTGGCAAGTCCTCTAAGCTCGGCAGGATTGTCGTTAATTCCTGGGATAACGTTTGTTACAACTTCAATGTGCATATTCCACTTGGTTTTTGCGTAGGCAGTTGTTTCAAGAATTTTTCTCCAATCGAAAATCGGCGTAATTTTCCTGTAGCTATCCTCCGAAAAGGCTTTAATATCAACTCTAAAAGCGTCGAGGAATGGCCCGATGACGTCTAAGGCTTCCTCTGTGATGGAACCGTTCGTCACGTATACAGTGTAAAGGCCTTTCTCTTTTGCAAGTTTTGCTGTCTCAAGAGTATACTCGAACCAAATTGTTGGCTCGTTATATGTCCAGGCAATGCCGCTTGCTCCATAGGCCAAAGCCATTTCCACTGCTTCTTTTGGGGTAATATGCTTGCTGACCGATTCGAACTTATCAAGGCTTGGGACAAATCTCGAAATGTCATAATTCTGGCACCCTCTGCAACGAAAATTGCATCCCCATGTTCCAAACGACAGAACAAGGCTTCCAGGATGAAAATGGAAGAGAGGCTTCTTTTCAATCGGGTCAACAGCCACAGAAGAAGCGAAAGAGTCAAGCAAGGTATACAAAACACCCCCTTTGTTCACTCTAACTTTACAGAAACCAGATTTACCCTCAGGGATAATGCATCTAAAATTGCATAGATTGCACTGAACCCTGTTGTCCGAGAGTTTGTCATACATCAATGCTTCATCCATTTATTTGTTTAATTCTCCTTTGAGGTACCTATCAATTGAATTTGCTGCAAGCCGTCCTGCTCCCATTGCCGTAATAACAGTTGCTGCGCCAGTTACTATGTCTCCTCCGGCAAAAACACCAGGTACAGATGTTTGGCCATTTTCATCTGCCCAGATTTCCCCGTGCCTTCCAACCTTCAAACCTTTGGTCGTGGCAGCAATTATCGGGTTGGGAGTTGTACCGACTGCAACGATTGCCTGGTCAATATCCAGGATAAACTCGGAGCCTTCTATCGGAATAGGCCTCCTTCTTCCTGAGGCATCTGCTTCTCCAAGTTCCATTTTCAAACATTCAACCTGCTTAACAAAACCCTTGTCATCTCCAATGTATCTTATTGGATTGGTGAGAAGCATAAATTCTATTCCTTCTTCCTCAGCGTGGACGACTTCTTCTGAACGAGCTGGCATCTCTTCCCTGGACCGCCTGTAGATGAGGTACACATGGTCTGCTCCCAACCTTAGGGCAGTTCTTGCAGAGTCCATTGCAACGTTTCCTCCACCAATAACAGCCACTCTCTTACCGTGCTTAATAGGAGTATCATAGTCGGGAAACTTATAAGCCTTCATTAAATTTACTCTTGTAAGAAATTCATTGGCAGAGTAAATGCCACCAAGATTTTCTCCTGGGATATGCATAAACTGAGGAAGGCCTGCTCCACTCCCAATGAATATTGCACTGTAACCATTCTTAAATAATTCCTCAATTGTTGAGGTTCTGCCGACAAGGTAATCAAAAACTCTCTTAACTCCAATCCTGTCAAGCAAATCAATCTCTGTATTAACAATTGACTTTGGCAACCTGAACTCAGGAATTCCATAAGTGAGCACTCCTCCTGAAACGTGAAATCCCTCGAACATCGTGACATCGTAGCCTTTCTTTGCAAGGTCAAATGCACATGAAAGCCCAGCAGGACCAGACCCAATAACTCCAACTTTCTTGTGCTTGGGCTCTTCTTTTTTGGGTATTTTAACATCACCTTTCTTTCTTCTTTCAAGGTCCCAATCTGCGACAAAACGCTCAAGTCTTCCTATCCCTACAGGGTCTCCTGCTTTTCCCATAATGCAAACAGCCTGGCATTGTTCTTCCTGTGGACAGACTCTGCCTGTAACTGCAGGCAATAAGTTTGATTCGTGGATAATGTCAATTGCAAGTTCCATATTCTCTTCTTTGATTGCTTTAATGAACCCAGGAATGTTAATGCGCACAGGGCATCCATCGACACAAGGATGAGTAGGGCATTGCAGGCATCTTGCGGCTTCAATCAGAGCTTCCTCTTTTGAATAGCCAAGGGGTACCTCAGAGAAGTTTTTCTTTCTTTCTGAAGCAGGTTGCTCCTTCATTGGGGTTTGGACTTTATTAATATTCATCTGGCGCCACCTTCCTTCCACTTGTTCAATGCTACTGCTTCTTCGTCCTTGTATATATTCAAACGCTTTGACAGTTCCTCAAAATCAACAAGATGAGCATCAAAATCAGGACCATCAGCACAGGTAAACTTGGTCTCTCCACCTACAGTGACTCTGCAGGCTCCGCACATCCCCATTCCGCAGACCATCAAAGAGTTTAAACTGACTATTGTTTTGATTTTTCTTTCTCGAGTCATATCTGCAACTGCTTTCATCATCACAGGGGGACCAATCGCAATTACTCGCTTAACATCAATATTTTGTTCAAGCACTCTCTTGAGAACATCTGTTACAAATCCTTTTTCTCCATAACTTCCGTCATTTGTGGCAATATGCAGAGTTTCAGAAGCGGCTCTCATTTTATCTTCCCAAAAAACATAATCTTTGGAGCGGTACCCAATTATTGTGATCACGTCATTTCCTTTGCTTTTGAGTTTCCTTGCAATAGGATAAACAGGCGCAATGCCTACTCCTCCTCCAACACACACAACCTTTCCGAAATTCTCAATTTCACTGGCATTCCCAAGGGGTCCTGCAACGTCTGCGATAAAATCCCCTTCGTTTTTTGCAGAAAGCTCGTAAGTGGTTTTTCCGACTGTTTGAAACACAATGGTAATTTTTCCGCCATCTTTGTCAAAATCAGCAATTGTAAGGGGAATGCGTTCCCCATTTTCACCTACCCTTACAATCACAAATTGGCCTGGCTGAGCACCTTTGGCAACATTAGGGGCGTCAAGTTCCATAAGGAACATTCCTGGGCCAAGGTTCTGTTTTTTCAAAATTCTGAACATTTTTCCTCCTTACCTATTCATTTGATTTACTAAACAACAATTTAAAATTCTTGAAAACCTGCTCTTCTAATTGACTTGGGTCAATTCCGCGTATTCTTGAAAACTCTTCATAAACATACTTAACATACTGGGGCTCGTTTGTTTTGCCTCTGAAAGGAACTGGCGAAAGAAAAGGAGAGTCTGTTTCAAACAAGACCTTTTCAAGAGGTACACTTTTGGCAGCCTCTTTGAGCTCCCCTTTATTTTTGAACGTAAGCATCCCAGAAAAAGAAATATAGCACCCAGCCTCGACTGCACTTAAGGCATCTTTCGAATCATAATCAAAGGAATGCATCACACACTTATTATAACCTGAGTCCTTTATCACATCAAGAGTGTCTGCAAATGCCTCCCTTGAATGGACTACGTATGGAAGGCCAAACCGTTGAGCAATCTCAATTTGCTTTCTAAAGAGCTCGAATTGGATTTGCTTTGGAGAAGAATCTCTGTAATAATCAAGGCCTATTTCTCCGATTGATATAACTTTCGGCATTTGCGCCAGTCTCTCTATTTGAGCAATATCAAAGTTTCTGTATGCTTCGTTTGGATGAATCCCGCAGGATGCATAAAAATTTGGATAAACCTTTGCTAATTCAACGGCCTCTTGCGAACTGTCAATGTCAAATCCAACTATGTTAACGACTAAATCCTGGCAACGCCTGCAAACATTTAAAATATCATCAGAGTAAAATTGTTTGAGCAAGTGTGCATGGCTATCTACAATCATCAATGTATACTTGACCCTTCATTGATATCTCTGTCGACAGTAAGTAGAGAAAGGTTCTCATCTGTTGAGGCGGCAAGAAGCATACCGTTCGATTCTATTCCCATAAGCTTTCTTGGCTCCAAATTGGCAATTATTACGATTTTCTTCCCAATGAGGTCCTCAGGCGAATAGTGTTTGCCAATTCCTGCAACTATTGTCCTCTCACCATTATCAACCTTGAGAGTAAGCTTAACGAGTTTTTCAGATTTTGCAACGCGCTCGGCATTGATTATCTTTGCGACACGCAGATCAAGCTTATCAAAATCATCATAAGAAACGTTTGGTTTGGCTTGAACCTTTTCTGGCTCCTGCCCGTTCTTGGCAAGTTCAATTTTATCCTTTTCTATCCTTGGGAATATTGGCTCAAATTTCTCAATACGCACTCCCGACTCAGTCTTTCCAAGCACAAGAGCGTCAGAGTTAGATACACTGCATCCAAGGTGTTCAAGGACTTCCTTTGAGACATTTGGGAGAACAGGTGAAAGCATGACCGTGGCAATTCTTATGCCGTCAATGAGGCTATAAAGAACACCATCAAGATCCTCTTTCTCTTTTTCAAGTTTCCACGGAGCCTGCACTTGAATGTAATTGTTAAGATAATCAACGATACCCCAGGCGGCTTCAAGCCCCCCTGACAAATTATAATTATCCATTGAACTATAATACTCGGCAATTTTATTCTCTATGAAAGCCTTGAGTTCTTCATCAAAAGAGACAGGCTTCTGGGGAACAACTCCTTCACGATATTTGTGAAGCATCGAAACAGTCCTGTTCAAGAGGTTTCCAAAATCATTTGCAAGGTCAGAATTGTACCTTCCGAAAAAAGTGTCAATTTTGAAGTCGCCATCAAAACCAAAATTAACTTCTCTTGTTAGATAATATCTCAAAGCATCTACAGCCTTTTCCTTGCTAATGGAAGCTACTTTCATAAACTTGTCGACAAACTCCTCTGGATTGACTACATTTCCCAAAGACTTCGACATTTTTGAGCCTTCGAAATTCCAGAAGCCATGAGCAAAAATCTGCTTTGGCAAAGGCAAACCGTAGCTTAGAAGCATTGCGGGCCAGATAATTCCATGGAAACGCGTTATGTCTTTACCAATCACGTGAAGGTCGGCTGGCCAATAATGACCAAACTTTTCGCTGTCAGTTAAAAACCCAACTGAAGTAACGTAATTGATGAGAGCGTCAAACCACACATAGATTACGTGGTCCTCATCAAAAGGAACTGGCACTCCAAATTTGAAAGATTTTCTCGTAACAGAAATATCCTGAAGGCCAGATTTAATTACATTTACAATCTCGTTGTAGCGTGACTCAGGCATCAAAAAGTTTCTGTTCTCCTCATAAAATTTGAGCAATGTATCTTGATACTTGCTCAATCTAAAAAAGTAGTTATCCTCACTTACCTTTGAAACTTCGCCTCCGCAGTGAGGACATTTCCCGTCAACAAGCTCAGAATCTCTCAAGAATGTCTCATCTCTAACGCAATACCAGCCTTCATATTTTCCAAGATATATATCGCCATTGTCATACATCTTCTTGAAAAAATCCTGAACCACTCTTACGTGATCAAGATCACTTGTACGGATGAATCTATCGTAGCTTATTTCAAATTCACTGAACACTTCTTTCCATTTTGTGCTTGCCTTATCAATGAAGTCCTTCGGGTCGATTCCCTCGTTTCGGGCACGGTTCTCGATTTTTTGAGAGTGTTCATCGGTACCCGTAGAGAAAAATACATCAAATTTCCTGAGTCTCTTGTAGCGCGCAATTACATCAGCAGCAACTGCCTCAGAAATAGAACCAATATGTGGGTTGTCATTGACATAGTAAATAGCGGTAGTGATATAAAATTTTTCCATCAACAGAACTCCTTATTATTGTTTAGATTAATTTATTTAATTCATCAATTGAATTGCTAATTGCAAACTTTACGAGTCCAAGGTTGCCGCTATTCGTCAAGAAAACGGCAAGCAAATCCCCATTCTTTAGCTGGGAAATTACTACTCTTCCGATTGTCCCGTCAATAATCATATCGTAGAAGTCTCCCATTTTAACTTCTGAAAGCATTGAACCTACATAACCCTTAAGGGCGGCAACAAGCCCTGCAAGTGCTATTGGGGAAGAGTCAAGGCTTGAACTCCCGTAAAGCAAGTTACCATCGTTACCAACAAGGTAAACGCCAAGCACTCCTTTTTCTTCTTTGAGTTTCGCAAGTATGTTCTCCATTATTTAATTAGCTCCTTAATTGCTGGCAAAACCTTTTTCACTTCCAGTCGCACTCTTCCAAAATTCACAGGAGTGTGCATAGCTACGGCAAGGAAGTACTCCTCGTTAACAGGGTAAACAACAATGCCCAATGTTTCAGTTGTGAGGAACAACTCAGTGAGCATACCTACTTCGAGAGCTTTTATACTCTTCACAATGCCATTAAAAATTGAAGCAAGCTCAGCGCTTGCCTCTGCACTGTCCATATCTCCCTTGTCAAGAACAGAAATAGGCAAACCGTCTCGCCCGACGATTCCAACAAATGAGACTCCTTCAATATTTTCATTAACATACTTAACAGCTTCTTCAAATTCTTCCATTTGCGCCTCCTCTCCCAAATATTATAAACAATTTTAATAAATTAGATAATATGGTATAATTCAAATGATGAAAGGAAAAACTCTCGCCAATTTTATTGCAAAAATTATTGAAGAAAAGAAGGGTGAAGATGTTGATATAATAGACGTAAAAAAGTTTACAACCCTTACAGATTACTTCGTCATAGCAACTTCAAACCTCGCCGAACACGGGGAAGCAATTGCATACGAAATCTCAAAAAGGCTCAAAGAAAGTGGCAACGAGGTTTTTGCGATAGACAAAGGCAGCACTGCTGATTGGATTGCACTTGACTGCGGAAGCGTAATTGTCAACATAATGACAAAAGAAAAGAGAGATTTATACAACCTCGAAAGCCTTTTCAGAAACCTGGACCTAATTAACAAGAAAATAAAGGCAAACTCTTGACAAAAAAATCAAATCTGAATATAATACCTCTGCAGTAATATTTTTGGAGGATAAATATGGATGAATTAGCTGGTTTTAACGTTCAAGTAAATCAAGATGAGATAGACACGAAGTCTACCTTTGATGTTGTAATAATTGGGGCAGGTCCTGGTGGCCTTACTGCCGCTATCTATTCAGGTAGAAGCAAGTTGAAAACACTGGTGCTTGAGAAACTTGCAGCTGGTGGACAGATTGCTGTTAGCGAGCTTGTCGAAAACTATCCTGGTTTTCCTGAAGGAATCTCTGGCACAGAGCTTACAAAGAATTTCGGAAAGCAGGCTTTGCGCTTCGGAGCTAAGATACTCACGGCAGATGTAAGAGCAATAACCAAGAAGGGTAACTTATTTTATACCTCAACAGAGTACGGTGATATAGCAAGCAAATCAGTTATTATTGCAACTGGAGCAGATCCTGTAAAATTGCCAGTGCAGGAAGAGGAAACTTTCAGGGGTAGAGGAATTTCCTATTGCGCAACGTGCGACGGCTCCTTTTTCAAAGGCAAGGTAGTTGCAGTTGTTGGAGGAGGAGATACGGCACTGTATGATGCAATTTATCTTACCAAGTTTGCAGAAAAGGTAATTCTTGTCCACAGAAGGCAAGAACTGAGGGCTTGCAAAAGCCTGCAGGATAGAGCAGCATCAAACAAGAAGATAGTGTATGAATTACAGGCAATACCAGTCTCCATTAAAGGTGAGGGCAAAGTTGAAGCACTGATAGTGGAAAATGTTACAACTCATGAGAGAAAAGAAATTCCGCTTAATGGAGTTTTTGTTGCAATCGGAACAACTCCTAACAGCAAATTGTTTGAAAACCTTGTAAAGCTGAACCCGCAGGGCTACATTATTACAAACCCGAGAATGGAAACATCAACAGCAGGATTGTATGCAGTTGGTGATGTAAGGGAAAGCCCATTAAAACAGGTTGTAACAGCATGTGGCGACGGAGCAATAGCCGCTTTCGAAGCCGAGAAATATCTTTCGCAAAAATAGAAAATTTAAATAGAGGTGAAGAATGGAAAAATTATTGAAAGAGAAAGATGAAGAGTACATTAGAGACCTTTTCGCAAAGAACCTTGCAGAAGAGGTAACGCTCACACTTTTTTTACAGAGCCAGGGTGGATCTTTCGTAAACAATTACAATGAGCAATATCTCGATTACACTGAAGAGATAGTGAAAGAGGTAGCAGCACTTTCCGCCAAGATTAAGGTGCAAACTTTCAAGGATAATCCCGAAAAAGAAAAAGAATACAAAGTGAAAGAAATTTCAGCACTTTTCATTGAGGGAAAGAACACCGATAAAAACGTCGTATACTACGGCATACCTTCTGGGCACGAGTTTTCCTCTTTGCTCGAAGATATCGTTGATGCTTCCAAAGGGACAACAGAACTGCCAGAATCAGTAAAAAACCAGGTTAAAAAGATTAGTTCACCAGTAGAGATACTCGTTTTTGTTACTCCTACTTGCCCATACTGCCCTAAGGCAGTAAGAACTGCGCACCAATTTGCAATGGAAAATCATCTTATCAATGGAGTGATGATTGAGGCAAACGAATTTCCTGATTGGTCAAATGAGAAAAATGTGAGCGCAGTACCTAAGATTGTAATAAACAACAAAGTTGAGTTTGAGGGCGCCCTCCCTGAGGATGCTTTCCTGAGTTCAGTGTACGAAGCACTCGGGATTAAATTAGTATAGTAAGCACTAATTCTCTTTTTTCCTATACCCTCTATTTAGAAATAGGGGGTATTTTGTTTTTTACAATTAGCTCTCAAATCTACGAATGCTTTGTTAATTTCTTACTATTAGATATAATCAAATTAATTATGGGAAAGAATGTTTTGGGTATTGACATCGGGGGTACGAAGATTAACGGGACAATTCTTGATGAGAAAGGCACCTTGCTCAAAGAGTTAAAAGTTCCCACAGGGGATACTGAGCATGGGTCTTTAGTCCTTTCAAGAATAGTTTACGTAATCGAGAATCTTAAAAAGGGTTTTGATGTTGAGGCTCTGGGTTTTGGAGTAGCTGGATTCATTGACAACAATACAGGAATTGTGAAATCATCTCCCAATATCAAGTGCTTCAATGATTTCAATATTGTAGAAACATTTGAGAAAAAGTTTAATGTTAAAACTTTTGTTGACAATGATGCAAAGAGCGCAGCAATTTACGAATTGTTTTTCGGTCAGGGCAAAGATGCGAACGACTTTGTTCTTGTTGCTCTCGGCACAGGCATTGGGAGCGCAATTGTCGTAAATAGGCACATTGTAAGGGGCAAGAACAATATGGCAGGCGAAATTGGACACCTCACTTTAGACGAACACGGCAGATTGTGCGGTTGTGGCAAAATCGGCTGTTTTGAAACAATATCATCTGGCCCTGCTATAAGACAATCGGTAATAGAATCAATAATGGCTGGACGGAAAACATCTCTAATTGAACTTTCAAATAACGATACAAACGCAATCGACGTACCACTCATAACGAGAGCTGCATCTCTTGGCGACCAGCTTTCTCTGGAAATTCTCACAAATGCGGCTCACTATGTCGGGTTAGTGCTTTCTTATCTTGCAAACATTCTTAACCCTGAAAAAATAATCCTTACAGGAGGCTTGCTCAATGCCTTTACCCCAGTAAACAATGTAATTACAGAGGCATTTGAGAAATTCACCCTTCCGATTCCGAGGCAGGCTGTCAAGATTATTTACTCTTCAATGAACGAAAATGCCGTAAGCATCGGCGCAGCCATTAATGCACTGAAAAAGCTAACTGGCGAGACAATTTGAAAGAGCTGCTCCTCAAAGAGTAAACTCAAAGCAAAAACTCAAAGTAAACAAAATTAGAAACAAAAGCTTTCGGATTTACAGAATAAAAATAATGGGGAGTTTGCGCTCCCCATTATCAAATTTGAACAATATTAACTCTATCTGACCAATAATGAAAGTATTCCTTTCTGAGCATGCAGCCTATTTTCAGCCTGGTCGAAAACTACAGAATTTGGCCCATCAATAACCGAATCAGTAATTTCTTCTCCTCTGTGCGCTGGCAAACAGTGCATCACTATAACGTCATTTTTGGCAAATGCCAGGATGCGGTCGTTAATCTGGTAAGGCATCATTATCTTTACTCTCTTCTCGTGCTCTGCTTCCTGTCCCATAGAAGCCCACACGTCGGTATAAATAATATCAGCGTCCTTTACAGCCTCTTCAGGATTATTAGTGACAGAAATAGAACCGTGCGATTCTTCAGCAAATTTCTTTGCAGCATTTAGCACGTCTTCCTTCGGCTCAAAACCTTGAGGACTTGCTACTGAAACGTGCATTCCAAACTTAGCGCCACCAAACAATATTGAGTTTGCAACATTATTGCCATCACCGAGGTATGCAAATTTCAATCCCTCAAGGCGACCTTTCTTCTCCTTCACGGTAAGAAGGTCTCCCATAATCTGGCAGGGATGCGAATAGTCAGACAGGGCATTAATCACTGGAACACCTGAATAGTCCCTCATATCTTCAAGCGTTTTCTGCGCAAAAACTCGAGCAACAATACCCTGGACGTATCTTCCCATAACTCTTGCAGTGTCAGGAACAGTTTCACCTCTGTTCAGTTGCATATTTGTAGTTTCAAGAATAAGCGGAAAAGCACCCAGCTCGTTGATTGCAGCAGCAAAAGAAACTCTTGTTCTTGTAGAGGGTTTTTCAAAAATGACAGCTATAGTGCGCCCTGAAAGAAGAGGTTCATTCTTGCCAGCCATATGGTCTATTTTTAACTTCTCTGACTGAAAAATGATTTGTTCAAGTTCCTCTCTTGAGAAATCTTTAAGAGAAAGAAACGATTTGCCTTTCAAATTAACAGCCATTGCTATCCTCCAAATTTATCTGTTATAACCTGAGTCAGTGTTGGATTCCCAATCTCCTGCAGCTCATACCTAACCCTTACGGCAGGCTTGTTCAGCTTGACAACTCTTCGAAGGTCAATAGGAGTTCCTATAACTACTACATCAGCTGGAATGCTATTGATGGTTTCTTCAAGTTCTTTTATCTGAAGGTCGCTATAGCCCATTGCTGGAAGAACATCTTTTGTCTGGTTATATTTCTCATAAGTAGATTTTATCGACCCAACAGCATATGGCAGAGGTGAGATAATTTCCTTTGCGCCCCATTTCTTTGCGGCAACATAACCTGCTCCATAGTTCATTCCTCCGTGAGTAAGAGTTGGCCCGTCCTCAACAACAATAACTTTCTTGCCTCTGATTATCTCGCCACCTTCCACAAAAACAGGTGAAGCTGCATCAACCACAACGGCATTTGGATTTAACTCCTGTGCATGTCTTCTTATTTCGTCAATCGCTTCTGGCTCTGCTGAATCTTCTTTGTTAATTACAATTACATCAGCCATTCTGAAATTGGTCTCGCCAGGATGATAAGACACTTCATGCCCAGCTCTCAATGGGTCAGCTACAACAATCTGTAAATCGGAATGATAGAATGGGAAGTCATTGTTGCCTCCATCCCAGATAATTACATCGGCTTCTTTCTCGGCTTCTCTGAGAATACGTTCATAATCAACGCCAGCATAAATAATGGCTCCTAAGTCAATGTGAGGTTCGTATTCCTCGCGTTCCTCGATTGTGCATTTATATTTATCAAGGTCTTCATAAGTTGCGTAGCGCTGCACAGCTTGCTCGGCAAGATTACCGTATGGCATAGGGTGCCTAATTGATACAACCTTCTTGCCCTGTTCTCTCAGAATCTTCACAACTTTTCTTGTAGTCTGGCTCTTTCCAGAACCAGTTCTAACTGCGCAAACAGAAATAAGAGGTTTAGTAGATTTGACCATCGTGCTATCTGGTCCCATAAGCCAGAAATCGGCGCCATTTGCCATTACAAGTGAAGCTTTGTGCATCACGTATTCATGAGGGACATCGCTGTAAGCGAAAACAACTCTTTGGACTCCAAACTTCTTAATAAGCGCTGGAAGCTCACTTTCGGGGTAAATCGGGATACCGTTAGGGTAGAATTCTCCTGCTAAAACCTGAGGATAAACTCTGCCTTCAATGTTTGGGATTTGAGTGGCGGTAAACGCAACGACCTCATACTCTGGTCGTGTTCTGAAATAGGTGTTGAAGTTGTGAAAATCTCTTCCTGCAGCACCCATAATGATAACTTTTACTTTTTCCATTTTTTTCTCCTTTCCGTTAGTCTTATCCAATAACTTTGATTGGACTTATAGTGTTTCAGAGATAATATAGCACTTTAAAAACTTATGTCAACACATTTCTAAACCTTCTCAAAAGCCTTCGCAAATTTTTCTCTAATTGAGTCGTAATCTTGCTTCGGGTTAACAAAAGCAATCAATAGCGACACGAATGGCCATAAGAATGACAACGCAGCCTCTACAAACATACTCTTGTAAATGTAGAACCCTCCAAAGGCTATGAAGATAATCCATTTTACCTTATTCAACTGCCAGACGAAATCTGAGAGTTTGTAGTTAGTATATCTGTCTCTTATGAAAGCCCACACGACTTCCAAAAGAATAAGCCCAACCAGGATATAGTACCACTTTATAACAAGGAACAAGGGCGGCACTATTATTTGAGTTGAGACCACTGGAAAATGCACCCACTCGCTGGCTCTTCCATTTATGTAAGCTTCATTTTCAGACTTTTTGTGTTTCGATGGGTCCCACATTTTATTCTCCTTTAAAATTTTATGTTGTAAGCAAGCAAGAAAGACAAGATTTGAAGAATGTATTTACTAACTACTTCTGGCGGCGTTCTGTCGATTTCAATTTCAATGGTTTCAGTGAGCTCTTTGACGGCTTCAACTATTCTTCCTGCAACTATCTCGGTTACTGGTTTAGAGAAAGCCTTCTCCTTCAAAATTCGATTATATACAACAGAATAAATAGCATTCTCATCTTTGAAGTTTCTGATGAAAACATCTTCAAGCAGTTCTATGGCAATCTGCGCAATATCATTTTTCTCCGCTTCAGGCATTGGTGGCATAGATGCTATGCTCTGGCTCAGAGACTGGCGAATCAACAGGGAAATTTTCTGGGAATCAGTTACATTCTTTAGAGCCTCTCTCAATGGGAAAACAAGCGAATAAGCTTTGTAAACAATGAAAGTAATATAACCGAGGTAAGAGTCAACATTAAGCAATCGCTTGAGCTGCTCCATTGATATAAGCCTGATAGCCTTGTTGGCACTGCCCTGGGAAAGTATGGTAAGCATTTCCTTGGTGATAACATATATCATATTGAAGATATCGTAATTCTCGCCGTAGCCAACATAAAGATTGAGAAGCTTGGCGTCATCGCGGGCAATTACCTGGCCGTGATTTTGGAAATTCCACACAAGCATATGCGCAGTTTGAGCAGCAAGCATTGCACGTTCTCTCTCAGGTTTATCTTTCAGCATATATCTGTAAAGGAAATTGTAAGAGTAGGTTTCACCAGTGGCGAGCGCCCTGTAACACATATTTACTATCGTTGGATTTATCTGCGAGACAATTGGGTTAAGATATCCAATGGCAGTGTTCAGTGCAATGTCAACTGCGTCTTCTCTTTTAACAGCCACATTCATTGCAATTGTGTCGGCCATTTGCAATGCCATCGGGAAAAAATCGGTTATGAACTTGCTGTAGAGCTGCATAAAAGGATAATATCCCTCAAGTGCCGAGATATGAAGATTTTGAATCAGAGGATGCTCCATCTGCATATCAATAGGGCCAATTTCAGATTGAGGACCCATTACTATTTCATCTGCCGCCAATGTCATTAAAGTTGCAGCGCTTTTGGCATAGAGAGGTACAACCGCTTTTAGCTTCTTGCATTTTGCCCTGATGATATTCATTATTTGATAGGCAGGATGTGGAAAGCCTCCGTTAGACAGGACAACCATATCAATTCTTGTGTTCTCAGGAGGAGTAGGTATTTTGTCAAGTTGCTCGATGACATCAAAAATGTCATTTTTGGAAATAGGAGTAGCCTCATTGTAAATCATAAAAAGCAGATAGCGTTCTTCCTTGCTTTCCTTTGAGGAGTCTGCAGGAATCGGAGTTTTGATTATATCTCCTTTTTGCGCCTCTTCTTCATCTTTGCTTGCGCCAGAAGATTCCTCCTGAGGGATACCCTCGTCGGATTGCTGGTCAGACTTTGGAGAATTGTCTTCTAATGGCTTTTTTTCCTCTTCGTCCATTTTTTGCCTCCTTATCAGTTTTCACAACTAGATTTTATCATTTTTCAGCCAATTTGTAAAGACTTCGAACTGAACCACCAAAAGTCTTTAATATTCTCACCCCCGCTCAAAAAACGTGAGTTAAAAAATAATAAATCTAAGGTGCTCTTCAGTAGATTCTTCAAAAATGGAAATGGATGTAAATTAATTTGGTTAAAGCTTATTCAGATGCAAATATATCTACTGCGTGTTGTGAGGAGCTGACAAAATGTTTTTGCTTGCATTTTATAAACGTGATTTGGAAATAACATTCTATGATGCAAATGAATTCAGGGGAAAGGCATGGAAAAAGACAACCCATAATTTAGATTTTATAATCGAAAAGACGTTACTACATAGGGATGCAATGTAAAGAACACCTTCGGCTACATACGTCACGATTTATCAATAGTAAAATTAGAGTCTCGCCTTGATTTTACCATTTATTCCATAGACCGAAAATGCATCACCTTAAAGTTCCATAAACTTAAGCAGAACTTCCTGAAATTTCAACCGCAGAGATTTTATTAGAAGAAATCATTATACTCTCTGAGAAAACCTGCACGTCTGCTAGCACCCGTAGAAAAGTTTCTCATAGAGGGAAACAACATACAAATCAAAATCAAATAAATAGCTTTCATTTTTAACGAGCAGTTTCTGTACCTTCCGAAAAAGAAGAATCCATCACCTTTAAAAAAGAACTAATCCACTCTTTTGTTCTTGAGAGCATATCTCTGGTAGCCTGTTCATCCATCAGCATTTGAATATCTTCATCAATGTACCTGCTCATTTCCTCTTGGAAATATTTTACAGAATTGTCGCTGTCCAAGTTCTCGACTCTAAACTTGATTACTTTTAAAAAACTATCGTAACTAATCTTATAAGATAAAATTTTATTTTTTACAAGATCAGTATCTATAGGTATTTGCATTTCCATAAGCCAAAAGATATCCCACACATCTCTTGCCTTAAATGGCGTTTTTTCTCGCAAAGGTCTATTTCCCATTGCAATAATTTTATCAGCAAGAATTTCTCTTTTTTCTTCCACGTTAATAAGTACTGAAAGACTGTCGTATTTGCTCTTCGTGGAACTCACTACCCGTGTAAAAGCAGGAATACCTTCTGCAATTTCAAGTTCCACATCTATTTTTTTTACATCTTTTTTATCTGGATACACAGAAACATCAAAGGTATGCATTATACTGTCTTCTCTATGACGATATTTAACCTCTACTCTATTAGAAAATAGCTTTGCAATGCCTTTTTTAAGAGTATTGACAATTTCATCGGGATTAAACATTATCTTTTTTGACACAAAATCCAGGTCATCAGAAAACCTATGCCCTCCGTAGCAAAACCTTAGCGCATTGCCGCCTTGAAAGGTGACGTAAGGAGCAAAAGAAGGAATCTTTGATACAATACTCAAAATTACAATTGCAAGCAGTTCTTTTTCCTCTTTTCTCCTATCAAAATTAACGCTTCTCATATAAACCCTCCTTCTCTTCTATAAGGTCAAGAAGATACTCCAATTTGTGGATTTTTGCATCGTAAAGCACCCTCTCTTTATCAGCCACATAAATACCTCTTTCTTTATCAAAATGGATGCCCTTCATACTTTTCTTCTGTTTGACAAAAGAAACATTCATACCCAAAGTAGTAACATAAAATTTGCTCAATCCATTTGTTGTAACAAAAGTCATTACATTGGGGGTTTGCGAAATCAAGCCAAGCTCAAATGCCCTGTAATCAAGAGATAAATAGAAGAACTCCAATTGCCTTACTTTCTTTACAAATTCAATAAGAATTCTTTCTTTGCTCTCGTCCAAAAAAGGATTAATGTAGAAATTATAAGTAAGTTTCTTGACAACTCCGCTATTAACAAAACGAGACATCTCAGATATAATACTGTTTCTGTCTTCCTCAGCAAAACGTATGTGAATGTCGTTAAGCGAAAGAACGTAAATGTTCTCCTTTTGCAAGTACTTCATATAATCAAGAAGCTCTTTTAGAGTCATTTTCTACTTTTGCCTCCTGTTTTATTATATCACTTCTTATCATTTTTGTTAAGAAGTAATCAATCAACTTTTTTACTTTCTATATCATTTCAGCAATTATCCGTTATAATCTTCTCGTATCTCAATTAATATCTTTTTCTCATCGTCTTTTTTCAACAGATTTGTTTTCTCCCTTTTAGCAGAACAATCACCTGTCGAATTTTGACAGCTAGATTTCTCAACTTGCCAGTAGAATACATTCCAAAATGTACAAAAGCCGCTTAAATTTCAACAAACAATTCCTCAAATATACAGAATATCTAAGGAAAAGTCGCATATCTACAAGCGCCAAAAAAACCTAATTGCAAGGTCCAAAAAATAAAACATTGACAAAGCTAATATTCTTTAGCAATTGCTTTCAAAAACAAATTCGCTCGGAACAATTTCGTATAGAGTCGTTTAAAAAAAGATTATAGATTACGGAAGGATAAATTTAAATGAGGCAACCAGATAATATTTCGTAGAAGTACAAAAACGGCAATTAGAAGAGATTAGAGAATTACGTGAGGCAACACGGACTCATAAAAAAGCACAAAAAATTTAAACACTTTGTGAAGAAATGTAGTATAATATGAAAAGGAGGCGCACAATGAAAATAAGGGAGCCTGCAGTAGAAGGAACATTCTACCCTTCTGACAGAGAAGAGCTGAGATTAATGTTAAGGCATTATATTGAGAATGCAAGCCTTGTTGAAATGCAGAACCTGAAAGGCCTTGTTGCTCCTCATGCGGGTTATGTCTATTCTGGCGCTATCGCGGGGGCAAGTTACAGGCAACTTATCAACCTTGACCTTGCAAAGTTGTACAAAGTAATTATACTCGGGCCATCTCATTACGAGTACTTCAACGGAGCTTCAGTTGGTATCTTCGATGCCTACAAAACACCTCTTGGGCTTGCAAATGTATCCAAAATTGCATCTTTGCTAATCAAAGAGGATAATTTTCACTTCCTCCTGGATGCACATATTGAAGAGCATTCCATTGAAGTGCAGATACCATTCTTACAGTATGTTCTTCCGCATTTTGAGATTGTGCCGATTTTATTGGGCGAAGTCTCATATACTCAAGTTGCAGACGTCCTCAAGAAGTATATTGACGAGACGACCATTGTCATTGCAAGCTCTGATTTGAGCCACTACTATCCCTATGAGAAGGCAACGAAAATCGACAAACACTGCACGAGTGGTATCGAAAAACTGAGCTTTGCGGAGTTCAACAAGTGTGAAGCATGCGGCAAAACTGGCATACAGACACTTCTCAAGTTGTCTCTCGATTTAGGTTGGAAAAGCAAGGTCATAATGTATGCTAATAGTGGAGACACTGCTGGTCCAAAGGACAGAGTCGTTGGATACGGCTCCTATGCATTTTACAAAGAATAGATGGAAGCCAAACAAAAAGAGTTTTTGCTATCAGTTGCAAGGAGTGCTATAAAAGATTTCCTTACTTCAAGGAAAGTGCATCACTTCAAAAGCGATGAACTCGAAGACAAAACACTGTTTGAAAGGCGAGCATGTTTTGTAACGCTTACAATTCACGGAGAGCTCAGAGGATGCATCGGCAGCCTGTTGCCAAGACAACCGCTAATTAACGACGTAGTTGACAATGCCATAAATGCCGCTTTCAGAGACCCACGTTTTTATCCGCTGACTCTTGCAGAACTGAACCAGGCAAATATAGAAATATCTGTCTTGAGTATTCCTGAGAAATTGGATTATCAAAACAAGAAAGACCTGTTACAAAAGATTCGGCCAAACATTGACGGAGTGATTATCAGAAAAGGATTCTATGAAGCGACATTCCTTCCCCAGGTCTGGTCAGAACTTAGAGATAAGGAAAGCTTCTTTGAGAATTTGTGCTTAAAGGCAGGCTTGGACAGAAATTGTATCGACTCCTGCGACGTTACAGTGGAAACATATCAGGTAGAGGCATTCTCCGAAAACGAAACCGCTCAACCTTAGAGAACGCCCCTAAAAGTCATTCTCTTTCCCGGTAGGTGTCTGGGTCTGTAAAAAATATTGCGGTCACAGAAATCAGCAACATTGGCACAATGCCAAAAACCACTAAAGACGACCATAAGCTGTGAGTGAGAACACCCAATTGTGGCAGCAAAAATCCTCCAAGGTTTGCGAATATCAAGATGATGCCACTGCCAATGCCAGCATACTCAATTCCTATTTTTGTGTAAGCACTAGGCAGGTGCACTCCAATTGGATATACTGGGAAGAGTGTCAAACCAAGCACAAGGCTGTCAAGCAGCAAGACATAGTAATTGTTTACGAATGGCACCAAAAAGAACATAAGCGCACTTATGATTGGGAGTATAATGAAGAAAATCTTAACCTGCTTTAATTTATGAGAAAGCACAGGCACAGTGAGGGCGCCAATCAAACAACCAATTAGCTTCATAGAGGTCACAAGGCTTGCCTGCTCTGGACCAATTCCTTTGAAAGAAGTAAAAAGTTTCGGATACCAGGTTGCAATCCATGCAAAGACTCCAATATCAAGGAAGGCAATTACAAAAAGATAAGCCATAGCCTTCTCTTTCAATATCAATTTAAAGCCCTTAACAATCGAAGGTCGCGGGCGTGGTTGAACAGAGTAAGCAAAACTATTCTTAGAGATTACATAGATATAAAAGGCAGAAACGATTGCAGAAACTATACCGTAAAACAGTAAGGTGGAAAACAGTCCAATCTTCTGTACCGCACCAAAAGTTAACAGATACCCAAGAAATTCGCCAGTCGTAAGGGCTGCAGTGAAGAGAGCAATTCTCTGCGCAGCAAAATCCTTTTCGAACAGCCTGTATGTTAATGGCGACCATGAAGTGAAGCAATATACAGCGCTCAAAGCAAAAATAAGATGCACAATTAGCAGGGCATCAAAATTAAAGAGGACAAAAGGTTTTGCAAGGGAAGTAATCCCCAAAAGCAAAGCTGCAATGATTGTGGTCCTCTTAGGATCCCTGTCAGCAAGGTTGCCAGAAAAGTAAGAAAAGATAACCAGCATTAATGGTATGGCAGATATAAAAATGGTTAACAAAAACACAGGTGCATTATACCTTGGTTCGACCACTGAATGGATGATTGGTCCCCACATAAACCAGTCAAAACCAATCATTGCAGTAATCAACGCAAAAGAATAGAAAATCAAATTCGATTTCTTTTCCATAGTATCCTCTCTTTTATTGGATTTATTAGCAATCATAATAGAGTTCAATTTCATAGGGACTAACCCTTAAATTGACGGCTCTATCTTCGCCCTGCTTTGTTTTTATCCAGGAATCCAGTAGTTGTTCAGAAAATACCCCGTCTCTAATAAGGAATTTATTATCATTCTTGAGGCTATCAAGCGCTTCAATCAAAGACCCAGGAAGCAACATTGCGCTTTCTTCACTGTCCCACTTGAGGGCAACAGGGTCAACTGCATTCTCGATTCCATCAATTCCTGCAAGAAGCATCGCAGACATCGAAAGATAAATGTTCCCTGTAGCATCAGGAGGCCTAAATTCCATTCTTTTTTCATTAGGTAGTGTAGCATAAGCTGGAATTCTGATAGCCGCTTTCCTGTTTGACAAAGAAAAAAAAGCTTTTATTGGGGCTTCAAAACCTGGAGTAAGTCTCTTATAGGAATTTGTTGAAGGGTTGGTTAAACCCATTATGGCACGCGAATGCTGCAAAATACCAGCAATATATGAAAGTGCAACAGCAGAAAGCTCACCGTAAGGTGCATCCTTTTCAAAAAATACTGGTGAATCCACGTTGAGTAGCAGTTGATGAAAATGCATTCCAGACCCTGCTTCACTAAAAAGAGGTTTCGGCATAAAGGTCACTGTGAGATTGTTGTTAAAGGCAGCCATTTTTGCAAAATACTTGACAAGTTGCCCTGTATCTCCTGCTTCCAGCAAGTCAGTCATCTGAACCTCAATCTCTACCTGACCAGCGCCTCCACCTTCGTGGTGATGATATTTGACGTCAACTCCTGCATTTTCAAGCAGTATTGAAAGGTCAGACCTGAAATTGAAGAGATGGTCCTTTGGCGGTATGGCGTGATACCCTCTGCCTTTTGCAATTGGGTACCCAAGATTATCCTCATCCGCCCTTGTGGAGTTCCAATGAGCCTCATCAGAATCAACTTCATAGTAAGATATGTTCTCAGAATTCTTGAAGTTAACGCTATTAAAAACATAGAATTCATATTCAGGTCCCCAGAGACTTCTCGTTGCATATTTCTTACCAGCAAGAAGTTTTTGCGCATTGGTTGCCACACCTCGAGAATCCAGAGCAAATGGCTCTTTTGATGATATATTATGGACACTGCCAAAAAAAGAGAGAGTTTTAACCTTAAAGAAAGGGTCGACAAATCCTGCTTTCATATCAGGAATAAGGACCATATCGCTCTTTTCTATCGAAGCGAACCCAGGTATAGAAGAACCATCAATTCCAATCCCTTCAGAGATTGTTGCTTCAGAAAACCTTGATGCAGGAATAGTTATGTGGTGCAATCCACCAAACAGATTTGTAAATTTTACATCCACCTGGTCGATGCCATTCTGCAGGATAAAATTCTGCGCCTCTTTTAAGTTTTCAAACTTCAACATCTTAGCCTCCTAAAGTTCTGTAGGTAGTTTATTGTACTAAATTTCTAACTTTATGCAACTTGTAAAACTTTTTAAAAAATTCTCCCGTTTTCCTCTTGACACAAAACTTTTTTTCATTATACTACTCAACATAGTAAGTGCAGGCTTTCACCACCGAACAGCCTGATACCTACCTCCTTTCTTATTCATGCCAGGGAGGGTGTCCCCATCACCTTCCCTTCTTTTATTTATAATTCTTGAATTGTGTAGTGTAAAGCTCATAGTACAAACCCTTTCGCCTCATAAGCTCTGAATGTTTCCCTTGCTCTACTATTCTGCCTTTGTTTATAACGTAAATTTTGTTTGCATCGCGAATGGTTGACAATCTGTGGGCAATAACAACAGAAGTTCTCCCTTCCATAATTGTCTTAATCCCCTTCTCAATAAGTTCTTCCGTATTAGTGTCTATCGAAGCAGTTGCTTCATCGAGGATAAGTATTTTAGGATTGTATATTAGAGCTCTCACAAACGAAATGAGCTGCCTCTCTCCAAAAGAAATGTTCTTGCCCTCGCTTATAAGCTCAGTATCATAGCCCTTCTCAAGCTTCATTATCAAATCGTGGACGCCAAGCTTCTTGCAGGCATCTATAATAGATTCATCGGAGAAATCTTCTCTTCCTAAGGTGATATTTTCTCTTACGGTTCCTCTAAAAATGAATATGCTTTGCTGGACAATCGCCATATTCTGTCTCAGTTTTGTCTTGTTAATCTCCTTAATATCAATACCATCAAACTCGACATTCCCGCTGTTCACACTGTAGAAGCCAAGTATTAGATTTGCTATGGTGGATTTGCCAGCACCAGTAAAGCCAACTATCGCCGCTTTTTCGCCACGTTTAATCTCCATTGAAACATCGTTTAAGACATTCTCTGTTCCATTGTAGGAAAACGCAACACTTCTGAGCATAATATCGCCTTTTATTTCAAGGTCTGTTATCCCTTCTTTGTCTTCAACTTTGTTTTCGTTTACGAAGTCACCAATCTTGCTCATAGATGCAAAAGCGTTCTGAAGGATGGAGAATTTGTCTGATAGGTCTCCCAACGGGCCGTACAATTGGTTTAGATATGACAAAAAAGCAAGCAAAGTTCCAATTGTGGTTTTGCCATTTATGACAAGCAAACCTCCAAAAATAATCAGAAGAAAATTTGAAATGTAAGAAACAAGATTTATAAACTGCCTCAAAACAGTATTAAGCATCTGTGACTGATAGAATCGCACTTTAAACTCATCGGCGTGTTTTGCAAAAACATTCCTGTGATGTTCTTCATCATTAAAGCTCTGAAGTATTGTTAGTCCGCTCAGGCTCTCCTGCATATGAATATTAATTTTAGTAAGAGCATCTCTGACTTGCTCAAACACGTGTTCAATTTTATCACCAAGAACCAGTGACACTACTACTGCAACAGGCAGCGGAGAAGTTGCTATAAGGGCAAGTCTTGGATTCAAATAGAACAAAAATCCGATTGCAAAAACAACAAACAGCACATCACCCAACAGAGAAATAAGGCCAGAATTTAAAAGGTCGTTCATATTCTCAACATCGTTGGTTATTCTTGTTATTATTTTCCCTGACGGTTCCTTTGTAAAGACATCCACCTCGAAATTCTCCATAGTCTTAAAGAGGTCTTTTCGCAAGTCCTTCATTATGTTTTGCCCGGCAAGGTTGCCAACGTAGATTTGAAGAAGCCTTGCAAGGTAAAGCAAAACAATCGTGGCCACCAAAATCTCTGAGTAGTAAAACAGTTTTTGGAGACTTTTGGTTGTTGTAATATCATCAATTGCCTTTTTTGAAAGCAACGGGATGAAAGAGGAAAGAGCAGAAGCAATAATAAGAGCAACAAATGCAATTATTATCTGCCACTTGTATTTCTTAAAGTAGGGAACAAACTTTTCCAAATACTTGCCTCTCATGATTCCACTCCTTCAAGAAGCTGCTTCCTGTATAAGTGATAATAGTATCCCTTCTTTAATAAGAGGTCGTCTGGGTGGCCGTGCTCGATTACTTTTCCACCGACAATAACGCTGATATTGTCAACAATCGACAGAGCACTTATCCTCTGAGAAATGATAATAGTGAGCAGTTTCCTCTCTGAAAGATAATCTTTAAGGTTCGTTATGATTTTCTTCTCTGTATTAGTATCTACCGCAGACAGCGAATCATCTAAAATAAGAATAGGCCTTTTTGAAATAACCGCCCTTGCGATAGAAACTCTCTGGCGTTGACCACCTGACAGAGTTACTCCTTGCTCACCCACCAGAGTCTCAAAACCGTTTGGAAATGTTAAAATTTCATCGTAAATCCCTGCAACTTTTGCGGCTTCAAGCACATCGTCATAGCTTGCTTTCCTATCACCAACAAGGATATTATTAGCTATAGTATCGCTGAACAAAAATGGATCCTGCGGAACATAAGCAAAAAAGCTCCGCAATTCGGATAAACCCATTTCGAGTACGTCCACCCCGTTAATGAAAATAGAGCCTTTTGGTGGATTGTATATTCTCATTATAAGCTCAATGAGAGTTGATTTGCCGCTTCCAGGGGGACCTGTTATGCCAAGAATTTCTTCTGGGAAAAGCGACATAGATATTGACGCCAAAGCTTTGTTGGTATCAGAGCCATATGAAAATGTAAGGTTTCTTATCTCGAGCTGAGTTTTGAGCTCTGCTTTCCTGGGCAGTTTATCATCAACTTTGACTGTACTAACCTGAAGCATTTCATTTATTCTATCAAGAGACGCATGTGCCCGCTGATAAAGTGCCACCGAAAAGCCAATTGCCATTATGGGCCAGGATAATGTCTGAATGTATTGAAAAAAAGCAACTACAGTTCCTATATCCACTGTATTTCTTATAACAAAAATTCCTCCAAACAAGATAAGCAAAAATAAGGAAATATTCGTGAACAGAGTGATTGTAGGGTCAAGGAAACCATCAAGCTTGACAAGCTTCATATTTTGCCGAACGTAATCCTCGTTCACAGATGAAAATATCTTGAGATAATAATCTTCTCGAGTAAAAGCTTTTATAACTCTTATGCCATTTATCACTTCTCTGATTCTTACGGTCATATCTGCAAAGATGATTTGCACTTTCTTATAGAATTTATGAATCTTTGTACCAAAGTTAAGAGTAAGAGGGATAAGAAAAAATAGAGGAACAACAACTATCAAAGTTAGTTTCTTGTTCATTAGAAACATCGATACAAAAGTAGTTGCTCCAAGGAAAAAAACATCCAGCAAGCCAAGAAAACCCATCGTGAGAAACATCCTGACCGAGGTAGTGTCACTTGTAACACGCGACATCAGGTCACCTATCTCTCTCTCTTCAAAGTCCTTCTTGGTAAACGTAATATATTTATAGTAGAGCTTGGTTTTTATGTCAAAGTCGAGCCCAAGCACAAGGCGCCTCATCATAAAATTGTAGCCCACTCTTATTACAATGATCGCCAATGAAACTCCCATTATGTATAAGCTGTTTGCGATGAGTAAGTGACTCTGGCTTTTTGTAATTGCATCGACTGCTCGCTTTGTAAAAAGAGGAATGACGACTTGGAGCAAATCGACAATCAAAAGTAGGAATATGATAAAAGAGTATTCCTTGGCTCTTTTCTTAAAAAAATCAAATAGAATTTTCATCTTTTCAATACATTATAGTACTTTAGCAGTTTTACCCAAAATAAATTTTTAGAGCCCCCTGTGAGGAGGCTCTAATCTTTTTACAGAGAAATTTCTTTTGACTTTTTGGCTGTTTCAGCCTTTGGTACTGTAATTTCAAGCACACCATTTTCGAATTTTGCCTGAGCTTTGTCAGGCTCAACCTTCGCAGGCAGTGGAAGAACTCTTGAGAAAGACCCGTAATACCTCTCTTCAAGGACATAGCTCTCGGTATTCTCCTTCTTTTCCTTCTTCATTTCGCCAGAAACACTCACAGTGTCCTCTGTAACTTTTATCTTAACGTCTTTTTTGTCAACACCTGGTAGGTTGATTTTCACAACGACATCATTGTCGTGCTCTACAATATCAGCATCTGGCCTCATAAGCAAGACAGAAGGAGAAAGTTCCTTAAGAGAGCTTCTTCCAGGAAGAGCTCTACCTGCTCTTGTTCCTCCCCAGAACTTTGCAAAAATCTCGTCGAGTTCTTCTTCAAGCCTGCGTACTTCATCAAACGGATCCCAATTTGCCATATCTATCACCTCCAGCAATTATTATAATAAAATCTCAAAAAATTTCAAGTATTTTCCAAAAAAACACAACTTTGAAGAAACAATGAGATTCTCTGATTATTTAAAGTCTCTAACTGGAATCTCCGCAAACAGAACAATGAGGGTTTCTCTCTATGTTAATTATAGAAAACTCGTCGTTAAGCAAATCGTAAATAAGGAGTTTGTCAAAAAGATTCGAGCCAATTCCAAGAGTAAACTTGATAAATTCAGAGGCAACAATTGTGCCAATAGTGCCAACAAGAGTCCCGATGATACCCTCTGAAAGGTTTTTCTCTGTCATAAGATTTACGATTTCTTTTTCCTTTTCTGGGAAAATACAATTAAAGCATGCGCTCTTGTGTGGCATTACGTCGGTAACCTGCCCAGAAAAACGCCCGACTGCACCAATAAATAAAGGCTTGTTCAGAGCAACACATACCTTATTTACAAGATATCTTGTTTCAAAATTGTCCGTTGCATCTATCACCGCATCATACTTAATGAA
Organism: Caldisericaceae bacterium; assembly: GCA_049967855.1. Classification (GTDB taxonomy): domain Bacteria; phylum Caldisericota; class Caldisericia; order Caldisericales; family Caldisericaceae; genus JAIMJY01. Next base: position 37,482 of record JBMFRX010000003.1, read on the forward strand.
AATGTTCTCTGCAACTTCAAGGTCACTTAACCACAAAGGATACGCCTCGTACGACAAGTTTGGATTAAGCTTTTTCAGTTTTTCAGTCGCAACCTGTGTTTTCTTTTTCCCAACATCATATGAATCATATAGTACTTGTCTGTTGAGATTGCTAATCGAAACCTCGTCTCCGTCAATAAAACCAATTCTTCCCACACCTGCGGCAGCCAGATACATCAGGATTGGGCTCCCGAGGCCGCCTGCCCCAACTACGACTACAGAGGCACTCTTCAACTTGAGCTGCCCATCTTTTCCTATTTTGTCTATCCTGATTTGCCTGTTGTATCTGCCGAGCTCTTCTTTAGAAAGCATTTTAACATCCTGAGTTCTCTGGTCGTTTTCTTAAAAAGTCTCCGTACAACTTCACTTTAACCCTCATTTCAGGCTTCACCCTTGTCTATTTTATAGAAACATAAAAAAATTCTGTTAGGTATAACCAAGCTCCTTTTTTGCTTCCTCGCTCATCATATCAGGAGACCATGGCGGGTCATAGGTTAATTCTATTTTCACATCCTTTACGCCATCAACAGACTTTAAGACAACTTCCGCATCACTCAGTATATAATTGCCCATCGGGCAACCAGGGGCAGTTAAAGTCATAAGAACATTAACAGTGCCACTCTCTTCGTCAATATCCAGTTTGTAAATCAACCCAAGGTCAACGATGTTCACGGGTATCTCGGGGTCGTAAACATTTTTTAGTGCACTAAGCACTTCTTCTTTGCTAACCATTTTTCCTCCTATTCTTCAGAATAAATTCTCTTTTCTCCTTCAATTTTTTTCATTTCGGTAATATCTTGAGTAAACTCAAGCGTTCCAATGTACGCACCGCCTTATCCCTTGCACCAAGAATCAATGCATTCTTTCCTGCAGCTTTACCATTCAAATATTCTCTCATATATACCTCAACTTAATTATAACTGAACAAGTTATAATTGTCAAATGCTTTTATGCTACACACCTTAATCTATTCCAGACATTCCTTGCCTACAAAATACAAGCTTCCAAACATATTATAAAGAAACAAATCTTAATCTTAAAAGCTCATTTAGATATTATCATCTCCGCCCATTGCTTAATCCATTCTTCGCTTTTCACCTGAATTTCGGTAGGAGGTATGCTTATGAATTTTTCTGCTTTTGCACCATACTGAAAGCATTCGGGAAGCTGAATACTCTTATCTATTGGATAAGTCCACTGGTGCAGTGGAATTTCCTTCTGAAAATCGGGGCTCAGCATAAAATCAATGTATTTCTTTGCAAGTGATTCATTCTTTGTTCCTTTTACTATTCCTGCAAATTCAAGCTGCAGCCAACCACCTTCGCTTGGAATAATTGATTTGTAACGAGTCGATTTGTCCGCATAGTAAAAATAAGCAGGGTCCATATCATAACTAATCATCATTGGCGCCTCACCATTTTCAAGAGCCTGAAAGGCAGGGTCCCATTCAGGATAAACCTGAAAAATAGTTCCCTTTATGCTTTTCCAGTAGTCCAGGTAATTGCTCTCCCCAAACGCTGCAACAGTCCAGAGCAAAAAACCCAGTCCAGGCGAAGAAGTCCTTGGGTCTTCTATTATCAATTTTCCCTTGTACTCCTCCTTTGATAAATCTTTAAGACTCTTCGGAGGGTTAGTGATTTTACTTGAATCATAAAGAATTGCTATTGAATTTGGACCGTCAAATGGAATCAACTTCCAGGAACTGTCAAGTCGGTATTCCTGAGGAATCACTGAAAAGTCGGCTGGTTTGTATGATAAAAACAAGTCCTTATCAAGAGCTTTTTGAAACTCGTTCATATTGAGCCCAACAAAAACGTCCGCCTGAGGATTTGCTTGCTCGAGTATGAGCCTGTTAAGGGTTGCGTCTACTCCACCAAACGACTTATATTCGATTTTGCAATTGTTTTTCTCCTCGAAAATTTTGTTCGTCGCATCTGGCAAACCATAAGATATGAAGCTGTCGTAGGTATAAATAGTGAGTGTTTGAGGCTGTTTGGGTGCTGTTTTGCAGCCAACAAAAACCGCTGCAAGCAACACAAAAATAATTGCTGACACAAAGATTTTTTTCATTTCTTCTCCTTCCTAAATTTCTTCACTTTCTCTTCAATCGTGATACCACCTAATTTATCATCGATTTTTATTATTGTATAGACTCTTCCTGAACCTTCGTCTCTTGCAACAGAGTGAGCTTTCTTAACAACTTCAAAAACCCTTTCAAGGTCACCTTCAATAGTCGTGCCGTTGGCACCTACCTCATAATTAAGTCCTGACTCCTCCACAACCTTAATTGCCCTGTCAACAATCTCATTTACGAGAGACTCCTTGACAATGGGAATCACTGTAAACTCTACAATTGCCATCTTTTGCCTCCTTGACAATTACGACTTCTTTCTTATATTAAAATAAACTACCTGTCCAGGTTTGAGTTCTTCGACATTTCTGTACAGCTCTTGCACAGTTACCTTTCCAAAAGCTGTTTCCATTATTATTTCTGCGGTACCACCAAGAAAAGCAATCTCATCTATTCTTCCGCTATATTCTCCTTCTCTTGTTATCACCAAATCTTCAGGCCTCACGAAGATATTTTCTCCATCAATCCTGAGCAAGTTTCCTTTGCCTATAAAAGTTTTGGCAAAAGGTGTATCAGGATTTGAATACAACTCATAAGGGGTACCTATCTGCTCTATTTTACCGCTGTTAAAGAGGATAATCCTGTCTGAAAGGTACATTGCTTCTCTCTGGTCGTGAGTCACATATATGATGGTCAGCCCATAGTTCTCTTTTATTGATTTTACCTCTTGAATGAGTTTCTCGCGAATCTTCGCATCAAGTGAAGACATCGGCTCGTCCATAAGCAAGATGTCAGGTTTAACCACAAGTGCTCTTGCAATAGCTGCTCTTTGAGCTTCTCCTCCTGAAATTTTGTCAGGTGATTTATGTAATACGTGGCTTATTTCGAGTTTCTCTGCCATATCTTCCACAAGCTCTCTTACCTTGCCCTCTTCGATGTGTTTTACCCTTAAGCCAAAAGCAATGTTTGAGAAGACATCAAGAAACGGAAAAAGCGCATAATCTTGAAAAACAATACCGATGTTTCTTTTCTCTGGTGGAAAATTAGAAATCTCAACTCCATCTTTCACAATCATGCCTTTATCCTCACGAATGAAGCCTGCTATAATGTGCAGAATTGTCGTCTTTCCAGAACCAGATGGGCCTAAAATAGAAACCAGTTCTCCATCTTTTACAGAGAAGTCGACCTTAAGATGAAAATCGCCATAGTCCTTTACAATGTCAACAAGTTCAAGTTTATTCATAGATAGTCCTTTCTGCTATTCAGAGAATCTATTAGCAAAAAAGCTAATAAACTCATTATTAGCAGTATTGTGCCGAATGCCTGCGCTGCTCCAAAATGCCTTCCCGACATTAGTCGGTACAATGCAATAGGTATTGTTGTATTTTCACTCCGGAACAGCATCAACGTTGCGCCAAACTCACCCATCGAAATCGCAAATGCAAAAGTTGCAGCTGAGACCAACGGCTTTTTTATGAGGTCTATGTCAACCGTGAAAAACGTTTTAAATTTGCTAAGCCCAAGACTCCTTGCAACAAGTGAAAAATCAGTCGAGGTTGATTCTACAACTGGCATAATAGACCTCAAGACAAATGGAAACGCAATCAACGTATGGGAAATTGCAATAAATATCCAGTTAAAGGGAGAGCTGTTTATGAAAGGCTGAAATGTGACAATGTAAGAGAGAGCTATTGTTAATGGTGATAACACAATTGAAAACATCAAAAATGGCAACACATACTTCTTCAGGTTTGTATGCAATTTAAGGTAATAAGCAGATGGAATGGCAAGCCCTATAGATAAACAAACCGTAATAAGACCAAAATAAACACTATTCAAAATCACCCTGCCCGACGAAACTCCAGTAATATAATTATAAGTTCCTTCAAAAATCTGTTTAAAATTTGAAAGGCTGAGTCCTGGGGAACCACTGGCTACAAAAGAGCTCAACACAATTACAATCATTGGAGCAACTATCAAGAGAAAAACGAAAATCAAATAGCTGAAGGAAAGAGAAAAAGAGAGTCTGCTCCATTTTTGTTTAGTGTAAGAAAACGTCCTTTTTACAATCCCGACGCCCGACAAACCTTCGGCTCGAAGGTAAATCAATACGAAAATCACAAGAATAAGCGCCTGAATAATAGCAAGAACGCTTCCTGTTCTGAAATCTGAAAAAGTGTTGTAGTACATATAAATGGCAACTTCCGTAGTGGCAAAACCTGCTCCACCGATAGTCATAATTATTACGAAGCTCAGGAAACAGAAGATGAAGACAAGCGAAAAACTTGATAAAACAGAAGGCAAAAGAAGCGGAAGTGTTACCGCAAAAAAAGTTCTTACCTTAGATGCCCCAAGACTTTTGGCAACATAGGAATATTCCTCAGAGATACCATCCCAGGACGAGCCAACAATCCTTAGAGCAATTGGAAAGTTGTAAAAAGAATGAACAAGAATAATTCCAGTAAAAGAGTAAAGAAGATGTATATCAACGTTTCTTCCAAATATATATGATAAAGCGTTATTTAAGATACCGTTTCTGCCGAATAAGACAATGAACCCCAGTCCAACTAGTACGGATGGAAGAACAAACGGCACGGTCGAAAGCGACATTAAGAAGCTCTTGAACCTGAAATTGTAATGAGAAACAATGTACGCCCCAGGCAATCCTATAAGCACCGTAACAAATGCGCTTACAAAAGCTTCTTTAAAGGTAAAATAGAGCACGCGAAGAGTATAAGAATCAGTAACGATGCTAAGAAACGAAGAAAAATTAAAGCGACCCCCTGTGCTAAAAGCAACTTTTACAAGAGTAAGAATCGGAAAAAAAAGAAAAAAACAAATGAACAACACTGGCACAAAAATCAGAGCAAAGCCGTCAAAAAATTTCTTTATCTTATCCAAATTATTCCTCCCTTCGGTAGGATTACCTACATCAGGTTCAATGGGTTGAAGTTTCAGACTTCTCTCAGCCTACTTACGAACAGCTTTCAGCACCCCTGAACAAACATATTATAGCATAAGCAACAATTTTTAAAATGGCGGAGAGAGTGGGATTTGAACCCACGGCAGGCGATTAACCCGCACACGCTCTCCAGGCGTGCACCTTAAACCACTCGGTCACCTCTCCATCCAGATGAAATGATACCAAAATTCATAAAAAAATCAACGGCAAAACGCAAGAACAATTATTAATGAGTCAAGCTCGTTTTGAAAGAGCAAAGCTAAATAGGGTTGGCTCAATTGCTACGTTTACTAATCAGGAAGAACTCTGCAACCTAGAAGTGAACTTTGAAGAACGATAAAAAAATAACCCAGGCAACTCCTACAAGGATTACAAATATAACATTTCTGTATAGAAGCTTGTACGTTAGACCGAGCTTCGCCTTAAAGAAATCAACGCTCAGTGAAAGGCAAAGATGGGTCGGAGTTATAGCAAGAGCAGTCCATACACCCATATACGCTATGAAAACATGAGCAGGGTTAACAGACCCACTCGCATTTTGCATAATGGGAAGAAGAAGAGAATAAGAAAGTCCTATTGCAGCAGAGGAAATACCAGTCATAAGGCCCACAACAAACGGAATAAAGAACAGTGGTATTTCATAGGGGATTTTATAGTAAACAAATGCATCATAAATTCCTTTTATCAAATTGCTCTCTATTGAAATATATTTCAGAAAGAAAATTGCAACCATCAGGAAAGCATAGTTTATTAGCGTAAGTATTCTTATAGACTTCTTTATTTTAGAAAAGTCAAGTCTTCTTACAACAATCACATAAATAATACCGATAAGAATGGCCGCCGCAACTGAAAGACTCCTGAAAATAAATACAATTGCAATAACAAGAACAATTGGAAAAATGCTCATAGCAATGTGGACATAATCTGAGACATAAGAACTCGACCTTGCAAAACCATTTTCTTTTACCATCGGCAAAATGAATATTACTCCCGACAGGAACATTGCAAGAGAGATTGGCCACTGGGTTTTAACTATAAACGAAAGGGGCACGTTTAGCAAAGAAGCGCTTAGAAGTATTTCTGGGAAAAGAGGAGAAATAGGCTCCCAAATGTGCCTGAACCAAAAATTGATAACTACTTTTTCATGCGAGAGCAAAGTTGTGTTCTTTGAACCCTCCTCAACAAGGGGAGCTGACACGAGAGCTCCGCCTGGCATAGCAAGAGCTCCTATTATCAAAGAAAAGGCTGGGATGAAAATTTTAGGCCTGAAGACTTTCGAAAAACTGTCAACAATCTCAGTCAAGAAACCAGACTCTTTGAGAATATCTGCAAAAATTGTTGCCGCCACAACCACCAGAACCATATTAACAGTTTCACTCGATACAGCAGAATTGTAAAACGACACTAAAATATGCACAAAACCGAAATGCTCTAAGAGAGCAAGGAGAATGGCTGATAATGCAATAGATATGCCAATATTAATTCTAAATCGAATCAAGACTCCGAGGAACACCATCACAACTGTCAAAATTATCAAATAGTTCACGATGTCTAATTATATTTCATTTGCTGCTTTTGCAAAATTACTCTATAATAAATTATGTTTAAACTAGAATCCCTTATAGGAGAACTTGATAGAATTATTCAGGAAAAAGAGGCTGAAGCTCAAAAGAAATCTGATTTGATTGACAACCTCCTGGAAATTCTTTTCCAGATTGACCCAGATTTGATAAGAAACAGCAGCAGTAAGGATGTTCCGTATTCTTTCGCCACCCCCTGCACTCAAGTCTCGAAAGGCATTAAGCCTGAAAAGCCACCAAGAGAGTATTCAGTTGCAGCCTGCGATGGCTCCCTTATTCCGATAGATGAAGATTTTTATTTTCCTTATTTCGTCATCAATACAGGCTTTGTCTACATAAAGTACGGCAGAGATAACGTTTTTGTTGCAGATTCAATCCCTCAAATCTTCTATAGAGATGAGGAGATCTATGAGCAACTGTATGGCAATTTCAAGCAATTGATAAAAGGTGAATCGTTAAGTTCAAAAATGCTTCTCAAAGAAAGCGTTAAGCTCGAAGAACTCATAAGAAAATACAGCTCTCGCAGTGCTCCTTTTGTTGCATTGATTGACGGGACTCTGATACAGTGGGAGGTCAAAAACAAACCGGATGAATTCATCAGGACTTTTGTTAGCAACTTTGAGCAGCTGTTCAAAACAGCTCAGGAAGAAAATGTCCCTGTTGCAGGTTATATAAGCGGAACAAGGTCAAGGGATGTTTTAGGAACAATAAACCTGTATTGCGAGAAGAAAGGCATAAAAATCAACGGTCTCAGCAATAATTCTAACTCTTCAGAACAAACTGGTAAAATATTTTCGATGATTCTCGATAGAGAACTTTTCTCAAGAATATTAAGAAACGGCGAGCGCTCAACTTTGTTTCAAAGTAATGAGCCAATATTAAACTTTTATAGCACTCCTGTATACTTTTTCTTTCTCAACGCTTCTGAAGAAATAGTACGAGTAGAGGTGCCTGAGTTCGTTGCAAAAGATGAAACCAAACTGGCAATGGTCCATTCAACTCTTGTAAGCCAGATTGAGAAGGGGCCAAATTACCCTGTCGCATTGAGAGAAGCTCACGAACAGGCTGTAATCCATAATATAGAAAAGACAGCACTTGAAAAGATAATTACCGAGCTTCTATCGAAAAGTAGCATTCAATTCACAGAAAATTCAAAACTTGTCTCAAAACATTCAAGGCAGTTTTAACTTTCCTTAATGTATTTGTCTATCTCGTCTTTCAACGCTTCAAATAGTTTGTTTCCCTCAACAACCTTGACTATTTTTCCTTTTCTGAAAATAACTCCGCTATTCTTTCCGCCAGCAATCCCAATATCGGCATCCATAGCCTCCCCTGGACCATTAACAACGCAACCCATAACGGCTATTTTCAATGGCAACTTGACATCGCCATAAACTTTTTTCACTTTTGCCACAATGTCAAGGACATCAATCTCTGTTCTGCCACACGTGGGGCAGGAAATTACATCAATTCCTTTTTCCCTCAGTCCGAGACTCTTCAAAAGTGTGAAGCCTGCCTCAATTTCAGCTCCAGAATCCCCTGTGATAGAAACTCTCAAAGTATCTCCAATTCCCGCAAGGAGAAGTGCTCCTATCCCAACACTGCTCTTTACGAGCGATTCGTCAGCAGGTCCAGCTTCTGTGACTCCAAGATGAATAGGATAATTACTCAGTGTAGCTACTTTCTCATTAGCTTTTATTGTTGTAAGGACATCAGAAGTTTTTATCGAAATGACTATGTCGGAGAAGTCTTCATCCTCGAGAATCTTAACCTCGTTCATCGCACTCTGAATCAAAGCTTCGACTACATCTTTCGGTCTTTCCCTGAAAGAGCCTAAATTTGCTCCAATTCTTATGGCAACACCATAGCTTTTCGCAAGCAAAGTTATCTTCCTTATGTAATCTCTGTCCTTGATATTTGAAGGATTCAGGCGTACCTTGTCAACTCCATTTTTTATAGATTCGATGGCAAGCCTTGGGTCAAAATGAATGTCTGCAACAAGCGGTATATGAATTTTGTCTTTTATGCCTTTTATTGCATAGGCTGCCTCAAGGTCTGGCACGGCAACCCTTATGATTTCGCAGCCTTTATCTTCAAGCTTTAGGATTTCATCTACTGTCGAACTTACATCCCTTGTGTCGGTTTTTGTCATTGACTGTACTGCTATCGGATTGTTTCCTCCAATAAGTACACTGCCAACTCTTACAACTCTTGAATCGCGTCTCATTTTGCAAAGAGCTTTATTATATCGTTAATGCTTATAAGAAACATCAAAGCAAGTACAAAGATAAAACCTGCTCCCTGGACTGCAGCCTGTTTTTCTGCTGGGACTGGCTTGCGAGTTATCGCCTCCCACAAAATAAGCACAATCCAGCTTCCATCAAGCGCTGGGATAGGCAGCAAATTTGTAAATCCAAGTGCAATGCTTATGAAAGCAGCAAACCACAATAGATTTGCAAAGCCGTATGAGGCAGCCTGTCCAGTCATTGCGACAATTCCGATAGGCCCAGTTAAAGAGCTCAAACCTTTCCTCGTAAAAAGTGACGGAAGCAGCGTAAAACTCTGATAGAGCACCTTGCCAGTCCACTTTATTGCTTCCCACAGAGAGACAAAAACGTTATATTTTTCGCCTCTTGGAGAAACTCCAATCATCCACTGGCCAGTTGAAACGTCTTTTTTGGGCTGTACTGCAATTGTTACCACATTCCCATTGCGAACTAAACTGATACTTAAAGTGCCGCCATTGCTTGAGTGAACAATACTGGTTAAATCATCCCAGGTTGATATTTCATTACCATTAATCTCAGTTATCCTATCGTTGGGAAGAATCCCTGCAGTTTGTGCAGGACTGTCTGAACTTACACTAGATATAACAGTTGAGGGAACAAGAGGATTTCCAAAAGCAGAGAAAACAACAGCAAAAATAACAACTGCAGCAACAAAATTCATAAATGGTCCCATAAAAAGTGTGATGAATCTTTGAAAGAGCCCTTTTTTGAAGAAACCATCAGGTGCGTCAAAGTCGCCTTCCATTCCTTTTATCTTCACATAACCGAGAATTGGTAACAAGCCAACTTTATAAAGAGTGCCTCCTCTCTTTTTCTGCAGGACGGTTGGTCCAAATCCGATACTGAATTCCTCAACGGGAATGCCCGAAGCCTTTGCGGCTAAGAAGTGCCCCGTTTCGTGCACAAGAGCAAGTACTCCTATTATTACCACGCCATAAATTATCGTCAAAATTATGTTCATATGTTATGCCTCCGTAAAATTCTCTCTGTTTGAGATATGCCTTGGTCAAAAAAATATTTAATCTCTTCGTAAGAATGAATATCTTTGTGCTCAAAGGTTTCCATAATCTCTTCAAAATAATTGTTAATATCATTGTATCCTATGTTGCCCTCAATAAATTGCGTTGCAAGGACCTCGTCGACAGCAACAATTATCGGAAGGAAATTGCCCCCCTCTGTACCAAATTTCAGGACAGTCGAAAAAGCCTTGAACTTATTCACATCCAGTGATTCAAAAGAAAGTTTTCCTAATTCCTCGAGCCTCAATTTAGGGAAGTTGCTTTTCACTCTGCTTGGGTAGGTCAACGCGTACTGGAGAGAATAGTACATTTTAGGAACGCTAAGGATGGCCTTCTCAAAACCATCAACAAACTCAACTATTGAGTGTACCACGCTTTCTCTGTGGACTATTGGGCTAATCTTTGTATACGGTAAACCAAAGAGAAAATGAGCTTCCATAACCTCAAAAGCCTTATTAACCATAGTTGCAGAGTCGATTGTAATTTTTCTGCCCATCCTCCAGTTGGGGTGCTTCAATGCCATAGCGGCATTTACCGAGGAAATTGAAGATTCATCATAATCCAAAAAAGGACCCCCTGAAGCTGTTATTATGAGCCTCTCAATAGATTCAAAAGGCTCTCCTAATAGAATTTGGAAAATTGCCGATGCTTCGCTATCCACAGGAAGAATATATTTCCTTGAGGATTCATTAAAGATAACGTCTCCTCCTGCAATAATTGATTCCTTATTGGCAATTGCAACTCTTTTCTTTTCCGACAAGAGCTCAATAATTGCAGGCAAAGCAGTTATTTCAGATGACAAGAAGAGCGTAATGTCAGGCGAGGCATCCCCCAAAACCGATGTGAGTTCTTTCTCTACATCAAAAACATACGTGTCGCTTAAATCAAATTTTATTTTTTGGGCTATGGCTTCTGATGCACCAACGTATTTCACTCTATTGAAAGAAGCCTGTTCGAGGAGCAGATTGCCATTTGAGAAACCGGTTATCCCAACTACTTTATAATCATCCCCTAAATTGTGGACAACCTCAAGAGCCTCTTTCCCAAGAGAGCCAGTCGAACCTACTATAAAAACAGATTTCATCTAAATCCCGCCAAATTTTCTCTCTCTATTTTTGTATTGCTTTAATAAGCCCACAAATTCCTGTTCTGTAAAATCTGGCCAGAGAGTTCTAGTAAAAAAAAGTTCTGAATAAGCCGATTGGTAAATCAGAAAATTACTCAGCCTCATTTCACCGCTTGTCCTTATAATCATATCAGGGTCAGGAATTCCTGCAGTGTAAAGAAAAGAAGGAAAATTATCTTCACTCAGTTCAACGTTAGCTGCAGCAGCCTTTTTAACAGCATCAACAATTTCCTTGCGTCCTCCGTAGTTAATGGCAATATTCAACTGCATCTTCTTTCCATTCTGAGTTTCTCTCCTTGCAGTTTCAAGGGAACTCTTCAAGAAAAGAGGAAGAGCTTCCAGGTACCCAATGAAATTTAGCCTTATTGACTGCTCTTGCAGCTCGGGAATGTACGACCTAACAGCTTCCACAAATAGATTAAATAGGAAATTGACCTCGTATTCTCCACGTTTCCAGTTCTCCGTAGAAAAGGCAAAAAGCGTTAAGTGCTTTAAACCATTGAGTGCAGCTGCCCGAGTAATGGTTCTAACAACCTCAACGCCTTGCCTGTGCCCTTCTGTGCGAGGTAGGCCTCTCTGCTCTGCCCATCTTCCATTCCCGTCCATAATTATGGCAACATGAACTGGAACAGAAGAGTTAGAAAAAGTCAAACCTCTAAGATCTCCTTTTCCTTTTTCTCAGTATGAGAGTCTACCAATTTTATGTATTTATCTGTAAGCTTTTGCACCTGTTCCATCATTCTGAATTTGTCGTCCTCAGAGATTTCTTTATTCTTCTCCATTTCCTTGAGCTTCTCGACATTATTCCTTCGTATAGCTCTAATTTCCTCTCTAAACTCTTCTGCCATTTTTTTAACCTGACCAACAATCCTCTTACGTTCTTCTTCATCCAATCGAGGAAAAGGCAAAGTAATTACAGAACCGTCGTTTTGCGGAGTAACACCAAGATTCGCCTTGAGTATTGCTCTCTCTACCTCTTTCAGCAAAGATTTGTCCCACGGTTCAACCACAAGAACCCTTGGTTTAGGTGCGATAATGGAAGCAACTTGTTTGAGAGGCACCGAAGTACCGTATGCATCAACATGAACAGGATCTAACAACTCTGGAGTAACACGTGAAGCCATAATCTTAGCAAAGTCTCGTTCAAGAGCCTCTATTGAACGGTTCATTAAGTCTTCCACTTCCTTGTAAAGATTCTTTTCAATTTCCATTTTAACCCTCCTCTTTCTATTCTTCAAGTCCGGAAGAAGTAATAATTGTGCCTACTTCTCCCTCGAGAACTGCCTTAATAAGATTATCTTTACCCTTCATGTTAAACAGAATAATTGGCATTTCGTAATCCCTGCACAGAGAAACAGCAGTAGCGTCCATCGCTTTAAGATTCTTTGCAAGAAATTCTGTATAGTTTATCTTAATATACTTCTTGGCATTCTTGAACTTGCTTGGGTCAGCTGAATAAATTGCATCAACCTTCGTGGCTTTGAACAGAGCATTTGCTTTAATTTCAAGCGCCCTAAGAGCTGCTGTAGTATCAGTTGTAAAGAAAGGAAGCCCTGTACCGCCAGCAAATATCACGAGCCTTCCCTTCTCAAAATGTGATAATGCTTTTGTCAAAATATACGGCTCGGCAACCTGATTCAGAGAAAGTGAGGACATTACACGTGCATCAACTCCACGCGAAATAATGAAATTCTGCAGTGCAAGAGCGTTGATAACCGTAGCAAGCATTCCCATATAGTCAGCAGTAGCTCTATCAATGCCAAGAGTTTCTCCCTCAGCTCCACGAAGAATGTTGCCACCGCCAATTACAATCCCAATCTGCACACCTTTGTCTTTTATAAAGATAAGTTGGTCGACAAGGTCATTCATTAAGTCAATATCAAGACCATACTCTTTTGTTCCCAAAAGAGCTTCGCCACTCAACTTTAAAATAATCCTCTTAAATTGAGGCAACCTATTCACCCACCTTGAATCTCGAGAACCTTCTCACTGTAATATTTTCGCCGAATTTCGCAATATACTCCTTGATTAACTCCTCAATAGTATGGCTCTCATCCTTAATGTAGGGCATTTCCAACAAACAGTGTTCTTTAAAGAATGTTTCAATCTTTCCCTGAACTATTTTTTCAATAACATTTGCAGGTTTCTTCTCTTCTTCAAGCTGTTTTGTGTAGATTTCCTTTTCTTTAGCAAGAGTTTCTTCGTCGACATCTTCTCGCGAAACATACTCAGGGCTGGACGCAGCTATCTGCAAAGCAATGTCGCTTGCCAATGCCTTAAACTCTGGCGTCCTGGCAACAAAGTCAGTCTCACAATTAACTTCAACAAGAACTCCAAGCTGGTCGCCAGGATGGATGTAGGCAGTAACAACTCCTTGATTCGTTTCTCTTCCAGATTTCTTAACTGCCTTCGCTATTCCTTTCTCACGCAAGATTTCAATGGCCTTCTCTATGTCTCCATTGGAATCGGCAAGAGCTTTATTACAATCAGAAATACCAGCACCAGTTCTTGCTCTTAATTCTTTTACACGTTCTAAATCCATTATTCACCTCTTAATTATTCTTTTTCTAAATGTTCAAAATCTTCGAAATTCAGTTCCTCTTTAAGAAGACTCTCTGCTTCCTCTGACGAAACTTCATCGTTAGTTGCGGCTTCTTCGCCAGTTTTGCCTTCTCTACCTTCTATAACTGCGTTTGCGATAAGAGAAGTAAACATTCTTATGGAACGAATGGCATCGTCATTTCCTGGAATCGGCAGATCAATCTCATCAGGATTTGAATTCGAATCAACAATTGCTATAATTGGTATGTTAAGTTTTCTTGCCTCGAGAATTGCGCTTCTCTCTTTGTGAGTGTCTGTTACGAAAATTGCTGCAGGAAGCGTAACAAGATTCTTTAGTCCTCCAAAAAGCTTTCTCAGTTTTGCCAGCTCTCGCTGAAGGTCAACTCTCTCTTTTACAGTGATTGTATCAAAATAGCCTTCGCTTTCGAGCTTCTCCAGCTCTTTGAGCCTGTTAATGCTTTTCTTCACGGTAGAGAAATTCGTCAAAAGGCCTCCAACCCACCTTTCGTTAACATAAAACATCCCGCTTCTTTCGGCTTCTTCTCTAACAATGTCCTGCGCAGCCTTCTTAGTGCCGACAAAAATTAACTTACCGCCTTCCTTTGATGTGTTTACAACAAAATTGTAAGCTTCTTCAATTTTCTGAGTTGTAAGCCTCAGGTCAAAGATATGGATTCCATTTCTCTCGGTAAATATGTACTCCTTCATTCTTGGATCCCATCTCTTCGATTGATGCCCAAAATGTACGCCTGCTTCAAGCAGTTCTTTCATTGATACTACAGCCATTATAAAACCTCCTAAAGTTTTTATCCTCCCCTCTTTCATCTTTTGCTGGGCACAGTGTGCACTTTCACAAAATCCAGAGGGTGTGAATTTTCAATATATTTTAAAGATTTATCATAAAAAATCAAGAGGAAGAATTGCCTCATCAAGAATCTCTGATTAGGCGCAGTCCACATAGGCAAGAAACAAGTTTCTAAATTAGCCACGCTTCCTAATACAATTACTCCACCGAAACTCTCTTCTAATGATTTTTTTCTGAGCCATTATCAGTAGACTCAAAAAAGCGAAGAGAGAAATGAACGAAGAGCAAATTGAATAATACCCAAAGTGGAAAGTCTAAATTCAACTAAGCTGAATATTTTTTATGCAATTTCAGTTATCCTGCAAAGGAACATCGGGAAGCAAGTACGCACGTTTCCTTTAAAAAGCCCAACTTACTTAAAGAGATTTAGAGCTAACCTCGTATGCAACTCAACCCCAATCGCAAGGACATCTTCATCAAAATCAAAAAATGCAGAGTGATGAGGCTTATCAAGACCTTTCTCTTTGTTGGAGCTCCCCAGCCAGAAGTAAGCTCCTTTGACTTTTTGAAGGAAATAGGCCATATCCTCTCCACCCATTGAAATTGGTGCCTCAACCACATTATCGCCGCCAACAACAGTTGCAGCAATTTTTCTCACATAATTTGCAGATTCTTCATCATTTACTAAAGGCGGATATCCAAAGGAATAGCTTAGTTCAGCATCTCCTCCGAGTGCTTTTGCAATATTCTTGGCGATTCTTTCAATTCTTCCAGGCATTGACTTGGCTACAGACTCTTCAATAGTTCTAACAGTTCCTTCGAGTATAGCTGTTTCTGGTATTACGTTGAAAGCATCTCCTGAGGAAATCTTGCCCACAGTGACAACAACTGAATCTATGGGATCAATTTCACGGGAAACGATAGATTGCAGAGAAACAACAATCTGTGAAGCTATTAGAATTGGGTCAACGGACTTGTGAGGATATGCTCCGTGGCCTCCTTTGCCTTTAATTTTGATAACAAAGCTATCAGGTTCGGCCATAAAAGGACCATTCTTAATATAAACTGTCCCTGCAGGGAAAAAATTGCCAAGATGTAATCCAAATGCCCTGTCAACACTTGGGTTTTCAAGTATCCCCTCTTCAATCATTTTTATAGCTCCGCCAGGGTCTTTTTCTTCGGAGGGTTGGAAGGCAAATTTTACATTCACGTTTAATTCGTCTCTGTGTTTAGAAATGATTTTCGAAGCCACAAGTAACATCGCAGTATGGGCATCATGTCCACACGCATGCATTATGCCTGCATTTTTTGATTTGTAGGGCACATCATTCAGCTCTTGAATAGGGAGGGCGTCCATATCTGCTCTCAGGAGCAAAGTCTTGGTTTTCCCTGCATCAAGATAACCCAGAACCCCCGTGCCAGCAACAGTAGAAACATCTATTCCAACATTTCTGAGATACTCCTGAACGATTCGAGAAGTTCTTCTTTCCTCAAAACCAATCTCTGGATACATATGAAAATCTCTTCTCAAGCTTACAACTTCATCCTTCAATGCGAAGACTTCTTCACTCACTTTGTCCATTGTTCCTCCCCGTTTAAATTACTCATTTTCATCTTCTCCGTTCTGCATATTGTACTGCCTTAGTTTATTGAAAAGTGATTTTCTAGAAATGCCAAGGAGTTTTGCAGCTTTTGTTTTGTTGCCTTCGCACTCTGTAAGCGCTTTTGAAATTGCTTCTTTTTCAACAGAGGCAATTAGCTCTGGCAGAGGTATTATGCTGCTTACAGCATTTTCCACTTGCTTTTCAGTCTCCTTCGCATTGTATATTCTCCTTTTTGCACCATCAACGATCTCTTTGGGTAAATTATCAATCATTATCATCGTGGAAGATGTTACAATGACTCCCCTTGCGATTGTGTTCTCGAGTTCTCTAACATTGCCAGGCCAATCATAACTTAAAAAGAGGTCAATAACCTCAGGAGAAACTGCTTTGACTTCTTTACCATATTTATTCGCAAACTTTTCCACAAAATATGATGTAAGCAAAGGTATATCTTCTTTTCTATCTCGTAACGTAGGAAGTGCTATCGTCACAATGTTGAGCCTGTAAAAAAGGTCTTCCCTGAAATTTCCTGAAGCAACCAGCTCTTCAAGGTTTCTGTTTGTAGCCGCAATAATCCGAGCACCTGTCACTATGGGCTCATTACCGCCAACTCGAGTAAATGTTTTGTCTTGAAGGACTCTCAGGAGTTTTGCCTGCAAGTTAAGAGTCATATCCCCAATCTCATCAAGGAATATTGTTCCATCAGTTGCTTGCTCAAATTTACCGATGTGCCTTGATACAGCGTCAGTAAAAGAACCCTTTTCGTGACCGAATAGTTCTGACTCGAGAAGAGTCTCAGGAATTGCTGCGCAATTAACCACCACAAAAGGCCTATCTTTCTTTTCGCTATGGTTGTGAAGAGCTTTGGCAACGAGCTCCTTGCCTGTTCCACTCTCTCCTCTTATAAGAACTGTCGCATCAGAATCCGCAACTCTTCCTATCTGCTTGTAAACTTCCTGCATAGGCAATGAATCGCCTATTATCTCATCTGAAGTGTACTGAAAATGATTCTTCGTTTTGAGTGTATTTTGAGTTATTTCCCTGAGGTCTATTGCTTTCTTTATCTTTATCTTTAATTCTTCTATATCAAACGGCTTAGTAAGATAATCGTAGGCTCCCTGCTTCATTGCTTTAATTGCCACGTCAGAGCTTCCATAAGCAGTAAGGAATATCACAGGAAGATGAGGATCAATCTCCTTAATCTTAAGAAAAGCCTCCATACCATCAAGCTTTGGCATTCTAACGTCAAGCAAAGCGCAATCAAAATCGTGGTCCTTGGATTCAAAAGCCTTAACCGCTTCAGCTCCATTGTCATATATGAAGGGGAGGTATCCCTCGCTCTCAAGGACTTCCTTGAGAAGTACTCTCACGTTCTCCTCGTCGTCTGCAACAAGGATTCTATATTTGTAAGTTTTCAATTCATTCACCTCGCGGGAGATAAATCGCAAAGGTTGTACCTTCTCCTTTGTGGCTCGAAACTTCTATTCTGCCCCCGTGCTCGCTCACTACCCTGTCCACAATAGCAAGTCCAAGTCCAGTTCCCTCGGCCTTGGTCGTATAGAACGGCACAAATATATTCTTCATTTCATCGTCACTCAAACCAACACCCGTATCGCTAACTTTTATAAGTACCATATCACCAGATTGCTCACAACGCAAAGAGAGAGTGCCCTCTTCCCCCATTGCCTGAATTCCATTAATGAATAGATTTAGGAAAAGCTCTTCAAGCTTCTTTTCGTCGGCACTAATTTGAAAGTCGCCACAAATTATGTCAAATTGAATCTTTCTTTGAGAAGCATATTGCTTCGCCATTTCAACAATGTGGTCAAAAAAAGGCCTCAGGTTTATGTGAGTCTTCTGAAGTTCCGCAGGCTTTCCGTACTTTAATAGGTCGTTAACAATGTTCTCAAGCCTCTCTGATTCGGTCAATATTGGCTTTACGTAGCGCTCTTCTTCTTTGCCTTGCAGTTTCTTCATAAGAATCTGCGAGAAACCCTTAATCGAAGTCAAAGGATTTCTCACTTCGTGAACAACTCCTGCGGTAAACATACCCAGGTTTCTCAACGATTCTGTCCGTTTCATTTCATTTATGCTTTTTTCCAGGCTCTCTGCCATGCTGTTCACGGATAGAGCTATATCGCCAATTTCTCCTCCGTAGTTTGGAAATCTGAAATCAAGGTTGCTCTCAAGTTTCTTAAGGCCTCTTCTTATAAGAATTATCTTATAAGTGAAGAACGATATGATAAGGAAAACTGCCAATGCCAGCGCTATAATACTGTAAAGGGTTACACGATTAATATCTTCCTGCATCTGTTTGACAGGCTTTAGCACAGTCGTATATGGCTCGTCCACAAAAACATATCCAGTTCTATCATCAAGAGTTTTGATGGAACTTACCACGGTTATTTTGTTATCAAGAGTGTAGGTTGCATTACCGTTATACGATGCCTTGGAATCAAGAAAAGGTATATAATAGCCAAACTCAAGATCTGGGAAACTGCTTGTGAAAGAAGCAAAATAATCCTGGAATACTGGCTTCAAGAACAATGTAATGTAAAGATTCTGCTCGCTCTCTTTCATTGAGGCAAAGTTTCTCGAAACGTATTCTGAAGAGTACATTTTATTGAACCTGTCGGCAATCTGAGATGATATAACAGAAAGTCTTTTTGTCTCTATTTCTACAGTATTTGTTGCAACGCTCTTCATAACAATCGAAGTTATGAAAGTTACATTGAAAATCACAAACAAAAGAAGAACAATCGTAAGCTGGAACCTCATTGATTGGAAGAATCTCTTCATCTAAACCGACACTTCCTCTATAGTTCTGTATAAATCATAGTTAATTCTCTTCTCTTTCTTTACTGCATCTTCAAGCGGAATTAAGGTTATTTTATTGTCTCTGATACCCACAAGCTTTCCGCTTTCTCCCATAAGCAGTTGATTGACGGCTTCTTCTGCAAAAAGAGTCGCAATAATTCTGTCAAACCTTGTAGGAGAACCGCCCCGCTGTATGTATCCCAAAACCGAAATTCTTATATCTACATCCTGTATGTGCGATTTTATAAGCTTCTCAAGGTCTTGAGCGTGGATAGCTCCTTCAGCGCAGACAATCATATGGTGCATTTTATTTTTTGCGATACCGTTTTTTATATTTTCAATTATTTTTTGAATATCAAACTTAACTTCAGGAACAAGCACAATATCAGCCCCTGAAGCAAGTCCTGCATCAAGAGCTATAAAACCCTTGTCTCTCCCCATTACCTCAATTACAAATGAGCGAGCATGAGAAGTTGCAGTGTCTCTTATCTTATCAATCGCCTGAATAGCAGTATTCACGGCAGTATCAAAGCCTATAGTATAATCTGTCCCCCAAAGGTCATTATCAATAGTTGAAGCAACGCCCATAGTACGAAATCCCTTTTCAGCAATTGACAGATTGCCAGTCTGAGAACCGTTGCCACCTATAACCACAAGCCCTTCAATACCTTCGCTTTTCAAATTATCGATTGCTTTATACTGGTATTCAGCACTCTTGAAATCTTCGTCTCTGCTTGTCATAAGAGCTGTCCCGCCCTTTTCAAGCAGACCGCTTACATCACGAGGCTTCATCAGGTGAAAATCTTTTTCCACAAGGCCTTTGTAACCATAATGCACTCCAACAACTTCAAGACCTCTTGCGTTGCCAATTCTTACAACGCTCCTGATTGCTGCATTCATACCAGGAGCATCTCCTCCTGAAGTAAGAACAGCTATCCGTTTCATCTCCTTAAGACCTCGGCAAGCTCAATCCACTCATTTGAAACCGTTTTGAGGTGTCCACAGGCATCTTCTAATGGTATAGAAATTATATTTTCTCCAGAGAGTGCTGCCATTTTACCAAATTCACCGTTGTGTATCATTTCTACAGCCTTTACTCCCGTTCGTGTTGCAAGAATTCTATCAAAAACAGTAGGCGGCCCCCCACGTTGAATGTGACCGATGACGGCACTCCTTACTGAAACGCCCGTATTTTTCTCAATCAAGTCTGCAACAAACTGACACACGCCTTTTCTCTGGAGGAGCGCATGCCCAAACTGGTCAATCTCGGTGCTTTCACCATCTCCAATGTCAATACCTTCTGAAACTACAACAAGAGCGTATCCTTTCTTCTCATATGCGTTCCTGAGGTGAGAATACATTTTCTCAAAGTCAGGCTTCTCCTCAGGGATAAGTATCCAATCAGCTCCACCGGCAATTCCAGTGTACAATGCAACCCACCCTGCTTCTCTTCCCATAACTTCGAGCACAATAATCCGCTTGTGAGATTTAGCAGTATCTCTCAATCTTGATAGAGCATCAACAGATACTTCAACCGAAGTATTAAAACCGAAAGTGGAATCGGTTCCCGAGAGGTCGTTATCCATTGTTTTCGGGACACCAACCACAGGCAGTTTTAGAAGTTTGTGCACCTTCAATGCAACCCCAAGAGTGTCGTCTCCTCCAATTGCAACCAATGCATCCAAGCCAAACTTAGTGAATGTCTCAACAATCTTTGCGTCTCCGCCTTCAATTTTGAAAGGATTTGTGCGCGACGTAAAAAGTATGGTGCCACCTTCATCTATAATATCATCAACATCATCTATAGAAAGCTCTCTTGACTTCCCTTCAATGATTCCTTTCCAGCCTTCTTCAAAACCAATCACTTCATCTCCTAATGATGAAGCTTTGAAAACAATGCCTCTGATTGCGGGATTAAGTCCTGGACAATCTCCGCCACCTGTAAGAACTCCTATCTTCATAGTTTACCTCCATTGTTTAGTATGTCTATTGTTTTGTTCAATGCAATCTCAACAGTTTTTAAACGTATTTGTTCCCTTGAACCTGCAAGGTGTTCTTCAAATGTGAATGTTTTTTCTTTTGTAGCAACGCCTACATAAACAAGCCCAACAGGCTTTCCTTCAACTGCTGCTGGCCCAGCAATCCCTGTAGTTGAAATAGCAAGGTCTGACATAAAAATCGCTCGCACTCGTCTCGCAAGCTCGTAAGCTACTTCAGCACTTACAGTTCCAAAATTGTCAACAATTTGCACTGGTACTTTCACAATTTGCTCTTTAGCAAACACGCTATAAACAACGATGCCGCCCAAATAATATTCGGAGCTGCCGCTCACGTCAGTGATGACTTTGCTGAGCAATCCCCCTGTGAGAGATTCCGCAACACTCAGAGTAAGCCTTCTCTTGAGGAGCAATTTGCTTAATTCAATCTCATAACCTTCCATTGAGTAAATTTTACACAATTTATGAAATTATGCAACAGCCCAAGAAAAACAGACTTAACACGACCGTTTCTTTTCATTTTTAAATCCTCCCAGGACAATTAATAAAATCAATCATCTCTGCTATAATATACCAAATAAACTTGCAGGAAAATAAATATAAAAACAAAAGGAGTTTAAAATGAGACTAACTAATTTCTTTTTGCCGACTCTCAGGGAAGAGCCGCAAGATGCAGAAATTGAAAGCCATAAATTGATGCTTAAGGCTTCACTGATAAGAAAGGTTGCCGCAGGAGTGTATTCATATTTGCCCCTTGGTTTGATGGCTCTCAAGAAGGTTGAAGATATCATCAGGGATGAAATGAACAAAGCAGGAGCAATAGAACTTCTATTTCCCGCAATAATGCCAAGAGAGCTCTGGGAAGAAACTGGAAGATGGGCAATTTACGGAGATGAAATGTTCAGACTGAAAGACCGCAAATCCAGAGAGTTCTGCCTTGGTCCAACTCATGAGGAGGCAGTTGTAGACCTTGCAAGAAACGAGATGCGCTCTTACAAGGAACTTCCAAAAACCTTTTATCAAATACAGACAAAATACAGAGACGAGATAAGGCCAAGATTCGGGCTAATCAGAGCAAGAGAGTTTGTAATGAAAGATGCATACTCTTTTGATGAATCAGAGGAAGCACTTGAAAAAAGTTACTCCAAAATGTACGAAGCCTACACGAATATCTTTAGGAGGTGCGGACTTACAACCACCCCGATAGAGGCTGATTCAGGAGCTATCGGAGGAAAGGTTTCACATGAATTTGTTGTAGAGTCGGAAATGGGAGGAGAAAGTGCCTATGTTTTCTGTCCTAAGTGCCACTATGCTTCAAATGTTGAAGCTGCAAAGTCTTCCACAGCAGATAGCGTTGATACTGAAGATGAAAAGGAAATGAGTAAAGTTGAAACTTTTGACAATAAGACAATAGAGCAAGTCTCGACATTTCTCAAAATAAGCAAAAACAAAACAGTCAAGTCCTTAGTATATAAGGCTGATGAGGAATTTGTGCTTGCATTGGTTAGAGGTGACGACGACTTAAACGAGATAAAACTCAAGAACCTGTTGGGGGTCAAATTCATTGAACCAGCAAGTGAGAAAGAAATCTACGAGAAATTGAATACAAACATAGGCTCAATAGGTCCTGTAAACTGTGATTTGAGAATAATCGTTGACCTTAGAGTAACCAAAATGAAGAACTTCGTGACTGGAGCAAACATTGACGGGTTTCATTATGTCAACGTTAACATAGGAAGAGACTTCAAGCCAAGCCTCGTTGCTGATTTAAGAAACGTCAGAGAAGGTGATTTGTGCCCTAAATGTGGTACCCCCTTGCAGATGAAGGAAGGAATCGAACTTGGTCACACATTCAAACTTGGTACCAAATACTCAGAAAAAATGAAAGCAACATTCCTCGACAGAGAAGGCAAGGAGCAGCTCTACGTTATGGGATGCTATGGCATTGGAGTGGGAAGGACACTACAATCGGTCGTTGAACAGCATCATGATGATAAAGGCATTAAGTGGCCAGTATCAATTTCTCCTTTCGACATCGAAATTCTCCCACTTAACTACTCCGACGTTGAAACCAGAGATTTCGCAGACTTACTTTATACAAAACTAACAAAAGATGGCTACGAGACACTCCTTGATGACAGAACTGAAGCAACTGCAGGTGTAAAATTCAATGATGCTGACTTAATTGGCTGTCCAATTCAGATTGTTATCGGAAGGACATTCAAGACTGATAACAAAATCGAAATGAAAATAAGGCAGACCGGAGAAAAACTTAGGTTATCGCAAGATGAACTTGGAAATTTTCTTAAGAACTATTTTGAGGCAGCCTACAAAAGCCTATCATAAAAAACGGGGGCCTTTGCCCCCTCCTTTTTTAGTACCCAGCAGTAATAAACTTAATCAGAAAACTTTTTGTAAACGAGTACTGTGTTATGTCCTCCAAACCCAAAAGCATTCTTAATTGCAACTCTAACTTCCTTTTCTCTTGGCTTATTAGGAACATAGTCAAGGTCACAATCAGGGTCTTTCTCCTCGTAATTCACAGTGGGGAAAATGACACCCTTGTCAAGTGTAAGAACTGTTGCCACCGACTCGATACCAGAAGCAGCACCCATAAGATGTCCTGTCATAGACTTAGTTGAGGAGACTGGGATACTGTAAGCCCGCTCTCCAAAAAACTCCTTAATTGCAAAAGTCTCATTCTTATCGTTCAGTGGGGTCGATGTCCCGTGGGCATTTATGTAATCGACATCTTCCTTATTGACGCCTGCGTGAGACAGAGCAAGTGACATCGCCCTTACTATCTGTTTTGCCGAAGGATCTGGAGCTGTAACATGATAAGCATCGTTTGTGGTGCCGTAACCTGCAAGCTCAGCATAAATTTTTGCTCCTCTTGCCTTAGCATGACTGAGCGACTCAAGGATAAGCACTCCTGCTCCTTCACCCATTACAAAACCATCGCGACCTTTGTCAAAAGGTCTTGAGGCGTGTTCAGGGTCATCATTCCTGCGAGATAAAGCTCTCATAGAGGCAAACGCAGCTACCGCCAGGGGAGTTATTCCAGCATCAGCTCCGCCTGCGACAATAACGTCAAGATCGCCTCTCTGTATCGCATAAAGTGCCTCTCCGATAGTCTTGGACGTCGAAGCACAGGCGCCAACTGCTGCAAAAGTTTCACCCTTGAACCCATACTTTAAAGCAATATAAGAAGGTATCGCATCAATAATCATCTGAGTCACAAGATAAGGGCTAACTCTATCAGGACCCCTATCTCTGTATTGGTTGACCTGGTCTTCTACAGAGCGGAGTCCACCAACTCCTGAGGTAACATAAACACCAATTCTCTCAAGATCCTCTCTTGAGCTATCAAGGCCTGAATTCTTGATTGCTTCGCTTGCAGCAGCAAAGGCAAATTGCTGTACCTTATCAAGTCTACTTGCTTCTCGTTTGTCAACAAACTCCTCAGGGTTAAAACCTTTTACTTCGCCTGCTATCTGAACAGAGTGCTTTGAAGCATCAAATTGTGTGATTTTTGATATTCCAGACACACCGTTCATCAGGCTTTCATAAAACGCATTCACCCCAATCCCAACGGGGGAAACTACTCCAAGTCCAGTAATAACTACCCTTTCCATTCTACTTTAGGTGTTCCTGAATGTAGGCAACTGTACTTCCAACGGTAGTAATTTTCTCAATATCCTCATCGGGAATCTTCATACCAAACTCATCCTCAAGTGCCATTGCAATGTCAACGAGAGTGAGTGAGTCAGCCCCGAGGTCGTCAACATACTTAGCAGAATCGACAATTTTGTCGTCTTCTACTCCCAACTTGTCTTTTACTACCTTTGCAACTTTCTCTCTAATTTCTTTTTCTTCCATTGTTAACCTCCTAAATTTTTATCCTAAAGATAGCCCTCCATCGACAACAATAACCTGACCAGTTATGTATGATGCCAATGGAGAAACTAAGAAAGATACAACATTTGCAACATCTTCTGGACTGCCTGCTCTTTTTATTGATACTCTGTTTATGAAAGCCTCTTTTATTCTATCAATGAGGTTTTTTGTCATATCAGTTTCTATGAAACCAGGTGCAACGAGGTTGGCTGTGATATTTCTCGAGCCGTATTCAATAGCAATAGCCTTTGTAAGCCCAATTAAGCCTGCTTTTGAAGAAACATAGTTTGCCTGTCCCGCGTTTCCACCGATTCCCACAACAGAGCCAATGTTTACAATCCTTCCAGACTTGTCTTTTATCATATACTTCAGTGCATGCTTTGTCATAAGAAATGCACCTTTCAAATTTGCATCCAGGACTGCATCCCAATCTTCTACACTCATCCTCATCAAAAGCCCGTCTTTGGTAACTCCTGCGTTGTTGATGAGAATATCAATCTTGCCAAACTCGCCATATATCTTTGAAACAGTCGCCTCCACCTCTGGCTCATTTGAAATATCACACTTGAAGTATTGGGCTTTAGTGCCAAGTTTTGCAATTTGCGATACAGTATCTTTTGCTTTATCCTCATTGTGTGCAAAGACTATTGCTACATCAGCACCTGCATTCGCAAGGCTCAGAGCAATCGAGCGACCTATACCCCTTGATCCACCAGTGACGACTGCCTTTTTGCCGCTAAGATCTATGTTAAGCATTCACCAAAACCTCCACTGGGTCAACTTTCATCTGATTGAGTGTTTTCTCCACAAGGCCTTTCAAAACGTTCTTTGGGCCAACCTCTATAAAGTAATCAACCCCCATTTGCTCCATTGCCATCATTGAGTCAACCCATCTGACAGGCCCTGTAAGCTGGAGCCTTAGATTTGTCTTTATTTCATCAATGCTGTACTCAGGTCTCGCTGATATGTTTTGAACTATCGGAACAATAGGCTCACTAAATGTCAGGGTCTCAATGAAGTTGCTCATTTCTTCAACGACTGGTTCCATCAAAGGGGAATGAAAAGCAGCTGAAACATCAAGAGTCTTTGCAAGTCTTGCACCAAGTTGTTTCGCGATAATTGCTGCATCTTCGATTGCTTTTGAATCACCTGAGAGAACTACCTGGTCAAAAGTATTAAAGTTGGCTGCCACTATCACGCCGCTCTCACTTGATTTGCTAAGCAATTCACCTATTTTTTCGCCATCAAGCCCAACAACAGCAAGCATTTTCCCTGGAGATTTTGTAGAAGCATTCTTCATAAGCTCTCCTCTCTTGCTCGTCAGTTTCACTCCATCTTCAAAAGAAAAAACCCCTGCAGAAAAAAGAGCTGAGTATTCTCCAAGGCTATGTCCTGCTACAACATCTGGCTTAACATTGTTATCTTTCAAAAAAGCGTCATACAAAGAAGAAACTACAAAAAGCGCTGGCTGAGCAATATCTGTAGACGTTAACTGCTCTTGAGGTCCTTTCTCGCAAAGCTCAAGTAGATCTTTCCCAATAATCGAAGATGCTCTATCAAAATAATCCTTCTTTAAGCTCGAATCCGGGATTTTTGAGCTCATTCCGACGTACTGCGACCCTTGACCTGGAAAAACAAAAGCCCTCATCTCACCACTCCATTAAAATTGCACCGGAAGTCATTCCTGCTCCAAAGGAAACCATAAGCACTTTATCACCTTTTTTAAGATTACCGCTCTGCTTAAGATTATCCAGCGCAACAGGTATCGATGCAGCAGAAGAGTTACCATATTTGTCAATTGTCACAACGACCTTATCCATAGGTATACCCAATTTCTGCGCTCCTGCCTGAATTATCCTCAGATTGGCTTGGTGAGGTATAAACCAATCAATTTCATCAAGACTAACACCAGTTTTTTCAAGCAAAAGGTTAGATATTCGCGAAATCTCTCTGACCGAGAATTTAAAAACTTCCTGGCCATTCATTTTGGTAAAATAGCTTCTATCCTTTAAGACTTCTTCACTAAAAGGCTTTCGCGAACCTCCTGCAGGAAGAGTCAAATGTTCAGAGAGAGACCCGTCTGCGTAGAGTTCAAACCCCTTAAACCCGCCTTCGTTAACCTCTCCTAGAACAGCCGCTCCAGCTCCGTCGCCAAAAAGAACATAGGTGCCCCTATCTTTTGGGTCCATCATTCGAGTAATCGCCTCAGTACCTACTACCAAAACATGCTTATACATACCCGAGGTTACAAATTGCGCGCCAACAGTTGTCGCGAATATCCACCCAGGGCAACCTGCCTGCAAGTCAAAGGCTGCAGCATTTGATGCACCGATTTTTGTCTGCACAATGCAGGCAGTAGCAGGGTAAAGCATATCTGGAGAATTTGTGCCTACGACAATAAGGTCGATATCGTTTGGTGACAGCTTAGCATCATCAAGAGCTCTTTCTGCTGCAATCTTTGCAAGATCGCTTGCAGCTTCGTTATTAGAAGCAACTCGCCTCTCTACAATCCCAGAACGAGTACGAATCCACTCATCGCTTGTGTCAAGAACCTTCTCCAGGTCGAAATTTGTTACAACTTTCTCTGGAAGATAACTCCCAAGTCCAAGAATACCTACTTTCAAAACATACACCTCCACTATAGAGTAGACTTATCAACAAAATAAGCAGATACTATCCCTTCTGCCATCAATTTATCGCCTGAATATATTTTGCAGGCACTCTTTGCAACATTGTGTCTGAACTCAATCAATTTGGATTCAACAGTTAAAGTAGCCTCAGGAATAACCTTATTTAAAAATCTAAACTTCTCGACACCTGCAAAGAAACCAAAAAGATTTTTATACTTTGGTATTACAAGGATCATAAAAGAAGAAACCTGCGCTGCAAGCTCAACCATAATGACCCCTGGAAGGACTGGCATATTGGGAAAATGACCCTTAAAAAAATCTTCGTGCCCTGTGAAGGTTTTCCTGCCAATAACTCTTTCTCCTGGAACGATATCAATAACTTCGTCGACAAAGAGGAATGGGTCTTTCTGTGGAAGTATGTTTCTTACTTCTTCTCTGGAAAGCTTAACGCAGTTAATCGTCTTCGTGCTCGTGTTCATCTTCTAGTAAAGCTCTCCTGCTCAGTTTTATCTTCTTGTTTTCTTTATCAATCCCCATAACTTTTACCTGCATTTTATCCCCAATATTTGCAATTTCCTCAACTTTGTTTACTCTCTTCTTGTCAAGCTGTGAAATATGCACAAGCCCAGTTAAACCATCGTCAAGCTCAAGTACGGCTCCAAAAGGATGTATTCTTATGACAACTCCTTCAACAACGCTATTAACAGGGAATTTTTCCTCAACAACATCCCACGGATACGGCTTCGTTTGCCTTAAGCTCAGCAAGACCTTACCTGTATCAAGATTAATACCGATAACTTTGACCTTGACAGATTCGCCAACTCTCAAAAGCTCTCTTGGAGTTTTACGCCTTCCCCATGTCAACTCGTTGACACGCACTAAACCTTCGATTCCCTCTCCAAGCTCCACAAAAACACCAAAGTCTTGAATGGACCTAACAATACCATCATAGATTTCTCCCTTTCGAAGGCTGACAAGTGCTTCCTTTCTCTTCTGCTCCTTTAAAGCCTCGAGGATTTTGATGCGAGAAACAACAGCCCTCTTGATTGCCTTATCAAGTTCAATAATATGAAGGTCAAGCTCCTTGCCAACAAAGTCTTCAACGTGCTCGCCTTTCTTGAGTCCAATCTGCGATTGCGGGAGAAACGCCGTAATTCCATCAATATCAACAAGTAAGCCACCTTTAATTTGCTTTACAATTTTACCTTTCACAGCCTCGCCATTGTTAAACTTCTCTTTCAAGTTGTTCCACTGTTTTATGTAATCGGCCATCTTTTTCGAAAGAACTGCTCCACTGCCGCTTCCGCCATCCTTCATCACCAAAACATCAATTTTGTCACCAATATGCACAACCTCTTCAGGACGTGAGATCTCTTTGTTGGATAGACCATGCGTTGGAATAAAAACATCTTCCTTTCCGCCAGCGCTTACCATTATTCCGTTAGGTTCTATTTTTACTACTGTTACCTTGATTATGTCACCTTTTCTGAACTGTTTTGGCAAAAAATCCCTGCTAGTTGAAGGTGTTTTCGGTTGTACTGGAGCCTGTTTAACCTGGTCAACTGGTAATTCACTCGCAACTGATTGAGAATCAGTTTGAGTCTCCTTTCGAGGCAACTTCTCTTCCTCGATTGCTTTGAGAATAGAATCTACTTCATTTGAGGCAACGTTAGCTAAAACATCTTTTTTCTCTTCCATGTGTCGCTCCTAATTCGTATTTTATCAAAAAAATCAAAATTTCAAAATAAATCAAAAAATAGCATCTTGCCTATTCTCTTGACATCAATGCAGCAAGTGCAAGAGAATAAAGCTTAGATTCCTCACTGTCACCTCGGGATGTAAGTACCGCCGGAGCAACAGTTCCAGTAACCAGGGCAGCGATTTCAGCATTGCCAAGCTTTGTTGTGGACTTGTAGAAAGCGTTTCCTGACTCTATGTTTGGGAAAATCAAAATATCGGCATCACCAGCAACATCTGACTTAATTTTCTTGATATCTGCCGCTTCTTTCGACACAGCCACATCCAACGCAAGAGGTCCGTCAACAATGCAACCCTTTATTTGCTGCCTATCATTCATTTTTGAGAGAATTGCACCGTCAATAGTTGCCTGCATCTTCGGATTGACAGTTTCCACGGCTGCGATAATTGCCACTTTAGGGTTGGCAATACCAAACTTGTGAGCTATTTTTACATCATAATTAATCATCATTTCTTTGGTTTTTAAGTCTGGCTGAGGAATAACTGCCACATCGGAGACTATAAGCAACTTGTGATAATTAGGTGATTCAATGATGGTAACGTGCGATAGGACAGCATCAGGCGGAAGTAAACCTTCCTCCTTATCGAGCAGCCCACGCATATAGGTTGCACTTTGACATAAGCCCTTCATTATGAAATCGGCTTTCTTCTCACGTACCATTCGTACAGCTTGCCTAACTGCTTCTTTTTCTTCTGGCACATCAACAATTTCAAACATAGAGGTGTCAATGCCATTAGCCTCTGCAACTCTCTTTACCTCGCTCCTGCTTGCAAATATGACTGCCTTCAGTATACCTTCTTTTACTGCATTTGAAACAGCCTGCAGCGTGTGCAGGTCTTGACCATAAGCAACAGAAACAATGCGTTTTTCTTTCTCTTGCTTTACTGCCTCTAGAATGTCCTTCAGCTTTTTAATTTGTTCCATAAATCCTCCTCGTTCAATTTTGCGCCTTACTAAACGCAATCGTTCTAAATTCTTTATATTATACATTCTTTGAAGAATTTTGCATAGTAAACAACCAGACTTTCGTATAAAAACAAAAAAGGAGGCTTTAAACCTCCTCCATAGGAACAAGATAAATAATTATTTCCACCTACTCAAGAGCTCCTTAGATTGCTTGATTGTAGTCTCGGTTACATTCGTCCCGGAAATCATCCTTGCGATTTCTCCAACGCGCTCGTAATCCTCGATTTTCTTAACATTAAGGAAGGTTTCATCGTTCTCAACAACCTTCTCAACCACAAAATGCTCTCCTGGAAGAGAAGCTATCTGCGGAAGATGAGTAATGCAGATAACCTGCCTGTACTTTGAAATTTCAAGAAGCTTCTCTGCTACTCGCTCTCCTGTTTTGCCGCCTATTCCTGCATCAACTTCGTCAAAGGCAAGCACAGGGATCTCATCAACTGATGCAACAACATACTTTATTGACAACATTATCCTTGACAGTTCTCCACCTGATGCTATTGAGGCAAGCGGCTTAAAATCCTCACCTGGGTTTGGTTTAATTAAGAACTCAGCTGAATCTATCCCATCAGCTAAAAGCTTCACCCTTTTTCCACCAATCTCAACACCGTCAGGGTCATCAAATAACCTAAAGCTAACCTCAAACATAGCATTCTCCATTGCAAGATCTCTCAACTGCGCTTCAACAGAAACCTCGAGCTCTTTAGCCACATTTTTCCTCATCTCTGACAGCCTTGCGGCATCTTCCCTGATATGCTCCACAAGATCAGCTTCTTCCTCTTCCAACTTGTCAATTTCATCTCTAAGCGAGTTAAACCCAGTAACCTTTTCTTTCAAATCAGAAAGATACTGAATAAGCTCGGGGATTTCTCTTCTGTATTTCAGCTTTAACGTTGAAAGAAATGTAAGCCTCTCCTGAATTGCCTCAAGCCTTTCGGGATCAAAAACAAAATTCGAAGAGAGAGCGCTCAAATCTCTGGCAACTTCCTTTAATTCAATCTCAATATTTTCTATCTCCTCTCTGAGCGGAGAAAGTGTCTCAGTAATAGAGCTTGCCTTCCCCATAAGGTTCGAAACAATCGAAAGCTCTCTTGCCACTGAGTTTTCTTCAGAGTAAGAAAGAATGTTCATAACGGTTTGTAGTAGCTCTGCAAGTTCTTTTGAGTTTGACAGAACTTTTTCCTCACTTTCAAGCTCTTCTTCTTCGTCTGGTTTAAGGTTTGCCTCTGTGAGCTCTGCAATTTCAAAATTGATAAAATCTCTTTCCTCGATATATTTTCTGTCAGCCTCTTCCAGCTCTTGCTTCTTATGCTTTATTTCTTTGAATCTTGATATCTCTTCAATAACCTTACTGCGCAATTCAAGGATTTCTTCGCCTCCAAAAGCGTCAACGAATCTAAGGTGCGTATCTGTGTTAAGAAGCGACTGAACCTCGTGTTGGCCATGCATATCAACAAGAGAGCGACCTATAAGCGATAGTTCCTTTACGGAAATAGGATGCCCATTAACCAGGCTCCTTGTCCGATTTTTTGAGATATTCCTTGAAATAACGACGATGTCGTCCCCATCATAAAGCGAAAACTTTTCAAGAATGTCCTTAGTTCTTGAGGAATTTCCCAGAGAAAAACTTGCCTCTATTGAAGCACTTTCAGCTCCATTCCGAATAACGTCGCTTGTTGCACCTGCTCCACAAACTATTCCAATAGAGTTCATCAAAATTGATTTTCCTGCTCCAGTTTCTCCAGAGATTATTACAAGGTTATCACTGAAATTAAGCTCAACTTTTTTTGCAATTGCAAGATTGGTTATATAGAGTCCTAAAAGCACTTCAAACTCCCCATCCAAACTTTTTATTGAGGACTTCAAAGAAGTTTTTGTTGGCCAGATGCACAATTTCAAGGTCAGCTTCATTCTTTACAAAAGTTATTCTGTCAAATTTATTCAAATGCAGAACAATTTCACCGTCTCTTTGAAGAGAGAAGTCACCTTGAGAAAGTATCTTTATAGTAAGTTTGTCTTCACAGGAGAATACTACAGGCCTGGCACTCAGTTTGTGCGGTGCAGCAAAGACCAGGCAAAAAACTCGCGCCTGAGGAGCGATAATAGGACCGCCAAGAGAAAGATTGTATGCTGTGGAGCCTGTCGGTGTTGATACCACAAAACCATCTGACCTGAACTTTCCCACCTCAAAGCCGTTGATGATAGCCTCTGTCTGAAGTATCTTGTCTCTAAGCTCCCTCATTACGACAAAATCATTGACAGCATAGAAACTGTCTTCTATATTCTCTCCAGAAACTTTTGCCCGCATTGTCATTCGCTTCTCGATGAAATAATTGCCTTCAAGAAAACTGTCAACTGCGGAGAACACGTCAACCCCCTCAATATCCGTGAGAAAGCCAAGGCTGCCAAGATTCACCCCAAAAACAGATGCTCCAATTTTCAAAGCAATGCGAGAAGCTTTAAGAAAGGTACCGTCTCCCCCAAGGCTGACTATGGTAATTTCGTTACCAGGCGTCATATGCTCAAGTTCTTCCCTGGGAACTACAAGAACTCCATTTTTCTCTAAATAGCTTATAAGCTCTTTAGACACTTCCTCTGTAAGATTTCCATCAGCAGAAAAAACGCTCAATTTCTTCATTTAGTTTTCTCCCATGCCTCATCTACAATTTTATCAATTAAACTCAAATTTACAAGTGAGCCTTCTCTTTCAATCTCAAAAAAGAACTCTATATTTCCTTTACCGCCCCTTATAGGTGAGTAAATTGCATTTGTCACAGTGTAGCCAAGCTCTGAAATTTTTCCAACAACTGACTTCAAAATAATTTTATGAAATTCGGCGCTTCTGATAATTCCCTTGCTCGTAAATCGCCGCTCGCCTTCAAATTGAGGTTTAATAAGAGAAACAATTTTCCCATCACTTTTAACTATTTCTTTGAAGGATGGAATTATCTTGATTATGGAAATAAAAGAAACATCCATAACAACAATATCAATGTCTTCGGGAATTATTTCTTTTGAAAGATACCTCGCATTTACTTGCTCAAGCAAAACAATGCGTGAATCTCCTCTAAGACTGTAATCAAGTTGCCCTGTCCCTACATCGACAGCATATACTCTTGATACACCTCTCTTGAGAAGACAATCTGTAAAACCGCCAGTAGAAGCCCCCGCATCCAGAGCAATTTTGCCCTTAACGTCAACATCAAAAAAACTTAAAGCAAAATCAAGCTTTTCACCGCCGCGGCTTACAAAACGTTTTTTTCCAAGAATCTCTACTTCATCGTCTTCTTTAACTGGTGAACTTGCCTTAAGAACCACTTCCCCATTCAATAAAACTTTACCCTCCAGAATTAACGCTTTCGCAAGAGTCCTGCTCTCAAGAAGGCCACGTTCCACAATTACTTCATCAATTCTTTTTGCCACGCAGAAAGTCTTCGCTTAACTTAGCGATATTTGAAGATGACAATCCATAATAGTCTAAGAGTTTGTCTCTCTTGCCTTGCACAGGAAACAAATCGGGAATCCCAAGGTTCATAACACTTATGCCGTGCTCTGAAAGAAAGTAAGATAGCTCTCTGCCAAAGCCCCCAATCAGGACATTGTCTTCGATTGTAACTACCTTTCTGGACTTCTCAGCAGCGCATAGGATAGTTTCAGTATCAATCGGCTTGATGAAGCGTGCATCAATAAGACCCACAGAAATGCCATTTGATACCAATATTTCTCTTGCTTCAAGGGCTCTTTCAAACATTGCTCCAACAGAAACAATTGTCAAATCATTCCCTTCCGAAACTAATTCGGCTTTTCCAATTGCTATAACATCTTTTTGGTTATCCAACAATGCATTTGCAGGAGCCTTTGGATATCTGATTATGAAAGGTTTTCCTTCTTGCAATGCCGAATGCAAAATCCGTTTCAGGTCTTTGCCATCTCTTGGTGCTGCAACAACAAACGAAGGCACTACATGAGTGAATGAAATATCAAAAATACCCTGGTGCGTAGGGCCATCATCTGAAACTATGCCACTTCTATCCAATGCAAAAACAACTGGTAAACCAAGAATTCCGACATCGTGGATAAGCTGATCATATGCTCTCTGAAGGAATGTGGAATAAATTGCAACCACGGGCTTAAATCCATTCTGAGCTAATGCAGCAGCAGTAGAAACAGCACATTGCTCTGCTATTCCAACGTCAATAAACCTTTCAGGAAATTCTTTTTTGAACAGGTCTGTCCTTGTGCCATCGGGCATCGCAGCGGTAATTGCAACTATCTTATTGTCATTCTTTGCTTCTTCAACAAGTGCTTCTCCAAAGAAATCAGAGAAACTCTTTGTTCCTCTTTGTCCATTGAACATTCCCGTTTCAATGTCAAAAGGAGCTGAACTATGGAATTTGATTGGGTCATCCTCTGAGTTGTCATACCCCTTACCCTTTTTAGTAATCACGTGAACAACAGTCGGACTATTGATGTTTTTTGTGTGCTCAAAAGTTTCGATTAGTTCCTTAATATTGTGCCCATCTACGGGGCCAATGTAGGTAAAACCAAGTTCCTCAAAAAGCACATTTTGCAAGAATAGCTCTTTTATTGCAAGCTTAATACGACGGCCAACATTCGTGCGAGGGGTTTTCCTTCTTATGCTTTGATAGAAATTCGAGTAGCGCACTCGCGAGAGGTATCTCGACATAGCACCAACATTACGGGAAATAGACATCTGGTTATCATTAAGCACTATCAAAACCTTTTTGCCTAAAGAGCCTATGTTGTTTAATCCTTCATAGGCCTCCCCACCAGTCAAAGCGCCATCACCAACAACTGCAACTACATCGTAGTGCCCACCCTTGAGTTCCCTTGCCTTAACAAAACCAAAAGCAATAGAAAGCGCAGTTGAGGCATGCCCTGCAATAAAACTATCATAAGGACTTTCTCTTGGGTCAGTGTAACCACTTATTCCACCAAACTGCCTCAATGAACTAAAATCATTTTTCCTGCCAGTGACAATTTTATGAGTATAAGCCTGATGACCAACGTCAAAAATTAGTCTGTCTACATCAAAATTGAACACCTTATGCAAGGCAAGAGTCAGTTCGACCGTCCCGAGGTTTGAAGCAAGATGCCCTCCGTTGGCAGATACAGTCTGTATAATAATATCTCTTACCTCTTCAGATAGTTCGTTAAGTTCGCTAATTGAAAGATTCTTCACATCGTAAGGGCTGTTAACCCTTTCCAAAATTTCGTGTTGCACTAAGTTTTCTCCTATATCAATGAAACTTTACTTTATCCTCTCATAACTAAATTCTGCTATTTCTTTAAGCACTTCGTATTTATCTCCGTATGGCTTCAGGAAGTCTATTGCTTTATCCAAAAGTGTTCTTGCATGTTTCTTTGCACCATCGACTCCAAGCAAAGCTACAAAAGTAGCTTTTTTATTCTTCTTGTCCTGTCCTGTGTCCTTACCAAGCACATCTGCAGAGGAAGTTTCATCCAGCACATCATCTATGGCCTGATAACTTACCCCAAGATTTTCTCCAAATCTTCCAAGGGATAACAATTCCTCATCTTCGATGCCTGCAAGGATTCCTCCTGACTCGACCGCAAGTTTAATAAGAGAAGCTGTCTTCAGCCTGTCAATATAAGTAACCGTTTCCAAAGCAATCTCTTCCTCAGATGTTGATACCATATCCATTACCTGTCCTCCGACTAGTCCTTTAACGCCAGATGCAGAAGCAAAAAGGTTGATTACTCTAATGAGTCTATCATAACCAATCTCTTTTGAGCTAACTGGAATGGAAACAAGCTCGAAAGCATACGACAGAAGTGCATCACCTGCCAAAAGCGCCATATCACTTCCATAAACCTTATGGCAACTTGCACGACCTCGCCTCATATCGCTGTTGTCCATAATTGGCAAATCGTCGTGAATCAATGAATAAGTATGAATCATCTCTATAGCGCAAGCAAATGGAAGTATGCCGCTTGAGTCCTCGCGAGTAGCCTCATAAGAGGAAAGCATAAGAATTGGCCTGATTCGCTTGCCTCCCAGTAACAGACTGTAAGACATTGCAGCATAAAGCAAAGAATTGTCCTTAAGTGGTTGAAGTGTGTTTTCTAATGCTATATCAATGATGTGTTTCTTTTCCTCAAGATAACTTTCTACGTTCATTCATACCACCTCACAAAATCTCAAAACCTTGAAATTCACGAGTATCGCTGCTATAAACGCATTCAACGTTTTCAACTTCAGAATAACTATTTCCAGTTCTCACGACCTCTACAAATCTATCAAGTACCGTTTTTTCACCTTCGCACATTATATGCACTCTGCCGTCGGACAGGTTTTCAACATAGCCTGATATGTTAAGAAGCGTCGCATTTCTCTTGACAAAGTAACGAAATCCCACTCCCTGAACAATACCATAAACATACATCTCAAGCCGTACTTTTTGCATCTTTGCTTCTTAAGTAATTCCTCAGTACTCCGTTAATGAAATCTTGAGAAGCTATGTCTCCATAACGCTTTGCTAGCTCAACAGTTTCGAAAGTAACCAGCCCTGGGCTCATTTCGCTCTCATTTTCAATTTCAAAAATAGCAATTCTTAGAAGCTCTTTGTCAACAAGACTTATTCTCTCAATGCTCCAATCCTCAAGAAAAGAAGAAATCGTTGCATCAATTTGAGACATCTTCTCTATAGTTCCATTTACAAGACTTACAGCATATTCGATAACAACAGGATGCTCGTACTGGAAATGCATCAACGCATCGGGAAGCTTGTTCTTTCCAACATCTATTGCAAAAAGCAGTTTAAATGCAATCTCCCGTCCCTTTGTTTTAACCTTCATCTTTGATGTCTTCAATAATAACATTTACCTCTGATACAGTAAAAGGAGTAATATTCTCAATTTGAGACTTGACTTCTCTTTGCACCTCTTTGCCAAGCTCTTTGACGTTTGTACCATACTTGGCAACAAGGAACACAGTTATGCTTATCACATTTTCGTCAATTGAAAACTCGACACCGTGAGGCCTCCTTGTATCATTTTTTAAGTAGGGGACGTATTCCTCTGCTCCCTTCCAGGTAGACAAAACCCCGTCAACCTGAGTAACAGCGTTTACAATGATAGACTCAATAGCTTCATTCGAAATGACAATTTTATTCATTTGTTCACCCTCTCGAGATATTCTCCCGTTCTTGTGTCAACTCTAATTATTTCACCTTCCTGCACAAAAAGAGGAACATTTATCTTGTAGCCAGTTTCAAGTACGGCAGGTTTCAAAGTGCTTGTTGCAGTGTCTCCTTTGACTCCTGGTTCAGTGCTAACAACTGCAAGCTCCACAAATGTAGGAAGTTCAACAGATACAGGTTTGCCCTTAAAGAACACAACTTGAATTTCAAGATTTTCTTTAAGGTAATTGCCAGCGTCACCTGCATCTTCCTCTGATAAATAAAATTGCTCATACGACTCAAGGTCCATAAAAACAAAATTTTCTCCTTCCTTGTAAAGATATTGCATATTCTTTCTGTCAAGGAAAGCCTTTTTAAACTTTTCCTCGGGCCTATATGTCCTTTCACTTATGTTTCCTGAATTGAGGTTCTTTATCTTAACTCGTACAAAAGGCGAACCTTTCCCTGGCTTAACATGTTGAAAAGATATCACAACATACAAATCATTATCAATTTCAAATGTCACTCCTGATCTCAAATCATTTGCTGAAAGCATATAACCTCCTTAAAATAACACAAAATTCTCTTCTATATATGATATCAAAAAGTTTATTTTCGTCAACTGCAAAACCTCTACTACTAAAATAGCTTAAACTGAAAATTGACATTGCCTGAATTTTAAAATTCATATTTTTTTCATAATGTATACTAT
This sequence comes from Caldisericaceae bacterium, assembly GCA_049967855.1. GTDB lineage: Bacteria > Caldisericota > Caldisericia > Caldisericales > Caldisericaceae > JAIMJY01. Next base: position 75,476 of record JBMFRX010000003.1, read on the forward strand.
AATGTAGTTAAGGTGAAATATGAAAAAGATACTAGTTGTAGATGACGAAGATAATATCAGGGAACTGATAAACATATATTTGAAAAAGTCTGGCTATGAGACTATAGAGGCTCGTGACGGCCGAGAGGCTATTGATAAATTCGATAAGGAGAAACCACACTTGGTAATACTTGACCTTATGATTCCGTACATCAATGGCGAAACGGTAGCACAAACGATAAGAAAAAAATCAAACGTTCCAATAATAATGCTCACTGCAAAGGTCGAAGAAGATAACAGAGTTCAAGGGCTTGAAATAGGGGCAGACGACTATGTAACCAAACCATTCAGTCCACGAGAGCTTGTTGCCCGAGTTAAGAGCGTATTGCGAAGAAGCTATCCAGAAGAAGGTTCCATCAAGATATCCGACCTCGAGATTTACCCGAGCGAAATGTCAGTTTTAAAAAATGGAGTTGACATAGGACTAACTGCAAAGGAATTTAAGGTATTTTTTGCACTTGTCAGGAAGCCAGGAGCAATTCTCTCAAGAGAGGAAATAATGGACCAGGTATATAACGAGTATGACGAAGTTGTTTTTGACAGGACAGTTGACGCTTACATAAAGAATATAAGGAAGAAACTCGACGACGATCCCAAATCCCCAAGGTACATAGAGTCTGCATACGGTGCAGGCTATAGGTTCAAAAGATGACTTTCAGAACAAAACTTATTATAAGCTACATATTCGTAGTCTTAACAGCAACAATATTTCCACTATTACTTACAAATATCATAGTACGAAACAATTTTGTGCAGATAGTGATAGGCGCCCCAGGTCACGGAATCTCTGTGTTAATCCCCGAGAAGGGCTTGAGATTCTTACAGACATTGCGAAATACCCTTATGATTTCTGGAACAATCTCTGTGGTAATTGGAGTAGTTGTAGCAATCTTCAACTCAAAAGTAATTACTAAGCCCCTCAAGGAAATGGGGAATTTTGCAAGAAAAATCTCAAACGGTGATTATACCGCAAGGGTTGACGTAAAAACGCAAGACGAAATCGGGGAGCTAGCAAACTCACTTAACTATATGGCAGACAGGTTGAACGATATTGAGAATATGAGAAAAACTCTTGTTCAAAACGTTTCTCACGACCTCAGGACCCCCCTCTCTGGCATTAAAGGACATCTTGAGCTTATCTCTGACCCAGATTTTGACGATGAAGAAAAGGAACATTCTCTTGAAATAATTCATAGCGAAGTTGGAAGAATGGAGAAAATGGTGGAGGAGCTTTCAAAACTTTCAAACATAGATAGCAAAAACTTTAACCTCAATCTCCAAAAAATCGATATAAATACAATTGCGAAAGAAACTGCTGACCTTATGAGCATTACCATAGAAAGCAAGGGACTAAATTTGGTGCAGAACTTACAGAAAGAGCCTTTATATATAATTGGCGATCCTATTAGAATAAAGGAGATACTTTTTAATATCATAAACAACTCAATTAAATTCACTGAGTCTGGATATATAAAAATCTCAACTTCTTCAACAAAGGGAGACTGCATAATAGAAGTCGAAGACTCTGGAGTAGGGATTGACGAAAAAGACCTGCCGCACATCTTTGAAAGGTTCTACAGAGGCGAAAAATCAAGATCAAATACGTCTGGAGGTTTGGGTATCGGCCTTACAATAGCAAAGGAACTAACATACGCTCAAAATGGCAAAATTATGATAGAGAGTCCGAACCACAAAGGCACTAAAGTTACTATTTCATTTCCGCTAGCAACTTAGATAGCCGAACTATTTGGATTTAAATCTTCAAGGTATTTTATAATCTCTTTCGAGTAACTCCTGAGTTCTACCAACTCATCAGCAGTTAACTCTTTCGAACTGTACCTTACTTTGTTAAAAAGTCTTGTCAGGAATTCAAAGTGCGGGACGTCTATTTTTCCACTTACTCTTTCTAAAAATTCGTTTGTCGTCTCGAACTGTTGAAGTCGCAGCCCATTTGGTGCGAGCAAATAGATTACTGAAAAATAAAGAAACATTGTATAAGTCCTTCCATCGCTAATCTCGTCAAGCGAACTTGAAATGCTTCCTCTTGAAATCAACTCTTCAAACTCACTTGCCTTATCTTCACCGAAAATATCTGATAAGACAGAGAGCTTTGCGGTTTTGATATAAGAGATTACGCTTAGAATTATAAACAAAGCAGAAAACACCACCGAGAGCAATATTAAAATTTCGTACCACTGGAATACCGCATTGCGTCCATATATTTTATACAAAGTAAGGACCAAAAATACAATAAAAATCAAAAGAGTGAGCCCAAGTAGCGAAGCAAAAACCATTTCATCTCTTTTTATGAAAGTAGATTGATAATAGGAAGTGCGTTTCTTAATCAGCAGTAAGTATATTACAAACGATATGACTGTTATTGCAATAGTTCCATAAAGGATAAGCCTCAAAAGACTTTCGTTCACCTGACTAAATTCAACTCTGCTTACGCCAATCAGGAAAGTTCTGTAACCCTCACTTATGCTGAAAATCAAAATTCCTGAAAGAGCAATAAGCGCGTACTTTAAATAGTCAAATTTCTTTCTGCGGTAGCTTTTTTGCCTTCCAATAATTATGAACTCTCTTACGATGAAGAAAATAATAAAAAGATACACAACAGAAAAGAGATTTATAAGTATGCTCACAGATTTTGGATTGTTCCAAAAAAGCTCTTTTCCAACAGAGCCAGTCTTTGAAGCAATATCCCACACAAAACTGCCATGGCTTCCCTGGGAAACGGGTTCGCTGGGAATGGTTGTTGACGATGTAGAGAAAAGAATTGAAAACAAGAAATCTTTGATTGGCTTGGTAAAAACCCCTTTCAAATAGATTGGGATGAATCCCAAACCTACAATCGGTAGAAATAATAGATTTTGCTTATTCAAAGAAACTCCTCTTTCTTTTATTGTTTCAACAACCAGAAAATAACTGCTCAAGAAAGGCAAGAAATTTAGCCACCAATAATAGTAAATGAGAAAAATGTTCAGTATAAAAGAAAAAAACAGTATTATTACCTTGCTTGGTTTTAGTTTAAACAACAGGAATGCAACTATGACTGTGACAGATGTGATGAACAGACCTAATGCAAAATTCAATGTCACCAAGTTTCTCAGCGAAAAAATTGTCACTAATACAAGCTGGGAAATAAAGATAGTATATACCATCATTGCTCCATTATTGTAGCATAGTCCTTACCGAGAATGGGATACACAAAAACACCTTCCTTAGCAAGAGCTTCGGTTGATTCTCCAAGTAGTTTCATATATGTTGCTTCTTTAAAGAAATAGTTTGGAGGCTTCTCGTGTGGCAAAACAAAACTGTTGTCAGGCATAAGAATTATGTTTATCTTTGAAGCAAGCGACTTAAGGTTGATAATGCTAAGCATAAGCTCTTCAGTCAAATCACCGTCTATGTAGAACAATTCAGAACCAAAGGGAATGTGTAGAGAAATTCTTCTTATGAAGTCATCGGTTGCTATCGGGGTTTTTGTATCAGAAGAAAGCAGTTTAAAAACATTCATAAGATGAAACTCGCCAGAAGCAACTTGCGTTTTCTCAAAACCTTCAAAATTTGCTACAACACCGAAAGGAAGATGATGTATAAAAGAATAATAGCAAATGGAGGCAGCAAGAGACGATGAGTAATCATAATAGGAAGCATTTTTGTACTTGCCGTATAGGTTCAGAGCAACAACGATTTTTTTGGAGGCACTGAAATCAAATTCCTTTACAAGAAGACTCCCCCTGTGCGCAGTTTGTTTCCAGTGGATCATCGAAACAGGGTCCCCCTCGGAATAGTCTCTTACCCCCGCTACATATGAGTAATCTCTGTTCACCTGGTACTTTGCTTTGAGTCCCTCAAGTGGATCTGTGAGATAAATCCTTAGTTTTTCAAATGGCACAAGGAATGGGAACACAAAAACTTTTTTCAGGTCTCTTACTACATATCGTTTTACAAACAAGCCAAGAGGGTCATGAGAAATTACCTCTACTTCTCCAATCTCGTAAGTGCCCCTTCTGTTGGCTTTGCACTCAAATTGATAGGAAAAATCTCCGTCATGCCTAATAAAAACGTGTTCCTTCTTGTTGCCTTTCATTGGAACAATATAAAAAGGAAGCTCAAAATTAACATCAATCAATTGAGGCAGTAATGTGTCAAAGCTCATCTCGTAGACAAGGCTGAGCCTGTCTCTTTGCCTTAAGGTTAGGGAGCTTGAGTTAATCCTCAGTCTTACGTTCAAGTTGTTTACAGGTTTGGCGTATACAAGGAGATAAATTACAAAAAGTAACGTCAACAAGTAGAATACCTGCCCAAAGACAAGAGTGCTGATAATCAAAACCGTAAGATAAATTTTAGCTCTTTTATCTAGACTCTTCACTGCTGTGAGAATTTTTCCTCAATTGGAACTTTTGTTTCCTCGACGATCTCTTCTATAACATCAGAGGTTTTGACCCCTCTCAGCCTTGCATCTGCCTTAAGAATAACCCTGTGATTATACACGTCAAAAACACTTTTCTTGACATCATCTGGAAGGACAAAATCACGCCCATCGAGCAACGCCCACCCCTGAGATATACGCATAAGGGCTAAGGACCCTCGCGGACTTACTCCAAGATATAGGTCTTTGTGCAAACGGGTAGCACTTGCTAGGCTAACAATATATTCAGTAATTGATTTGTGAACAAAAATCTCTTTCACTTTATTCTGCAACACTATTAAATCTTCTATTGTGCCTATAGAGGTAAGAGAATCTAATGGCTGCACAATCTTCTCTTTAAACAGTATCTGTTCTTCGTTTTCCGCATCTGGGTATCCAATCGAAAAACGCATTATGAATCTATCAAGTTGAGCCTCTGGTAAGGGAAAGGTACCTTCATATTCGATTGGATTGTCCGTGGCTAAAACCACAAAAGGTGCCTCAAGCTTATAACCAACGCCGTCAATCGTAACGGTGTATTCTGACATCGCCTCAAGAAGAGCCGACTGCGTTTTTGGAGTCCCTCTGTTAATCTCGTCGGCAAGAAGAAAATTGGTGAATATTGGCCCAAAAACAACCTTGAACTTCTTATCGTTTAAATCATAAACAGTTATACCTGTTATATCAGACGGCAAAAGATCTGGAGTAAATTGCACTCTCTTAAATTTTCCACCGAACGAAAGAGCTATCGCCTTAGCTAAAGTTGTTTTGCCAACCCCAGGAACATCCTCTATTAGTAGGTGACCACCCGACAGTATTCCAACAATTACTTTATTAATAACTTCATCTCTTCCTATAATAACTTTTCGAAGATTTTCACTTAACTGATCCAAAGTAAACATTTCGACCTCCAATTTTACCAATTATAATTGCTTTTGAAAAAAAGCAAAACTTTATAAAATTAATTATGGACCTTTTCCTTGTTTTTGGCATCTTAATACTGGTTGCTTTGGTTTCCCCTTTTGTGTTCAGAAGAATCAAGGTACCTTTTGTAACGGGACTTTTGCTGTTTGGCTTTCTATTTGCAAACATTCCCTCTCTAAGCAATTATTACAGCCCATACTTGCAAAAAGTCTCTTATCCTGTAAGCCTGTTATGTGTATCTATAATACTGTTTGAATTAGGTTTTGAATTTGACAGAGAGTCAGTAAGAGCTATAAGAAAAACAGTAATCATTATCGCATTTGTTGAATCTCTGGTAACATTTACCCTGGTTTTTTTAGCCGCAAATTTCATTCTGAAAACGACGCTGTCAATTTCACTTCTTATTGCAATCATTGCTGTCCCAACCGCTCCAGACATCGTAGTGTTTTTGGTAAGGGAAATTCACCCAGATGAAGAAGTGACAAAGTTTATAAAAGATCTTGTGGTAATCGACGATCTGATTGCTGAAATTGCGTTCTTCCTGGTATTCCCATTACTTCGCCTTGCACCATCGTCTTCATCCTCCGTGATGTTAATCCTTAACTCATCTTTAGAAGTTATATTTTCAATTCTGTTTGGAATCTTAGCTGGATTGGTTTTTACGGTTGTCGTAACCAAATTTGAAAAGAAACTACCCAACTTGCCATTAATAATTGGGATTATCTTAACAACGATAGGAATTTGTGAAGTTTTGCAGTTGCATACAATCATCGTAATGCTCATAGCTGGGGTAGTCTTTGCAAACACAAAGGCAAACAAAAAAGCCGTTATGAAGGCTCTAAGCGATGTGGACTCAGTGGCACTTCTTATTTTCATAATTATCAATGGCTCTTTGCTTTCTTTTGGGATTTTTGAACAAGCCCACCTTTTCGTAGTATACATAATCATTGCAAGAGTTTTTGGAAAGGTCATTGGTTCCTTATTCGGCAACTACATCACCAAAGAAAAAGTATTGTCAAACTTTGCTATAAGTAGCGCCATGCTTCCGCAATCCACGATAAGCATTTTTCTTGCAGCTCACTCAAAACTTTATCTCGGGAATCAAGGTGCCTATATATTTGTAATAACAATGGCAAGTGTAGTATTCTTTGAGATTATTGGCGCTCCACTCCTGAGAGAAGCCCTGCACGACTCAAACAAAGAGTATAAGAGCTGAAGAAACTACCGCAAGGATTCCGCCAAAAACAAAGGGAGAACTTGGAGCTATGTACTGGTAAAGCACACCTGCTATAAAAGACGCTGGAAACGCCATTATACCTACTCCAAAATTGTAAATTCCATAAGCAGTTCCTCTTGATTCATCGTCTGTGACTAAATCTGCGACAAACGCCTTTTGTGCTCCTTCTGTAAGAGCATAGTAAACTGCATACACACAAAAGAAAATCCATAGCGAAGAAACACTCTTTGTTATAGCAAAGCCAAGATAAGCCAGCCCATATACTGCATAACCTGCAATGATTGTTCTCTTTCTTCCAATTTTATCGGAAAGCGCTCCCAATGGTGTCGAAAGCAAGCCATAGACTGTAGAATGAAGAGCCCACAGCGCAAGAATTGTAGTGGCTGCAAGACCTAGATTCCCAGAATACATTGTTATGAATGCATCGGAACTATTGCCCAAAGTGAAAATAGCAATAACAGTAATAAAAAAGTAAAATCGCTTCCCAAGAGCAAAACTGGATGATTTTTTTGACTCCTTGATTACCTCTTTGAACTGCTGCTCTTTCACAAAAAGCATCAAAATAATGGCAATGAATGCAGGGATAAGAGCGAACTTAAAAACTGACTGGAAATTTGTTTTGCCGAATTTATTAAGCACCCAGATTCCAAGCAAAGGACCAACAGCTGCTCCAAGCGTATCAAGTGCGCGATGCAAACCAAAATTCAAGCCACGATTCGTTTCGTCAGTATAAGAAGAAATTAGAGCATCTCTCGGTGCAGTTCTTATTCCCTTACCTATTCTTTCGGTTACCCTGATAATCAAAACTCCTACGGGTGTTGTTGTGAAGGGCAAAAATATTTTTGTAACAGTTGATTCTGCATACCCAATAAAAGTGAGCCATTTTCTGTTTTTGAATCTGTCAGAGATATAGCCAGCAATTATTTTGAATAAGGAAGATGTACTCTCAGCCAAACCTTCGATTAAGCCTATGAACTCTCCTCCTGCACCAATTGACTCAAGAAAAAGAGGCAAAACCTTAGTAATCATCTCCGATGAGACATCAGTAAAAAAGCTTACCAGTCCAAGCAATACAACGTTAAAATTGATTCGTTTTTTCATTAAAACCTCCCAGGAATTCGTATCCTTTAAAATTCCTTGCAAATTTTCTAAAATCTTCTGATTTAATAGTTTCAAGTACTAACCGAATATCGGGCTTTCTGAGCTCTTCTTTAAGTACAATTAGGTCGTATTCCTCATCTTTTATGTTAACAAAGTCCAAATCAAAAAGTCTTGCAACGTATTCAATACCTACTCCGCAATCAGCATTTCCAAGCTTCACAGCGTTAGCAACACCCAGATGTGTGTATTCCTCGTAATCGTATCCATTTACCCGCATCTCATCGATACCATTTTCTCTCAGCAAATAATCAAAAAGGACTCTTGTACCTGAACCTTTTTGCCTGTTTACAAACTTCACGTCAGGCCTCACAAGGTCGCTTATTGAATTAATATTTTTAGGATTATTCTTTTTGACAATGAGCCCTTGTTTTCTTAAACTAAAATTAATTACTAGAGCTTCTTTTGAAAGGTACTTTTTAATGAACGTTTTGTTATAGGTACCTGTTTCAGCGTCAAAGAGATGGACCGAGGAAATTGAACATTCCCCATTTTCCATCGCAAGAAGCCCGCCGAAGCTTCCTGCGTTTACAACACCAACTCTAAAGTCAGGATTGCGCCTTGCAGTAAAATCAAAAAGTGCATTCAGAAGAGGGTCATTGCTTCCAATGAACAACAGTTGATTTCTTACATAGTTCTCCGGTCTAAAAAGGTCTACGGTTATTCTTGTTCCACTTTCAATTCCCTCAAGGTTCTCAGGAATGGCAAAAATACCATCAGCTTCCGTTACACTTGAAAGAACCCCTGCTCCTTTTTTCAGAGGGACAGCAATAATCTGTCCACTAACATCGGCAACTTTAACGCGTATGAACTCTTTTACTCCCACAGATGACGGTATTGGCCTTAATACTAAAGCATCAATAGAACCAAACGTTTTGTTTGGTTCAGTGAAAATTTCAATGGCGCTCTTAAGAAAGAATTGCGCATCCAAAAAACACGAAACAGGAAACCCTGGCATCCCAAGAATGGGTTTATCATTTATGCTCCCAATTAAGAGCGGTTTGCCAGGTTGAATGGAAAGCCCGTGAACTAATACTTTCCCGACAGATGAAACGATTTTTGAAACAAGATCTTTCGTTCCTTTGGCAGAGCCTCCGATTACAACGATAATGTGGGCCTTATCAAAATTATATTTTATAGCATTTGCAATTTTATTCTCGTCGTTTGGGAGTACATCGGTTACATACCCAATCCCTTGAGAATCCTCAACCATTGCCTTGAGCATATACGAATTAGTATCAAAAATGTCACCTTTCTCGAGCTTTTCAAAAGGATGCTTAATCTCCTCCCCTGTCGGGATTATGCAAACTACAGGCTTTTCTTTCACGTACAGACTGTCGACACCTCCTGCTAGCATAATCGATATATGCTCAGGACGTATTTTTTGATTAGGGTGCACAAGAGTATCGCCAGCTGAAAAGTCATCCCCAATCAACCTTACATTCCTGAATGGAGCAACAGGAAAAGGAACTTTAATTGACTCACCACTCTGAAAATTATCATTCGACAGCACTTTCACGCTATTGATTTTGCTTTCATTGATTTCCTCAAGCTTGTTCCCAGCAAAAACGTCTTCAATCATAACGACCGAATCAAATCCATCAGGCATTGCATCACCTGTATTAACTGGTATTGCACCAACTCCTATCACAAGTTCTTTTGGATTCTTGATATCCGCAAGAAAAGTTTCACTGGAATGAACAGCAAAACCGTCAACTGCCGACGCATTGTAAGAAGGAGATGATAGTTTCGAGACCACTTCTTGCGATGAAACTCTTCCAAGAGAGTCAAAAACAGATATTTTCTCTTCTTTCAATGGATATTTTGCAACATACGTTTTAATCAGAGACTGCCATACGCCAAGTGCTTCTTCAAGAGAACGCTTTTTCAGAAATATTTCTCTATCTACCATAATTCAAACCTCACTTTCTCTCCTTTGTAAAGCCCTTCCCTGTCAGAAGGGATCATAAAAAATCCGTCTCCTTTGCTGATTGCACTTACAAAAGCTGAATCAGAAAAAATAGGAGATATCAAAACCCTTTCAGCAGTTATACCCATTTTTCCAATGACAATTTCGCCACGTCCCTTTTTTGAAGGCACATTCTCAGCTAATTCGCCAATCACGGTAATGTGAGGAAAAATGAGAGACAGTTTTTTTGCCAAGAGGTCTCTTACAATAACCCTGTAAATTAACGCAGAAGCCAAAGGGTTGCCTGACAAGCCTACAACAAGTTTTCCATTTACTACACCAAATACCGTTGGTTTTCCAGGAGATATGTTCAGGCCATGTACAACGACTCCAGGAGACCCAAGCGAGTTTATTATAGAAACAGTAAAATCAAAATTCCCCTTGCTCGTTCCTCCGCTCATTATTACAACATCGTTTTCCTTAATGGCGCTTCCGAGAGTCCTAACAAGAGCTCCTTTTTCATCAGCAATAATCCCATAATCAGTTGGCAAGAAGCCGTCATTTGAAATCATACTCAGCAGGGTTATCCTGTTGTAATCGTAGATCTTGCCGAAAGGCAAAGGATGCTTTTCTGTCAGTTCATCACCAGTTGAGAAAATGCCTACTTTGATTGGTTTGAACACACTTACCACAGAAACTGCCGCACTTTTTATCATTCCTATTGTATTTGCGGTTATCCTCTCGCCCTTCTTTGCTATCAACTCGTTGCTCCTCACATCGACTCCACGCATAAGAACATTTTCGTTACGTGCAACGTCTTTCATCACAAAAACAGTTCTTGAAAGAGTATCCGCGTATTCTTTCATAACAACGCTGTCAGCTCCTTCAGGCAAATACCCTCCAGTGGGAACAAAGATTGCACCACCTTTATCTAGCTTGAGCTTTGGCTTCTCTCCTATTTTGATTTCACCCTGGAGAGAAAGCATCACAGGGTTCGATGCACTTGCACCTTTTACGTCGGTATAATTTACTGCAAACCCATCCACCAGAGATTTGTCAAATGGAGGAATATCGACGAAAGAATATAGATCAGCTGCTAAAAATCTTCCGAGTGAATAATCTAAAGGCACTTCTTCGGATGAAACATCCAAGTGAAAGAGTGGAAGGAGTTTTTTAAAAATTTCTTGAATCTCAATTACTTTGAGAAATTTCTCGCCCATATCAGCAGCTCATCAATAACGTCTTCCATACTGAGATTGATGCCAAGGTCAGCTTTTCCAAAGATAGGGGCCTTTGCGTCTGTATTGAAGGCGACAATATGTTTGGCGTTTACCTGGGTAAGATGCTGAATTGCTCCAGAAACACCAAAGGCAATATACAAATCAGGCTTAATGGAAATGCCTGTATCGCCTACAACCCTATCCTGTCCCATAAGCCCGCTGTCTGCAACAGGACGTGTGCAGCAGATTTCGGCGTTTATAAGAGAAGCAAACTGCCTAACTTTTGGTAAAATGCTTTCTCTAACACCCCTGCCAACACAAACGACTACCCTTGCTTCGCTCAAAGGGTTGAGCGGCAAAGGATTGCTCGCGATGAAAGCAATAGATTTTGTTTTTTCATACCTCACTTTGGTTGGGCTATCACAACTATTATAGTTATAACCTTGTTTGCTGCTGAATATCATAAGTGAAGGTTTTGTTTTTGAACTAACAAGAGCCTCGAAGTTGTCCCATCCAAGAACTTTGCCCATTACTATTCCGTTATTACTTATTATCTCGTTACTATGAGCAATAAGCCCAAGTCCCAATTTACCCGCAAAAATCATAGCCGATTCCTTCACGACTGTTTCATCAGAAAAAACAATCAAATCATACGAAAGTATGTCGGGAATACTCGACAAAAATGCATATCCATCAAATGGGTTTTCGACTTTCGCAAAAGGAACAAAATCGACCGAAGCGTCTTCGAGAAAACTTGCATAAACAACTTCGCCAAAACTATCAAAAGTGTTTATTCCAACAGGATTTCTGCTCTTAAATACTGATAAAACCTTCATATCAACCCACCTGAATGATTCACAAGCTCAGAAAGAGCTTCCATCCAATCTTCTTTGACAATTTTGTTACCACTGCAAAGTTCAATCTGGTCAACTCCGTTAACAACGGTCTTTGAGTCATCAGCTCCATTAAAGACATCTTTTAGTCCAAGCTCTAAAGCATTGTACACTTCAACTCTTCTGCCCTGCGATTCTAGAATTGAGCCAATATTGGGTGATATTCCATCATTGATTGAACCATCACACGCAAGAAGCAACGGCATTTTAACATTGAACGTTTCAAGCTCGTGCTCAGAATTTTGCCTTTTGACTAAAACAGATTTCTCAACAAAGGAAAAATTCCACACTCCTGTTACAAAAGGAATGTTCAGCATTGATGATACCTCTCCGCTGAGCTGTCCTGTAAGTCCGTCCGTTGAAAAATTGCCTGCAAGGATTATGTCAAAATCACCTGCAAGCATTTGAATTGCCTTACTGATGACAAAAGCCGTTGCATAGGCATCTGACCCTGCAAAAGTGGCGTCACTCAACTGTAAAACTCTGTCAACTTCAAAGTAGAAAAGCCTGCTCAGCAGGAGCTCATCTTTGGCAGGCGCCATAGACACAACAGTAATTGTGCTTCCATTAAACAATCTCTTGATTTTAACCGCTTCCTTCAAAGCATGCATATCAAGTGGGTTAAAAATTGAATCGCCTGCTCTCTTTATTCTCAGAGATGCTGGGTCAAAAAAAATCTTTTCAGGAACAACTTTCACCAATACAACAATTTTCAATTGCAGCCTCCCAATCTTTCGCCTTTGTTTAGCCTATATCCGTTAAGGAAATTTCTTGCAAGCATTCTCTTTTTGCCTTCCGGGATTACTTCTTCTACTTTCACTGCTCCTCTTCCGCATTTTACAACAAAGAAATCTCTTGATACTTCGCAAACTGTGCCAGGTTCAGCTTCACAGTCAAAATCAATGATTTCTGCTTTCACGATTTTCAATATACGGTTCCTTAGAAAAGTATAAGCAAGAGGTTTAGGGTATAGAGCCCTTATAGAATTACAAATTGAGGTAGCATCTTTTTCCCAGTTAATCAACTCATCTTCTTTGCTTATTTTCTTTGCATATGTGGGAATTCCTTCTTGTCTCTTGTAAGAGCAGTTGCCGTGAGAAACAAGTCTAATTGCCTCTTGGAGAAGTGGAACACCAACTTCAACGACACGCTTCTCGACACTTTCTTTTGTATCGTAAGGAGTAATTTGGAATTCCTTGCTTAAAAGAATGTCACCTGCATCCAGCTCATTTGAAACCTTAATGACTGAAACGGCTGATTCTGTTACGCCTTCCATAATTTGCCTTTCTATTGGTGCAGCGCCTCTGTACAAAGGAACTTTTGATGGATGAACATTTACTGCACAACTAACAATACCTAAAACACTCGCAGGGATTATTTTGCCGAATGAAACGACAACAAAAATATCTGGCTTGGCCTCTTTGATTGAATCAATAACCGCCTGGTCAAATTTATTTACCGATACAAACTTTATTGAGTGTTCCATAGCAAAGGCTTTTACTGGGTTAATCAAAATCCTATTACCACGCCCAGCAATTTTATCAACAGTAGTAACTACAATTACAACATCATTTGCTATACTTTTCAGAAATGGAACGGCAAATTCGTTTGAACCAAAAAAAGCTATTCTCATTTTTCAAGAATTTTCTCTATAAGTTCTTCGGGAACTTCATGCCCTTCCTCTACATATAGATTATCTATGCTGTCAACATAATCAGTAAAAAGAATGCCATTCAGGTGGTCTGTCTCGTGTTGGAAGACTCTTGCTTTCAGACCAGTTACTTCGTATTTTACTCTGTTTCCTTTACCATCAATCCCCCTAACAATCACTTTTTCAGCCCTCTCTATCGGTGCGTAAATACCTGGCACAGATAGACATCCCTCTTCTCCAATCTCACTACCGCTTCTATCAATAATCTCTGGATTTATTACCACCCCTTCATCATCATCCAGTTTGTAAACAAAAAGGGCTATATTCAGCCCAACTTGCGTAGCAGCAAGTCCCACGCCTTTTGGGCTGCTCTCTTCCATTGTCCTAAACATGCTGTCAATTGTCTCAAGCAATGCCTTATCAATGTTCTTTATTCTCTTTGCTTTTTTGCGAAGAATAGGATTGCCATATGTATAAATCTTCATATCTTTACACTTCCTTCTCTAACAACTATTGGGGCCTCTCCTGTGCAATCAACAACCGTCGAAGGAGAACCACTCATTTCAATATTATAATCAAATTGCACAAAATAAACATCTCCTGAAAAAGTTTTTTTTACTTCCCGTTTTGTTTTGAGAGGAGCTCTTCCTGAAATATTCGCACTTGTATTCAATATCGGCACATCTAAATATGCAAGAAATTCAAGAAGAGCATACGCCTTAGGAATCCTTACGCCTATTGTATCACCGATGTTTCCGGGTGTAGTAAAAAGCCTCCCAGATGATTTGAGAATAATAGTCACGCTCCCAGGAAAGTGTTTTTCCATTAAATCAAAAGCGTAGTCTGGAATTAAAGAAGTGTACTCAAGAATCTCGCTCATTGAATAAGCAAGAAGATATAAGGGCTTATCAGGTGGCCTTGCTTTGATTTCAAATAGCCTGCTCACGCTTAAATTATCAAGCCCGTTGCATCCGATTCCCATAACAGTATCTGTCTCAAAAGCAATAACCCCGTGTCCCTCAATCACCTTTTTTGCATCTTCAAAATTGTTCATATCTTTTCTCCGGATATAAATCTGTCAACGTTCCTTAGATCTTTAATGACTTTATTGTTAGTAAAACCTGTGGCTTCAAACATTGCTGATACTGAAGTCCCCATATCTTCATCAATCTCCAGAATCAAACGTCCTGAAGGATTCAGAAGCTCAAAAGACTTTTTAATGAGAACAGGGTAAAACGCAAGCCCGTCCTTCCCTCCGTCGAGAGCCTCAATCGGCTCGAACTTAATTGCTTTCACCAGATCTGTTTTGACGTAAGGTGGATTTGAAAGTATTAAATCAAACTTATGAACACAGTTAAAAGCTCTGAAGTCTGTCAGCACAAATTGCACCCTGCTCTCTAATGAAAGTCTTTTTGCGTTCTTTCTTGCGACTGTAAGCGCACTTTCGGAAATATCAATTGCGGTACCGCGTGATTGCTCATTTAGATGAAGAAAAGAAAGAATTATGCAACCGCTACCAGTCCCAATATCAAGGACGTTTAAAGGTTTGCCATCTGAAGCTTTAAGTGCTTCTTCAACCAATGTCTCTGTCTCTGGTCTCGGTATCAGAACAGATTCATCAACTTCAAACTCTATCCCCATAAACTCTTTTCTTCCTGTAATATAAAACAAAGGAAATCCTCTCTCCCGTTCTTGTGTGATACGGGAAATCTTTTCTTCCATTTCGCTATTTACAACATAATCAGCACTGGCTGCGTATAAGCGTTCTTTTGGAATTCCTAATACAAAAGACAGGATGATGTAGGCTTCAACATCGGGTGCATCGGAAACAGACTCAAGTTCTTTTTTTACTGTTGCAGTTAGTTCTTTTATCGTCCTATTCATTAACTTCGCTTAACATTTCTTTCTGATTTTCTTCAATCAAGACATTTATTAGCTCGTCAATGTTTCCTTCCATTACACTCTGTATATTGTAAATTGAATAATTAACTCTGTGGTCAGTGACACGTCCCTGCGGGAAATTATAAGTCCTTATTCTCTCGTTCCTGTTGCCCCTGCCTATCTGTGCCCTTCTTTCATTAACCCTCGCACTTTCAACCTCTTGCTCTTTAAGATCGTAGAGACGTGCACGCAGTATTCTCATAGCTTTTGTTTTATTCTGTAGCTGAGAACGCTCGTCCTGACAGGTTACAATCATTCCAGTGGGTTTGTGTAATATCCTAACAGCCGTTGCAACTTTCTGGACGTTCTGCCCACCATGGCCGCTTGAGTGAAAAATATCAATTCTTATATCATCTGGGTTTATTTCCACGTCAACATCTTCTGCCTCAGGCAAAACTGCAACAGTGGCAGTAGAAGTATGCACTCTTCCTGAGGCTTCTGTCTCTGGAACTCTCTGAACCCTGTGAACTCCACTTTCATATCTCAGGTATTTATAGACATTCTTGCCAGTTATCGAGAAAACAATCTCTTTAAAGCCGCCAATATCTGTTGGGTGAGCATCAAGCACCTCTGTTTTCCAGCCTTTTCTTTCCGCATATCCCATATACATTCTGAACAGGTCTTTTGCAAAAAGCGCCGCTTCCTCACCACCAACGCCTGCTCTTATCTCAACTATTATGTTCTTTTCTTCAAGAGGGTCTTTAGGTATGAGAAGTTCTCTTATTTCTTCTAAAATCCCTTCTTCCTTATTCGTAAGCTCAGTGAGTTCTGCTTGCGCAAGCGAAGCCATTTCAGGCTCTTCTGATTTTGACAATTCTTCTGTACTTTTAATGTCTTCTTCTATGCTTGTGAGCTCTTTATACTTTTTGACAATCGGCTCAAGGTCCTTGATTTCTCTGGAATATTTCTTGAAAAGCTCGGCATCGTTAATAACAGAAGGATCTGACAAACTATGAGACAATTCTTCATAGCGTTGCAGGATTTTTTGGACTTTATCAATCAATTGTATCACTCCTCTCTATCAATATAGTGATGCAACTTACAGCGAGCTTCATACTTTTCTTCAGATCCTATCATCAAAACTGGGTCCGAATATTTAGCAGGTTTACCATCAATTAGCCGTTGAGTCATAGTAGCTTCCTCTCCGCACACCATGCAAATTGCATGGAGCTTCAAAACTTCATCTGCTATCGCCATAAGAAAAGGCATCGGTCCAAAAGGTTCGCCTCTGAAATCCATATCAAGGCCAGCCAAAATAACTCTTTTGCCTCTCTTAGAAAGTTCCCTCGAAGCGTCTACCAGGCCCATATCGAAGAACTGAGATTCATCGACCCCCACAACATTTGTATCATTTTCAACTGCTTTTAGCAACTCTTCAGAGTTCGATACAGGAATCGCTTCGATGCTTTCACCAGCATGAGAAACGACTTCTATTTTAGAATACCGCGTATCAACAACAGGCTTGAATACCTGAATATTCAAACGTGCAATACGTGCTCTTTTCAACCTTCGTATCAGTTCTTCGCTTTTTCCAGAGAACATACAACCTGTGACTACTTCAATTTTACCTATTCTATCTGTCATTTTGCACCGAAATGCTCCTCAAAAGCTCTTCATTTGAGTGAGTTTGCTCTAACATCTCTATGAGTCTTTCGAGTGCTTCCTGAGGTTCGAGCTCGCCAATAAATTTCCTCAGCGCCCATATCTTACGGTACTCTTCAGCAGTATAAAGCAATTCTTCCTTTCTTGTTCCTGATTTCTTAATATCAACTGCTGGGAAAATTCTCTGCTCAGCAAGCTCTCTATCAAGAATTATTTCCATATTTCCAGTTCCTTTGAACTCTTCATAGATAACCTGGTCAAGACGTGATCCTGTATCAATCAATGCGGTTGCAAGTATCGTAAGACTGCCGCCGTTCGTTATACTACGTGCCGCGCCAAGAAACTTCTTTGGACCTTTTATTGCAGCTGGGTCAAGTCCACCCGAAAGAGTTTTGCCCGTCGAAGAACTCAAAAGGTTATAAGCTCTCGTTAGCCTTGTTATACCGTCAAGCAAAATCATTACATCTTTTCCAACTTCAACAAGCCTCTTAGCCTTTTCAATTGCAAGTTCGACTACTCTAATGTGATTTTCAGGTGGTTGGTCAAATGTTGAGCTAATGACCTCTGCAGCAACCGAATTTTTCATATCAGTTACTTCTTCAGGTCTTTCGTCGATAAGCAGAATCATCAGATTTATTTCTGGAGAATTCTTAGCTACACTCTTGGCAATTTCCTTCATAAGCGTAGTTTTTCCTGCTTTAGGAGCCGATACAATAAGCCCTCTTTGACCCTTACCCAGAGGCGCAATCAAATCAAGAACTCTCAAAGCAATATTGCATCCTGGGGTCTCAAGAACGATCCTCTTAGTAGGATAATAAGGCGTAAGGCTCTCGAAATTATTCCTTTTAAAGAACCCGTTCACTTTTATACCGTCAATTGATACAACGCTAACCAAGGAAGGATATTTCTCTCCTTCTCTCTGGGGCTTGTGGACTACTCCAACAACTGTATCACCAGTTTTTAAACCATATCTTCGAATTAATGGCGGTGAAACATAAACATCAGAAAAAGTCGGGAAGTAATTTGACCTCAAGAAGCCGTATCCATCAGGGTGGAGCTCAAACAATCCTTTTGTTACATTTGTCTCTGCAGGTCTTGCTGGCTCTCGCTCGCGCTCGCTTTCATATCTCCTTTCTGTAAAATGTCTCTCCTTAACTGGCTCTTCCTCAACTGGTGCTTGAACAATAATATCTTCTTTGGGTTTTTCTTGTATTAAGATTTGTTCAGGCTCTTCCGCTACCTTTTCATTGCGAATCACTGACCTTGCACTACTGAGTATCTCCGCAATGAGCTCATCCTTCTTAAAGTGGGTGTAATTTCTAACTTTCAGAGCCTGTGCTATCTTATAAAGCTCACGGGCTGTTTTGGCTTGAAGAACCTCTTCGTTCAAGTCTCTAAATTCATCATAATCATTCATTAAATAAACCTCCTGGTTTTTCCTTAGAAAAGTTTTTTCTCGCTTGCTTCTCTAACTTTGCGAAGCAAACCAAGAAACCTCTCAAAAATATCTTTAGACTCATTTGCAATATTCTTAACAAATGCTTCATCGTTGATTGAGTTTAAATTTATCTTAATATTATAAAGAGCCCCACTTGCAGCAGCCTCCAAAAGACACAAAGATTCAAGCAGGTCGCTCAAAGTACTATCTGAAGAATTTTCAAGAATGGATTCTACAGTATCATAGGTTTCGCTCACTTTCCTCAAAATCCTGAACGGAGACATAGTTGCGCCCTTCAGCGCATCCTGTATCATTGCTGTCCTTTTTTTCTTTTCATCTTCAGTTGCTTTTGGCAATTTATAAGCTTCCATTACTTTATCGAAAGCAACATTGTCATTGTTGGCAAGCTCAAGCAAATCATTGCTTTTGCTCTTTAATTCCTCCACTCTATTAAGGATGGATGTTTTTCTTTCCTGGACCTTCAACTTTTTGGCATAAACCCCAAGGACCATTGCAAGCAGAGATATGCCCATTGCTCCACTAATTGCAGAGGCAGTTCCACCTCCAGGAGTTGGGGAGTCAGATGCAAGTTCAGAAAGAAAAGACTTTAATTCTTGGTCATAAGACATAAGTCACCTCACCTAATATTACAATAAACCATCAAAACAATATCATATATTTTTCTGAGGGCAAATATATTATATGATTTTTCAAATAATTTTCAAGCATCTGCCGACTTTGAAACAACTTCCTCAATCAAAAAATGGTTATGGATTCTGCAAGTCAAGGGATAGATTTTTCACTTCTCAAGGTATGAACGATTCTTATACTATTGGACCTATCAATACTTTCTGAAACAACCTTAAGATTATTCAGAGAAATTAATGAGTCAAGGCCGTTGCTTTTTCTGAAATCAAGGTATCCCTTAAAGTGGTTAAACCCCGCAATGAATTCTATCAGTAAAACACTTAACGTTGAATAAAAAGAGTTTTGAGGAACAAAGTAGTCAGCAAGGATAACGCTTTTAGATATTCTTATCGCCTCTTTCAAAACAGCTTGCCTCTCGCCGTGTGGCATCTCATGCAGAGACATTGAGAAAATCGCATAATCAAACTCCAAATCATTAACGCTGGCCAAATATTCCAAACCTCCGTGTACAAAAGAAACATTTCGTAATTGCTCCATAGAGCTTCTTGTGTTTGCAAAATCAATCATCTTAGAGGATGCATCCAGCCCGACAACCTTGGAGCACTTTGACGCAAGCTCAAAAACAAGGCTCCCTGTGCCACATCCAATATCAATAACACTGGTTGAAGCTAAAACTAAGTTGCCTATAGTGTTTCTCACGCTTTGCAAATTAGGGTCCACAAATTTCCTGTAGAAGAACCCATCGTAGTAATGAATCTTATCGGTTACCATATGCTATATGATAGTAAATACAAGAAATAAAGTCAAGCTTTATTGACAACTAAATTAGAAAAGCAAAAAAGGCAGCACAAGGCTGCCCTAAAAACAATCGTAAACAGACTTTACTTCATTTCGACTTTTGCGCCAGCTTCCTCGAGCTTCTTCTTTAGGTCTTCTGCATCTTTCTTCGCAAGTGATTCTTTAATCTTTTGCGGTTCTTTCTCTGCAGCTTCAACTAGGTCTTTAGACTCTTTAAGCCCAAGTCCAAGCGTTTCTCTAACAACCTTAATCACATTAATTTTCTTTGCAGCTTCAAAACCAGTAACTACGACATCAAATTCAGTTTTCTCTTCTGCTGGAGCTGCTGCTTGAGCAGCCTGAGCAGGCATTGCTCCCATTGGAACAGCAGCAGTTACGCCAAATTTGTCTTCCAAAGCCTTAACAAGCTCTGAAAGTTCGAGAACGCTCATTTTCTCAATTGCTTCAATAATTTCTTCTTTAGTCATTTTAGCCTCCTAAAATTTATGCAGCACCCAGCTGCTCTTTATTTTCTTTTACTTGATTCAACACCGTAACTAAATCCCTCTCTGGCTTTGAAAGCACTGTAACTAACCTTGAGAGAGGCGAATTGATAAGGTAAAGTAACTTACCCACTAAAACAGGTTTTGGTGGTAGCTTTGATAATTCAACAACTTGTGCAGTATTGAGCCAGCTACCTTCAACAAAAGCGCCCTTCACTTCAAATAAAGAGGCTTCATCCTTGTCTTTTAAATCTACAAAGGTTTTTGCAAGTTCATTTGGCTCGCCCTTTGTAATTGCCAAAGCTACGTTTCCCTTGAAAACCGATGGATCCATATCAACTTTAACATCTCTTGCAGCAATTCTGAGAAGGTCGCTCTTCACAACCCTATAAACGATTCCATTCTTTTTCAAGGTTTTCCTGAGATTAGCAATGTCGTTGCCTTTAATTCTCTTAAAGTCCACAAAGAGAACTGAGGTACTGTCAAGCTCCTTAAGCTTTTCGCTAATCTCTTCAATCATAACCTTCTTTTCTTCTTTCTTCATAGAACCTCCTAAAAATCAATATACTCGGCAGTAACAAGCCGAGTATATCCAAATGATAATATATATCTTTGAATAACCTCGGCTGGCACTTTTAAGGGAAACCCCACCAACTGTCTACGGTTAATAACTACGCTTTCAAAAGTTCCTGAGTATTCAGTCTAACAGAAGGCGACATAGTTAAGGAAATGTATGCCTTCTTTAAATACTGCCCCTTTACGGAAGAGGGCCTTGCACTGAGAATAGACGAGTTAAGAGCTAACAAATTCTCTTTTATGGCTTCCTTCGTGAAAGAGGATTTACCAATAACAGTATGAATTACACCAGTTTTATCAACTCTAAACTCAATTTTTCCTGCCTTGAATTCCTTAACAGCAGCCGCGATGTCCATTGTAACAGTACCTGCCTTTGGGCTTGGCATAAGCTTTCTTGGTCCAAGAATCTTAGCTACACGACCAATTAAACGCATAACATCAGGCGTTGCTATAGCAACATCAAAATCAATGAACCCTTCTTTTTCAATCTTGTTCACGAGGTCCTCTGCACCAACAAAATCTGCTCCAGCATCCTTTGCCTCTTGAACCTTCTCGCCTGTAGCAAAAACAAGCACCCTAACACTTTTACCTGTCCCGTTCGGTAAGGTAATAACGCCCCTAACGTTTTGATCAGCTTGCTTTGGATCAACATTAAGCGCATAAGTAGCTTCAACAGTTTCATCAAATTTAACACTCTTTAGCTCCGAGATTTTGTCAAGAGCTTCATCAAGGGAATAAACCTTTCCCTTTTCTAACTTACTGCTCAATTCTCTGTACCTTTTACTTCTTTTCATTTTTCCTCCTTGTGGTAATAGACGCTATGTCTCCCACAAAAAATTATCCTTCTATAACGTTAACACCCATATTCTTCGCAGTACCTTCAATGATCTTGGTAGCGGCTTCAAGATCGATTGTGTTAAGGTCTGGGAGTTTTACTTTAGCTATTTCTGCAAGCTGTGAACGCTTTACAGTACCAACCTTTTTCTTGTTCGGTTCAGAAGAACCCAGCTCAATTTTCAAAACCTTCTTTATGAGCGAAGAAACTGGTGGAGTCTTTGTGATAAAAGTGAAACTTTTATCCTCATAAACAGTAATTACAACAGGAATAATATAGCCTTCCTGACCCTGTGTTGCTGCATTAAATTTCTTGCAGAAATCCATTATATTTACGCCCTTCTGCCCAAGAGCAGGTCCGACAGGCGGTGCAGGAGTGGCCTTTCCTGCCTCTATTTGCAACTTAACCAATCCTATTACTTTCTTCTTCTTTGCCATATTCTACTTCACCTCTTAAGTTTTTTGTATGTATTCGCCTTGAATTTCCACAGGCATTTCTCTTCCAAACATCTTCAGCGTAATTTTAGCTACACCTTTTTCAACATCGATCGATTCAACAGTGCCTTCCATATCTTTAAAAGGCCCCGCAAGAATTTTAACCCTGTTTCCAACAGCAAAATTGAGTTTTTCTTTTGCCTCTTCCTCAGAAATCCTATCAAGAATAGTAGAAACTTCCTCCTCGCTTAATGGAGTAGGTTTGCCAGAAGGACCGACAAAACCTAGAACGCCAGGAGTATTTCTCACGATATACCAGGTCTCATCTGTGAGAACCATCTGCACAAGCAAGTACCCAGGAAATACTTTCAAAGTCTTTATCTTGCGTTTGTGAGTCTTCTGGTCAATTTCGCTGTAGTGGTCGACTGGAAGCTCAACTCTCAAGATTATATTTTCCAGTCCCAAGCCTCTCCGACGCTCATCAATAGCCAAACGTACTTTATTCTCAGAGCCAGAATAGGTATGAACAAGATACCAACGAGGTTCCGAAGACTTTGTGTTCTCAAGCTGTTCGTTTTCTTCGCTCATATTATTTAGTTATTAACTCTACCCCTTTAGCAAAAATGAAATCCCACAAACCAATATAAGCTGCCCAGAAAACAATAAACGCAACCACGACTATGGTATACTGAGTAAGCTCCTTTCTCGTCGGCCACTTAACTCTCTGAGTTAATTCAAACCAAACACCCTTAAGAAAGTCGACAAAAGAGCCTCGATTTGTTTTAACTACCTGTTGATGCTTCTGCACATTCTTGGCCTTATCTTTCATATTATCTGGCAGGCCCGGAGGGAATTGAACCCCCAACCCTCGGTTTTGGAGACCGATGCTCTACCAATTGAGCTACGAGCCTACGCCTTTACCTCCTTATGAACTGTATGTTTTCTGCAACTGTTGCAGTACTTCTTTAGTTGCAATTTCTCCTTGTTTGTTTTCTTGTTGACAGTAGTTGCATAATTCCTGTGTTTGCACTCGGTACATTCAAGCAAAATAATATCTCTCATTTTTCACCTTTATTCAATAACCTTAGTTATTACTCCTGCTCCTACAGTTCTGCCGCCTTCACGGATAGCAAATCTCTGAGTCTCTTCAAGAGCAACTGGATAGATAAGCTCTACAGTCATATCTACGTTATCGCCTGGCATAGCCATCTGAACACCTTCAGGAAGGGCAATGGTACCAGTTACATCAGTTGTCCTTAAGAAGAACTGAGGTTTGTAACCTGTAAGGAATGGCTTGTGACGTCCACCTTCTTCTTTTGAAAGGATGTAGACTCTTGCTACAAACTTTCTGTAGGGCTTAATGGAGCCTGGAGCTGCAAGGACCATACCTTTTTCAACTTCTTCGTGGTCAATACCTCTCAAGAGGACTCCGATGTTGTCTCCTGCTCTACCTTCATCAAGAATCTTTCTGAACATTTCAACACTTGTTGCAACACTCTTTTTGATTTCAAAGGAAAGTCCAACAATATCAACTGCATCACCTGTATGGACAATACCTCTTTCAACTCTTCCTGTTACAAC
>JBMFRX010000004.1:0-83285 GCA_049967855.1 Caldisericaceae bacterium
ACAGGAGAAAAAACATTATGAGGGTTCTTGTTACAGGTGGAGCGGGTTTTATCGGGTCAAATGTTGTAGATGCATTTGTTGAGAATGGTTTTGAAGTTGCAGTTTTGGATAATCTTTCAACAGGTAAGAAGGAGAACTTAAACACAAAGGCAAAATTTTACAACGCGGATTTAAGAGATAGAAATGCCCTTGAAAAGGTCTTTAAGGAGTTTAAACCAGAGATTGTGAATCATCATGCAGCTCAGATTGATGTAAGAAAGTCTGTTGAAGATCCAGTTTTTGATGCGGAAATTAATATTGTTGGATCAACGAACCTTTTTCAACTTGCAGTAAAGTATGAAGTAAAACGAGTTGTTTTTGCCTCAACTGGTGGTGCACTTTACGGAGAGCCAAAAGTTTTGCCTGCAAATGAGGATACACCAATTGAACCTCTTTCACCTTATGGTGTTGCAAAATACTGTGTTGAAAATTACCTAAACTACTTTAAAAGGCTTTATGGTATTGAGCGCGTAATTTTACGATATGCAAATGTGTATGGTCCAAGGCAAGACCCTCTGGGTGAGGCAGGTGTTATTGCAATATTTACAGGAAGGATACTCAAAGGAGAAAACCCAATAATCTATGGTGATGGCACCCAAACGAGAGATTATGTTTTTGTTGAAGATGTTGTAAGGGCAAACTTGCTTGCAATGGACAGTGAAGAGGGAACATACAATATTGGCACAGGCATTGAGATATCTGTTAACGAACTGACGAGAATTTTTGCAGGCGTATTATCAAAAGAGATTAATCCTCAATACAGCCAAGCTCGCAAAGGCGAAGTGCATAGAATTAGTCTTGATGGGACACTTGCAAAGAAGGAATTAGGCTTTGTGCCAAAAATTTCCCTTGAAGTCGGCTTAAAGAGAACAATCGAGTGGTACAGAAAAAATAATCAATGAAAAGAGTTAGCTTTTTAACCAAACAAAATGTATCCCAGGCAGCAATTATAATAATGGTTATTACATTTTTGAGCAAAGTCATTGGCTATGCAAGAGAGGTTCTTGTTGCTAAATACTTTGGAGCTACCGCACAAACCG
Source organism: Caldisericaceae bacterium (assembly GCA_049967855.1). Lineage (GTDB taxonomy): Bacteria > Caldisericota > Caldisericia > Caldisericales > Caldisericaceae > JAIMJY01. Next base: position 1,080 of record JBMFRX010000004.1, read on the forward strand.
ACGCATTTCTTATCGCAATGCTTATCCCCTCAATGATACTGGGGCTTTTCTCAGGAGGAATGCAAACGGTTGTAATACGTGAATATGCAGAGAAAAAGACAAAAAGTATTCACGATGCAAAAATCTTTGTGAATCAAATTTTCTTTATCTTTTCAATTGTGCTTGCGATGATTTCGCTTTTTCTTGTTTTGTTTAGCAGCTTCTTTATAAAGATTGTTGCATTTGGGTTTACAGGCGAGCGTCTTGCACTTGCTTCAAACTTTATGAAGTTTCTTACTCCATATGGTTTTATGATGGTCTTGAGTGGGCTTTTTACGGGACTATTTCAGATTGAGGGACAATTTCTTTACCCTGCCTTTATTGGTTTAGTTAGCAATATGCTTATTCCGTTATCTCTTGTTCTTCTTTCACCTTTTATGGGTATTGGAAGCTGGGCTCTGGGACAGAATCTTTTTGGGTTGTTACTTTTCTTTGCAATGTTTTTTGTTTTAAGATACCGTTGGAAATTTTTCTATATTTTTGAAGTTCATAAAATTAGGTGGGATGAAATTTCTGAATTTGTGCGCCTTATGCTTCCAATAGTTGTTGTAAGTGGCATTGGAATTATTTATCAAATAATAGATAAAACGGTTGCGTCGTTCTTGCCTTATGGCTCAATTTCTGCGTTAAACTTTGCCCAGAGAGTTTTTCTTATCCCTTACGGTCTTTTTGCAACTTCAATTTCTGTTTCTATATATCCCAGCTTTTCAACTTATGCCGTGAAAGAGGATAATGGTAACTACTCAAGCCTTTTTGAAAAGTCTCTGTTTTCACTTGCTTATATAATGATTCCTATCTCTGTGCTTTTTGTTGTGTTCTCGCATACGATTGTTCAGCTCCTTTTTGAGCGGGGAGCGTTTAATGTGTCGGCAACAAATCTTACGGCAGGTTGCGTTGCGATGTATTCGGTGGGGTTGTTTGCGCTTTCGTTCAACTCTATCTTTCATAACGCATTTTTCTCTTTTAAGGACACAAAAACACCTATGTATATAAGTCTTATTACTGCAGGAATTAATATTGTGCTCGATATTATTTTTGCACATTTTTGGGGAGCTCCGGGCATTGCCCTTGCAACTACAATCGTCACTTTTACTGCGTTGGTACTTTATGCATTCAGTTTTAGAAAAAAACACTATGTAAGTGGGATAAGTTCGCATAAAATTTATGTGGAGCTTTTGAAGATAGTTTTTGCCTCGGCAGTTTCTGGCGTTCTTTTATTAATTTTGAAGCGGTTTATTCCACAGAGTGCAGGATTCTTTACCGCTCTTTTGAGGTTCGGGATTATAGTAATTTTTGTTGGAATAGTTTATTTGATATTGACGTGGCTTTTGAGGTCTTCGGGTTTTGATTTAGCTAATGGATATTTTCAAAGATTTTTCGCATTTTTAGGAAAGCAAGAATAAAGCGTGAGATTCCTATCTTGCAAAAGACGACTCAACTTCATTGAGGAAAAGCTTCAGAAAGACACTTTTTCTGTCGCTGCAAGCGAAGCGAGCAGTCTCTCTTTTTACTTGTGAGATCCTTGGTAAAAGGCAGAGGCATCGGGCTTGCAATGACACTTACTTTTTTGTCATCCTCAGGGCTTTAGCCCGAAGGATCGCCTTTTGGTTTCTCCCTCGTGTCACTGCGCTCTGTTCCTTGAAGCAGTCAAGTCCGAAGGCGAAGCAGCATACCGATGTTCTGGGCTTAGCAAGGAGACTTAAAGAAGACCCATCGCTCACGCTCACAATGACAAACTCCCCGCCTTTGTCTTGCATTTAAATCGGAGAATATTATAATTTAATACGGTTATAACCGAATAATATTATAATGATATTGATATAAGGGAGGTACGAAATGATAGAAAGGGCTTTAGAAAAGCAAATTACTGAACACCTTTTCAAGGGAAAAATAATAATAGTTTCAGGTGCGAGGCAGGTTGGTAAAACAACTATGATTGAAATGCTTCTGCATAAGCTTAGAAGAAAAGTATTATATCTAAATGCTGATGAATCAGACGTGCGGGCTCTGTTGGCAGATACTACATCAACAGCTTTGAAATCCATCGTAGGCAGTGCAGAAATTGTTTTTATTGACGAAGCCCAGCGAATTAAGAATGTTGGGATCACTTTAAAGCTTTTTAGCGACCAGATTAAAGGTACTCAGGTTATCGTTACTGGCTCATCATCTTTTGATTTAGCTAACGAGATCAGTGAACCTTTAACAGGTCGGAAGTATGAATTTATGCTTTTCCCTTTATCATTTACGGAAATGGTTAAGCATCATGGCGAGCTGGAAGAAAAAAGACTTTTAGAACATCGCCTTATCTACGGCTATTATCCTGAAATTGTGTCAAAGCCTGGAGAGGAGAAAGAGCTACTTAAATCGCTTGCAAATAGTTACTTATATAAGGACTTATTGACTTTGGAGCAGATTAAAAAGCCAATCCTTCTTGATAAAATACTCAAAGCTTTAGCTCTTCAATTGGGCAGCGAAGTATCCTATAGCGAAGTTGGTCAGCTGGTAAACGCAGACCAGGAAACTGTAGAGAAATACATAGACCTTCTTGAGAAGTCTTTTGTAGTGTTCCGCTTGCCTGCTTTTAGCCGCAACGTCCGCAATGAAATCAGAAAAGGCAAGAAGGTATATTTTTATGATAACGGAATCCGCAACGCCATTATAGGAAACTTCAATCTCTTGATCAATCGTAATGATGTGGGAGCTCTTTGGGAAAACTTCCTCATCAGCGAACGCATGAAATATTTGTACTATAATAATATCGACCTTAATAGATATTTCTGGCGTACGGTGCAGCAACAGGAAATTGATTACATTGAGGAGCAGGGTGGCAAATTATCAGCATATGAATTTAAATGGAGCAAGAAGGCAAGGAAGAAGTTTCCAAAAACTTTTACCAGGGCTTATCCTGAAAGCGATACGAATTTAATAACTCAGGGTAACTTTGAACATTTCTTAGGGCTGTAGTGTATTGTGGTGATTTCTGAGTGACTGGTCATCCTGCGCTCTGTTCCTTGACGAAGTCAAGTCTTGTTTCAGGGTCTTCATTCATTTGAGGGGGTAAGAAAATTCTTCTCGAGACTCCGTCCAAAAGACAAAAAAGTACTGAAAAAAAAGATGCTGAGTTACAACTTCTCAGCATGACGACGAGACCGAAATACGAGATTGCCACGGCACCTACGGTGTCTCACAATGACAAAGAAAATGCAAAGACAATCGAAAGAGCGCGGAGTGACATTTGATATATGAGTCAATGCTGTTATTTTGGTATTTGATGAAATATGATAAAATTGTAAAACAATGCAAAAGAAAACTTTTTTAGTGTTTGACTTGAATGAATGCTCTTTTAACATCATCAAGTCGCCATTGCGCAAAGGTTCATTTTTCAGTTTCTTCTCAAGCCTTTTTGGCAACAAGAATATCTTCCATCTTATTTTTGTTAGAGGGTCATAGCATGTGAAACTCAAGAAAATCGTTGTGTATTTGGTTGTACTTTTTGTTTTCTTAGCTGGCGCAATTTCAAAATATAGCGAGCTTATATTTATTGCCCATTCGTATGTGTTTGCGCTTGGCATTATAGCAATCTTCATAATTTTTGTTGGGTGTGTTCTCTTTAACGAGGGAGAGGTGCACAGATTTACGTTTAGCCCGCTAGTTTTGATTTTTGTTTTGGCGTTCTTAGTGCTCATTCCGTTTTCTATCTCAAAGTATGATTCAATCGTCGAAACATATCGCATCGTAACACCTGTATTGCTCTTTGTTGTTGTGATAAATACTATTCACGATGCCTCTGACCGCAAGTTTTATTCTTATGCACTTGTAGCATTCGGTTTGTTCATTGGGGTGCTTAGTTATGTGAGGTTTTATTTAGCAAGTTTTGGAAGTGCCCCTCTTGATTCAATCTGGGGATATACCAACACTTTTGCAGCTTTTCTTGTGCTTGAAATCTTTTTAAGTTTGGGGATTTACCTTGGAATAGAAGATAAAAATATCAAAAGGCTTTTTTCTGTAGTTCCTATGTTTTTTCTTTTCTTACTATTCCTTACAGTCTCGAGGGGTGGCTATATTGCATTTGCTCTTGGAGGAATCGTTTTCCTTGCAATTTCCGTGAGGCAATTACGCAAAACCTGGAAAGATATGCTTCTTGTGTTAGTCGGCTCGGTGATTCTCATTGCAGTTGGTTCGCCTAAGGAAATTATCCTTGCAAACCTCGGCAAGTCAGACATACTTGTGAAATTTGCTACGGGTCTTTCAGGCGATAACTCCCTTTGGTGGAGGATTCATATGGCTTTGCTTGCATTTAAGATTTTCCTTGAGCGCCCAATTACTGGGTTCGGGCTTGGGACATTCAGGTATATGTTCACAATCAATGAGACCATTATGCAGCCATTTCGTATAGACCCGCATTCGCTTTTTTTCAAGCTTCTTGCAGAAACTGGCATTGTTGGCACGATTGCATTTTTTCTGTTCTCAGGATGCGTGATTCTCAAGGGGTTTTTGAAATCGATAAGCGAAAAAGATGACTTCATCTATAAAGGTCTTGTTGCAGGAATCGTGGGAATGCTATTCCATATGTGTATCGATGTTGACATATATCCAATTATGTTTGTGTTGCTTTTCTTTGTGCTGGCACTGCTTGTAGAACCTGATTTTGTTCGCATAAGAATTGCTCACAAAGTTGTTTTTACATTAGTTGGCGTGGTGCTTGTCTTTGTATCATATTTTAACCTTCTGCCTAAGATGACTGCTTCAAGGTATGCCGTGCAGGCAGAAAGCCCTTCATCTCTTTCAAGTGTAGGTTCCTATGTTGATTTGATGGATAAGGCAATCACGCTTGACAGCAAAAGTTCTGCGTATTATTACTATCTTGGAGAGCTTATCTCAAAAAGTCAGGCCAAAACTGAATCTTCCGTATCAACTACCCAGATGATTTCAGCCTATGAAAAGTCATATGAACTTAATCCGTACGATTACAGAGCTCCTTTCAGGCTTGGGATGTTGTATCTCCCTCAAAGGTCAAGTACTGCTCTTGATTATCTTCTGGCTTCGGAGCGCCTCTACCCGACAAATCCAAACATACAAGCCTGGCTCTCTGTCGCTTACTGCTATGTTGCAAAAGACTTAACAGATGCCTATGCTCATCTTAATAAAGCAGAGGAATATAACTCAGGAAGCCTTGATTTGAATTTTGCACAAGGAATCTATGAGCTTGCAAGTGGAAACAAAATCGAAGCCGATAAATACTTTTCAACGTTGTCATTCTACAATGATATATATGGAAAATTTGGTGCGCCAAGGAATTATTCTGCGGGTGTTTACAGTCTTGAAATCAAGATTATCGACGATTTGGAAAAGGAATTGGGTAAGTGATTTTTAATTTAGGCGAAATTCAATATAATCTTCTCGATGGCAAAGAATAAAAAGAATATTCAGGTTAGCAAACATAATGTAGATGCCAAAGCAAAAAGAGCAAGCTTGTTTGATGTTCATTTTGTGTTAGTTATACTTGCATTCGTGCCAATTGCCTTTGCTTCCATTTTCCAGGGTGGGTACTTTGTCTGGGAGACATACGCTACACTTCTTCTTTCTCTTCCTGCGGGATTTCTCTTTGCTTACCTAAAGTTTGTGAAGGGCGAGCCGTTGAGAGAAAGCGGCTCTGGGCTTGCACTTTTCCTTTTCCTCGTAGTTTCCTTTATTTCTCTATTTTTCACGGTGTATTTCCAGGCAACTCTCACTGAACTATACAAAGTCATTGATTACTTGGTAATTTTCTATATCGTTCTCGATAGCGTAAAGAAAGAGCGACTTTACGATTTTGCAGTTGGGACAATGCTTGCAATAAGCACTGTTCTCTCGCTTTTAGGGATCCTTGCCTTCATTGGATATAAACTCAATCTTCAGAGCCTCTTCTTCAAATTTCTGCTGGGCTACGGGCTTATTCAAGGAGCATCAATTTCTTCAACGCTCCAGTATTCTAATACATTTGGTGCATTTTTGATACTTCCTTTCTTCATCTCATTGGGAGCCTTGTTAAGGGTGGACAAGCTTTACAAAAAACTCTTTTACGTTCTGCTATCACTTCTTTTCCTGGCTACGTTTGCACTCACACAATCGAGAGGAGCATTGCTTACGTTTACGGTTGCTCTACTTCTTTTCGTTTTGCTCACTAAAGGCAGAGAGAGAAAGATAAGCATCATATACTTCGTTGGCATTGCAGTTGTCTTGGCGTTGCTGATTATTGTAAGGAAAGACGTTTTCTTGCCGATATTTACCTTACTAATAAACAAAGTTAAAGACACCTTTTTGTTTTTGAAAGGTCAGGGAGACTTGTCGCTTGGAAGTCGCCTCTATATGATTAAAGACAGCCTCAATATCCTGAAGTCTCATCCTATTTTTGGTACGGGCAATGGAACTTATCAGTATGTGTATGCAAAATACAGGTCAATATACTTCTTTTCAAAATTTCCTCATAGCATCTTTTTCCAGGTGCTCGATGAATTGGGCGTGGTTGGCGGAGCTGCGTTCCTCTATATGATAGGTTCACTTTTTGTGAAGGGATTCAAGGTTGTAAGGAGCTATTATTCACCACTACTTGCAGGGATTTATGCAGGGGTAGTAGGAATGTCTCTTCATGCCTTCATTGATTTTGATTGGTCGCTAATGTTTATGCCGATGTTATTCTTCTTTGTATTCGGGCTGATCCTTTCGCAGGGTGAACCGAAGATATTTGCTTTCAAGTGCCCAATCAGGGAATTTTTTATTAAGAAGGGTGTTGTAAAAGAGCTCAAGTTCAAGAAAAATGAATTTTCTTATGTTAACCGCCTCATATCACTGGGTATTGTTTTTATTGCAATATTTCTGATGCTCTTATTCCCGTTCCTTTCAGCAAATACCGATAGGATTGCTTCGGCAAAAGTCGGAACAGTTTCTGGGACAGAGATTATATCAATGTATCAGACTGCAATTGACCTCAATCCTCTTGATGCTTCTCCTCACTATGACCTCGCGCATTATTACACAGGTGCCGTTATGCCAAATGTGCAGAACCCCTCCGATTATGTGCAGGATGCACTTGACCAGTACAGTGCAGCCATAAGAAGGTGCCCCGATTTCTTCCTTTATCACTATGAGCTTGGGAAGCTCTATCTTCAGTTGTCCGATGCAAAATCCATTGACGAGTTTGAGAAAGGAGTCTCGTTGAATCCACTTGATCCTGGAGGGCACGCTTCGCTTGCGTTTGCCTACATAAATATAAAGAAGAATACTGACACAGCTAAAATTCAGCTTGATGAAGCGCTCAAACTTGGGCAAGAAGCAATAGCTCAGGGTTATGCAACTAAGGACATCTTGGCTGATACCTACCTTGGATACGGTGCTCTTTATGAGCAACTGAATGAGCAAGACAAGGCAATTGATAACTACAAACTTGCTATCGACTCAAGCCCTAATAATGCATACGCATACTACAGGCTCGGGCTCATTTATGAGAGCAAGGGTATGCTTCCCGAAGCAGTGCAGAGTCTTTTCTATGCAGTTCATTACAACTCTGCTTTGACTGCCGCCCGAACAGAATTTGAAAAGTACGCTCCCATTTTGACAATTGCTAATCCTCAGAATGGCACTATCGTAAAGCAGAATGATACACTCAAAATACAGTGGATACCTTCTAATTTCAATGGTACCGAATCATACGTAATTTATGCTATCCCTTCGCAGGGAGACTGGATTATGGTTGCCTCTGGCATTGACCCAAAGACTATGTCGTATGATTGGAAGATTCCAGAAACCATTCCTGCAGGAAGTTATACACTTCGCATTTATGCGGTTGCACCGAAGCTTATGCAGGGGAAGCTTGGCAACTGGATATCATACACTGACTCGGCGTTTATAATACAAAAATAACTTCTTTTACTACGCACCTGTGCCTGGCACTGATGAGTAGTAAAACTGACAATTAGAGATTATCTCTCGGATTGTATCCCTATTCCAAGCCAGATTGGGCCTGCATAGTTCCCGATTGCTGCTCCAACTTCCATTAAATCGGGTTTCACTTTAAGGTTCTGCTCGATTTTGTTTGAGAGTTCGCTGGCTTCTTCAACGTTCAGGCCATACATTATCCCGAGTTTTCTTATACCTTTTGTGTTGTAGATTGTTTCGATAAATTTCTCCAATGACTCTTTTGCTTTTTTCCAGCCTCTTGAAAGGCTGTCCATCTTAATGGCTCCGTTTGTGAAGGAAAGAATCGGTTTAATGCTCAGTACGTTGCCAATGAGTGCTTCACTCTTGTTGATTCGCCCACTTGCTGCAAGGTATTTGAGCTCGCTCAGCGCGAATTTGTTGTGCAGTTTGGGTACAAGCATTTCCGTGGAAAAGCAGACATCTTCAAATGTCAGATGCTCTTTTATTAGTCTTGCAGCATGTTCCGCAAGGTAACGTATCGAGAAAATGGTGCTTCTTGAATCAATTATCTTGATTGCATTCGTTTTCAATTGCTTGGCAGCTATTCTTGCAGTATTGATTGTGCCGCTTACTTTCTCTGAAATGTGAATTGAAATAATTGGATTGCCTTTCTTTATTTCAGGTTCATAGACGTTCAAGAAATCTTGAACAGATGGCTGAGACGTTTTGGGGAATTCTTTAGACTTGACCAGACAGTCATAGAATTCTTTAACTGATATGTCTTCTGTTTCTTTGAAGTCTTTCCCGTCAACAAAAACACTGACAGGCACTACCCCGATATTGTTCTCTGAAACAAAGTTTTTGCTGAGGTAACCTGTTGAATCTACGACTATCTTTATCATCGCATTCTCGCTATCTAACGCTCTGACTGTATGCCAACGGCGAGCCAGATAGGGCCAGCATACGTTCCTATTACTGCTCCGCACTGCAGCGTATCAACATCAATTTTAAAATGGTCCTTAACCATATCAGCAAATTCCTTTCCTTCATTTACGTTTTCTCCGTAAACCACGCAGAGCCTCTCCATACCTACTGCCTGTTTAATCTTCTCAGTAAACTGGACAAGGTTCTCTTTTGCTTTTTTCCATGTGCGAGAAACCCCTTCAGGCTTCACCACCCCGTCAGTGAAAGAAAGTATGGGTTTGATGTTAAGAAGGCTCCCTATGATTCCTTCAGCTTTGTTGAGTCTGCCGCCTTCTACAACATACTTTATGTCGTCGAATATGAATCGATTGTAAAGCCTCTTGACCAGAGACTGTGTTTTTGTGTAAACATCTTCAAAATCAGTATTGCTTTGTGAAATTAGCTTGACTGCGTATTCAGCAAGAAATCTTATCGAGAATGTTGTGCTCATAGAATCAACTATCTTTATCTTGTCTGTTTTTAGGGTGTTTATTGCCATACGGGCTGCGTTAATTGTTCCGCTTATTTTTTCTGAAAGGTGAATTGAAATCACCGAATATCCTTCATCAATAGCCTTGCTGTAAACATCCAAAAAGTCCTGAACTGATGGCTGAGATGTTTTTGGAAGCTTGTTTACCTCTCTCAGTATCCTGTAGAAATCATCAGGACTAAAATTCTTACCCTCAACGTATTCGTTGTCGCCAAGCCTAACTTTCAGTGGCACAACGGAAATGTTATTCTGCTCAACGAAGGTATTATCTAAATAACCCGTAGAGTCAACGACAATTTTAATCATCTTATTCACCTCTAACGATATTATAGCTAAAACGCGATATTTGCAAACAAAAAAGGTAGGCTGCTCAGCCTACCTAAGATGCGAACTATTACATTTATTGAACTGTTTTCTACCCAGCGCCTCTCTGCCCGAGCTCTTTATCAAGCATATAAAGTGCCTGGCCTGCTTCTCCGATGAGTTTCAATTTCAGCACAATGTCCAGTGTCTGCTGTTCTTCTTCTAATTGCTCGTTTATGAACCATGCAAGAAAATCTTCTGTAGCAAAGTCATTTTCTGTTCGGGCAATGCCCGCAATTTTGTTGATGCTTTCAGAGATAAAAACTTCGTGATTATAAGCATCTTGAAAAGCTTCCAGAGTTGAGCCCCATTTCGTCTTTGGTTTTTCAATAGTTGTAAGTTCAACCACTCCGCCTCTTTCGTTCATATAGCCCATAAATTTCTCAGCATGAGAAAGTTCTTCTTTGTACTGGATAAATAACCATTTTGCCATTCCAGTAAGATTCTTTGTTTCAAAATGTTGTGCCATGGAAAGATAAAGATATGCAGAAAAAAACTCTTTGTTTATCTGCTCGTTGATTGCTTTCTGAATGTTTTCTTTAATCATATTGCTCTCCTAAGCAAGCTTCTTTGACCAAAGGCCGTGTACATTGCAATATGCTCTGACTTCCGTAAGGCTCTCTATTCCCCAGTCAATATGCGTCTCAGGCTTGTCTCCAGGCTTAAGCATAATCTTAACAACTTTTCCGTCTTTATTGAAAGCCTCGATCCACTCGATGTAATGTTGCTCTTCCATTGGATGTGGGACACTCCCAATCTTAATTATTGTGCCGTGTTCAGCTTTCTCAACAACGGGAAGATGTTTCTCATTGCCAGCATCAGTTGATTTTTCAACCATTTTTGTCATAGGTTGACCGCAGCAAACCAAAGTCCCTGCTCCCTCGTGAGTCATCTCAACGATGTTCCCACAGATTTCACACTTGTAGATTTCAAACTTCTTTGTCATAGCAATTACCTCCTTATGTAAATATTTATAAAATTTCTAATTAATTATAACACTTTTATTCAAATAGTCCAAGTAACTTATGCTTCTCTGAAATATCAGTAGCAAGCTTGTCAATTCTTTTAAATGCTTCTTCGTCTGGGAGTCCTTTTATTTCGAGTGGTTCAAGAAATTCTCCCTTAAAATTCGTAAGATGATTTTTAATCCAGGGGATTGTCTGTCCGCCCCACCCGTAAGAAGTCACCAAGGCTATGAATTTTACCTTTGGTTTTATTGCATTGATGAAAATTGTAGCGTAAGCTCCAGCAGGATGAGGTCCTGCAAGCACAGTAGGCATAGCAAAAACAATTGTTGCTGCATCAACGGCGCTCATTGCAATTTCTCCGATATCAGCTGTTGCAAGGTTATACGGCACAACTTTAATTCCTTTCTCAACAAGGTCATTGAACAGCCTTTCTGCAATTATCTTTGTGCTTCCGTGCATTGAGATATAGAGAAGCAAAACTTCATTTTTTGGTTTATCTGAAATCCATTCCTTGTACAGATCAATAATGAAATTTGGTTCATCATAAAGTGGCCCGTGGCTTGGTGCTATTATCGAAAAGTCATATCCCTCAAGTTTCTTCAGATTGCTAGATATGAAGTTTCTAAATGGCATCATTATCTCGGCATAATATCTCTTGGCGCCTTCAGCAATATGCTCTTTATTTTTTGCAAACAAGTCGCTTGTGGCATAGTGTGAACCGAAGAAATCACAGGTAAAAAGTATTTTGTCTTCTTCAAGAAGAGCGCTCATCGTTTCAGGCCAGTGAACCCAGGGGGTAAAAATGAATTTGAGGGTTTTGTTGCCAAGTGAAAGTATCTCGCCATCACCTATTACAATGAACTTTTCTTCTGCAATGTGTAAATGCTCCATCAGCAGTCCTTTGCATTTTTCGTTTGTAACAATTTTGCACTCAGGGAACCTTTCCAGTATAAGCGGAATGCTTCCTGAATGGTCCTGCTCTGCATGCTGGGAAACAAGGTAATCAATCTTTAGACCCTTGAACTCGGAAATGTTTGCCAGGAATTCGCCTGATAGAGCAGGGTCTACGGTATCAATTAAAGCGGTTTTCTCGCTTCCGAAAACCAAGTACGAATTATAACTTGTTCCATCTGGTAGAGGTATCAGCTCGTCGAACACCTTTCTGTCCCAGTGAATTACTCCTACAGCAAAAATATTTTCTTTGATTTTTCTTACAGCCATAATTTCCCTCCTCGGTTAAATTATAGTCTTTATAACCAACAAGTCAACACTAAGGATGGGCCCTCACGAAAAGGTATCAGATTTCACACTAATCCATATCCTATGCATGTTTCTAGTTGGTATTGCAAAAAAACAAGAATTTGAGAAAATATTATGATGATTAATTTTTTTACAAGCATTATTAATGAAGTTGGGATTGGTTACATAATACTCACTGTTGTTGATATTCTCATTGTGAGTGTGTTGGTTTATTTTGTATTAAGAGCAATCCAGCATACACGCACTCTGCAGCTTGCAGAAGGGATAGCTCTTTATTTCATTGCGGTAGTTATTCTTTCAAAGCTCAGCAGCATGGCTCATCTTGTTGTTTTTTCTTTCTTGATGAGCAATATTCTCAAGTTTTCGATTAGTTTTTTACCATTTTTGCTGGTGGTTGTTTTTCAACCAGAACTCAGAAAGTGGTTTACGGGGCTTGGGAAGGGAATTACTCTTCAAGAGATGCCAGAAACTGACGAGGACGATGTCAAAACTGTGATAGAAGAACTTGTAAAGAGTGCCAATTATTTTTCTTTGAACAAAATCGGCGCCTTGATTGTTATAGAGAGAGGAGTTCCTCTGAACGACTATATCGACACGGGGGTCAAAGTCAACTCTTCAGTAAGGGCAGAGCTCTTGAACACTATTTTCTTTCCAAATACCTCTCTGCATGATGGGGCGGTTATTATCAGGAATAGCAAAATTGCTGCAGCAAGGTGCGTTTTGCCTCTATCTATGGATAAGGGGCTCGATAAAGACGACGTTGGTACAAGGCATCGAGCAGCAGCTGGCATAAGTGAAGAAACAGATGCTATTGCAATTGTAGTATCTGAGGAGACGGGGATTATTTCAATTGCTGTAAGGGGCAAGCTTACCCGTTACCTGAGTCCGCTTGAATTAAGAGGAATGCTTCTTGTTATGACAAAGCCTGTTGAGAAGAAGGAAGGGCTGAATAAAATATGAAAAAATTTCTTAATTTCTTGCTTAATATCAAATTTCTCTCTGTGATTTTTGCAATAGCTCTATGGTATTACGTAATAGGAATTCAGGGTCCGATTATTCAAAAAACTTTCAGTCAGGTGAACGTTATCCCGATAAATGTTTCAAGCGATAGTTTCGTGGTTAACAATATTGGCAGTGTATCTGTTACGGCAGAAGGTCCAAGCAAAATAATACTGGGTTTGAAAGATTCTGATTTCAGTGCAATTGTAGATTTAACAGGCAAAAAACACGGAGAATATTTCCTGCCTGTCGAAGTGCATTCTCCGTTGAGCAATATTACTGTGAAAGACACTGCCCCTTCTACCGTAAAAGTTACACTTGAACAGGTTTCAAGCATAGTACTTCCTGTGAGTGCCGATATGATAAACCAACCAAAGGATTTCTTGCCGCAGATTCCTGTTATTTCACCTTCAAGCGTCAATGTCGTTGGACCGCAAAGCACTCTTTCTAATATTGCAAGGATTTATGTGACTGTTGACTTGAGCAGTATAACAGGAAGAACCACTCTGAATTTGCCCATCAGTATTGCTATGAAAGATGGATCAATTCCAACAAATATTTATCTCAATCCGTCTACTTGTGTTGTTATAGTAGACAAGTCCACAGCTAATGGGAGTGTAACAGTTCCTATAATACCTGTAATCACAGGGACTCCTTTCAGCGGTTTCGGACTTAAGGGGGTGTCAGTTGCACCGCTTTCGATAACCCTTAATGGTGATTATTCTACTTTAAGTTCAATTGCGTCAATAAATACAGTTCCTATTGACATATCAAAGTACACAAAACCAACGTCTCTTCAAATAGACGTTGCGATTCCTGCAGGGGTTAAGTCAGCTACTACGAATTGCACGGTAAAAATTGATATAGAACCGCTTAAAACTGCCCAAATAAAGATACCTCTCACAATACTTCATGATGATGCAAAATATGCAAGCAGTACAACAGACTCCGTAGAAGTCACGGTAACAGGGTTTGCAGATGTCGTAAATAGCATCAATCCTCAACTTGTAAGTGCGACTGTTGATGCTACGCACCTTGATGTCGGGAGCTATACCCTGCCGATCAATGTGACAAATGTTCCTCAGGGAGTTACGGTCAATTTTGTTATCCCTGCATCCTGCGAGGTCAAAATCTCGTAAATGCAATACAGAGTCGTATATTTCGGAGTTCCGCTGATAGTGTCAATAGAAAATGGAACTGTTCTTTCAGTGTTGTTCGCAGATGATAAAGGAAAAACAATTGATGATAATATCAAGGTAAGCAATTCTCTCACAGACGACCTGTCTGCTTTTGCTCAGGGTAACCACTCTGTATTGAAGTTTTCACTCGAGGGGGCTCCTTTGAAAATAAGGCCAATACTTTTAAAGGCGATTGATACTCCTTTTGGAAAAGTAATCTCCTACGGTGGTCTTTCTGAAGCGGTCTTTGGAAACAGTCGTTATTCGAGGTTTGTTGGCTTTGCTATGGGAAGGAATCCACTACCTGTTATTGTACCCTGCCATAGGGTCGTGTTTGCCGACGGAACCTTCAACGGATTTTCGGCTCCACTTAGCATAAAGAGAAAGTTGCTCGAGGGGGAAGGAGTGGTTAGTTGTAATGGAAAAATTGACAAAACCTTTTTTATTAATTTCTAAACCTCGTGATATTACATCAAGCAAATTATTAAACGAAATTAAAAGCAACTTTGGAAAAACAAAAATAGGACACACGGGTACACTTGACCCAATTGCTACTGGATTGCTTGTTGTTGCTTTGGGATACGGCACGAGGCTGATTCCTTACCTTGACACAAATGTTAAGGAATATTTCATAAAGATTGTATTTGGGATGCAAACTGACACCGATGATATAACTGGCAACGTGATACAAAGAAGCAGCAAAAAGTTTGAACCGCTTATTTTACAGAATGCTTTGTCTCATTTCATTGGTGATATTGAGCAGTATCCTCCGTCCTATTCTGCAAAAAAGGTTGCAGGAAAAGAGCTGTATAAGTATGCCCGTCTCAAACAAGATATGCCTCAAATTAAACCAGTCAATGTAACAATTTTTGATGTTGAAACCCTTGGTTTCGGCGATAACTGTGCTTCTCTGAGGGTAGTTTGTTCGAAAGGGACTTATATGAGGTCTCTTGCAAGAGACATTGGGACAATGCTCGGGACTTTTGGAACGATAGCTGCCATTGCACGCACGAGAGTTGGCAAGTTCAGCATAAAGGATGCAACGACGCTCTCAAACATTAAGAATAATCTGGATAAAGGATTTTTGTCTGCAGAAGAAGCCCTGGATTTGCCTGTATGCACAGTCGGCAGTCCTGATGGTTTCAAAAACGGGATAGACATCCCTTTTGAAGATTGCCCTGAATTTGCTAATCTAAGTGAATTGCCCAAAGCCTACTTAGGAGCAAACAGAAAGCTGATTGCTCGAAGTGAAAATGGGAATTTTCTGGGAATAGCCTCTGTAGAAGGCAACTCTCTTCACCCTGAGGTTGTTGTAAATGAAAATTATTGAAGAGTCAGAGAACATTGATTTTGATACAGCAGTTGCAATAGGAATGTTTGACGGTGTTCACCAGGGGCACAAGAGGCTCATTGATAAAACAATAAGCATTGCTTCCGAGAACAATCTCACCCCAACGGTGTTCACTTTTTACAATCATCCCGTGAAAGAGAAGAAACGAAAGTATTTAAACGTGCTTAGTGAAAAACTCTACCTTTTGGAAAAATACGGCATCAAAGCAGTCTATTTAAAAGAGCTTGACAGCAGTTTTATGAGAATGAATGGGGAAAGATTTTTGGATGATTACCTTATCGGAATTTTGAAAGCCAGAGCAATAGTAGTCGGTGAAGATTTCAGGTTTGGCTTCAATAGAGAATGTGACGTGGAATCGCTCAAGAGACTTGTGAGAGTTCGAGGGATTGCGGTTTATTCGGTGCCTTTGCTTGATGTTGACGGATTACTTGTGAAAAGCTCTACCATACACGATTATATAGTGCAGGGGCTAATAGAAGAAGCAAATAAAATGCTTGGATATGAATTCTTTCTTTCAGGCGATGTCGTGAAGGGCAAAGGGCTTGGCAGGCACATTGGCTATCCTACTGCCAATATAAGATATCTTAATGGTTATAAAGTGCTTCCGAAGAATGGAATATATATAACCTTGGGCGAAGTTGAAGGAGTCTTTCACGGGTCAGTAACCAACGTAGGCTATAATCCAACCTTTGACAATGACGAAATGATTAAAATTGAAACGCATTTCTTGAATATGAGTAAGGATTTGTACGGAAAATTTGTGAGGCTCCATTTCATCGCAAGAATAAGAGACGAGAAGAAATTTTCCACTGCTCAAGAATTGAGCAAGGCAATAAAAGAAGACGTCGCAACCGCAGAGAGATTTTTCTTGAAGAAGTAAGCTTTAGAATACAGCCTTCAAAGACCTTTCAAGAATTTCCACCTTCATCGGAGTGAAGCCAACAACTTCTCCGTCTGCCTCAATGAGTGCTTTTGGAGTGCATTCTACGTAGGCTTCTTTTGCTTGCTCGTAGTAGAGTTTCTTTTCCCGCGTGATTGTGCCGTTGTAGAGTTTGTAAATCTTGAAAAGGACTTCCAAACCAGTGTAGTTTCTGAAGACAGATATGTTAAAGACTCCGTCATCTATTTTTGACAAAGGCGATAAAAGCATTCCTCCCCCAAAGAATTTGCCATTAGAGATATCAAACTCAAAAAACTGTCCATCAATTTTCTTTCCTCCATTTATTAACAGGCCTCTTGGAATAGTGGCAAAGATAAGAGTTTTAATCAAAGCGTTAAGGTAAATTATGTTTTTAAAGGCAGTTTTCTTTCCCTGGTTAGCTTTCATTGTAACAGTGCCAGAGAAGCCGCCGCTAAGAATATTTACGAAGTATCGTGAAGCATCTTTCCCGTCGAAGTCTTTGAATTCAAAGTGCCCAACGTCAATCCACCTTGCATCTGCCGACAGAGCTATGTCAAGAGCTTCTTTTATGTTCTTTGGAAGATTCAATGTCTTTCTGAGGTCATTGCCGGAACCAATTGATACAAAAGCCACTGCTGGAATTCTGCTGTCCTTGTTCTTTATTGTTTCTTCGAGGTTCGAAGGATAGAGTTTCTTCAGACCCTGGAACACTCCATTTACAACTTCATTATGAGTGCCATCGCCGCCAAAGCTTATTATTCTCTCCACCCCATCCAAAACGGCATTTCTGGCAAGCTCTATAGAATGCATAGGGTGCTCCGAGAAAAACGTTTTGACATTGTTTAGAGAATTAATAAATGGCTTTACAAGATTGTATTCTTCGTAAGACCTTCCTCCTGCGGCTGCAGGGTTTACAATGAGGTAAATTTTTTCCATTCTTTATTATATTGCATAAAGCGTTTTTGCAAAGAAAATTTCGTCTTTTTACTATGAAAAAACAACGATTGGCATATAATAAAAGAAGTGTTAAAAGAGGTGTTAAATGAGCAGATATGTTAAAACTTTATCAAAAGGTGAAGAAATAGGCAACAGCATAACTCATGGCGTTGGAGTTGCTCTGAGTATCGCTGGGCTTGTTTTGCTTGTAGTAAAAGCAAGCTTTTCACACAGTGCAGTTAAAGTAGCAAGTTTTGCAATCTTCGGAGTTACTCTCATATTGCTTTACTCTGCCTCGACTCTTTACCATGCATTCTACATAAATGTGAAGTCTGAAAGGGCAAAGTACATATTCAGGCTATTTGACCATTCTGCGATTTACCTCCTCATTGCAGGCACGTATACTCCCTTCAGTCTTGTTGCAATAGGTGGAAGAATTGGCTGGACGATTTTTGGTTGTGTTTGGGGGATAGCGCTGGTGGGAATAATTCTCAACATATTTTTCCTGGGAAGATATCCTGTGCTTTTTACTATAATTTACCTTGCGATGGGGTGGCTTATCGTTACGGCCTGGAAACCTCTTGTGCAGAATATGCCTCGTGGAGCGCTGATTTTGTTGATTGCAGGCGGTCTTGTGTACTCTTTTGGAGTAGTATTTTATGCACTTGAGAAGATGAAATACAGCCATTTTGTGTGGCATTTTTTTGTCCTTGGAGGCAGCATTTTACATTTTTTAGCGGTTCTGCTCTATCTTTAAACTTACGAGTTTTTTGGTGATTGCACTTTTTAACTTACATCAGTCAAAGGCGGAGATCATAAAAATAAAATGATTTTGGTATGAAAGAAATAGCAAGAGAATACAGAGGTTTTTTTAAAAACTTTTCGTTTCAAACAAAGCGCTTTATTCTGGCGATGTTCATCCTCTCGCTCACTCAAAACGCCTACTCGACTATTTTCAATCTTTATCTTTCCTATGGTGGGATTAAGAACGTTGTCATAGGACAGATTATCTTTATGTCAGGAATTGGAGCAAGCATAATAGCTTTGCCATCTGGCTTCATTGGAGACCGAGTTGGTAGGAAGAAGCTACTTGTTGCATCTGCTCTTGTTTTGCCAGTGCTTCTTTTGATTGAGTCAATAACCATTAATGTTACCACTTTGACAATTGTTTCAGTTTTGAATGGTATTGCAGGAGTTATACTTCATATATCAACTGACCCTTTCCTTGCCGAGAACAGCAAGCAGGAAGAGCGAGTGCATCTCTTTTCTTTGTTCTTCATCCTGTCTAATCTTGGAGCTGTCTTTGGAAGTTTCTTCGCAGGACGCCTCGTGTTGCTCTTTAAGGTCTCGCAATTCCTTTCGCTCAGGTATACGCTTATTGTCTTTGCGGTACTTTCTTTTTTGCCATTCCTGATTGTACTTCCAATGGAGGATAAGAAGACAACGGTTGTAAAGCCTCAATTTCTTACAAGAGAAGACTTCTCTCTTATATTGAAATTCGGAGCGCAAAACGCCTTTATTGGTTTTGGAGCAGGTATGTCGCTTCCTTTCTTGAATTTGTATTTTTCACAGGTTTTTGGAATGCATCCCTCGTCAATCAGTACGATATTCTCAGTAAGCTCTATATTTTTCCTTTTCTTTGGACTATTTGGCCCCAGGATATCGAGACGAATCGGGGTAGTGAAAGGGGCATTGCTATATGAGATTTTATCAGTCCCCTTCCTTATAATACTTGCTCAATCCATACCGCTTTACCTTGCAGTTTTCTCGTTCTGGATGCGTGGAGGGCTGATGAACGCGGGTTCGCCTTTACTGAGTACTATCCAGATGAGCCTTGTATCTCAGGAACGCAGAGGGACGCTCACCAGTTTTCTGAATCTCTTCGACAACATATTCCGTGCTTTTGGAACGCTCTTAGGAGGAGCAGTTATTCAGAAGGTTGGTTTTCAGATTAATTTTCTTTTTACAGCAATTTTCTACATAATTGCAATTGCCATTTTTTATTTCTTCTTTAGAGATAGAAATATTCTCGAAAGTGCGCCAATTGAAGAAAGCGTAGAAATCAACATATAACTATTTACAAAAAAGTGTGTTTTGCTAAACTGTGATTAATGGAGACAAAAGAGGTTTTTTGATTCAATTGGAGAGGATTAAAAACGAGTATTGTATGGCTCAGAGATAGTTTTCAGGAGTTAATTAGAACGAGTGAAAGCAATTTACTCAAAGGCTTGAGAACTGCTGATGAAATTGCCGAATAAGGGTGAACTGAAGTAGGAATTGCCATATCTCTTTAGGTTTGAGTGAAGTTCAAAGAATTGAAAGAGTGACAAATAAGAGGAGAGAGGAATTATGAAATTCATTTTTGTAACAGGCGGAGTTATTTCGTCGTTAGGTAAAGGGCTGGTTGCCTCTTCACTTGGGTTGCTAATGAAGGCAAGAGGGTATTCAGTGAACCTTGTGAAAGTGGACCCATATCTTCAGATTGATGCAGGCACAATGTCTCCATACGAGCACGGAGAGGTTTTTGTAACTGAGGATGGCGGAGAAACAGATCTTGACATAGGCAATTACGAAAGATTTCTGAACGTTAACCTATCTTCAAAAAATAGCATTACAACAGGGAAAGTTTACTTTAATGTGCTTACGAAAGAGCGCAAAGGAGAATATCTTGGCAAAACAGTTCAAGTTATACCGCACATTACAGATGAGATTAAGACATCAATTAAAGAAGTTGCTCAAGGAAACGAGATTACCATAGTAGAAATTGGAGGGACAGTTGGCGACATTGAAAGCCAGCCTTTTCTTGAAGCAATAAGACAGATGAGAAAGGACTATGGCAAGGAAAATGTGCTCTACGTTCATGTGTCTTTGCTTCCTTACGTGAAAGCAACCGATGAGTTGAAAACTAAACCCACACAGCACAGTGTAAAGGAGTTAAGAAGTATTGGTATTCAACCTGATTTTATTGTCTTGAGAAGCGAGATACCCGTAAGCAATAAAGTGAAAGAGAAAATTTCTCTTTTCTGTGATGTCGATGACGAAGCTGTTATAGAGGCTCTTGATGTAAGGAGTATCTATGAAATACCCATTGGCTTTGAAAGAAATGGTTTTGGCGGCCTTGTATTAAAGAGGCTCAGTTTGCCAGCAAGAAAAGCAGAACTTGGCTTCTGGGAGGATATTGTCCGCAAGGTAAAGAGCCCAGAAAAAGAAGTGAACATAGGAATTATCGGAAAATACATTGAAATGAAAGACGCTTACAAGAGCCTGACTGAGGCTCTAATACATGGAGGAATTGCTAACAATACAAGGGTCAATTTGCATTGGATAAATGCAGCTGAACTTGAGCATTGTGATTTTGAAGAGATTCTTGACAATTTGCATAAACTTGGTAAAATCGACGGAATTCTTGTGCCTGGAGGTTTCGGTATTCGAGGGATTGAAGGAATGATAAATGCGATAAGCTATGCAAGGACAAAGAATATTCCATTTCTTGGGATATGTTTGGGGTTGCAGTGTGCAGTAATTGAGTTTGCCAGGAATGTATGCGGACTGGAAAATGCAAACTCAACAGAGTTTGACGAGAAAACCCCGTACCCTGTAATAGATATTATGCAGGAGCAGAGGAACATTCATGACAAAGGTGGCACAATGAGACTAGGTTCTTTTCCTGCTCACCTTGAGGAAGGAAGCCTTGTAAAGTCTATTTACGGAGCAGAGAATGTTTCAGAGAGGCACAGGCATCGTTATGAAGTGAATAATCATTTCAGGGAAACTCTCGTCGAACACGGGCTTAGCATATCTGGAACATCACCAGATGGAAAACTCGTTGAGTTTATAGAAATAAAAGCGCACAGGTTCTTTGTGGCGACGCAAGCCCATCCCGAATTTAAATCTCGCCCGAGTGAACCTCACCCGCTGTTTAAATCTTTTATAGAGGCAGCATTTTCTGAAAGAGAATAAAAGATAAAGAACCAAAAATGAATGTTTGTTGCAAAGCTTTGAAATCTTTGATTGAATTACCGCCAATTCCCGCAAGACAAGCTCATAAACAACCTAATTTTAGCCAAGAACAGATAAAAGCAATTTCTATAATTTGGTGCTAAGCTTAAAAAAAGGGGCGCAGTTTCGCGCCCCTGTAGTTCAATAAAGTCTTAATTTTACTTTGTTGCTTTTTCTATTGCCCTGTCAATTACCTCTAAGCCTTCTTTCAATTGTTCATCCGTAATTACAAGAGGAATTAAAAGCCTGATTATGTTTTTATGTAAGCCAGCTCCTGCAAGCACCACGCCGTTCGCCATTGCATCAACAATCACTTTATGGCATGTCTCTGCATCTGGTTCCCACTTATCGCCGTCTTTTACAAATTCCAGAGCATACATTGCGCCAACGCCTCTTATTTCCTTCACGGCGCTGTATTTTTTCTGCATTTCATCAAAGTGAGATTTGATGATTTTTCCAAGGTGTACAGCTCTGTCGAGAAGCTTCTCTTCCTCAATAATCTTTATAACTTCGATTCCAGCTGCACAAGCAACTGGGTTTCCGCCAAAGGTTGAACCAATAGAGCTTTTTGGTAAAGCGTCAAAGTATTTCTTGTTCCCCACAACAGCTGAAAGAGGAAGCCCTGCTGCTATTGACTTACCAAGAGTAATAAGGTCTGGTTCTATGTCCCAATTCTCTGAAGCAAAGAATTTGCCAGTTCTTCCGTAACCAGATTGAACTTCGTCTGCAACAAACAGGATGCCGTATTTGCGGGTTACTCTTTGAATCTCTTCAAGGAAGCCATTGGGTGGGACATTAAACCCACCTTCTCCCTGAATCGGTTCAATTACCACTGCAGCCACATCCTCAGGATAAACTGCATCGGTAAGGAGTCTTTCAAAATCATTTATGTCATACTTGTTCCTGTGAGGGTTTGGATAAGGAAGCCTATAAACATCGGGCGCTGTTCCAAAGTTGTATTTGTATGGCATAGCCCTGTGGGTCATTGTCATTGTGAGAAGAGTTCTGCCATGAAATGCTCTATCAAAAACCACAACACCTTTTCGGTGAGTATAACCTCTTGCTATCTTTACTGCATTTTCGACAGCTTCTGCCCCACTGTTAAAAAAGGCAACCGATTTCTCAAATTTGCCAGGAGCTCTTTCTGCTATAAGAGTTGCAAGTTCTGAATACTCCTCGTAGGGTATTGCAGTAAAGTCAGTGTGAACATACTTTGCTGCTTGCTTTGCGATGGCATCTACAACCCTCTTTGGTGAATACCCAACAATCAAACATCCCCAGCCCCCGGTGAAATCAAGGAATTTGTTTCCATCAACATCTTCAACAACTGCGCCGCTGCCTTGCTTAATGTAAAATGGAGCAAGCGAGTCTACGGTTGAAGCAACGTGTTTTTCACGATTTTTTGCGATCTCAAGGCTTTTTGGCCCTGGGATTTTTGTCTTGATAAGAATAGTTCCCATGGTATCATCTCCTTTCTTTTTCATACCTACTTAATTGTATCAAAAATTATATTAAAGTCAACACAGGAAACAAACCAATTTTAATCAATTTTTTACTTTTTTTGAAAAAGCCCTGTAAACTTATTGACTTGATTTTGAAAAGTCATAAAATTAGATTTAACAAGGAGGGTGTTATGGATGACGAAACAGTAGTATTCACTCGAAAGGCATCCGGGCTTGTAAGGGAACTTGGCTGGTGGGACGTATTGCTATTTACGCTTGCCGGTCCTGCTGCATCCGGAATGACTTATTACACTGTTAAAGTCCCAGGACTTTATCCGGGAGGAAGTATGACATTTGCCTTTATTGTTGGTTTGCTTGTCTGGTTACCACCTGTTCTCCTTCTGGCAATTCTTTCTGCGTCTTTTCCAAGAAGTGGTTCTCTTTATGTTGTTATTTCAAGAGTGCTTCACCCGCTTTTTGGATTTATCCCCAATTGGTCTTACGTAATCGGGGGAGGAGCTGCTCTTGCTGTTGGCTTTCTCAACTATCTTGGGTTGATTCCTCTTGCGTCAAGCATTCAAATTGCTGGGCTAATTACAAAACATAGTTCGCTTATGGCAGTTGGCGAATCTCTTGCAAATCCTTGGACAAGACTATGGATAGCGCTTGCTATAACCATAGTTATGTGGGTACTTGAGCTGTTTGGAATAGACAAGCTAAAGTGGGTATTTAGAGCCATTATTTACATTCCGCTGGTTGTAACTGGCATTGCGATTGTACTATTTTTCTTCAAGAGCGGCCAGCCTGCATGGGATGCAATCTTTGGTGCAGGTAAATACGAGGCAGTGAGAGCTCTGGCACAACAGCTTGAAATAAGCAAGGCAATGCTTCCGCCTGGTCAAGCCCTTCAAGGGATGCTTCTTTCGGTTTTATGGGCATACACTGCCGTTGAGGCTGTTTCTTATGTTGGCTCAGAGGTCAAAACTCCGAGACTTTCTTATATGAGAGGAATGCTTCTTGGACTTGTTGCAGTGGGAATACTTTATGTCCTTAACTGTATTGCAGTTTTCAGGTCGTTCAATTACGGTTTCATAACGGAATACAGTTGGCTCTACTACAACCACTTTGCTGAATTGACGCAAGTGATTGGCTCAACACCTCCTGCCCCTTCCGTTCCATTCTATGCGTCAATACTCGGTAAGAGTGCAATATTTGCGGTAATACTTGGAGTTGGGTACTTCCTCTGGTATTTGAACACATCAATGATTATATGGATGGCGGGAGTAAGAGGCATTTTCGCAATGGCTTTTGATAGGCTGCTTCCTCTTAAACTTGCTGAAATTGGGCCGCTTGGTTCACCAACCTGGGCGAATCATCTTGTGGGAATATTTGCAATAATAGGGGTTTTCATAGGCCTTGGAGATTCTCTTGGAGCGGCTCTTTCGTCAGCTATGCTTGCGCTTGAGGATTACTCCGCACTCATATTCATCTGGCCCCTTGGGCTTGCTGGGATGTTCTTGCCGTATACACGTCCAGACTTGTTTGAAAAATCTACATTCCAGTACAAGGTTTTCAATATCCCCTGGATTACCATAATAGGCGCGCTTACATTTGGCATTGGTTGGTGGATGATACTCAACGTGACAACAGAGCAGAACACGCTTGCAATGCTTGCAACTACTGCACTTGTGCTTGTGGGTCTCATACTTGCGGCAGTAATGTGGGCAAGGAGCAGGAAAGAAGGAATAGATCCTAATAAGATATTCAAGGAGATACCACCAGCGTAGAACTAAAAACTAATGGGGAGCTCTCGCTCCCCTTAACTCAATATTGAGGAGGTATAATGAAAATTTTCTTTGCAGTTGATGTGCACGGTGCAACTACCGTTTGGCGCAAGTGGATTTCAGCGGTGGGAATATACGAAGCAGATGGGTTGATACTTGCAGGTGACCTTACTGGAAAAGTATTAGTGCCTCTTATAATGATGGACGACGGTTCCTACAAAGCAGGGTATTTTGGCACTACCTGGGTGCTTAAGACGGAAGATGAGATAGAAGACTTTGAGAGAAAGCTTGATAATGCCGGTGCCTACTATATTAGAGCAACCAAAAGCGAAGTGGAAGAACTCAAGAACAACCCCGACAGGGTAAAAGAAATTATGAAAGAGAAAATGGTCGAACGGATGAGAGGTTGGCTTAACCTTCTCACAGAAAAAATAGACACTCAGAAAATTATGACAATTGTCATGCCAGGAAACGACGATGAGTTTGTTATAGACCCTGTTATTAAGGAGTTTGAGAGCAAGGGAATTATTTATCCGCTCGACAAAGTACTTGATGTGGAAGGGCATGAACTCATCAGTTTTGAATACGTGAATCCTACTCCCTGGGATACCGCTCGTGAGGCAGATGAAGGGAAACTCAAAACTATGCTTGTTGATAAGCTCTCTTTGCTCAAGAATCCAGGAAACGCAATATTCAATTTTCACTGTCCACCCATAAATACAAAAATAGACCTTGCACCAAAGCTTGACAAGAACCTGAGGCTCGTAGGAGGACTTGACGGAGTAAAATACGTTCACGTTGGTTCAAAGTCTGTAAGATGGGCAATAGAAAAATACCAGCCACTACTTGGACTTCACGGGCATATCCATGAATCAAGCGGATTTGAAACAATTGGAAAAACCCTCTGTTTAAATCCTGGTTCAGAATATGGAGAAGGTCTTTTGAGAGGTTATATTATCGATATTACAAGGGATGGAGTTAACAAATACTGGAAAATTCAAGGATAGAGGTGCATTGTGGCAGATAAGTTTATTCATCTTGATGAGAAGAGTTTTATCAATGAAGCAAAGTCTATCATAGAAAAAGCACAGGAAAAGGGAATAGTTCTCAGGATACTGGGAGCATTGGGTGTTTTTCTGCATACCGATGACCCATCTCTTTCAGGATTATTTTATTCGCTTGGACGGCTCGGCGAAGGAAAGCCTCTTTTTACAGACCTTGATGTTGTAGGTTATTCAAAACAGGTGCCTCTTGTTAAGAAGTTTTTTGAACAGGACTTGAAATTTAAAGGCAATGTCTACGTGAATACACTTTTTGCTTACAAGAGAAACATCTTTGAAGCGCCCGATGGACTTTATTCCGTCGATGTGTTTTATGATAGGCTTGAATATAGCCACAATGTAGAATTTGGCAATTCACCTGGGAGGGGAAGGCTTGAAATAGATTTTCCCACGATAACACTTGCAGATATAGTTCTTGAAAAACTTCAGATTCACGAGATAAATAGAAAAGACCTTATAGACCTTACCGTTCTTTTTGC
This sequence comes from Caldisericaceae bacterium, assembly GCA_049967855.1. GTDB lineage: Bacteria > Caldisericota > Caldisericia > Caldisericales > Caldisericaceae > JAIMJY01. The sequence continues at coordinate 27,189 of JBMFRX010000004.1, forward strand.
AGGACACGATGTTCTCAGGTCTACTGAAAAAGAAACGGTTGATTCGGGATACATATCTAAAGTGCTTGCAAACGACTGGGGGTTTTATTACGATGCGGTGATGAATTTGAACAAGGTGAAGGATATTGCAAGCCAGTTTAAAAGGGATGGTAAAATTCCTGATGAAGTATTGGCATTAGTTAACGAGAGAGTTGACACGCTTCTCAAAACTATTGAAGATGAACCTAAAACACCTAATTGGATTAAACGTTCAAAAAGAGGAACAACTATTCCCTGGTACAGGGATGTTGAGGAAGTAGATAGATAAAAAAAGGGAGGTTTACTGAATGGAATTTTTAAAGAAGAATTGGAAGTACTATGTAATAAATATTCTGCTTGCCGTCGGGGTGTATTATGCTTCAAAGATTTATGCCCTTACTAACCACAATACGGGAAACGTACACATTTTACAAACAGCTTTTGACAGGCTTGTTCCGTTTATACCGCAGTTTATAGTCGTATATAATTCTCTTGAGCCAGTTCTTTACATATCACTGCTGTTCTTTTTTGTTTTCCATCCCAGGATTTTCACGGCTTTTGCAAGCTCGATGATTGTGCTTTTCCTGGTGAGCAATCTTGTTTATGTTTTCTTTCAAACAGAAGTCCCTCGTCCTGCATTGACTCAGGGCACTAACTGGTATGTAGATAAAGTGATACAACTTTACAATAGTGACAATCCTTATAATTGTTTCCCAAGTCTTCACTGCGGAACTTCGACTCTGGCTGCTGCATTTTGGTTTGTGAAAAAGCGTTACAGAGTTGTTGCATACGTTATGGCGCTTTGGGCAGTGCTAATTATTCTATCAACTCAATTCCTAAAGCAGCATGTTGTTGTGGATATTACAGGTTCCATAGTAGCTCTTTTACTCTACTTTGCTGCGTATAGAGTTTTCAATTTGAAAAGGGAGTCTTGAACGGAATTTATATAGGCTGATTTTCACAACCTGCATAGAGTTTGGCAAGATGAAACTAATTATGCTTTTTTGGTTGGCTTGCCTACATTTACAGCCCATTTCATAATCAGGAAAACAATGAATGCAACTACAAGGAAGTCAATTGCAGCTCCAATAACCTTGCCATATAGTATTCCCTTGTAGGATAATTGTGAGATAGTTGCGACTCCTGCAGCCTTTAGCGCAGGATTAAATATTGCTGGCATTAACAGGTCATTCACTAAGCTTGCAATGAACTCGTTGAGTTTGCCTCCGATTATAACTGCTACTGCAAGCCCAAGCACATTGTACTGCTTGAGAAATTCCATAAATTCCTTTAGCATCTTACCTTCCTCCTTATGAGTATATTTTACTTTTTTCCTCTCCGCGCGCAACTCTTAAGACGCCTTTTGCAAGAGCTTCCATTTCGTGCTCTCCTGCGTATACATAGACGGGTGCTATGAAGGAAACGTATTCTTTAACTTTTTCTACAAGCTTTAATGAATTGGCAAGTCCTCCTGTAAGAACAATGCCGTCTACTTTGCCTTTCAGTACTGCGGCGTGCATTCCAATTTCTTTTGCAATCTGGTAGCACATTGCTTCAAAAACAAGCGAGGCGTATGTATTTCCATTCTCTATCATATCTGTCACTTCAATCAAAGAATTTGTCCCAAGGTGAGATACAAGGCCTCCTTTTCCTGCAAGCATTTTTAGAATTTCCTCCCTTGAATACTTTCCCGAAAAGCACAAATCTACAAGAGCTATATTTGGTATATTGCCTGACCTTTCGGGAGAGAACGGCCCATCACCATTTAAAGCGTTGTTCACGTCTATTATGCGGCCTTTCCTGTGAGATGCCACAGAAATGCCTCCGCCAAGATGGGCAACGATAAAATTGCAATCTTCATAGGATTTACCTAATGACTTGGCAGCTTCTCTTGCAGCAGCCTTTTGGTTTAAGGGGTGGTCCTTCGCCTCTCTTTCTATTCCTTTTATGCCGCATATCTTTGCTATTGGCTCCATTTCATCTACGATCACAGGGTCAACAGTAAAAGCCTGTTTGCTTATCAATTTTGCAATCTCAAAGGCTATTGGTGCAGCCAGGTTAGACGGATGTGCGCCGTACCTGAGGCTCAATAAGTCTTCAACCATTTTTTCATTAACAACATAGACACCTGACTCAAGAGGATGAGTGTTGCCTCCACGTGCTGCAATCGCATCAAAGCTCTGAAGTGAAAAGCCTTCTTTTTCAATTGTTTTTAGCACTATGCTCTTTCTGAACTCAAATTGGTCTGATATTTTTTTGAATTGAGCAAGTTCTGCTTCAGAATGCGCAATGTTATTCGAGAAAATCTGTTTTTCATCCTCAAAAATAGCAATCTTGGTAGTGGTCGAACCTGGATTGATAACGAGTATTCTCATTTTTTCTCCTTACGAAACCGAAGCGGCGAATAGAAGTGACAAGAACTTCGTTTCCATCGAATCTCCCCTCGAAGGTATCACGCAAGGGGCTGTTGTACCAAGCAAAATGCCTGCTGTTTTTGCGTTGCAGAGTTTTGTGAGAGATTTATAAACAACGTTTCCTGTTTCTATATCGGGGAATATTATGATATCCGCATTCCCAGCTACAGGTGAATCAAAATGTTTTATCTCTTTGGCTTCGGAAGATATAGCAAGATCCATCGAAAGAGGGCCATCTATTATGCAGTCTTTTATTTGACCGCGTTGTCCCATTTGCGAAATTATTGCAGCATCTATCGTTGATTGCATTTTTGAAGTAACAGTCTCAACTGCTGACAGGATTGCCACTTTAGGTTCTTCGATGCCAATCTTCTTTGCTACAGCTACACAGTATCGAATTTGCTGAATTTTGTCTTCAAGGCTTGGCTTGAGAAGTACCCCAGGGTCGGATATGAGGAGCAACTTATCATATGCAGAAACCTCAACAAGTGAAACATTTGAAAGCAAAGCTCCTTCAGGCAATAATCCCCATTCTTTGTTAAGCACGCCTCGAAGGTAGTTTGCAGAACTGCAAATTCCTTTCATCAGGACATTTGCGCGACCTTCATGAACTTCCTTTACCGCTTTTTCGATGCTTTCAAGCTCTGAGGAAACATTCACTGTTTCAATGAGTGATATATCTATTTTGTTTGTTGAAGCAGTTTCTGCAACGATACTTTTCCTTGCAAAATTTACCACTGTGAAAAGCCCTTCCTTAACTCCTTCAATGACCGCCTGAAGTGTATGTGCGTCTTCGCCTAAAGCTATGGCAACTCTCTTTTTTTGTCCTATTACCTGTTCCTTTAATTGCTCTATGTGTTTTATCTGCATATATACCTCCGCTTTCATTATAATGAAAATTCTTTAAGAACAAACAAAGGAAGCTAGCAAATAATGTTCAGCAAGTGACAGCAGGAGAAGATTTTTTAAATTGGCTTTTATGGTATAATAGATTGGCCAGGGGCGTGTTATGGAAGAACACTTTACGAAAGAACTGTATAAAGAACTTGTAGACAATATGAGCGAAGGAGTCTATTTTGTGACGAAAGATAGAAAGATTCTTTACTGGAACAAAGCAGCCGAAGAGATCACTGGCTACAAGGCAAGCGAAGTTGTTGGTTCATTTTGCTTTGATAATATTTTAAGGCATATTGATGAAAAGGGCACCGAACTCTGTATTTCAGAATGCCCACTTGTAGCTGCAATGAAGAACAACTCAAACGAGCAAAAAGAAGTTTTCCTTCACAACAAGAATGGCGAAAGGATACCTGTGTTTGTAAGAGTATCTCCAATCAAGGATAAAAATGGTAATATAATCGGAGCTGTCGAATCTTTCAGCAAGAATATCGAGTCGATTTTGCTCAAAGAGCAAATTAAAGAGCTTGCCCAAAAGAGCTTTGTTGATGAGCTCACAGGAATCCCCAATAGGCGTTTCTTTAACAGAACTCTTGAGATGAAAGTGACTGAATTTGAACGGTACGGGACAGTGTTCGGTTTGCTTTTCATTGACATAGACGACTTTAAGAGCATAAATGATTCCTATGGACATATAGCAGGCGACAGAGTGCTCAAGATGGTAGCAAATACGCTCAGCTTGAATGTGCGCAGTTCTGATCTTGTTGCAAGATGGGGAGGAGAAGAGTTTCTCGTTATAGTCCAACGGGTAGAAGACAGTTTGTTGCTGAAGATTGCCGAAAAACTCCGCATTCTTGTTATGCACTCAGGCCTGAGTTATCAAAATGACTCTATATCGGTTACTGTTTCAATTGGTGGCACGATATTTAAAAAGGGTGATACGCCAGAGAGCATAGTTAAAAGAGCTGATGACTTAATGATGAATGCAAAAAACAACGGAAAGAACAGGGCAGTTGTTGGATGAGAAGCTCTGATGTCAGCTGGAATTGGAGAAATATTTGCGCATAATCAACCAATGAAATACTCACTCACGAATGAAGGCTTCACTTTAATAGAACTCATCGTTGTTGTTACTATAATAATAATCCTTTCAGCAATTTCAATTCCTTATTTGCGTTCTTTTATTGTCTCGCAGCAGTTGCAAAACGTGGCATGGCAACTCAGGCAGGACCTCAGTTCAGTGAAAGAGGATGCGATACTTTACCAGCAGGATTTAAGAGTATATTTCTGCACAGACCCTTCAAATGAGAGGAATTTCTATTTGTTTGAAACATATTTGAAAGATCCTTTGAATCCAAACGGAATAGGCGCTCACTACACTCCTGGGGACCCTGTTGACGGAAAGCACTTTGTAAGGCGTGATTTGCAATATAAAATAATGTTTACTTCTCATAAGCCGTTTCTAATCAAAGGCTACATCAACGGAAAACAATATTACTATGTCACATTTTACTGTGGCAAGGACGCACATTTTCGCGGACAGCCAAGTGCTATTGATACGATAGAATTGATTGAGCCTAACACCAGAAAGCAATACTATGTAATTGTTGATTTGGCTGGCAGGATAAGAACAAGTGGAACACATCCTTAAGAAGTGTCGGTGTTGGTCTAGTCTTTTTTCCCTGGAGCTTCCTTTACAATTTTAATTTCAACTGTTTCCACTTCTGGGATTTCCTTAAGGGTTGATATAATTGCCATAATAACTGTCTCAAAAACTTCGTAAACATACTTGTTTGCAGGAAGCCGTTTACCGTTTATTTTCACTTTAATCATCTTCTTTCCTCCTAATAATTCTTTCTGTATAATATCCTTCATTTGCCTGAGTGCATTTGCCCTATGGCTTATTCTGTTTTTAATTTCTTCACCAAGCATCGAGAAACTTTCGTTAAACCCATCTGGTTTAAAAATCGGGTCATACCCGAATCCGCTCCCCTCTTTCTTTTGAGGTTTCAACAGAATTTCTCCTTCGATGACTCCTTCTGCACTGAAGAACTTGTTTTCTTTAGGAAGATACAGAACGGAAACGCTCCTGAATCGGGCAGACCTTTGGCTACTATTTTTCATTAATTTGAGTATTTCGTTGATTTTTTCTTCGAAAGAGGAATTCTCTCCAAGAAAACGTGCTGAATAAATTCCTGGCTTGCCGTTGAGAGCATCAATTTCCAAACCTGAATCATCTGCAAGAGCAGGAAGTTTGTATTTTAGAGCGAAATGTTTTGCCTTTATCAGCGCATTCTCCGCATATGTTTTACCGCTCTCTACCACCTCATCGGTATCGCTTTCAGGAAGAAAAATGAGGCTTACAGGTAAATCGGAGAGTATTTCTTTTACTTCTTTTGATTTACCTTTGTTTTTAGTTGCAACGAGTATTTTGAACATGCTTTATTATATTCTGACTCAAGAAATTGGCAAAATAGGATAACTAAGGACTCACGGGAGGCCAGGCGAGGGGAATTCCCAGCCTCCCAAAGGAGGTGTGAGGTTTGATATTACGGAAGGATAGGGTAACCCTTCCGTTGATACTTAATGATATTTTGGAGGGAGTATCTGGCGGAGAGAGTGAGATTCGAACTCACGGAAGGATTTAACTCCCTCACTCGCTTAGCAGGCGAGTGCCTTAAGCCTACTCGGCCATCTCTCCACACAACTAAGTATTATATACAGTTTGTGTAAAAAATCAAGTTTTCGAAGGCTTGCGGCTTTTATGGCAAATAGTTAGAAATTCTAACTAATCTAGACTGCTCTCTGTGGTTACACTCTTTCATTGCTTATGAGGGACTGTCGATTTCCCAGTAGTTTTCGGTTTTGGGTTAGATTGCTAATCCAATTAGCAATTTGACACTTACTTCTTTATTTTGGGTAATTCGAACTTGTAGGAAAAAACAAGTTTGTTAAAATAAAACTTATGGTAAAATAAGGACTTGAGGTGAAGAATGGAAAACAATGTTGTTCTTGTAACTGGAGCATCATCAGGTATTGGAAAAGCCTGTGCCGAGAAATTAGCTAAAGAAGAGGGTTTTGCTGTTTATGGAGCAAGCAGGTCTTATGAAGACCTTGACAATAACCCACATTTCATTAGGATTGACGTTACGGAGGAAGAGTCGCTCAGAAAAGGTGTTGAGTACATTATTGAACGAGAAGGGAAAATTGACTCTCTCATAAATGCAGCTGGGTTTGGCATCTCTGGTGCAATCGAAGACACTCCATTTGACCAAATTTACAGTCAGTTAGAAACAAATTTCTTTGGTACTGTACGCACGATAAAAGAGATTCTCCCATTTATGAGGGCTAAAGAAAAGGGGACAATAATAAATATAAGTTCAATCGGTGGAATTGTTGGACTTCCTTTCCAGGCTTTTTACAGTGCATCAAAATTTGCGATAGAAGGTTTTAGTGAAGCTATGAGGATGGAGGTAGAACCGTTTCACATTAATGTTGTGGTAATCGAGCCTGGGGATTTTAGGACTGGGTTTACATCAAAGAGAGTTAAATGCACCGATGTTAATAGTCCCTATGCAAAGAGATTTGCAGATTGTATTGCGGTTATGGAAAAAGATGAGTTAAATGGAGAAGACCCAGAACTGATTGCAGATTTGGTGTTGGGAATTCTAAAGAGCCCCTCCCCGTCGAAACCAAAATACATTGTCGGGCCTTTTGGAGAGAAGCTCTTTGTCTTTGCAAAAAGGTATCTGCCTTACGGTATCAGCAATTATATTTTCAAAAAATATTATAGGCTATGAAATATCCGCTCCGACAACTACCGCAAGAAACCACACCATAAGGAATGCAGTCCTTGCAAAATGGAGAGCAGGGACACTCAACCAGCCTATGAATAGAAGGTATGCAGCAACTGTAAGAATAATATGCGCTACAGGAGGTTTGTGAGAATCAGTATACCTCATCCATCCTGTAAAAAGTGGCAGCCAGTCGAAAAAAGCTGCAATGAGCCCATATAACGGTTTATCAAAAATAACAGATGGGATAAATATAAGTCCAGCAATGGCTACGCATGCTAATGTCAAACGTTTCTTGCTCATTGAGCCCTGCCTTTAATGAAAACAAATTGCGTCTTTGCTTTTGTTTCCCAGGGCGGGTTGTCAAATGCTACTAAATTAGGGGAGCTACCTTTGCTTATGGTGCCGAAATTCTTTAAGCCAAGAATTTTTGCTGGAGTTGAGGTAATCGTAGAAAGAGCCTTTTCTGGAGAAATTCCTTCTCTTACAAGCATCCCTGCTTGCAACCTCAAGTACTGAGTTGGAAAATCAGGGTGTCCTGATGCAAGAGCAACTTCTATCCCTTCTTCTATAAGCTCTGCTGGCACTGCAGCCGATAGGTTTTTAAGTTCCGAGCTTGCTCGTGGAAACATAAGAGGTCCGTATGCAACAGGTACTTTGTTCTCTTTTAGAAGCGTTTTTACGAGGTTGCTCTCGGCTCCGTAGAGGATGGCTATCTTGATTTTGAACTCTTTTGCAATACGTATGCTTGTTGCTATGTCATCTGCCCTGAAACTTGCAAAAAATCCAATATCTTCGCCTTTAATTAGTGGTGCGAGAGCTTCATCTGCCATAGAAAGTTTCTTCTTATCTTTGCTGTATTCTGTTGCCTTGTACAATGTTTCCCTGATTAGATATGCAATACCCATTCTCGTCATTGGCATTTTTTTCTGTCCAGTGTATGTTGCCTTTGGCTCTGTGTTGATTGAGAATTTCACTCCAACAGGAGACTTGATCATCATATCAAGCACGGTTTCGCCATTGTTATAAATAAGCGAGCCTCTGCCACCAATGCAGTTTGCATTACCAGGAAGCACTAAACTTAGAAGAGTTCCCCCTCTTATTGCTTTTGCGAATGCCAGGTCATAAGGGTTAATTCCATCAAGGGCAATGAGTTCTGATGTTACAGGGTTTGTAGTTTCATTAAAGTCGTTTCCCTCGATCTTGCCAAGAGACTCCTCTTTCAAGCCAATTCCAGAACCCAAATCAATGAAACCAGGAGTCAAGAATTTAGCTCTGAACTCTTGCTTGGCGTGTCCTTCAGTTTTCTCTCCAACATAATGAATTCCTTTCTCATCAAAAAGAACTTCTTTATCTTCGAGAATTTTATGTCCGTCGAATAGTTTTTCTGCAATTATTCTATACATATTTGCCTCCTGAAATTATTACTTTTCCTTCAAGAATTACGGTCTGAGCTCTTGAAGTTGTGCTGAAAGGATGGCCTTGATAGATGACTATATTTGCTAACTTGCCTTTTTCAAGGCTTCCGTAGTCCTTTTCGAGTTTGAGAATTTTAGCTGGGTTAATTGTAATTAGTTTCAATGCTTCATCCTCTCCTAGCCCTCCTTCGTATGCTGTAAGCCCTGCCTCAACGAGAAGGTGTTGAATTGCAATTACGGGGTGGTCAGTCATAAGTGCAACAAGTACACCAGCATCTACTAGCTTCTTTGGGTTCTCAAACGAATTCGAAGCTGTCTCCACTTTTGGGGATACGTCAAGTATTGGCCCTATTACTACAGGAATTCCCTCTTTTGCAAGAAATTCACGAATGCGAACAGAATCAGTTCCGTGTTCAATGACAACATCAAGCCCAAACTCATGGCGAGCTATCCTTATAGCTGTCACAATGTCGTCTGCCCTGTGTGAATGTATCCTCAGCGGTATCTCATGTTTAAAAACAGGAATAAGAGATTCCATATTGAGGTCAAAGGCTTGCTTCTTCTTTTTGTTTTTAGACTCATAATACTCTTTGGCTTTGGCAAGAGTTTCTCTGAAGACCTTGGCTGTTCCCATTCTTGTGGTTGGAAGCTGAGATTTCTCTGTGTAGACTCTCTTTGGATTTTCACCAAAAGCGCATTTCATACCTGCAGGATTCCGTATAATCATTTCATCAACAATGTTTCCATATGTCTTCATAATTACACTCTGTCCGCCGATAACGTTACCTGAGCCTGCCCCTGTAAAAATTGTCTCGATGCCAGCAGCCAGGGCGTCCTTGAATGCAGGGTCTTGAGGATTAATTGCGTCAATTGCGCGCAATCCAGGAGTGGCAGGATTGGTCATCTCGTTTCCATCGACATCTTCAAATGAGCCTTCCAGAGAAAAAGTCCCAAGATGGGTGTGTGCATCTATGAAGCCTGGAAACACAGAAAGGCCTTTTGCGTTTACCCTCTTGGCATCCGCTTTGATAGGTTTTTGAGAGATTTCTTTGATTCTTTCACCGTCAATGAGGATAAAACCGTCATCGATTACTCCTTTTGTTACTGTAAAGATTTTTCCGTGTTCTATTAAAAGCATATCGACCTCCTAATTTAGTGATAATTATACCAAATAATTTAAAAACAGCTAAACAGGCTTATCGAGAAAAGTTGCATTTTTTGGAAAATTTTGCTATAATCGAAAAATGAAAGAAAAATTGAGAAAAGATTTGGAAGGTTATGTATTCTTCTCAATTGTAATTCCTGCTCACAATGAAGAAAAGTACATAGCGAATACGCTTGAACATTTGAGGTCTGTTGATTACCCAAAAGACAAATTTGAAGTTATAGTTGTTGAAAATGGCTCAACCGACAGAACTAAGTTAATTTCAGAGTCATTTGATTTCGCAAAAGTTTACTCTCTCGAAGAAAGTGGTGTTTCGAAAGCGAAGAATTTTGGGTCAAGTTTTGTTTCAAAAAAGTCTGAATGGATTGTTTTTCTCGATGCGGACACAATTCTTAAAAGAGATTTTCTGAATGAACTTAACAGAGTCATATTATACAATAGTGATGTGGTTAACATCGCGACCTCCCTGAGGCCATTAAGCGATTCTTTTAAGGCGCATGCCTGGTTTGGCTTCTACAATTTTGGGAGATTTGTTTCAAGGAGTTCGATGTCGATACAGATTGTCAGAACAGACGTTTTCAATGAAATAAAATTCGATGAGGAACTGACTTTCAACGAAGATAAAACTTTGATTAAGCAAAGCAAGAAATACGGGCGGTTTGTCTTTCTGTGGACTGACAATGTGTATACCTCAACAAGAAGGTTTGATGCAGTAGGTTGGACGAGACAGTTTATCTTGTGGGTCTGGTGGAACATTATCCCTCTTCGCATAAGGAGAAAGATACAATACAAAGTAATTCGATAGGGACTGGAAATTGAATTATTTATTTTCTTATAAAAAACTCTTCTAAATCTATTGACTTGTTTTTCAATTTTGTGTATAATCCCTGCAATTTATACATTGGAACTATGAGAAACTATAATTTGTTTGTGGCAGAAAGAAAAAATAAAAAACACGAGGAACCTACCAGCGCCGGCGGGTGAGTTCTTCATTGCCGTATTTGGCATTAGAGGCCGGCGAGTAGCCGGCCTTTTTTATATACAAAATATAAAATTAAAGGAGGCAAAGATGAAGAAGTTAGCTTTTGCAGCGTTGTTTGTGATATTAATGCTTTTGGTTGCGGTTGGCTGTGCCAAAACAGGCATTGTAAGTGGAACGGTATTTGGTAATGATGGAAAGCCTGTTAGTGGTGCTTCTGTGAGCCTTGGGAATCTCTCTGCTACAACAGACGCAAATGGAAGATTCTCTTTTGAGAACGTCAAGAGTGGAGATTACGTCCTTGCGGTATCGGCGCAGGGGGCGGCTCCAGCGAGCGAGAAGTTAGCGGTAAGTGAGGGTGGGACAACAAAAAATGTTACTCTTATTTTCAATTCTCTAGAAATGGTTAAGAGAGCAGGTGTAATGACTTTTGGTTCTGATACGACTTATGCTCCATTTGAGTCTATTGATACTCAGACAAATACTGCTGTTGGCTTTGATGTTGATCTTGCAAGTCTTCTTGCAAGTAAAATTGGGGTTAAGGCTCAAATCATCTCGACAGACTTTGGAGGCATAATTCCTGCACTACAGACAGGAAAGTTTGATGCGATAATATCATCTATGACAATAACAGAGGCACGAAGAGCTGAGATAGATTTTTCTGAACCTTACTATAATTCAGGACAGATTCTTGCAGTTCAATCGAAGAACAATCTAATTTCTAAACCACAGGATCTTGTTGGGAAAACTGTTGGAGTTCAAATCGGAACAACGGGTGAAGAAGCGGCAAAGGGTATAAAAGGAGCAACCGTGAAGAGTTATCCCGATATACAGCTTGCTCTTGCTGACCTTGAAACTGGGCGGATTGATGCAGTAATAAATGACTTGCCTGTCTCTGCTTTTTATGCTAAAGGCCATCCTGGCGTAAAGCTTGTTGGAAGCCTTTTCACGACTGAGCAGTATGGAATTGCATTTAGAAAAGATGAAACTGAGTTGCGCGATGCCATAGACGCAGCTCTGGCACAGATAAGAGCTGATGGTGAGTATGATAAATTGTATGAGCAGTGGTTTGGCACAAAGCCACAGTAAGAAGGACTGCTGATGCAATTTAGACTTAGCATTTTGATAGAGAACTTTCCCTTTCTTATATCTGGCTTGAAAGTCACTTTTGGACTTACGCTGTTTGCAATGATATTTGGCATTTTTATCGGTCTTGCAATAGCCCTCACGCGGCTATCAAAGAAAGTTATTTTGAGAGGAGTTGCTTCCATTTATGTTGACTTAATGAGGGGCACCCCTCTCCTCTTGCAGATTTTGGTTGTCTATTATGTGTTTCCAGGATTTGGAGTCACGCTTGATGCTTTCACTTCAGGGATTGTAGCTTTGTCTCTCAATTCGGCTGCCTATATATCTGAAATTTTCAGGGCGGGGATTGAATCGATACCAGATGGGCAAATTGAAGCTGCAAAATCCCTGGGGATGAATTATTCTCAGACTATGAGACACATTATTATCCCTCAAACAATAAGGAGAGTTTTGCCGCCAATTACGAATGAGATTGTCGCTCTCCTGAAAGACACCTCTCTTGTAATGATTACTGGTATCGCAGAGCTCACTTACAAGGCAAAGCAGATTTCAGCATCAACTGCCAATGTAATAACGCCGTATGTTGCTGCAGGCATAATTTATCTTTTGATGACAATTCCTCTAGCTCATTTTTCACAGAAACTCGAAAGGAGGTTCAGCAAAGGTGATTAGTACTGTTGATTTAACCAAAAAGTTTGGGAATTTACTTGTCTTTAAGGATATTAATTTTTCCATCCAGGAAGGTGAGCGTGTAGTTATAATTGGTCCGTCGGGTGCAGGAAAAAGTACCTTTATTCGATGTTTGAATGCTCTCGAAGGGCCAACAAAAGGAGACGTCTACTTCAAAAAGGAAAAGATAAATCGAGAAACAAACCTCAACAAATTGCGCGAGAATATCGGGATGGTTTTTCAACACTTTAATCTGTTCCCGCATCTCACAGCACTTCAAAATGTCACTATTGGGCCTATTCAAGTGAAGAAATACAAACAGAATGAAGCAAGAGATGTTGCTATGTATTACCTGAGAAAGGTTGGGCTTGAAAGCAGGGTGAATCATTTTCCAAGGGAACTTTCAGGAGGCGAGAAGCAGAGAGTTGCTATCGCAAGAGCGCTTGCAATGAATCCTGAAGTTATGCTCTTTGATGAGCCTACATCAGCTCTTGATGTAGAGATGATTCAAGAGGTGCTTGAAGCAATGAGGCAAGTTGCTGAGGATGGGATGACAATGATTGTAGTAACTCACGAAATAGCCTTTGCAAAACAAGTTGCAGATAGACTTGTTTTTATGGCAGATGGTAGTATCGTTGAAGAAAATACCCCAACAGAGTTTTTTGAACAGCCTCGCACCGAAAGAGCAAAGAAGTTCCTTAGCAAAGTGATGAGTGTCTACTCATATTAAGTTGGCAAAGTCCTGTACTCTGAATTAGTAAAGAGGCGGCTATTTGTTTCTCCAAAGCAGCTTATTGAAGCTGGTGTTTACTTTTCTGAGAGCATGAGGTAGATTAGGCTTGTTCAGGTTGGAAAATCGCAGGAATTTGCTAAAATATAATAGCGAGCGTCGAGGAGGCATAAAATGACAATTGTTGAAGTTAAAAACCTCACCAAAGATTACGGCGAGATAAGAGCTGTTAATGGAATTAGTTTTGATATTGAAGAAGGAGAGATTTTTGGATTAATCGGCCCAAATGGAGCTGGAAAAACCACGACTCTTCGAATAGTCTCCACTATACTTCGGAAGAGTTACGGAGAGATAACTATTGGAGGAATGACTGTTGGAAAAGATGATGACAAAATCAGGCAAATTATAAGTTATCTCCCAGAAGAAGCCGGTGCTTACAAAACGCTTACAGGGCTTGGGTACCTTGATTTTATGGCAGGTTTTTATGCTGAGTCCCCTTCTCAAAAAAAGCAGTTCATTGAAAGAGGCATAGAAATAGCTAGCCTTGGAGAGAGGCTGAGAAATAAAGTTTCCACTTATAGCAAGGGAATGGCAAGGAAACTCCTTCTTGCAAGAGCCCTTATGATTATGCCGAGGCTTGCAATTCTTGACGAACCTACAAGTGGGCTTGATGTAATGAACTCCATTGAGATAAGGAACCTTATTAAGAGTTATGCGAAGGAAGGTGTCACCGTTTTGTTGTCCTCACACAATATGCTAGAAATAGAGTTTCTTTCTAATAGGGTTGCCCTAATTGATCACGGTAACATCCTCGATATTGGTACTCCTCAATTTCTTAAGGAAAGGTACTCAGCTCAAAATCTTGAAGATGTTTTTGTGGAGGCGCTGAGATGAGTAAGTTTATCAACCTGTTTAAGAAAGATCTTAAAGAACTCGTAACAATAGAGCTTATTATTCCTCTTCTGATTATGGTTGCATTGTTCAGTTTTATAGGAGGTGTAATGAGCAATGAAACCAAGAAAGCTGCCGCTCCTCAAAGTATTCTTGTAATTGACAACGACAACAGCAACCTTTCGCGCAACCTCGTAAACTCTCTTAGTAAAGGGAATCTCATTCCTCAGATTTCTTCTACAGGTGATATGCAGCTTACGACAAATTATGCAAAAGAGAAAGGCATCAGTGTAATTCTTCAAATACCGGCGGGTTTTGAGCAAGAGGTTTTTAGCTTCAGACAACCAGAAGTTAATATCTACTCAATTATGCAGAGTTTTTCCATTACCAGGCTCACCCAGTCTGCCCAGGTTGACGCTATCTTTTCAGCAATAAATGACTCCATTTCCTCGCAGTTTATAAGCGACAAATTCCAGGGAGTTTCGCCAGAGGTTGTAAAGAACCCTGTTAAGTCTAATGACTTTGTAATTGTAAAAGACAAAACGGTGGAAATTTCTCCTGCTGTTGTTTCACAGGCATTTATGTCGCAGAACATTTTCATACCAATTATTCTTGCCTTTGTAATTCTATATTCTTCCCAAATGCTTGCATCCCTCATTGCTAACGAAAAACAGAACAAGACTCTTGAAACTATACTTACTGTTCCTATAAAACGCTCCAACATTGTGATTTCAAAAATGCTAAGCTCTGGAGTGGTTGCCTTGATAATATCAGTGCTGTATCTTTTTGGGATGAAAAATTATATGGGAGGAGTTTCTGGCGGGGAAATAGGCAGTAGCCAATATGCTGGAGTTCTTGCAAAAGTTGGTTTAACTTTCACGGCTGAGTCTTATGTATTACTTGGGCTTTCGACATTTCTTGCGATTATTGCCGCACTCGCTGTAACAACGATTCTTGCGGTTTACGCTGAAGATGTGAAAGGAGCCCAGGCAATGTTGGCACCTCTGATGGTGCTGTTGCTTATTCCATATTTCCTCACGTTGTTTACTGATCCCAATACACTTGCCACCCCACTCAGGATTATTCTATATGCAATTCCTTTCTCGCAACCTTTTCTTGCATCTCAAAATCTTCTTTTTGGAAGGACTCTGCCTGTTGTGTATGGGATAGTGTATGAAATTATTTTCTCTGTAGTTTGTGTTATTATAGCAACAGGAATTTTCTCGTCAGACAAGATTCTCACTGCAAAGGTCAGGCTTTGGAAGGGGATTAAGTTTAGATGAGAAAGTCATTAGTTGCGATTCTTATTTTTCTCTTGCTTTTTGCTTCTTTTCCCTCTAAGAGCGCATTTTCAAAGGATGCCCCTACGCTCAAGGGAATTTGTGTTCACGGAGAAGATCTTTCAAAGGAAGGGATTGATAAATCTTTATCCAAAATTGCAAGTTTTGGTTACAATGCAATATTCTTTCTTGCCAAAACTCCAGAAGGCAAAGTCTACTTCAAAAGTAAGAACTGTCCGATGGTTTCAGATATTTTTGGCGATGTTGTTAAATATGCCCACAAAAATGGACTTAAAGTTTATGCCTATTTTCCCGTGATTATGGATAGTAATTACGTTAGCAAATACCCAAAGGAAAAGATGGTGAATATTGGAAACTCCTCTAATACTTATTATGTCTCACTTTTGAGTAGCAGCTACATAAAATACTTAGAGGGATTCATAGGAGAGCTTCTTGCATATGACATTGACGGAATACTGCTTGACTATATTCGTTATCCTAACGGAAGTTACGATTTTTCTGATGCTTTCAATTCTTTAGCTTCTTCATCTAAAATAGACATAGGAAAAGTCAAAGACCTAGCTTACAAGACTTTTGTTAAACCTGCTGATTGGAAAACTCTTTTCTATTCGTATGAGCAGGGGGATGCTGATGTAGTTAATTGGGTTGCGTTGCGTGAAAGTGTTGTGAGAAATGTGAGCTCAACACTGATTGCATATGCGAAATCAATCAGACCATCCATAAAGGCTGGTGCATTTACTGTAGCACGTGGGTATCGTTATGACAAAATCGCAAAGGCTCCAAAGATTTCTGCCTCGTTTGCGTATGAGGTAGTCAATTTTGCTCAAACTCCTGATGTTTTCAAAGGAATTCTTGACTTTATGGCTCCTATGGTCTATCTTTCGAATCTGGAAGAAACTCCTGATTATGCTCAGGTAGTTGCAACATCCATTAAGCAGAGCCTGGGAAGCAATTTCCCTGTATATGTCGCAATTAACCCTGACAGTATCACTTTGAGCGATACGATGAATGAGATATATTATGCTTATAAAGTTGGCGACGGCATTACTATTTTCAGATATCCGTTGTTCCAGATGGGCTTCATTCAGCCGAATAATTTACTTCCTAAGACAGGCAAATCTTATGTATCTAACATAGTATGTTCTGACGGAAAAAGCGTTTCGGCAACTTTCTCGTTTTCAGCGAGCAAATTTGTACCCATTAATAGTAAGGCAATACTTATTTCACCTTACTTTGACTACTATAGCGACTTTCTCACCATTGGAAGCACGGCTTACTCAGTAAATGGAGAAACTCACACAATGGATGTCTCGCCTTTCATTTCTGATTCACGGACTTTTGTGCCAATCCGTTTTATTGCTGAGGCTTTCGGGCTTTCAGTTGCCTGGGACGAGCTTACAAACACTGTTACAATAAATGGGTTTATACAAATTGATTAGTCAAATGCAATCTGCACTTTTCTTTCTCTTTCTGTTTTTGCTTTATATAGAGCCTTGTCAGCCCTGCCAATAAATACATTAATTGATTCATGCCTATATGATGCTACTCCTATTGATACGTCGGGAGCAAAGTCGATTTTAAATTTCGTGTTTCTGAGGGATTGTCTTATGCGTTCAGCAATCCCAAAAGCAAATTCCTCTTCTGTTTCGGGCAGTATTATTGCAAACTCG
Organism: Caldisericaceae bacterium; assembly: GCA_049967855.1. Lineage (GTDB taxonomy): Bacteria > Caldisericota > Caldisericia > Caldisericales > Caldisericaceae > JAIMJY01. Next base: position 44,218 of record JBMFRX010000004.1, read on the forward strand.
TCTCCTCCTACTCTGAAAGCTACGTCCATATTACGTATCGACTTCCGAAGAATCTCTCCAAAAGCTCTCAAAACATTATCTCCTGCAAGATGACCAAAAGTGTCATTTAACTCCTTAAACCTGTCAAGATCCATAGAGATAATTGAAAGCGGTCTCTTGTATCTTTTTGCCCTTTCAACTTCGTCTTTTATTCTCTTATCGAATTCTCTTCTGTTATATAAGCCAGTCAGGGCATCTGTTATTGAAAGGTTACTGAACTCTTCAAGCATTATATTCTTTTGCAATACGTCACTTATAGTAGTTGAGAATGCCTTTGCAAATATCAAATCCTCATCATCAAACTGGTGAGGTTTCTCCCCGTCGATACTCAATACTGCAATTACCTCGTCTTTGACAATTATTGGGATTCCAATCCAGCTTTTTGGTGATTTTTCTGTTTCAATCCAACCTGGGGCATCCTGAATGTCTGCAACATAGTTCAAGCTTTTAGTTGCTTTTATTGAGGCAATGTTTTCTCCATACATTTTTTCTTTAATGCTCTTCTCAACAGCAAATGCGGTTTCGTTGTCTATATTTCTTAGAGCTACAAAATGCCAGTCTTTTTTCGGTCCTGACACATCCATTATAGATGAGGATTGTGCATTGAAAAGTTCAACGGCGATGCGAACAATTTTCCAATAAGTCTGCTCGTAAGTCAGAGTGCTTCTTAGCTCGTTAGAAAGCGAGTGAAGCATTTTGTACCTTTTCGCGAGGAGATAGCTTCTTATTGACTCAGTTTCTGCTATCTCGGTTTTGATGTGGTAGGTAATCAGTCTTTTTAGATACTCAAGCGTTTGTTTACAAAAAACCTTTTCTTCATCGGTCAAATTTCTTTTTGGGCTTATAACAAAGTAAAATTGCGATTTGTTTACTTTGAACTCCTCTATGAGGAACAAACTGCTTTGAGTTAAGATTGATTTTTCAAGAACATCCTCTTCGTTCTGGTTTTCTATGTAAACTGTCTTAAGACCAGATTTTTCTGATGCTATGAGTGCAGCATTCCCGACTGGTACAATTTTCTTAAGAGTAGCAAAGCCAACTTTTAGTTTTTCTTCTATCTTCGGTTCATCTATCACGCTTTCTACCAGGTTAGTTAGGGCTTGAGATAGTTCAGTACGCCACATAAAATCTTTTCTTGTCGATGCAAAAAGACTTGTTATGATTTCAAGAAGTATTAACGAAACGAACAGAAGGATTAGGCTTACATAGTACTGACTCGAAATACTATCTTCAAGCCTCTCCGTAAAGAATGAGCCGTAGATTTTATAATCAGAATAGAATACAAATGAAATTACAAGAGCAGTTATTAAAACAACAATAATGCCTATATGATTGTTATGACGATAGCTTTGTGAAGTCCTCTTCGGTAGCAGGCTCTTCAATCTCGGACTCTCCTTTTAGAACAGCAAGAATTTCGTCTCGCTTTGCATAAGCTGCGGATACAACTCTTTTGTCGAACTGAGTTCCTTCAAAACTTCTCAGTTCCGCAAGAGCTTCATCGAATACACGAAGCTCTCTGCCGGGTCTTCCTGAGGTCATAGCGTCAATTGCGTCGGCAACTGAAATAATCCTGCTTGTTATAGGGATGTCTTCTCCCTTGAGCTTGTCTGGGTATCCTGTGCCGTCAAACCATTCGTGGTGGTGAAGAATTGCGTCGGGCACTCCATTAAGAATGGAAAACTTCCCAACAAGCTTAGCTCCTAGTACTGGGTGGTCTTTGATTTCATCGATCTCCCAATCCTCCAAAATGCCGTTCTTTCTCAGAATGATTTCCTGAACTCCTATTTTCCCAATGTCGTGAAGGAGGCCACCTATCTTTGCAACTGCCACCTCTTTCTCTGGCAAATTCATTTCCTCTGCAATTAATTCAGAAATTCTCGAAACTCTCTTTGAGTGTCCTGCAGTGTAAGTATCTTTAAGCTCAACGGTGTTTATGAGGACCTTAAGCATTTCCACAAAACCTTGCCTTACAGTTTTTACGTAATTTTCTCCTGCTATGAAAGCTGCAGTTAGATTCACAAATATCTCTGATAGTCTTAATTCCTCTTTGGTGAAAGTTGCTCCACCAAGTTTAGTTTGTAGAACTACGCCAAGCAAATCAGAGGAGAAGGTGATTGGAATTGCAAGCAAGGAGCTATCTTCATTCGGAGTGCCCTGAACGTGCTTAGCAACAGGGCTCTTGTTAGCGTTATTCAGGAACATCCCCTTTCTTTCTTTGGCCACGAACCCTGTGAAGCCTTCACCTATTGCAACCTTCATTTTACTTAATTGTTCTTTGTAAGGCCCTACAATATACTGAGGAGTCAGGTTGTGTTCTTCGGGATTGTATCTAAAATATGTAAATTCATTTGCCTGGGTTATTGTTTGAACAGTGTCACAAATGTTCTCAATGAAGTCTTCCTCTCTACCAAGTTCGTACATCTTCCTCGATAAATCCGAAGTCCTTTCAATAATGAAATCTTTTTTTCTGTCATCTTTCTTCATAATTTGAAGCTGATAAAGAAGAATCCCTATCAACACCAAAAGTCCAATTTCAAAAGCCATTCTTATAATCTCCATAATTTTCCTCCATCAATCATACATTGAATCTGAAGTGAACAATTTCCTTGTCCTTAACAATGTACTTTTCTCCTTCAATTCTCAAAATGCCTCTAGATTTTGCTTCTTTAAAAGAGAAGCCGACCTTTTTGAAATCATCAAAAGAAATTACCTCTGCAGCTATGAATCCTCTCTCAATATCAGAGTGAATCTTACCTGCTACTTTACGTGCGTTCAAACCCTTCTCAAAAAGCCAAGAACGTACTTCGTCTTCGCCTGCGGTGTAGAATACATTATAGTTCATTAGCTGCATTGTTTTTTCAACAACTTCAGGAAGCACAGGGCTTTTCAAGTCATAAGACTTCAAGAATTCTTCAAGTTCTGCTCCATTAAGTTCAGAAAGCTCTTTCTCGAGCTCCGCAGGAACTGCAATGAAAGCTGTCTTTTTAAAGCCGAACCTTGCAGAAAGAGACTGTTCTATTTCCTTTGAAGAACCTATCCTTTCGTCACTTATATTCACAATGAACAGTGTTGGCTTTAAGGTTAAAAATTCGAAAGAACGAAGTGAGTTGAGTTCGTCTTCTGTAAAATCAATATTTCTTAACGGCCTGTTGTCATTTAACTCTTCGAGACATCTTAGGATTGCTTTCTGCTCAATTTCTTTCTGCGCGTCAAGTTTTTCTCTTTTTAATTTTTCAGCTCTCTTTTCAGCAATATCAAGATCCATTAAAACAAGGTCTGCATCAAAAGTTAAAATCTCTCTTTCAAAATCATTTGTAGTAAACCCATCCACAACTTCAATCAAGGTATCTACCTTTCGTATCGAAGAGAATATTTCGTTTCTTCTTTTAGTGTTTTCACTTCCTCCAGGAACACCAGGGATATCAACAAAAGTTATTTCTGCAAAGGTGGTTTTCTTTGGCTTGAAAAACTCTGAAAGTTCAACGATATTCTTGTCGAACACTTTAACGCTCCCAATATTTGGCTTGTCAAATGAAATGTTTGCAGAATCCTTTATAAGTGACATAAAAAGTGTCGTTTTCCCTGATGCTGGCAAACCTACAATTCCTGCTTTCACTTTTTCTCCTTTATTAAATATGAAATGTATCTTATTGTATATTATATTTAATTTTCAAATTAATTTAAAATAGGAAGATGCAAACTGTCGTGTAGATTAAGAAAATGTTTCTGTATAATTCATAGAATTTGAGAAATATGGTAGCGTAGCAGGGAGTTGAACCCTGGTCTGGGGATTGAGAGCCCCCTGAACTGACCGTTGTTCTACTACGCCAAATGGCTGAGAAGGATGGATTCGAACCATCATTAGAGGATCCAGAGTCCCCTGTCCTACCATTAGACGACTTCTCAATGATAAAGAATTAGTAGAGAAGATTAACTCTCTAACTCACTATTAATGATTATAATTATTTTTCAAAAAAATTCAACTCTATTTCTCTTGCGTTTCTTCCTCGGAAATTTCTACTCCGTGACCCGTAAGAAGGTCTCTCCCTTTTGCCTTTGCCTCTTCTGCAAAGTTCTGTGCATCACTTGCAAACTCATTAGCCCGTTCCTTAAGCATTTCTCGTGTTTCTTTACCAGGCCTTGGTGCAAAAAGAATCCCTAACACAAATCCTACTGCTGCCCCAAAAATAAGTCCTTCAAAAAAATTACTTCCTCTGTCGTCCGCCATAATTCTTTCCTCCTTGTGCTATCAGTTTGTTAATTATTTTGAAACCTTCGATTCCTGCAACTGCAAATCTTGCAATAGTAATGAGAGTGCTAAAAGCACTTTTCTCTTTTGTTTCGCTTCTCTGTGTTAGCAAAAAAGGAAGTAATTGCATCACGTTTCCTGTTGCAGAGAAAATACTTCCGGTTTTCTTTACGGTGTTATTGATATTCGCTGTTAGTTCAGTGGTATTTTTCAGTGTGTTTTCAAGTTCGTCGCTCAGGGCATTTACTTTAGCATCAAGAGTTTGTATGAGTTGTTGAGTATTCTTAAGCGTGTTTTCAAGCTCTCTTTTTGTTGACATCAAGAAAACCAACAGCAGAATCACTGAAACTAAACCCTCTACTACTAATACCCATAACGCTACTGCAATTGAAGTCATTGCAATCCTCCTTTCTCTTTATCAAAAACCCCACGTGAGCCGTGGCTTAGCAAAATTCAGGAGTCCCTAAGGACAGGTGGGAACTTAAGCACCTAAAAGGGAGCCCTCAGGCTTCGTATTTTTGATGCATCGGTTCCCATTTAAATTGTGTTGGCTCGAATTCGCTAAGTTTTACACGCACCCCGCAGGGACCTACTATATTTTAGCACTTTATCAAATATTTTCAACAATGGCCAAATGACCTAATAAAATAGTACATATACTGTTGGGCATACCCTGCCGACTCTCCAAAAATTCTTCTTCCTTCTTCAGTCACCTTCCTGGCGTTTTTAGAAACAGAAAAAAGCTCTTTCATTGCTCTTTCAATCCAGACGTCGACAGGAAAAGCCGAAAGTTCTCCAAACCCAAAAAGGAGTATGCATTGTGCAACTTTCTCTCCAACTCCCTTAATCCTGAGCAGAGCATCTCTTTTCTGGTCAAAGCTCTTGTTAGAGAGTTGCTCAAAGAATTCCTCATCGTATTGCTCGATAAAACCCTTCAAGAATCGCTCTCTAAAACCTAAGTGTAGTAATCCTAAATCTTTGTTGGCGAGTTTTCTAAGCTCGGTTGATGTCGGAAAAGCATAGTATATTTCACCCTTGTGTTCGATACTTTTTCCAGCCATTTCTGCAAGCATGTTAAGTCTTTTTCTTATCGTAGGGATAGAAGTTTGTATTGAAAAAATAAATGAAATTGCTACCTCATAAGGTGGATTTTTCATTACCCTGATTCCATTAGCTTCATCAATTATGTGGGATAAATTAGGTGCTTTTTCTAAAATGTTTCTGTTTATATCGTCAATGTTGTGCTCGAGACCTAATAACTCTTTTATTTCCTGTATGCTTATGTTTTCTCCTGCCACTCCAACTTTTATTGATTTATTGTCTATTTGATTAAGCTCGAGAATAGAGTTTTTGAATGGATAGATGTATGTTCCGTTTCTGATCTCATATCTGAATGTTTGACCGCAGGTTATGGTCTTTTCAAGAGAGAACTCTTTGCTTGCTTTGATAATATGTTCTCTACTTTGCAAGTTCGTATATTGCGTTGCCATAAATTTTAGTTATTTTGACAAGATGGCTTATTTCTATGTACTCATTTGCCATATGCTCAACTGCTTCCATACCTGGCATACCTGGTCCAAAGGCAACTCCTTTATCCATAGCTCGTGCATATGTTCCCCCGCCGATAGAAATTGTGTATCCTTTCTGCCCTGTGAACTTCTCATAAACTGCCAAAAGCGTTTTAATTAGAGGCTCATCATCTTTCACGAAAAGTGGGTCTTGATTTCTTATTTGTGCAACCTTCAGTCCATACTTTGAAGCAGTCAGAGCAATTTTTGAAACAATATCCTTGTAATCTTTAGTGACAGGGTAACGTATATTAAAGGTAAGAGTTCCATAACTTTCGTTGACCTCGATTGTGCCGAGGTTTGCGGTTAAGTCGTGAGAAGGTTCATCGCTCATTTTTATCCCGAGGCTTCTTCCATCAACCTCTTTGCCTACGGCTTCATTGATGAATCTTATGATGTCTTTCACCTCTTCATTTGCAATGGAGCTCTTGATAGCGTTAGCAATCATAGAAATTGCGTTCTTGCCTTTTTCGGGAAGTGCCCCATGAGCCGAGATTCCTCTTGCAACGACGGTGTTTCCTTGTATATAAACATCCGAATCAACCAATTCCAATTCAATTTTGTGGTTGAATCTTGCTTCAGCATGGTCTGGAACCATGTTTGGCCTTTCGCCACCAACTATGTAAACTTCTTCGTTTCTTGTAGCAAAATCCTTCCTAAGAGTTACGTTAAGGATGCCCTTTTCTCTGTTTATCACTGGAAACTCTGCATCAGGAGTAAAACCAATAAGTGGGTCTCTTAGAACAGCTTTCAGGTGGTCCATACACTTCCACCCCGTTTCCTCATTTGTCCCGAAAATTATCCTCACTCTCTTGCTAAGTTTAGTCTGAGTTTCTTTCAATGCATATAATCCAAAAAGAGCTGCAAATATTGGGCCCTTATCGTCTATCGTACCTCTTCCGTAAAGTCGCCCCTCGTGCGTCTCGCCTCCGTAGGGAGGGTATTTCCAATCAGTCCCTTCTGGAACTACATCAAGGTGCCCAAGCACGCTAATCACTTCATCTCCTTCGCCAAATTCTGCATAGCCAAGAACATTGTTTAGATTCACTGCTTTGAACCCAAGATCTTCGCTTACTTTCAAAGCGTAGACGAGTGCTTCCTTAACCCCTTTGCCAAACGGAGCTCCTTCTTCTGGCAATTCCTCAGTACTTTTAATCTTAATAGCATTGCTAACTATCTGAACAAGCTGGTCTTTCCTTTGTTCAATGAAGTCTTCTATCATTTCTTCCTCCTTGCGTATTTTTTCTTTCACAAGTCCATTTTAATTCAAACCGATGTTTTTTAAAAACATGACTTTGATTATTTGATGCAAGGAATGATCGAAAACTAACAACAAGATATGGATAGTAGATGTAAAATCTCAAGTTCTGTGGGAAAACTTTGAGAAACTTTCATTCGCACAGAAATCTTCGATAGAGGCTATTTATTCAGTTTTTTCTGAGAGAATTCCTTGATGTGCTTCAGGATATTGAGATAATGAGCTTCTTTGCTTATGAATACGAAACAGCAAACGAGGATTGCATTTAAGAATTAGTTAAATATGTTAGCAACTATGGGAAAAAATTATAATGGAAAAGTCTTTTTGTTGTTTGAAAAACTGCTAATAATGCTACAATAAATATATGAAAAATGACCGTAAGTTTGAGCTTTTTTTAAAAAGGCTTTTTCTGGTTGCTCTTATTGTAGGGCTTGTTGGTGTTGCATTTGAGATTGTATTTCAAGACAACAAGCATAGCTTTATTCCTGCGATAATTATTGTTGCATCTGGTTTAGATTTTTTTATTTACATTTTTCTCATTTATAAAAAAGCGCACTCAAGAACGCCCGCTATTAGCAATGTAAATAGCGCTAACCCTTATGCTGGTCTAAGTTTATTTATGTCTACTGGCGATGCTATGGAGGCAGAAGTCGTAAGCCAACTTTTAAAATCATTTGGCATCAACAGTATAATGAGGCGGGAAGTAGGAGGGTCTTTTGGCTCAGGTTTTAATGTTCTTGCAAAAGCTTATCTTGGACAGTCTACTATCCCAGGAACAGTTGTAAACATTTTTGTTAACGCAAAGGATTTTGACAGAGCAAGAAAGATTATTGAGAATCGCTCGGATTATAAAAGTGGGAGGCAATTATGAAGATATGCCCAAGATGTGGACACGAAAATGATGATGACGCAGTTATCTGTAAGAACTGTGGTTTTGAGTTTGATGGTAATGAGAATTTTGAATGGGTACTTTTGGAAACTGCTGCAAGTGAATTTGAGGCAGACATAGTAAAGAATCTCCTTGAATCCAACGGAGTGATTGTTATGATGAAAAGACCTGGTCCTGGGTATTCAATATCATCCCCTTTTGCAAACCCGTTGCTTGGAAGTGTCGGCCACTGGGATATCTTTGTAACAAGGGACAATCTGGACAAAGCAAAAGCAATATTAAGTGCAGGATTTTCAGATGAAGGAGGACAAGATGGAACTAATAAAGATGACGACAAGGGAGATAAGTGAGTATTTCAAAAGTTTTAAGACCGTAATCATCCCGATTGGTGCTACAGAGGAACATTCAGATGCGCTCCCTCTTGGGACTGACACTTTTACAGCAGAGGCGCTTGCCATTGAGGTGGGAAAACGCTCAGGGAGAGTTGTAGGCCCAACGATTAACGTTGGAAATTGTTATTCTGTGACTTACGAATTTAGCGGCACTATTTCTTTATCACCTCAAACTCTTGTAGCTGTGTTGGTTGATTATATGAAATCTCTATACAAACATGGTGCGAGAAATTTCCTTTTTGTAAATGGACACGGAGGGAACGTATCACCTCTTAGATGTGCTATTGATACTCTCTCAGTAGAGTTCAAGGAATCACGTTTTGCGGTTGGTTCATGGTGGCTTTTCAAAGAGTTATCTCAACTCTACGATAATGCAGGTCATGCAGGAAGAGGCGAAGTATCAATTATGCTTTACATAAATGAGTCTCTTGTGCATAAGGAGTTTTTTTCTGAGGAAAAAATAGTACCTCCTCCCTATTTTGTTTCAAATGACCTTACGCTTAAAGAGGTCACAAAAACAGGGATAATTAATGATAATCAGGTAGGGTCTGCCGAATTAGGAGAAAAGCTATTCATGAAGTCGGTCGAGGTGTATCTCACATTGTTGAAAAGATTGGAAGGCTAATCAGCCTGGCATTATTTTAACATAAAAATACCTGCTTCTTGGGCCATCGAATTCTCCAAAGAAAATACCTTGCCAGGAGCCAAGCATAAGTTGGTTCAAAGATACAAATATTGTTATATTTGAACCTATAATGGCAGATTTTATGTGCGCCTGGGAATTGCCTTCAAGGTGAAGATAATTGTCCTTATCCGGAATAAGTTTTCCAAGTTCATTCAAGATATCTTTTTTTACGTTGGGATCAGTATTCTCGTTGATAAACACGCAAGCAGTTGTATGCGGGACAAAAACTACACACAAACCATCCACAATATTAGATTCTCTGACTTTATCCTCTACAATATCTGTAATGTCGATTAATTCTTCTTTAGCTTTTGTTTTTATCTCGACTTTGTAAATCATTTTGCGTTAAAAGCAACGATTCTATTTCGACCCTTATCCTTTGCTTCATAGCAGGCAATATCAACGGCCTTTATTATTTCACTTGCAGTTTTGCCATCGTGCGGAAAAGAAGCTATGCCTCCTGAAACTGTAAGCTTTCTGTTGGGTTGGTGGGATTCTCCCTTAAATTTTGTCATTGCAATTTCTCTTCTCACTCTATTTGCAAACTGGTCAGCTTGTTCCTTTGTAGTTTCGGGTAATATGACGATGAATTCTTCTCCTCCAAACCTTGCAGGGAGATCGCTTGTTCTTGACAGATTTGACAGAATCTCACCAACTGTCTTCAGTGCAATATTCCCCTGGTCGTGACCGTTAGTGTCATTATAGTGTTTAAAGTAATCTATGTCGAACATTACAAGGGAAAACTCTTTTTTGTACCTCTTTGATCGAGCTATTTCCCTGTCAAGCATCTGTCTAAAGAATCTGTAGTTTGCAATTTGTGTAAGCTCATCAGTAGTTGCAAGAGCTCTGGTTGTTTCGTAGAGCCTTGCATTTGTTATTGCGATTCCTATTTCTGTTGAAAGGACTTTTAGCAACCTTATCGTTTCTTCCGAAAAAACATCTTTCTTAATGTCCTCGATGTCGAGAACTCCTATTATACCTTGGTCGGTTTCTATCGGAAGGACAATTTCTGATTTTATTCCTTTGATTGCAGGTATGTATCGCTTATCTTTTGAAACATCGTTAACGCAGACAACTTGCCCAAGTCTGGCTGCTGTGCCGGTGAGCCCTTGCCCTTCATTGATGTTTGCTTTGAAGTTCTTTATAACCTGAATTGGAAAATCTCTGGAAGTCTTCATAGGAACAAGAAAACCGTCCTTATCCTTAAGAAGGATGTCGAAGTATTTGTAACCAAAGTATTTCTCGAGCACTTTAATTATCGCACTCAATGTCTTTGAGAGATTAGATGAAGCCTTACTGAGATAATTAGTGGATTTTATGAGAGCCTCAAGCCTGTTAACAACGCTTTCGAGTTTCAAGTCAATTTCGAAACTTGTAATCATATATCCAATAATTGTCGCAAGTGCCTGGGCATTAGCTGCATCGGATTCGCTGAAAGCGTTTTTCTCTGGGCTTTCAAAGTTAAGAACGCCTACGACATTCTTTTTTATCACTATTGGAATAGCCATCTCTGATTGAGCTCCAACGACTCCCTTAATGTAATGAATATCTTGCGTGGTGTCGTTGACGATTATGATTTTTCTTTTGTTTGCAGCAAGACCAGTTACCCCTTCGGCTTTGCTTATATCGAAAGTTAAATCAAAAGACTCTTCAGTGTAGCCTATTGAAACAAAAACGTTCAATTTACCTTTGTTGTTTATCAAAATGGCGCCATTTCCAACATTGAATGCATCTTTTGCCATAAGGAGAATAGTTTTTAGAGTTTCTTTGAGTTGCTCGGAATTCTGAGCAAGCTTTGACGCTTTTGTGATTACTTCAAGTTCTTTAGATAGTTTATCTTTCATATTCATCCAGAGTAAGCTTTATGGTATTGGTATCAAATTGAAGCTCCGCAACCCAAGTTCGTATTTTGAAGCTCCAGCAGGCTTTAGTCCGCAAGTAGTCTGTATTAGCGAAGAGCATTCCAACAAGTCCTCTTCAGAACCTTTCTTGAGTTCGAGTTCAATTTCGGTATACGGGATTCTTCTTTTTCCCTTCTCAAAATATAGATAATCAAGAGACATTTCCACAAGAGAATTCCTTTTTTTCATCAGAATTAAATGTCTATCGTTGTCAATTGTTAGCACTTCTTCCAAAGGTTTGTTCTTGGTTGCGGAAAGAACTGTTGGGAAATAAGATTGCAGAAACTCTTTACAGGTGACATCTTCTCCATTGCGGAGTTCTATCTCGGTTTCCTCTCTGATATAGATATTGTTCTTAAGTATTCCGTTTGCTTTAAGATAAATGAACTTTCTTTCATTTTCTTCGCGGAGCCTATAAGCAAGATTGTTGTATAGCAAAGAAAAGTTTTCTGTGTCAAAATAGTGGCTTACAAGATGCATCGGCTGTGTTTTTTCAAACACCCAATCAAAAAACCTACCGAAAGTCTCTATTCTTTCCATTGTTTTTCTTGATGCAACCAATTTTACTTCATATTCTAACACATTTATCACCCTTTCCTTTTGTTGATTTCTTTAAGAAAAAGAGTCCTTTTGTATGCTGAATAAACAGACTTTTCAAGAACTGTTCTAAAACCACCTTTTTCAAGTTCGTATAGCGCATCTGCTGTTGTACCGCCAGGGGATGTAACCATATCCTTTAGTTCTGAGGTGTGTTTGCTTGAGTTCATTGCAAATAGTACAGAACCCAAAGTAGTTTGGTAGACGAGTTCTGTGGAGTCTCTTCTTGAGAAGCCCAGGTGTACTCCTGCCGCAATAAGTGATTCAAGAAAAAGAAAAACATAAGCAGGACCTGTGCCGCTCAAAGCTGTAGCCATATCAACGTATTCATCTCCATCAACAAAGAACTCCTTCCCCATTGACGATAGTATATTCTTGACTTGATTCCTTTCGTTTTCGCTAACTTCCTTTGTTGCAGTCCACACAGTCATACCATAGCCTATCTGTGCAGGAGTGTTTGGCATTGCCCTGATGATTTTCTTATGTAGCAAACCTTTTTGGAGAGCGTCGATATCAATACCTGCCATAATTGAAAGCACGACTTGTGCATCATTGAGCGAATCTCTTATTTCCTCTGATACTTTTTGGAACATCTGTGGTTTGATAGATAGCACCACTATCTCACCGTTTCTTGTGGCATCTACGTTTGATTGAGTGGTGTTAATTCCAAATTGATTTCGTATTTCCTGGAGCCCTCTTTCGGTAGGAGCGCTTCCTGTTATTTCTTCTTTTAAAGCGATATGTTTCTCGAGCATGCACTTTATCATTGCAGTTGCCATTGTTCCAGTTCCAATGAACGATATTTTCATAAAAATCTCCTCAGGTTAAAGCATTCAAACAATTGTCTATGGAAACCTTGTTATGTGCTAATTCTATTCTTTTAATAGCAGACGAAAATTGTGGCAATGAAAACCGTACAATGGAAAAACCGCATCTTTTATTAGAAGCAAGATTTTGCTGCAATTCATCAACGATTTTAAGAAAATAAGATTTTTTCATTTCTCTAAGTTTGTTTCTTTTTCTGTAGAGTTGAAAAAAGAAAATACGTAAGCTGTAATTTGTGAGCAAGGCAAAGTTGGTGATTTTGTGAATACAGAATTGATTTTTTATGCTGTTTTCTTGTTTTATTTTGTAAGAAGTCTCTTTTGTTGGAGTATTAAAAACCTCATTAATGTCGCCTGCAGTTAAGCAAGAATTTACCCTTTCTGAGTCTCTTCTTAAACTCAGTCTTCTTTTGTCAAGTAGCAAAACCTTTGCGTCTTTTTCAGACTGATTTTTCAACAACTCCTCCTTGAGGAATTATATCAAATTTGCGGTTTTTTACAAGCATAACTTCATATGTTGCCAAGTATGAGATAAGCAAGTAAAAATGATGATTCTTTGGTTTGAGGTGTTGACAAATGACATCAAAAATGCTAAAATAATAAAAATGAGGTGTTAAATGAAAGAACTAATAGAATGCGTTCCAAACATAAGTGAAGGACGCAACGCGGAAGTTATTGAAGAAGTAATCGAAAATCTAAGAAAGACAGGTGTAAAGTTACTTGACTATTCGTCTGATCCAGACCACAACAGAACCGTAATCACTTTTGCAGGGGACAAGACTTCAGTTAAAGAAGGCGCTTTGCAGGTTGCAAGAGATGCAGTAAGGCTTATCGACTTGAGAAATCACAGCGGAACGCATCCTCGCATGGGTGCAGTCGATGTTATTCCATTTATTCCCATAAACGGTGTATCAATAAAAGACTGCATTGAACTTAGCAAAGAGGTTGGGAAACTTGTTGCAGAGGAGTTGAGCCTGCCTGTGTATCTCTACGCCGAGTCCGCATCTTGTGAGTCGAGAAGACTTCTCCCTGAAATAAGAAAAGGAGAATTTGAGGGTTTTAGAGAGAAAATACATGATCCTTCCTGGGCGCCTGATTTTGGTCCAAAAGAGATTCATCCCTCCGCAGGGGTTACGGCAGTTGGGGCAAGAGAATTTTTGATTGCCTTTAACATTAATCTTTCCACAAAGGATATCGAAGTTGCCAGGAAAATTGCTAGGTCAATACGTGAAAGCTCAGGAGGGCTGAAATATATACAGGCAAAGGAGATGGCTCTTGAGGATAAAGGATGTGTTCAGGTTTCTATGAACATACTTAACTACAAAAAAGCTCCGATATACAGAGTTTTTGAAATTGTCAAGATGGAAGCAAGTCGTTTTGGCGTAGGCATAATTGAGAGTGAAATTGTTGGCTTGATGCCAATGAAAGCTGCTCTTGAGAGTCTTGCTTTTTATATTCAGTTACCTCAACTAACCGATAAGCAAATCATTGAAACAAAAATATATGAATAGGGGGCGAGCATGGGACTGCCAGTTGCGGACGTAATTATTATGAATGCAAGGGAGTTGCTAACACTCTCTTACGCTCTTTCGAGTGAGGAAGATCGTGAACAAGATAGAAAACTTGGGTTGATTCATGACGGTGGAATTGCAGTAAAAGACGGCAAGATAATCGCTGTCGGGACGACAGATGATGTAATGAAAATGGCTGAAGTTGGTAAGGATACAGTGCAGATTGATGCAAAAGACAAAGTCGTTTTACCAGGCTTTGTGGATCCCCATACGCATCTCGTCTTCAAAGGGACAAGGGAAAAGGAGTTTCTTCTTCGGCAACAGAAGGTCCCAATGGCGAGGATATTAAAGGAAGAAAACACTGGTATTGTGTCGACCGTTCGCTGGACAAGAAAGGCAACTTTTAACGAACTCCTGGATGAATCTAGCAGACATCTTTCTCTTCTTGTGGATTGGGGTACTACCACCGTTGAAATTAAAAGTGGTTACGGGCTGAACCTTGAAGAAGAAATAAAGATTCTTAAGATAGCACGCCATCTTGGAACTTACACCCCTGTCAACGTTAAGGCAACTTTGCTTGCAGCTCATATAATTCCTCCTGAATATCATATGAGAGATGAGAAATATGTTGAACTTGTTACCGAAGATATCATACCTATTATTGCAAAGAATAAGCTTGCTGATTTTAATGATGTTTTTTGTGAAAAGGGGGCATTCACGAGAGAGCAGTCTAAGAAAATACTCCAGATTGGCAAGAAAAATGGGTTGAAGCCAAAGATTCATGCAGATGAAATGAGTGAGGCTGGAGGAGCAGAAATTGCTGCGCTTGTAGGAGCAGTTTCTGCAGACCATCTTGTTTATGCAAGTGACGATGGCCTAAAGAAAATGAAAGAAGCAGGAGTTGTTGCGGTTTTGCTTCCTGTTACTACCTTCTCTTTGGGTGAAACCAAATATGCTGATGCAAGAAAGATGTTAGATTTGGGATTGCAAGTAGCACTTGGAACTGACTATAACCCTGGAACATCGATGACTCCTTCGATTCCTCTTGTTATGTCATTTGCTTGCGTGAACCTTAAAATGAGAATTGAGGAGATTATACAGGCAGTAACCATTAATGCAGCGAAGGCAATGGATATGGAAAAGGAAGTAGGCACTCTTGAGCAAGGGAAAAGGGCTAACATAAATATTCTTGGAATCACTCATTATGAAGAAATCCCTTACAGAATTGGGGAAAACTATGTTGAAACTGTTATTTCAAATGGACAGATTTTGAAGGGAGGAGAATAAAATGGACACATTAAAGAGAACGCCTCTTTATGAAGAACATCTAAAACTTGGGGCAAAGATGGTTCCTTTTGGTGGTTGGGAGATGCCTCTTGAATATTCAGGAATTGTTGATGAGCATATTAACGTAAGGGAACGAGTTGGTATATTTGATGTTTCTCATATGGGCGAAATTGAGATAAGAGGAACCGATGCGGTAGACTTTACTGAATATATTGTAGCAAACTCCGTAAAGGATATGAAAATAGGAAGAGTGAAATATACTCCAATGTGTTATCCAGATGGAGGAGAAGTCGATGACCTTTTTGTTTACAAAATGGCGGATGATTTTATGCTGCTTGTTGTTAACGCGTCCAATTATGAAAAGGACCTTGAATGGTTGATTAAAAATCAAGGCGATTTCAAGGTTTCAATTGATGGAAAGAGTTTTGAATACGGAGAAGTATCTATACAGGGACCCAGAGCTGAAGAATTTCTGACGAATTATTTTGAAGGTGCTGAGCCTTTATCAAATTTGGGCTATTTTAAATGGACAAAAGGCAAGCTCTTTGGTGTTGACGTAATGCTTTCTCGAACAGGATATACTGGCGAAGACGGCTTTGAAATCTACACTAAAAGTGCAGAAGTTGTAGGTGTATGGAGCGAAGCTCTGAAGAATGGCAGAAATTTTGGTATCAAGCCAGCTGGTCTTGGAGCAAGAGACACTTTAAGGTTTGAAGTAGCCTACTGGTTGTACGGTGACGATATCGATGAAACCACAAATCCTCTGGAAGCCGGTCAAGGATTTGCAGTTAAGCTTTCTAAAGAGGATTTCATAGGAAAGAAGGCACTTATGGAAGCCAAGTCACTTGGGATAAAACGCAAACTTGTCGGGATAAGCATTCCCAAAGGTGGAATACCTCGTCATCAAATGGATATAATCAAGAACAACGTAAAGATTGGTTATGTGACAAGCGGCAATTATTCACCAACTCTCAAAGGAGTTTACGCAATGGGATATGTCCCCGTAGAATATTCAGAGCACCAAACTGAACTTTTTGTAAGAATAAGGGACAAAGATGCTTCTTCAATTGTGGTGCCGCTACCTTTTGTAGAGCCAAGGGCAGGGAAGAAAAAGGTTTGAAATAAACAGAATTTTCTTTATACTATTGTTGATATAAGAATAGGAGGTATTTTATGAAATTATCAAAGTTTGTTCAAAGAGCAGGCACTGAGACTGCTTTTGTAATGCTTGCTAAGGCAAAAGAACTTGAGAGACAAGGAAAAAACATTGTTCACTTTGAAATCGGAGAGCCTGATTTCAACACACCAGAGAATGTAAAGACTGAAGGAATGAGAGCAATTGAGAATAACTTTACACACTATTCTCCTACGTTAGGCGTTCTTGAACTGAGAGAGGCCATTGCAAAATATATTTCTAACACAAGAAACATTGATGCAAAAGCCGAGGAAGTAATTGTTACTCCTGGAGGGAAGGAAGTTATTTTTGGTACGATGTTGTCGCTTCTTGACGAAGGCGATGAAGCTGTCTACCCTAATCCTGGTTATCCTATTTATGAATCAGCAATCTACCTAGCAGGAGCAAAACCTGTGCCAATGCCATTGCTTGAGGAAAATCATTTTGCTTTCGATAAAGACCAATTTGCGAAGCTCATTACCCCTAAAACCAGGTTGATTGTAATAAACTCGCCAGGGAATCCTACGGGAGGAATTCTCTCAAGAGAAGATCTGGAGTTTATAGCAGAGATTGCCAAAAAGAATGATATTTACATTCTTTCTGATGAGATTTATTCAAGAATTATATACGATGGCAAGTTCGAAAGCATTGCCTCACTTCCTGGCATGAAAGAGAGAACAGTTATACTTGATGGATTTTCAAAAACTTATGCAATGACAGGTTGGAGGCTTGGATACGCAGTTGCTAACAAGGAAATTATCGAAGCCCTTTCTAAAATTGCTGTTAACTCATTTTCCTGTGTTGCAACTTTCGTGCAGAAAGCTGGCATTGAAGCACTGAATGGCCCTCAGGAAGATGTTGAGATTATGAGAAAGGAATACGAAGAGAGAAGAAATCTTATTATTGACGGGTTAAACAGCATTCCTGGAATTTCTGTGAAGATGCCAAAGGGTGCTTTCTATGCTTTTGCTAATGTAAAGAAAATAGGTAAGACTTCAAAGGAAATTGCAGATTACCTTCTGTACGATGCAGGAGTTTGCACTCTTGCTGGAACTGCCTTTGGGTCTTATGGAGAAGGATACATACGCTTCTCTTACGCAACCTCTCAAGAAAATATTAAGGAAGGTTTACGAAGGGTAAAGGATGCTTTTGAAAGACTAATGAAATAGATTCTTTTTAACTTTTGCAAAAGGCGGGAGAGCCCGCCTTTTTTATTTTAATTATGTGTGCTAAAATATCGTAGTTTAGGAGGAGTCTATGACGATGTTTAGAGCTATTGTACTTGGGATTATACAGGGAGCAACAGAGTTTCTTCCAGTTAGCAGTTCGGGCCATCTTGTGGTTATTCCCGCAATTCTTGGGTGGGGAACACCTACTCTTTCTTTTACAATGGGCCTTCATGTAGGTACGCTTCTTGCGGTGATTTTGTATTACATTAAGGATGTCATCAGGTTGTTCAAGGGGATTTTTTCCATTTTCAAGAAAGTGAGAACCCCAGAAGAGGAATTCTATCTTAAACTTGCAGTTTACATAATAGTAGCAATGATCCCTGCAGGTTTATTTGGAGTAATACTGTCTAAGAAAGTTGAGCTGGCTTTCTCGAGTCCTCACACTGTGTCTTTGCTCTTTTTTGTGACTGCTGCCATTCTTTTACTGGCTAACTTTGATTTTGTAAGAGAGCCAGTTAGCTTGAGCCAAATGTCGCTTAAGAATGCGCTAGTTGTTGGATTTATGCAAATTGTTTCTTTGTTGCCAGGAGTTTCTCGCTCAGGGTCTACAATTGCTGGGGGAGTTTATTCGGGAATGAAGAAAAATGATGCCGCGAGGTTTTCTTTCTTATTATCAATTCCAATGATTTTTGGTGCATCGCTTTTTGAGGCGAAAGATATGTTTAATAGCACAGTAGCAGGGGTTTCTGCAACCGAGCTTTTTGTTGGTATGGTAGTCGCCTTTATTGTAGGTTTACTCTCGATTAGATTTTTCTTTAAGCTTGTGCAGAAAACGAAATTTTATGTCTTTGCAACTTACTGCGTTGTTATAGGTATAGTTGGGCTTATACTAACATAAGGGGGGATTGGGAATGTTTAAAACAATCGTTTTTTCTTATGATTTTTCTTGTTTTAGTGAGAGCGTGGTTCCCTACATAAAAGATATGAAATCAGCTGGACTTGAAAGAGTTGTCGTTGTTTCTGTCCTTGAATACGGGGAACTTTACCCAAGGCCTGTTTCAAAAGAACTCGAGCTTAAGGAATACAAAGAAAAAAATAGGTCCAGGCTTGATTCAGTGAAAGATGAATTTGAAAGCGTTGGTATCAAGGTCAAGCTTTATGTTGACTATGGAATTGCGTCAAAGGTTATTTCCTATGTCGCAGTGGAAGAGCATGCCGACCTCATCGTTATGGCTTCTATTGGGGCAGGTTTTTCTCATGGGCTTTTGGGCAGCACTGTTCAGAATGTTATCAAACTGTCAAAAGTGCCAGTCCTGATTGTACCAGCTAAATGAGCTTATTCTAATAAACTTGTCCTTACGTGTTTTTAACGCACCTTTAGGTGATGTTTGAAGCAAAGTTTTCGGAAATAATAAGATTGATTATGCGTTCTACCTTCTTATCTTAACTATACCTGCCACCTCTATTGCGGCATTTAGCGGAAGAGAACATACCCCTATTGCAACCCTTGAATGCTTTCCGCGCTCTCCAAAGATTTCTACCAGAAGATTCGATACTTCATTCAATACCTTTGGTTGGTCATAAAAGCTGCTTGTGCTGGAGACATAACCTTCTATTTTTACGAATTGGTCTATGAAGTCTAAACTTCCTAAAGAGGATTTAATATTGGCAAGAAACGACAACACTACAGCAACTCCTGCCTCTTTTGCATCATCAATTGTGAGTTTTTCGCCAAATTGCCCGCTTATTACCTTGCCATCTTTTGTTGGTATTGCCCCTGAGAAAAATAAAAAATTGCCCGAAATTACGCAGGGTACGTACGACCCTAAGGTTTTTGATGGCTCTGGAAGATTTAATCCAAGATTCTTAATCCTTTCTTCAATGTTATCCATAAACTGCCTCCTTCTAAGGAATTATATATCCAAGTTTTTTTAGCTTGCTTTCAAGTTTTGGCCAGTTTTCTTCAACTTTGACGGTTAGCTGAAGGTAAACTTCTCTCTTAAAGGTCTGTTCCATCTCGAAACGGGCAAAACTTCCTATTTTCTTAATCATTTTGCCACTATGCCCTATAACAATAGCTTTCTGAGGCTCGCGTGATACATAGATAACTGCGTCTACGAATAGTTTACCATTTTCTCTTTCTGCAAGCTGTTCAATGTTTACCGCAGTTGAATAGGGAAGCTCTTTTCCCAGAAAAATCATTATGTACTCCCTTACTATTTCTGCAAGTTGTAACTCCAAGCTGATGTTTGTCTTTTGTCCTGGCGGAAAATATTCAGGTCCTTCGCTCAAGAAAGATATTGTATCATCTATCAGAAGCGAAACGTTTTTACCTGTAAGAGCCGAGATTTCAATAATTCTGTCAAAGGTGAAATCTTTTGTGAATGTCTTCTTGGTCTGTTCTATTTCTTGTTGATTATATTTGTCGGTCTTATTGATGACCAAGAAAACAGGGACTTTTTCTCGTGAAATTGTTTTGTAAAGGTCTGAGTATTCTTCGCCCACAAAATCATTTACCTCAACTAGAAGGTAAACTAAATCTGTTCCTTCAATGCTTTTCAATGCAAGCCTAACCATATATTGGTTGAGTGCGCTTTTTGCGATGTGATACCCAGGAGTGTCAACGAATACTATTTGTGCATCTGTGGCGTTATACACTCCCAGTATATTAAACCTTGTGGTTTGAGGTTTTGGAGTGGCAATGCTAATCTTACTTCCCACAATTGAATTCACAAGAGTAGACTTTCCAACGTTTGGTCTACCTACGATTGTAACAAAACCACTTTTCATAGCTTTTGCCCCTAAACAAGTTTCATTGATACGACTTTAGAGACGCCTTCTTCTTCCATAGTAATGCCGTAAAGTACGTCTGCCCGTTGCATCGTTTCTTTGTTGTGAGTGATTAGTATAAACTGAGAATTTTCTGACTCTTCCTGCACCATTTCACTGAAACGAACTACGTTGTCCTCGTCCAATGCTGCATCAACTTCATCGAGGACATAAAAAGGCGATGGTTTGACTTTAAAAAGTGCGAAAAGAAATGAAAGGGCGGTTAAGGTTTTTTCTCCTCCTGAGAGTACCGCAAGTGACTGTTTTCTTTTTCCTGGAAGTCTCACATTTAATTCAATTCCTCTAACTTCTCCCTCGTCATCCATTAACTTGTCAATTGAAGCCTCTCCTCCCTGAAACATCTTTTTAAAAAAGAATGTAAAATATTCTGTGACCTCTGAGAGTGTTTTGTCGAATTCGGATTTTATTTTCTCTTCGGTCTCCTGTATTAGCTCTTCAAGTTCTTTTTTTGCATTCTTTACATCCTTGTAGACAGATTCCTTCTCATCAAGTTCCGATAGGATCTTCTCTTCTTCATCAACGCTTGTAAAATCAATGAGGCCTATGTCAGCGATATCCTTTTTTAAATTGCTGATTTCCTGGCGTATCCTGTCAAGGTCTTTTTTTTCAAAGGTGCTTACGCTCTTGAGCTCTTTTTCTGCCATTTCTCTTCTAAGCCCTTCTAGTTCTGTTTCCTTTTGGGCTATTTGGATGTTTGACTTCTCAATTCTTTTCAACTGTCCCTCTTTTTGCTCAGAAAGTCTTGAAATATCGACATTAATTGTGTTTTCTTTTTCGGTAAGTTCTGAAATACTGCTTTTGAGGTTCTTTTCGTTTTCTTCAAGCTCTGCAACTGTTAGAGAAATTGAATTCACTTTATCAAGATTTTCCCTCAGTTCTTTTTCGAGATTGTCAATTTCATCTGCATTGTGAAGTTTTTTGACTTCCTCAATCTCATTTTTTATGCTTGATATACGCCGAGTTTTCTCATCAATTTCATTCTGCAAAGCTTTCAGTTCAAAATCAAGCTGCCTGTGTTTGGTCGAACAATCTCTCATTGCATCTTTCTTCTTCTCAAGCATAGCGCGCAAATTGGCAAGCTTCTCACTAAAGGAAAACTCTGACATCGAGCTAATTATAGACTTTATGTCGTTATTCTCTTTTTCAATCCGTTCAGTATAGCTCGTTATCTTCTTCTTCATTTCTTCAATTTTTGCAGACATTAATGTAGAATTTCGAATTTGTTCATTTACTTCCCTTGCCTTTGCCAGATCATTTTCCAGATTTTTGACATTGCTATCAAGATTGGCAATTGAATCCATTTCTGCAGAGATTTTGACTTCCAAATCTCTTATTTTGGTCTCTAGCTGTTCGATTTCCTCTTGTTTTCTCAGCATTGACAAGCCCTTATTCACCGTTATCTGGAATTGGGAGACTACGATAAAACCGTCCTGAGTGATTATTTTTCTAATATAGAAACGCCCTGCATATTTTCTGAACGCCTCTATGGCATCTTCAAGAGATTCAGCATAATAAATTCCTCTAAGATACAATGATTCAATGCTTAGTTTTTCATTTATCGGTGTGAGCTTTTCATCTTGAACAATTGCTAAGCCTTGCAAATTGTCCTCTATGCTTTTCATTTCAGCATAAGAATCAAGGAAGAAAATCCCCTCGCCTCTTGTTTTCAGTTCACTCAAAGAAGTTATTATGTGTGCCTTCAATTCTTCTTCGATCCCAGGAATCACTTTTTTGATGTTCAAAGATGCGCCAAGAGTGTCCTTGTCAAAAGCAAAACTTAACTTTTCACTAACTAATTTTTTGTTTTCGCTTATTTTGTAGCGCAACAATGAACGCTCCTCATACAGAGAGCCAATTTCTTTTTGTAGCAAATCCTTTTGATTGCGTGCACTGTTTATTGAAGATTCTATTGTATCCTCTGGTATAGGCTTCTTGTACGAAACTTCCTCAAGTGTTTTTTCGTTGGAAACAAGTTCTTCTTGGAAGTATCTTACATCTGTTGAAAGCGATGATACAATTTTTTCTTTCTTAATCCTCTCTTCGGTTAACCGATCAATCTTTTCCTTTACTTCTAATTCTTCCTTGGCTAATGGCTCGATTTCGGCTTCTATATTGCTGATTGAGCTAGAGATTTCCTTTTCCAGCTCTTGCAGCGAGGAAAGTTCGTTCTCTTTTGAAGCCTTATTTAAATGTGCCTTTGATAAATCATCTGAAAGATAATCCATTGTTCTCTGTAATTTTTCAATACGCAATTTATTTTCTTCGTTCTTGCCCTGGAGCATCTTTATTTTGTCTCTTATTGCATTTTGTTTTTCAATTAGTCGAGCTACTTCTATTCGATTTTCGTTTGTTTTCTGTTTGGTCAATTCGTATTGTTGAGTTGCTGCCAAAAGTGAGCTGTGAACTTCCTCAAAATGTTGTTTCTTATCAGAGATAAGTTTTGTTATTTCTCTATATTCGGAATTGAAGGATTCAAGACCCATTTTTATGAGCTCAATTTCTTCGCTGAGTGTAGTGATTTTGCTACTATAGTAAGTTGCCTCAAGCGCTTTTAGCTTGTCTACAAGCATGTAATAAAGATGGGCTTTTTTTGCTTCGTTCACAATGCGCTCTGCTTCGCGGCGCAGTTCAGATAACCTATCGTAAACCCTAACGAGATTTTCATCTGTTTCCTGAAGTCTTTTCAGTGCCTCATCCCGCCTCTTCTTGAAGCTTTCTATGCCAGCTACTTTGTCTAGGATACCCTTTTTTTCCTCTGGTCTTGCAAGGAGTATCTCTTCAACGCGTCCCTGGCCAACTATCGCAAAGTTTGCCCCGAATATGCCTCCTGCATTAAATATCGATAAAACATTTTGTAGGCTGGATTCTTCGCCATTTACATAGTAATGAGATTCTTTACTTCTGTAAATTCTTCTTTCAATGACAAATCGAGGTGTCTTAATTGGAAGCTTATGGTCTTCGTTATTGAAAATCATCTTCACGGAGGCAACGTTAAGGGGGCTTTTCGTGCTTGAGCCAGAGAAAATCAAATCAGAACTCTCCGTAGCCCTCAGTAACGTGAATTTAGTTTCTCCTAGAATCCACCTCATTGCGTCTACTACATTACTTTTACCCGATCCATTTGGTCCGACTATTGCAGTAATACTCTTTGATAGAATTATTTTCGTGTTACTCACAAAAGTCTTGAAGCCGAACAGTTCTATTTCTTCTAAGTACATTAAAGGCCTACTATAGTACCGTCGCTTAGAACATCCATATCAAATGCCTGTGGGTGTTTTGGCAATCCTGGCATTGTCATAATGTTGCCTGCGAGAGGGACCAAAAACCCAGCGCCATTGGATATTCTGATATTCCTTATTGTTATCGAAAAATTATCAGGCCTGCCAAGTTGTTTCGGATTATCTGATAGAGACAGCTGTGTCTTAGCCATGCAGATAAGGAGTTCGCCAAGATTGTTTTTCTCAATTAAGTTAAGATCATCCATTGCATCTTTTGTATACTCTACAGAGGTTGCCCCATACATACTCTTTGCAATCTTTTCAATTTTTGTCTTTACTGGTTCGTTCTGGTTGTAAAGAAACCTGAAATTCGTTTGGTCAGTAAGAGCATCTACAATTTTATTTGCAAGTTCTAACCCTCCATTTCCACCATTTGCCCAAACTTCTGACACCGCAAAACGGACATTTCTGCTCTCAACGAAATCTCTTACAATTGAAATCTCAGATTCGGTGTCAGTTGAAAACTTATTGAGGGAAACAACGACAGGTACTCCAAAATACTGCATGTTTTCAATGTGTTTTGCCAGATTTTCAAGGCCTTTCTTTAGGGCAAGCGTATCTTCTGATTGGAGAGACTTTATATCGCCTCCTCCATGCATCTTTAGAGCTCTTGCTGATGCAACAATGACGGTTACTGAAGGATTAAATCCGCCGAGTCTGCTTACGATGTCCATAAATTTCTCTCCGCCAAGGTCTGAACCAAAGCCGCCTTCGGTAACAACAAAATCCGCAGCCTTTAGTGCTGTTTTAATTGAGATTATGCTGCTTGAACCGTGAGCTATATTTGCAAACGGTCCTCCGTGAATAAAAATTGGGTTACCCTCGAGGCTCTGCACTAAATTAGGCTTTATAGCATTTCTCAGAATCAATGCCATTGCGCCAACGGCTGAGAGTTGACCAGCGGTAAGTGGTTTTTTGTCGTAAGTATACCCGATTATCATCCTGGAAAGCCGTTTTTTCAGTTCGATTATGTCTTGCGAGAGACCTAATATAGCCATTACTTCTGAGGATGCAGTTATGTCAAATCCTGTTTGTCGTGGGATACCATTTGAGACTCCGCCAAGCCCTATAATAATATCTCTGAGAGAACGATCATTTGCATCCATTACTCTCTTCATAGTGATTCTTCTGGGGTCAATGTTCAGGCTGTTGCCATGAAAAATATGGTTGTCTATAATTGTTTGAAGCAAATTGTGAGCTGCTTCGACCGCAGGAATATCCCCAGTGAAATGTGTATTAATATCTTCCATAGGTACTGCTTGAGCCTTTCCTCCTCCTGTAGCTCCTCCTTTTACTCCAAACAAAGGTCCTAGAGAAGGTTCTCTTATTACTGCAACTGACTTGTATCCAATTTTGTTTAAAGCATCGCTTATACCGATTGTCGTTGTTGTTTTTCCCTCGCCAAGAGGCGTTGGAGTGATAGCTGTTACAAAAACCAGTTTTCCTGTTGGTTTTGAATTATTTAATACGAAGGCTGGATCAACCTTTGCTATATAATTTCCGTAGTTATAGAGACTATCTTTTCCAATACCAATTGAAGAGGCGACTTCTTCTATGGGTCTCATCTTAAATTGTTTTTCAATTTCATAA
Source organism: Caldisericaceae bacterium (assembly GCA_049967855.1). GTDB lineage: Bacteria > Caldisericota > Caldisericia > Caldisericales > Caldisericaceae > JAIMJY01. Next base: position 69,479 of record JBMFRX010000004.1, read on the forward strand.
TCTGACATTTCCTTCTCCTTACAGCAGGCTTTCAAGTTTTTTTACAACTGATTCCATTGATTTCCTTGCTCTGTCAACGGCATTTGCTGCTCTTAGCCTTGATGCGAATTGAGTATTATTAGTATTATCAAAATTACTTTCTCTTCCAATTGATCTACCCCACTCTTTCCAGTAGAGCAATGCGTCCTCAATTCCTGATATTGTTTCCCTAAGTACTTCTTGCTGACCGCGTTTTGCAAAATGAAACTGACCTAGAAAATAAGAGCGCAGTCCATACAATGCTGTCCACTGTGAATACGAAGCTTTGTTTAACCAGAGATGAGACAATCCTAAGAAAGACTTTTTTTCGCTTCTTAAATCTACTGCAAAATCTTCATAGGAAGAAACTGCAAATTTTTTAAAGTCTGATACAATCATAACAAGGAGTTCTTCAAATATGTTCTTTTTGTAAATATCTGCTCTCTTCAAGGTAAGATGACTTTCAAAATTGATAACCATCAAATTTTTCTTGACCAATGCCTGAATATCATCGGACTCTTCCTCAAACATCCTGTGATATTTGGAAACCCCCCTTTCGTCTATTGCAAATATTAGTAAGTTCTCTGGGTAGATTATGAAAGGCAGTTTATACGAATTAAAGTCAAAAGAGTCAAGGTTTAGTGTAGTAATTTTGATTCCAAGAAGGTGTGATAGATTTTCTTTGATGAATGGAATACTCTCGTTAAAAATCAAAGGATTGGAGTAGTCGTAAATAAATCTTGAAGCGTATCCTGAAATCATATTCAATTCTCCTAAGAGAATTTCTGTGCCGTTGAGTAGCAACATTTTCTCAAGTTGAACTAAGAAGTCGTACTCACAAAGATTTTCTGAGTTGCTCAATGTAGTGTTAATCTCGTTAAGGATTGTTTCCATGCATATATTATAGCGATTTTTGTTTAATTTGTACACTGCTTGATAATGTTGAATTTTTGCTATAATTCAATTATGAAAAAAAGTGATATTGAGTCAGTTGTTAAAATCCTTGAGCAATATACAAAGCAATTTCAGGAACCAATTATTGGAAGGGTGGCGAAACTTAAAAGAGACCCCTATAGGATTCTAATTGGAACAATTCTGAGCCTCAGGACAAAAGACCAGGTAACTGGGCGTGCTGCTGAAAAGCTCTTTGCCGCAGCAGATAATCCGCAGAAAATGACAGAGCTTTCCAATCAAACTATTGAGAAGCTTATTTATCCTGTTGCCTTCTATCACAGGAAAGCCAGGCAGATAATCGAGATATCAAATATTCTGATTGAAAGATACAGCGGTAGCGTGCCTGACTCTTTTGAGGAACTTCTCACTTTGCCTGGAGTAGGCAACAAAACGGCAAATCTTGTTCTCAATGAGGGGTTCAACAAAGAAGCAATTTGTGTAGACACACATGTCCACAGAATTTCAAACAGGCTTGGTTGGGTGAAGACAAAGGACCCATTAGCAACGGAGATTTCTTTAGAGAAGATTCTCCCAAGGAAGTACTGGATGGTTATCAACCCTATACTTGTAACCTTTGGGCAGAATGTATGCAAGCCTATTTCTCCTTTCTGTTCCAAGTGTCCTGTGAACGATAAGTGTCCAAGAGTCGGCGTGAATAAGCACCGATAAATTCCTATTATTGCGAATTGCTTTTGCTTGTGTATAATTAATTGAGATGGACATAGCGATCGTTGACGACGAGAAGGATATAGTTGAAATTGCTGCATTCTATGTTGAGCTTGAAGGATACAGAGTTTTTAAATTTTACAGTGGTGACTCCTTTATTGCCTCGCTTGGGCATTTAAGCTATGACTGTGTTATTCTCGACCTTATGCTCCCTGAGATTGACGGAATCTCTATTCTAAAATATTTGAAATCAAACGGGGCAACCAAGCATATCCCCGTTATTATACTAACAGCAAAAGTTACAGAAAGAGATGTCATTAAAGGTATTGAAGCAGGAGCAGATGACTATATTACAAAGCCTTTCAGTGCAAGGATCCTGGCTGCAAAAGTGAAAGCGCTTGTTAAGAAACCCGAAATGAGATTGGTAGCCCATTTCGGCAATATCAGTCTTGATGATACAAAGTTTGAAGTTTACTGTGGAGACACTTTGGTCGAACTTACTGCCACGGAGTTTAGGCTACTGAAGCTCCTTATAAGTAACGCAGATAGAGTTTTTACTAGAGACCAGCTTCTTGATGAGATCTGGAGCAGTACGACCTCTCCTACTGACAGAGCAGTCGATGTACATGTCAAGAACCTGAGAGAAAAGCTCAAAGAGTGCGGGAGATATATAAGAACAGTAAGAGGAGTTGGATACAAATTTTCGGCGAAAGAATAGAAAGCTATTACATATTAATAGCCATATTAATGGCACTTTCAGTAGTACTAATAGTACTTGGTAAGTTTTTATTTGGTATTATTTTTGCGTCAAGTGCAATAGTTGTTCTAGTTTTTACTTACCATATGATATTAAAGAATCTTCGTAGTATAAACCTGAGTCTCTACAAATTAAGCAAGATCGATGTCCAAAAAATGCCTTCCGAAATCAAAAACAATGAATTTGGAGAAATCAATAAGACAGTTAGCGATCTAAGAAGCTCTGTGATTCATTTACTTGAGAAGATACGCATCAGGGAGGGTGAATTTGTTGCTATTCTTGATGCCATTACTTCTCCTGTTTTCATAGTTAATGAAGATGGTAAAATAATTATAAAAAATGTTTCCTCAAAAAAGATAATGCGTAGACCTACTCAAACTCGGGATTACGACTTTTACTATGAAGCGATACGCAGCGATGAGCTCAACGGCTTTATCAAAAATTCCTTGGGAACTAGAACAAAAGAATCAAGGTTGATAAAAATCGACGAAGTTTTTTACGAGATTACATCTTTTCCTTTTTCTTCTGAAGGTGAAGAATACCTGCTTTTATATGCAAATGATATGACTGAAAAAGAAATTTCAAGGATAATGCAGAGAGATTTCACTGAGAGTCTTTCGCATGAGCTCAGAACCCCGCTTTCGGTAATTAACGGAATTGTTGAGATAATTAAAAATGAGAACCTCATTGAGAAAAATGGCACAAGATTTTTGAAACCCCTTAGCGAAAACCTTGATAGAATTAATGAAATTGCCTTAAAGACAGCAACTTTGCTGGAAGTTGATTCTTTCGAGGGAAAGGTTGATGAAAAGGTAGATTTATCAAAGGTTGCAAAGGAAGTAAAAGATTCATTCGAGCCGCTTGCTAAATCAAAGGGCCTTGAGTTGGTATCTGACATAGAAGAAGATGTGTTTATCAATGGAAATGCTTTGTTGCTGCACGAGATGGTTTCTAATCTGATTGAAAATGCAATCAAATATACTGATAAGGGTTATGTCAAGATAGCTGTCAAGAGCGGGGAATTTGTGACACTAACAGTTTTTGATACTGGTCGTGGCGTGGATAGCAAATTCATTGATAGAATCTTTGAGCCATTCTCAAGGGAAGATATTTCAAGGAATAAAGAAAGCGGAGGACTTGGTCTTGGGCTTTCAATCACAAATAGGATTGTTAGATTGCATCATGGTACAATTTCGGTCGAAAGCCAAAAAAACAAGTTTTCTAACTTTACAGTAAGTTTGCCATTGTTAAGAAGAGTTAATAAAAAATTAACGTGAATCTTGCAAAACCTACATTATTGGTTAACCTTCACCTTTTAAACTTAAGTTAGGAGGCGAAGTTATGAAAAAAGTAACTGTTTTGGTAGTAGCATTGGTTGTATTGTTAGGTATGTTTTCGGGGTGTGCAAAAAAGGGGGCGAGCCCCACGGAACAAAAAGTCAGCATTACAATGAACGGATCAACTACTTTGTTCCCTGTCGCCCAGAAGTGGGCTGAAGTGTACATGGGCAGTCATTCTAATGTTGATATTTCTGTGGAAGGAACGGGCTCTGGCAACGGAATAGCAGCTTTAATTGACAAAACAACTGACATTGCAAATGCGTCAAGGGAAATCAAACAAGAGGAAATCGACAAGGCGAAGACAAACGGAGTAAATCCATATGAAATTCCAGTTGCATTAGATGCTTTAACAATTGTTGTCAATCCTGATGTTCCTTTAGACAATCTTACAAAAGATCAAGTTCAGAAAATATTTTTTGGTGAGATTACCAACTGGAAGGAGCTGGGGGGACAAGACCTTCCAATAGTTGTTATTAGCCGAGATTCTTCAAGCGGGACTTATGGAGCTTTCCTTGAACTCGCTCTTGATAAACAGGAAAAAATTACCAATAAGGCTCTTGTGCAGTCTTCAAATCAGACAGTCAAGAATGCCGTATCAACTACCAAAGGCGCAATAGGTTATATTGGACTTGGTTACGTAGATTCAAGCGTAAAGCCACTGAAATATGAAGGTGTAGTTGCAAGCGAGCAAAATGTCATTAATAATATTTACAAGCTCGGTAGAAAGCTGTATATGTACACAAATGGCAAGCCCCAGGGCAATCTTAAGGATTTTATTGACTTTTGCTTGTCTGCTCAAGGTCAAGGAATCGTAGAAGAAGTTGGTTTTATAAAATTAAGTAAATAAAAGTATGAAAAGAAAAAAAGTGGCAATGGAAATTATTCTTCCTGTTTTTGGATATTTTGCAGTAATCGTTCTAATAGGAATTATCTTCACTGTCCTTTCCCAGGGTTTGCCGCTTTTCAAAAACTATTCTATCAGATATTTCTTGTTCGGTACACAGTGGAGGCCTGTAAATGAGCCTCCGCTGTTTGGGTCACTTCCATTAGTTGTTGCATCGTTATATGTATCAGTGTTTTCTATGTTTATTTCAGTTCCTATAGGAATTTCGACAGCAATATATCTTTCAAAGTTCTCTTCAAGAATTACAGCAACTATATTGAAACCTATAATTGAAATTCTGGCAAGTATACCATCAGTTGTTTATGGTTTTTTTGGTGTAGTCTTCTTGAGTCCCTTTTTGCAGAGAGTCTTTGGTGTTCAAGTAGGCCTTAATGGTTTAAATGCAAGCGTGATTCTTTCAGTGATGGCACTCCCAACGATTGCAAGCCTCGCAGAGGACGCTATTTCATCAGTCCCAAATGATATCGAAATTGCTTCCTATGGGGTTGGTGCTTCGAGGCTGGAAACACTTTTGCATATAACTCTTCCTGCATCTTTCCCAGGAATTATTGGTGCAGTATCTTTGGGTTTTGGAAGAGCCATAGGAGAAACAATGGCTGTACTGATGGTGGCAGGGGGTGCCACTGCAATTCCTGGAAATATTCTGGATCCGATGAGGCCTATAACTGCAACTGTTGCGGCTGAAATGGCTGAAGCACCTGTAGGTGGCCTACACTATCAAGCGCTTTTCGATCTTGCAATAATTCTTATGATTTTTGTTCTTGTTTTCAATTTAATTGCTCAGTACTTCCGAAATAGGATTGAAAAAAGGAAAATTTAGATGAGCAAAACACAAAGAGAAATCTTAGTTCTTACTTTGATTAAAGTACTTTCTTTTTTTTCTGTTGCCTTTTTGCTAATCATACTAACTTACATATTTTACAAAGGTATTAAAGTTATAAACTTTAGTTTTCTGTTCAGCTATCCGAAGAACGGTTTTACAGAAGGGGGAATATTTCCTTCTATTGTTGGTACAATGTATCTTGTTATTGTAACGATGATTTTATCTGTTCCTGTTGGCGTGCTTGGTGGAATATACTTGTCGGAGTACGCAAAGGACGATGCATTAACAAGATTTGTTTTGACTTCGATAGGTGTTTTATCTGGAGTTCCGTCGATTGTTTTTGGGCTTTTTGGTCTCGCAATTTTTGTGAAAAAGATGCACCTTGGAGTATCGATATTATCTGGAGGACTTACACTTGCAATTCTTGTTTTGCCAACAATTATTCAATCAACAATCGATGGTATGAAAAACATTCCGAAAGATTTTAAAGATGCCTCATATGGCATAGGGGCAACTAAGTGGCAAACGACCTGGCAAATAGTTCTTAAGGCTGCATTCCCAAATATTCTGACAGGCATAATACTGAGCATCGGTAGGGCTGCAGGCGAGGCAGCACCTATATTGTTTACTGCTGCAACTTTCTACATGAGAGGACTTCCAAATAGCATTTTTGATAAAACAATGGCACTGCCTTATATAGTCTATGGACTTGTCACAGAGGGAACTTTTCCCGATAAACAGGTTCCTATTGCCTATGGAGCAAGCGTGGTGCTTCTCTTAGTTGTGCTTTTAATAAGTCTTATTGGTATAATAATAAGGGCAAGAATAAGGAGTCGAAGAAAATGGTGAAGATTTTTGTTGAGGAACTGAAAGTTTGGTTTGGCAAAACACCTATTCTTAATGGTGTTAATCTCTCAGTTCCTGAAAGAACAGTTACTGCAATAATTGGACCCTCGGGGTGCGGTAAATCTACGCTTATAAGAAGTATTAATAGGATGAATGATTTCATTCCAGACGCAAAACATGAAGGCAAGATAATACTTGACGGCAAAAATATTCTCGACAAGGATATTAATGTTTTTGAATTAAGAAAAAGAGTCGGCATGGTGTTTCAAAAACCTAACCCTTTTCCGAAATCCATTTATGACAACATTGCATACGGCTTGAAGATACATGGTATGAAAGATAGAAATGAAATAAGCTCAATAGTTGAGCAGTCTCTCATTGATGCAAACCTGTGGGGAGAGGTAAAAGATAAACTTTTCAAGAATGCTTTTGAACTTTCTGGAGGTCAGCAGCAAAGACTTTGCATAGCCCGAGCGATTGCTGTTAAACCAGAGGTACTCTTGATGGATGAGCCTGCTTCAGCTTTAGATCCGATTGCTACTGTACAACTTGAGCGCCTTATTGAGTCACTTAGAAAGGACTACACGATTATAATTGTAACCCATAATATACAACAGGCAGCAAGAGTCTCTGAGTTCACTGCTTTTTTATATCTCGGTGAAATGGTTGAGTTTGATAGAACCGAAAAGGTTTTTACTGCACCAAAAGACAGACGAACAGAGGATTATATAACAGGAAGATTTAGTTAGAGAGATTGAGGTGATAAAATGTTAGAAAAAAGATTAGTGGGTATAAGAGAAAAGCTTCTGAAAATGTCAAATATTTCTGAACAAATGGTAGTTCTTTCTATTAAGTCGCTCACGGAAAAGAATTTGTCTTATGCTAATCAGGTAATAGAGGAGCTTGAACCACAAGTGAACAACCTTGAAATAGAAATAGATGAAGATGCAATAAAAACGCTTGCGATATATTCGCCAGAAGCAAAAGATTTGAGGCTTCTCACTATGATTATAAAGATGGTAAAGGATCTTGAAAGGGTTGGTGATTTGTCAGTAAACATAGCTGAATTTGCAAGAGAGCTTATTCCCCAACCAGATGTAAAACCTTATATAGATTTACCGAGGATGGCTGATATAGCTGTTAAGATGCTTGATGATTCAATAGCTGCTTTTATTTCTCAAGATGCTTCCCTTGGCAGAGATGTTTGCAAAAGGGATGACCTTGTTGACAACCTTAATGACCAGATAATAAGGGAATTGATAACATTTATGTTGAGTGACCCAACAACAATTAACAGGGCCATACTTATCATAAGAATAACTGAAAACGTTGAGCGCATAGCTGACCAAGCAACAAATATCGGGGAATACGTTGTTTACATTGCAGAAAGCAAAGTAATCAAACACCACCATTTTGAGATTGAAGATAAAGATATCTAAATATTATTAAAGCCCCATTTTTAGCTTTGCATATTCAAGTGTGAGCCTTGAGAAACTTGCAAAATTCTTAAGAGACCAGAAAACTGACTCATCGTACTTTGCCTGTACTGAGCCTTGCGGTGCGAACACAATTGTGTTTTTGTCATAATACCAAATTTCGTTTCCTTTATTCACATTCTCTCCAAAAAATTGTGTTTCAAGAGGCCACAAAACCCTGACTCTATTTCTGCTTATATCTGCTGCATATTCGCCGAGCCATTTTATTGATTTAAGTTTGTCTGGCTCTACAGGGAGAGATGTATTCTGCTCTAGTACCTCAATCCATGAAGGATTTCCCATAGCAATCATCTGCCCTTGATATTCTTCAAGGTTATAGTGGTGATTTGTTGCTATGTTTGTTAGAGTGCTTATGCTTTTGATATTCTTAAGAATGATTCCAATGGGAGCCGGCACTCCGTGGTAGGGTTGCGTAAGGTCTTCGATATGATGAAGAGCTCTTGCGAGGAATCTAAATGTCCAATAGTCATCGCCACGATTGTGTGCAATTTCTGCCAGGTTAAACCAGTACTGTGCTCTCTCTGGCCCGGCCCCGATTCTGATAAATCCTAAGCCATAATACTGGTGTCTAAAGCCTTGAGAACCTCCTGTGAGCACCTGCAATTTTGACAGACTTAGCCCTGTGTCCAGGTCCCAATCAGGTTCATCTGCGTACGTGGTAAGTATCTTGTAAGCGGTAGTATTTTCGCCGATCTTGCCGTCAAGATACTGCAACTTGAAATTAGGTCCATATGGTTCTTTGTCTACATCACTGTAAGAGTATTCCGTTACGGTGATATTGTTGTAGTTATTGAGCCATGTTTCACTGTCCTTTAGAACATACGAAAGCGTTTCTCCGTGACTGTTCCATCCATATGCAGGGATTATAGAAATACCCAGAAACAGGAAAACTAAGCACAAGAAAACAAATGTCTTTATGGACTTTCTATTCATATTTCCTCCTTAATTTAATAATCTGCCACAGGAGAGGTCATTCCGTCCTTAATGAATGCCCTGAACATTCCTTTTGTGTTATATCCAAATGCAATATTACCATATTTGTCTAGCGCAATCATTCCTGCTTTTCCTTTTGCCTGTGTAAGGTCGTCAATTGAATTTTTCACCGACTCCTCAAGAGACAATTCTGGAAAATACAGGGCGATTCTAAAACTCAGAATAACTTTCATTATGTCTTCCCCAATACCTGTTGAGACAGCTCCATAGGAGTCATTTGCATAGAACCCTGAGCCAACAAGTGGTGAGTCTCCGACTCGTCCAACATGCTTGTTCTCAGTGCCTCCTGTCGAGACAGCAGCCGTTATTACTCCTTCATCGTCAATTGCAACTGCACCCACTGTATCTCCGTATTTTCCCTCCCAAATCCGTACCACTCTTTCAGTTAGAAAATAGTGAGCAGGAGCAAATTCTATTCCCTCTGATTTGCCAAATTCCTCCGCTCCTCTTCCAACAAGGAAGTTATGTGGAGAGTCTTTCATTACTTTTCTTGCAAGTTCTATAGGGTTCTTTACTCTGTGAATCCCAGCTACTGCGCCAATTGAAAGAGTATCTCCCCGCATTATTGCAGCATCCATTTCAACATCGCCCTCCTCGTTCAGGTAAGATCCTCTTCCTGCATCAAAAAGAGGGTTATTCTCAAGTAGTTTTACTGCTTCAACGACGGCCTCTTCAGAGTTGCCACCATTTTTCATCACTTCAAAACCCTTGTACGCTGCTTCTTTTACTACGTCAACTCTTGTCGGAACCTCCTCAAGTTTTTTTGCGTCTCCTGCACCACCATGAACGATTATTGCTTTCATTTTATCTCCTTTCTTAATTTATGCGAAGCGGTATTAGCCCCATTACCGCAAGCGTAACTATTATGCTAGCAACTATGACTCCCAAGGAAACTGCCAGGAAAGCCTTTCCTTTGTGCATGCCGAAAATCTCTGCAACCAACGCACCCGAGTATGCTCCTGTTCCAGGCAAAGGAATGGCAACAAAAATAAGCAAACCCAAGAAACCGTACTTATCGATAGTTTTCTGTGAACGTCTCTGCAAGTTTGCCAGGTAGAAATTTACGAACCTGTCAAGGAATTTTATTCTGTGGGCGATTCTAAGAAACAGATCCCACAGCAGGAATACTATTGGGGTGATCAGTATGTTTGCAAGAGTTATTAAGACTGCACTTGTGAGGACAGGCAGCTTGTAAACAAGAATTGCGGCAGGTATAGCACCCCTCAGCTCCACCGCAGGGAATAGTGTTATCAGGAAGAGATAAAGCCAAATAATGCCCCCTCCTGTGTTCTTCGGTAGATTTATAAACGAGTTGCAGGTTGCATAAGCTGGGAAGGCAAAGAGTAACGCAGCGGTTATCAAAGCTAAAGGAATTATCTTTTTCATACAGATATTATATCAGATGAGCTTTAAATTCATATGCAAGCAGATTATGTTTTTCTAAAAATCTTGTATAATAAAAAAAGGGTTGTTCGTAGAAAAGGATTTAAGGAGGAGCAAGTGCAAAAAACTTTGAGCAGAGTTTTAGCTGTGTTTCTTATTGCATGTATTCTGGTTGCTGTTTTGCCATCTGTCGCAAGTGCGAAAGACTACTATTTCCCGAAAGTGGTAGTTACAATATCGATTCAGAAAGACGGATCATTTGATGTTGTAGAGAATCGTACCTACAATTTCTCTGGCGACTTCCACTGGGCAACCTACACTCTTGAGAAGTCTGGCTTTGAACGACTTGACGACTTTTCTGTTGAGGATGAGAACGGAAAGTTTGTCCAGAATAGCTCTGGAACTCCAGGAACTTTCAACTTGACCGAAACTGCTAGCAGATATACTGCAACTTTTTACTATGCCGCTTCTGATACTCAGAAAACGTTTACATTCTCTTACAAGGTAATAGGCGGTATTAAGTCCTACAGTGATGTTGCTGATTTTTACTGGAAGCTTATTGGAACTGGTTGGGATAAGAAAACTTCAGTTTTTGAAGGGTATGTATATTTTCCAGAGGATGTTCCTCAAGATGATTTTTATGTCTTTGGACATGGACCACTCAATGGCGAAGTTGAGAAGATAGGCACCAAGGGAGCTTCTTACAAAGCTACAAATGTCCCTCCAAATACATTCGTTGAGGCAAGAATAATATTTCCATCGAGCATTCTGATAATGCCAAGGGAGAATATTTCAGAGAAAGACACTATCCTTAAAGAGGAAGTAGCTCTTGCTAACAAAACCAACGCTCAAAAGCGCAACCGTCTCTTTGAACTCATTATCCTCATTTTAATACCAATTGTTATGTTTTTTTACTGGCTATACCTTTTCTTTAAATTTGGGAGAGAATATCCCCCGACAAGGGAAATTGTATACGAAAGGGAGATTCCAGAAGAAATTCCACCAGCGATTGTTGGTTACCTTTTGAGATTCAAGAACATAGAGATAAATGATTTTACTGCAACAATAATGAATCTTGTGAGAAAAGGCTATATCTCGATGCAATCAGTGAACGAGGAGAAAGGACTAATCTTCAAGAGAAATGTACCTGTGATATACCTTACCAAAACAGACAAAAGCATTGAAGGCCTGTCTAATCACGAAGTTATCGTTTACGACTTCCTCTTCAGCTCAGTAACTTACGACTATGTTGCCTCTGTGCTCAAGGATACCAAGATCGCTTCCGTCATCCTTAATGCAATTCAGGGCAAGAAAGGCGCACTGCCTGGAATGGCTGGTACAGTCCAAAATACTGTGTCTACAGAGGATATTAAAGAATACATCAAAACTCACTCTAAGGAATTTACGGCACTCTTTGAGTCGTTTAAGGCTGCGGTAAAAGAGGAGGGTGACCAGAAAGGCTATTTCGAATCAATGCCTCCTCAGGTAATTCTATTCATTGCACTTGCATTCATAATACCGTTTGCGATGTTCTTTGTCGTTACGAAATTTGCACTGACTTTCCTAATTCCATACTATATTATTTCCTCTGCTGTTTTGATAATTTTGGTTTATCCTCTTGGAAGAAGGACGCAGAATGGAGCAGACGCTTATGCCGAATGGAATGGCCTTAGAAAGTTCCTTAAAGACTTCTCGTCTCTTGCAAGTGTTGTTCCTGCCTCAATAGTTCTCTGGGAAGCTTATCTTGTTTATTCTGTGACTTTTGGTATCAGCAAGCGTGTAATAGAGCAAATGAAAATTGCCCTTCCAAATATTCCTGAGAACGAACTCAGGACGAGTCATTTCTTTGCAAGCCAGGCTGCCTTAGGGAATGTGGATATTGCAGCAAGTTTTGGAAGCATAGTTGATTCAATGGTTACTTCCTTCAATTCGATTTCTACTACTGCTGCCTCAAGTGGTGGCGGAGGAGGATTTTCTGGCGGTGGCGGAGGAGGAGGTGGCGGTTCTGGTGGTGGGGCAGGTTAATTAGTTTATTGACGTACGTTTTACTTAATTAATTTATATAAACGGGAGGTTTTATGAACGAGATTCTAAATGCTAAGAAAGGAGACAAACTTTATCTACTTGGTAATGAGGCTGCTGTAAGAGGAGCGCTTGAGAGTGGCATTTCTGTTGCAACGACCTATCCTGGAACTCCTTCTTCTGAGATTGGCGATGTATTTTTTGAAATTGCTGATGAAGCAGGCGTTTATTTTGAATTTTCCACGAACGAGAAAGTTGCTATCGAAGTTGCAGCTGCTGGCGCGGTTTCTGGATTAAGGTCATTTGTATGGATGAAACACGTTGGATTAAATGTCGCGGCAGATTCCTTTATGTCGCTTGCCTATACTGGTGTGCGCGGTGGGATGATTGTTCTTACAGCAGATGACCCTTCAATGTTTTCTTCTCAGAATGAGCAAGATAACCGTTGGTATGCACGCCTTGGCAACGTGCCTCTTCTTGAACCTTCGAACCCTCAGGAAATCAAGGATTTAATGAGTTATGCTTTTGAACTTTCCGAGAAGCTTGCCATTCCTGTACTTATGAGGACTACTACACGTGTTTCTCATATGAGGGGTGTTGTTCACGTAGGTGACGTGAATGTAGGTCCAAAGGTTGGCAATTTTGTTAGAGACCCATCTAATTTGGTACCTTTACCTGCAAACGCTTACAAGGCTCACAAAAAAGTTATTGAAAAAATGTCAGAAGCCCTTGAAATTGCTGAGGCTAGCGAGTGGAACAGGATTATCGATAAAGAGGGAAGTCTTGGCATAATTGCTTCTGGTCCTGCCTACAATTACGTAACGGATGTCGTGAATGAAAACAACCTGAATGTGAAAATTCTCAAGCTGACTTTCTCTTATCCTTTTCCAGAAAAACTTGTGACAAAATTTCTTAATGAAGTTGATGCAGTGCTTGTGGCTGAAGAGGTTGACCCCATTATGGAAAAGGAAGTATACGCGGTTATCGGAGAACATCGTCTGAATAAAAAAGTCTTTGGCAAACTTGACGGAACTCTTCCGATGATATATGAATACAGCCCTGATATTATTAGAAATGCCTTAAGTAAAGCTTTATCAATTGAGCTTAAGAGTGAAGAGGCATCAACATCTCAGGCCCTGCCTCCACAGAGACCCCCTGTTTTTTGCCCAGGGTGTCCACATAGAGGTGTATACGACTCGGTTAAGAAGGTTGTAGGCGAGCTCGGAATCGATGCAATTTTCCCTTCCGACATAGGTTGTTATACTCTCGGCTATATGCCGCCATTTAATGAAGCTGACTACATTCTTTCTATGGGCTCAAGCATTGGCACGGGAAGCGGGCTCTCCAAATTTTCAGGCAAACGAGTCGTTAGTTTTATTGGCGACTCAACATTCTTCCATGCTGGTATCCCAGGATTAATAAACGCTGTTCGTAACAACGACCGATTGACTGTCGTGATTCTTGATAACAGGATTACTGCAATGACAGGTGGTCAGCCTAATCCAGGAATGGCTCTTGATGGGAAGAGGGAAATTTCCATTGAAGAAATAGTCAAAGCAATAGGTATAAACTTCGTGAGGATTGTCAATCCATACAATCTCAAGG
>JBMFRX010000005.1:0-79343 GCA_049967855.1 Caldisericaceae bacterium
AAGTAACGGCTAAAGAAGTCATACAATTTAATAAACAAATCGTCTCTAAAAGTAGGATATTTTTCTAATGCTTTTTCAATGTCTTCTTTGAGTAGTTTTTCAATTTGTGAATAGTAGGTTGATTTTATCCGCATCAAATTGATAAAGCCACCTTCGCCTTCAATATTAGCTCCGATAAAAACATCTTGCAATGCCTTATAAAATTTCTCTTCTTCAGTCATAATTGCCACCTTTATATGGAGTATAAGATGCTGTCACTGTGTTCAGTAAGCTTGTTACAATTCTCTTCACCTTTTCCTCCATTCTTGCAACGTATATTCATATTTTATTATTCACAATATAATTTGCAAGTTTTTTTGACAGGAAAGTTGGGCTTTTGGAAAAACTCAAAGGAGAGATTCTTCCTCGCAAAAGGTGCTCGTCAGAATCACAACGATGAGATTGCCGCGGAACGGATGCTCAGGACACATTAGAAGGCTTCTTGAATGTTTCTCCTATGAAGAGCACGATTATAAACAGCAGACCGAATAATGCGGCAAGCATCGCAAGTGGCAATGTGTATTGATTGGTCAGGGTGTGCAGGGCTTCCATCACGGGCACTATTGCAACAGCTGCTCCGTTGCCTAAAAGCTGCAAGTATGCCGATGAAATGCCTGCAAACTTTGCCCCCGCTATCTCTGCTGACATTGTAAGAATTATTGGAAGAGTAGATACAACAAAGAAACCCATAACGATGGCGTTTACGGAATTTGCAAGGAGACCATTTGCAAACATCAGAACAATAACTGAAATTGTGCCTACAACAGATGCAAGCAAGAGAAAAGGTTTCCTTCTCATAAACTTGTCTGAGAGCATCGGGATAACAATGCATCCTATCATTCCACTGAAGACAAGACCTGCGGATATGTTACCTGCGTCTACCATAGAGATGCGATGCACTTCGTTTAGTATTTTCTCAAGCCAGGTAACGAGGCCATTGAAAACGCCTATGCCAATGAGCGATATAAATCCAAGGATTATGAAATCTCTTGATTTAGAAATTCTCTTTATGCCGTCGATATAGGGAATTGCCTCCTCGTTGAAGCTTGTCTTTTCGGAAGCTGGCTCTGGTTTTGTCAGTAAAAAGAAAATGGGTATGCTTGTAATTCCTGTGATTCCATATATGAGAAGCATCTTCTCAAAGCCGAACGACTGCACGAGCGCAGGTGTTGCACCAAGCCCCAATATCATTCCAAGGAAAAGGGATAATGAACCAAGTCCAACGGCAGTTGCCTCTTCGTTCTTTGGAAACCACGACACTGAAAGTTTGGTGATGCCATTTAAGACGAAGGGCTGACCTATCGAGATGCCTATCTGGGAAATGAGAAGTATTGCAAACGAGTTGGGATTGAACAAACGGAGCAATGCAAAAGCACCTGTGAAGATAGCCCCGATTCCTACACCAAATTTGTATCCCTTTTTGTCGATTATGATGCCTGAAGGAATTGAAAGCAAAAGAAAAAACAGAGGAAACACAAGAGCAAGAAGCCCAACCTTCATTGCAGATATCTGCAAATGCTGCTCTACATAGGTGTCAATTGCAGCAAAGTTCAGCCAGTACAGTTGAGTAAGAGCAGCAACATACATATAGACCGCAAGCACCACCCACCTGTACTTTGAAGATTTACTGCCGTAAGCCTTGTTTGAAAAATGATTATTGTTGGTTTCTTTCACTCTCTTCTCCTTAATTTCAAGTAGTAATATATTTTATGACTTGCAGCGGAATTTGCAAGGAATTTAAGTCTCTGTACGTTAGGAACGAGAATATATCTTCTGAAGAAGTTTAAACCTGACCTTGATTTGAAGTCTGATTTACTTTTTAAGTCAACTTAGCCTGACTTAGAAGCCTGACATCTCTTTTAAGTCAACTTTGCCTGACTTACAAGAGTTTGAGAAACAAAGAGAGTGCGCAATGACAGCGTGAACTAAGGCGTGCAATGACTGGGCAGAGGCGAGGTTATAAGGATGGAACTTTAATTATTAAAAAGGGGCTATGAGAAGCCCCTGTGATTAGAAATATGAGTGAAAGTTATTACGGTTCGCTTGGGACAACAAGGCACATCACAATGTATATAACAATGCCAGTGCCTATTGAAAACAGCGTGAGCACAGCCCAAAGAATTCGAACGATTGAAGGGTCAAGGTTGAGATACTCGGCGAGTCCGCCGCATACACCACAGAGAACTCTGTCCTTGCGAGAGCGATACAGCCTTTTGCTTGAGAAATCTTCTGAGCTAATCTTAGCCGCGCATTCTTTGCAGTAGAGTTTATCACCGATTACCACAGAATCCTCTGCGCACACTGCTTTACCACAACGAGCACAGACTCCTACTGCGTCTCTATCTGGATGGTTATAGCATTTCATTGTCACTCGCCTCTGTTTCTTGGAATAAACACAATAATACCGAGCAGAATGAGAAGCAAGCCTATGCCATATGTTCTCATAAGCTGGTAAACGCTATCGGAGATATTCAGCGCAAATGGCAGGAATATGACAAATGCAAGCGCAACCAGTATGACCCCGCTGAAAATAGTTCTTTCGGAAAACTTGAAGAAAGCTCCCGAGAGAAGCAAAGCAAGCCCCACCGAGCCAATTATGAAAGCAAAAACCATCGGAGTAGTTGGGCGGATTAAGTCAAACGTGAAAAGAAGTGTTGAGATTCCGATAAAAAGCAATGAAAGGTATGAGGTGGCTTCCTCCTTTTCCTTTGAAATAAAATGCTTCGCAGTGTAGTAAAGGCCTTCAAGTAAAAAGAAGATTCCTAAGAACGTAAAGAAGAAGTTGTTGGTTAGCCACAGGTTCCTGAGGATATAAGCAAACCCCAAAGAAACAAGCAAGCTTCCAAGTCCAAATCTTGAGTCAAAGTCTCTCATTTTTTCCTCCCATATTTCAATTTTCACTTAATGAAATTCTTCCAACTGAAGCTAAGTTAAGCAAAATCTCTGCACCGTTGGCAGTGTAGGCACTGTTAAAATAGCTATTATCTGATTTGCTGAATCCCGACTGGGAAATATTGGTTGCACTGGCAGAAATCTTAGCTCCCTTGTTGGCTGGCACTGTAACATCAATATTCCCAATTCCGTTTGAGATGCTTCCATCACAGGTACTGTTTAGAGTGGATAAGTTAAGAGAAACGTTGCCTACCCCATTCTGAACATCGAGTCTTTTGCAAATAAACAAGCCCTCAATTGTAATGTTGCCCGCACCAAGCTTTGCTGACAAATCTTCAATGTCTCCGCCGTTCAATTTGATGCTGCCTGCCCCAAGTTCTATTTTGGTAGTATTAGAAGTGAGCAATCGACTATCGATATCTATGTTGCCCGCACCAAGCTTTATGCTGAGATTCACAGGGATTTTGTTTGAAACACATAGTTCAAGATTGCTGCCTGAGGGCTCAGTAATAATCTTTGGGACTGATTTGATGTTTTTAATTGTGACTGTTCCGTTGCTGTATGAAGCACTGATATCGGACGAATCAGGATATGATACTGAGTAGAGCCTGTCTGAGCTTGTTGTTATGGAAAGCGTTTTTAAGGCTCCAAATTCAACGACGACGTTAAGAGTTTTTTCACCTGTCGCAGGCTGTATGGTAAAGAAATTCGAATTACTCTGTTTGAAAACTGGCGGGGCGAATCTGCTTGCCCCGTGGTAAGAGGCCATTGCAAATATTATAGAAACTGCCAACACAAGAACTACTGCAACGATTAGGGCTGTTTTTTCTCTTGCTGCCTTGTCAAAACTGAGTGCCTTGTAGCAATCAGGGCAGTATATCTTGCCGTTCACTTCCTTTGAGCATTCACTGCACAAGGGCTTTTTGCATACAGAACATACTGCGACTGCGTCTCTATCTGGATGATAATAGCATTTCATCTTTTATCCCTCCCTGGATTATGAAACTCATAACGAAACTGAAGGTGAAGCTAACACATAATATTGTTAAGATTGCCCCCAAAAATGGGTTCCAAAGAGCCAGATTAAAATCGATATTGAACATACTAAATAGGAGAGAAAAAGTATTCCTCACAGCTTGCAAACGCAAAAGCTCAAATAGAGCAAACGTTGAGAAAGGAAAAATCAATGCCGAAGTAAGGATTACCCTGATGAGTTTTCTGCGGCCAATGGCAATTGCCACATTGGGATATACATCCAATTCCTTCATATCTTGCTCACCTAAACTGTTGAGTGCTTTTAAGAAATCTCTTTCTTTCATATCGTATTATTTACTCAAGAAAAGGTTGTTTGGTTACAAAAAAATAAAAGTTTTTTCTGTGCCGTTAATTAAGTTTATCAAAGAGCATTTTACGAGCTCTGAAAAGTTGAACTTTGACGTTTTCTGGGGTTCTTCCGACGATTGTTGCAATTTCCCTGATAGGTTTGCCCTTGATATAATACAGAATTATGATTTCTTTGAAGTCGTCTGGAAGTGAATAGATAGCTTCGTAAAGCTCTGTATAATCGATTGGTTCTTCAGGCGTAATTTCCTGGTCGACCTCTGAGGATAGATTAAGAGAATGCTTTTTGAGATAGTCTTTGAGGCAGTTTGTTGCGATACGCACAAGGTATGGGAAAAAATCTCTGTCCACGTCAAAATTCTTGAGGCTTTTATAGGCTCTGAGAAATGCTTCCTGCACAACGTCTTCTGCTGTAGCACTGTCTCTCACGGTTTTGTTTACAATATTGAAAAGGTGATTCTGGTATCTCCTTACAAGAATACCATAAAATTCTGTTTCTCCTTCAAGGCATCTTATAATACATAGCTTATCGGTTGGCTCGTCCATTTGTTTTATTATATTTTTATTTGGCAATTTATAAAACGTTGTGAAGCTTTGCTATCGAATCGAAGAAACTATGAGGGCTTAGTCTGCTGAATTATTAATAATGATTGCTTCAACGGAAATTATTTCATAAGAATCTTTGTTGAACTTTTTGATTTTTTTTAATTTAGTATAGAATATAGGAAATAAAAACAGGAGGGTTTGATGGCACTTAAGGGTAGCCTGGATGATGCTAGCATAAGCTCGCTTCTTGCAATAATAAAGGAGGCGAAAGACACAGGTAAGCTTACTGTGACCGCAAAGGATGGCGCAGTTTCAATCTATTTCAAAGAAGGAGTTCCTGTCAATGCTGAAGGAGATAAAAATGCTCTTGGGTCTGTTGAAAAGTTTGTAACACTTGAAAAAGGTGAATTCGAGTTTGTCAAACTTCCCGATGTCAAAGAGTCAAATGATAAGGAATTAATTCAAAGAATTATTGATGATCCTTCAAACACAAAAACCGAATGGAAAGAAATAAAGAAGAAATTTCCGATTTATGGAATTTCGTTCAATATAAGCGAAACTCAAACCAAAAATGAAATTGAACTTACGAAAGATGAATGGAACATCCTTTTGGTTATGAGGAATCAGAGAAATCTTGCTATGATACTCAAAGCCTCTCCATACGGGGAACTTGAAACATTGAAACTGCTCTCTTCGCTCCTTGACAAGCAGCTTATTAGTATTTCGCTCTCTGATGAGGAGGCAATAACCGAGGATGATAACGTGGTGCCCGTAAGAGAGCGCAGTTGGGCAGCACTTACATCTCCAATAAACGGTAAGAACAATCTTGCTTTCTACAATAAAGTCGATGATGAAAAAGATTTCGTAACCATTTGCAAGGAAATGAACATTTCACTAAGCGCAGGGCGCGAAATCCTGAAGTACCTATTCGAGCTAGGCAAAATAGGTCTTAAGAAAAAACAATAAAACTCGCTATTCTTTGTCGGTGTAGAAGTGAATTGAAAGAACCTCAGGGCCAACGTGAGTTCCAATGACTGGTCCAAGGCGAGTGAGCGTAACAGGAATGCCAAATTCTTTTTCACATATTTTCCTGTATTCCTCTGCCTCGTCGAGATTGTCTCCCCAGGCTATGGTCATATACTTTAAGCCTTTCTTATTGACTATTTCGTGAGTTAGTTCAATCATTCTTTCTTTGCCGCGTTTCATTGTTCTTGGCTGCTCTAATGCGTTCACGTAACCATCATCAAAGAACAGAATTGGTTTTATTTTTACGATGCTTCCCATAATTGCCTTTGCTTTTCCAATTCTTCCAAGCCTTGAAAGCCAGAAAAGGTCGCCCACAAGGAAAAATATGTTCATATGCTTCTGCAAGTTTGGGATTTCTTTCAGGATTTCTTCTTTGTTCATCTTATTTTCGTTCATCATTCTTACGATTTCCATAATCTGGAAACCAAGCCCCATAGAGGTGAACTTCGAATCGAAAATGTTAATTTCTGAACTGCCAATGGATTCCTTTGCAGCATTTGCAGAATTGACTGTTCCGCTTATCCCTGCAGAGATGTGTATGGAAACCACAGTGTTGCCCTGCTCCACAAGCGGTTTATAAATCGAAGCAAAGTCTTCAGGAGATGGCTGAGTTGTGTCGGGGAGTTCACCTTTTCCTATTCTTTTGTAGAATTCTTCGTCATTGATGGTGAGATGTTCCCTGAAAGTTGTATCTCCAAACCTCACATATAGAGGGGCAACTTTAATGTCGTTTTCGTCGAGAAATTTCTGCGGCATATAGCAGGTTGAATCTGTTACAATCTTCATTTTGTCCATATTAAGCCTCCTTTGTAATGAATGCTATCCCTAAAAATTCTGGTCCAAGGTGAGAGCCGAGAACTGGGCCAACACGTCTTTTTTGAACAGGCATAGAAAAGTAATCTTCAACTATCTTTCTATAATTTTCGCCTCCGTGAACGTTGCCTCCGTAAATTGTGCTTACCTGCGCTATTCCGCCCTTTGAATTGCCGAATTTACTCACTAAATTGAGAAGCTCATCTTTTGCGCCGCGTTCTGTGCGGGAGATTTTGAGCAAATCAATGCGCCCCTCATTTAAGTGGACTATAAAATAAAGCTTCATAATGTTGCTGATTGTTTTCTCAAAATTGTTTATTCTTCCGCCTCGTGCGAGGTAATCAATGTTCATAGGAAGAAAATAACCAAACACCTTTTTATAGTAGTCGTCTATAAAGGATGCAATGTCTTCTCTTGATGCTCCAGCTTTTGCAAGCTCGACAGCTTTTTGCACTTTGTAGAGAAGGTCTGTTGATGATGAAAGAGAATCAACGACAGTAATTTTGTCAGTTTTGAGAAGCCCTTTTGCAAGATTTGCGGAGTTGACTGTGCCTGACAGCTTTGAAGAAATATGTATTGAGACTATTTCATCTCCTTGCTCAATGATGGGCTTGTAAACGGCAAGGAAATCTTGTGGCGAGGGCTGCGATGTTTCAAACACTTCGCCAGACCCAAGTCGCCTGTAGAATTCATCATCAGAAATGTCAATTCCCTCTCTGAAGGAAACTCCATTCGACTTTACATAGAGTGGTACAACCTTAACTCCAAGCGATTCTGCTTCACCGTCTTCAAAGTATGCTGTTGAATCTGTGACTATCTTGACCATTTCAATCTCCTCTTATTTTCAAACCACTCATTAAAGGCTTGTCATTCCTATTTGACTCTTGGAAGCCAAATGCCAGTCTGGTTTTGATATTTGCCCTTCTTATCTGCGTAGGATATTTCGCAGGGCTCATCAGACTCAAGAAAAAGCACCTGGGCAATTCCTTCGTTGGCGTAGATTTTGACAGGAAGCGGAGTTGTGTTTGATATCTCAATTGTTACATAGCCTTCCCACATTGGCTCAAGTGGAGTGACATTCACAATGATGCCTGCCCGAGCGTAGGTGCTCTTGCCAAGCACAATACACAGGATATCACGAGGGATTTTGAAATATTCCACGCTTTTCCCAAGAGCAAAGGAATTTGGAGGGATTATGCATTCCCCGCCTTTGAAATCGACAAAGCTTGCAGTGGAAAAATTCTTAGGGTCAACGATGGTAGTGTTAATATTTGTGAACACTTTGAATTCGTCTGCTATTCGCATATCATAGCCGTATGAGGAAACACCAAAAGAAATCTTGCCTGAACCAATCTGAGAACTTTCGAATGGTTCTATCATTCCTTTACTTGCCTGCTGCTTTATCCACTTATCAGATTTAATGCTCATACACTAATTATATAAAATATCACAAAAATATAAAATAAAAGAACAACTGACAAGTTTTTGCAGCAGGAAAGCGAAATTTTGAAATGGAGACTACGCAAGCAGAAGTTTCTTTGCAATCTGGTTTTGCTTCTCTGTATATTTTGCTATATCAATGTTTGTAAATTCTCCGTTTTCAATAACCGTGTTTCCGTTTATCATTGAAAAGTCTACCTGCTTTGCATCGCAGAACACGAGTGCAGCAACTGGGTCTGAAAGTCCTCCTGCAAATTCAAGCCTATCAAGTTTAAAGCCAATGATATCGGCGGCCTTCCCCTCTTCGATGGAGCCAATCTCCTTTTCCCACTTCAGAACGCTTGCCCCTCCCATTGTTGCAAACTTAAGAACTTCTCTTGCACTAAGTGCATCTGCGCCATATTTGACTCTCTGCAAAAGCAGGGCATTCCTTATCTCCATAAGGAAGTTTCCTGTATCGTTCGAAGAGCTTCCGTCAACGGCAAGGCTTATTTTGATGTTTGTTTTCTTCATAACAGACACAGGCGATATTCCAGAGCCAAGCCTCATATTTGAAGTTGGACAGTGAGCCATTCCAACATTTGCATTGGAGAGTTTCTTAATGTCGGCATTATTCAAGTGAACAAGATGAGCAAACCAGACTCTGTCGGAAAGCCAGCCAACGCGTTCCATATAATCAACAGGCCTAACTCCAAACTTCGCTATGCAGAAATCGTCTTCATCGTCTGTTTCTGCAAGGTGTGTGTGCATCAAAAGATTGTTTTTCTCGGCATATTTTGCTGTCTCTTTCATAAGGTTCTCGGTGACAGAGAAGGGCGAGCACGGTGCGAGGGCAACTTTCGACATAGAGAAAGGTTTGGTGTCATGGTAAAGTGAAACCACTCTCTCGTAGTCGGCAAGAATCTCATCTTCGGTCTGCACAACAGAATTGGGAGGAAGCCCTCCATCTTTTTTAGAAAGCGACATACTACCTCTGGTTCCGTAGAAACGAACCCCTGTGATCCTTGCCCCTTCAATTTCTGCATCAAAAAGGTGCGGATGCCCTTTTGGAAAAAGGTAGAGATGATCGGTTGTGGTTGTGACTCCGCTCTTCATAAGCTCAAGAATAGCAGTTACGGTGGAGATTTTTACGGCTTCTTCATCAATATTCTTCCAGCGCTCATAAAGAAAAACAAGCCAGTCGAAAAGTTTAACATCCTGCACTTCCTTCACGGCTCTGAAAAGTGACTGGTAAAAATGGTGGTGAGTGTTTATGAAGCCTGGCATAAAAAGCATCCCTTTGCCGTCTATGACTCTGTCTGCTTTTGGCTCGGTTCCTGTGCCCATCTGTTTGATTACGTTGCCGTCTATATATATCCAGCCGTTTTTTATTTCATCGAGATTTTTATTGAAAGTGGCTATGACATCTGCATTCCTGATTAATGTTGTCATTTGTTTGCCTCCTTGAGTTTCTCATAAACGAGTTCGCTTGTCGCGGGGATTTTAAAAAGCCTTATTCCCGTTGCATTGTGAATTGCATTTGTAATTGCAGGTGCAGTTGCCACCATAACTGTTTCTGAGATACCCTTGGAGTTGAAAGGCCCTGTCTCTTCAGGGTTTATGACGGGAATCGTTTCAATATTCAAGGGCGCATCTTTGATAGATGGGATAATGTAAGTTGAGAAATTGGGATTCTTGACAATGCCTTTTTCAATTATTACATCCTCTGTGAGCCCATAGCCCATTCCCATTACGAAGCCTCCTTCAACTTGTGCTTCATATCCCTGCCTGTTCATTACAACGCCTCCGTCAACGGCTTCTGCTCCTTCGAGAACGGTCACTTCACCTGTCAGAGTGTTTACCTCAACGTAAGCAACGTGAGCTGAGAATGCGAAAATGTGGTGGGGCAGCCCAAAAGCATTCTTAATTTCAATATCAGCTGTTGGCACCACAAAGTAGCCCTCTGTGACGGGAAGATGCCCTTCCTGCTGAACGAAAATATTTGCTAATTCCGCAAAGCTAATAAATTTCTTTGGTTCTTCTTTTGAATAGATGAAGCCTTCTCCGAAATCAAGTGCAGATGGTTCAAGATTCATAACTTTGGAAGCTTTGTCAAGAAGAACTTTCTTCATTTTTTCTGCGGCGATTATTGAAGCTTTGCCTCCTGTGTAAACACCACGCGAGGCGCTTGTAGGTCCAGAATCAGCCGAAAGGAAAGAATCTCCCAGGATTACTTTCACATCCTTTATGTCTATGTTCATTTCATCTGCAACTATCTCTGCATATGATGTGCCAATCCCCTGGCCGTAGTCGACTGTACCGACGCCAACAGTAAATCCTCCGTCTTCTCTCATTGAAAGGATTGCACCGCCGTAATCAGGCAGGCCCACTCCAAGCCCAGTGCCCTGATAGGTCAGTGCAACACCTACTCCCCTTTTGAGCCAGGGTTTATTTGGGTCAGTTGCTTTGCAAAGCTCGCTCCTATTTTTCCATATATCGGATTGTTCAATGGCATCGAGAACCTGCGGTGTGCCAACGCTTGTTGTGAGTGTATTTCCCATAGGAGTTTTGTCGCCCTTTCTCAAGGCATTCTTTTTCCTGAGCTCTATCGGGTCAATCCCAAGTTTCTCGGCGATTATATCCATTTGAGTTTCGCAGGCAAAGGTTACCTGAGGTGCTCCAAAGCCTCTAAAAGCGCCTGCTACTCCGTTATTTGTGAAAACGGCATACCCGTCGATGTGCACATTGTCAACTCTGTATGGACCTGCCGCATGCTCTACTGCAAGATTCAATACAGGGCCACCTAAAGAGGAATAAGCTCCTTTATCCTGGATAATTTTTGCTTCGACTGCAAGTATTGTGCCATCTTTTTTTACGGCTGTTTTATAGTGCATTATATAGGGATGCCTTTTCCAATATGATATTATGGACTCTTCTCTTGACAGTGTTATCTTTACGGGGCGTTTTGTTTTCAGTGCAAGAAGCCCGAGGATGGGCTGTATGGTGAGCTCGTCTTTTCCGCCAAATGCACCGCCAACAGGATAAGAGACTACCCTGATTTTCTTAGGGTTGATAGAAAGGCACCTTGCAAGTTGAAGCTGGTCTCTCTGAGGATACTGAGAGCCTGCATAAACGTTTAGATTGCCTTCTTCGTCAACGAAAGCAACTCCGCCTTCGGTTTCAAGAAAAGCATGTTCCTGTCTTCCTGTGTAGTAAGTGTTTTCAATGATTAGGTCAGCGTTTTTGAAAGCTTCATTTACGTCTCCGCGAGTTACCTCTGTGTGGAGTTGAATATTTCCCTCTTCGTGAACCTTTGGGGAATCTGGCTCAAGCGCTTTGACAGGGTCGTCAACAATTGGCAAAGGTTCATATTCAACTTGTATAAGGGATGCTGCCTTGTCGGCAATTTCCTCTGACTCTGCAGCCACCGCTGCTACGGCATCGCCGATATATCTCACTTTGTCGCTGCATAGAACAGGCATATCTGGGACTACTATTCCAAATCCATTAACACCCGGAACATCCTCGTATGTGATTACTGCTATTACTCCTTTCAGTGCTCTTGCTTTAGAAGTATCGATTTTGAGGATTCTTGCATGAGGGTATTTGGCTCTGAGAATTTTCCCGTAGAGCATATCTCGCAAAACCAAATCTGACATATATTTTATTGCCCCAGTTGCCTTATCGAGAGCATCGATCCTTTCAACGGATTTTCCAATGTACCTGGCTTTTTGTTCACTCATCTTGCATTCCTCCATCCATTGTTAAAAAGCTCTACTAAGCCTTCATACAGAAGATTGGTGGACATATCTCTCCTGTACTCAAATGAGCCTCTAATATCTGAAATTGGCGAGACTTCCCTGAAAGCAAGTTTTGAGATATAAGAAATCTTATCAAGCGAGTCCAATGGTTCACTCATCAATGCGTTCTCTACTATTTTTCCCCTGACAACTGTCGGTGCAACAGCTCCAAAAGAAACCAGAGCCTTTGAGAAATGGTTTTCTGCATCCACCTGCAATTTGGCTGCAACGCTTATAACTGAGATTGCAATACCTTTTCTCTGACCAATCTTTTTGAAAAAGCCTGCTTCATTTTCCTTGAACTTTGGAATGACTATGTCGACCAGAAGCTCGTCGTTTCTTTTCACCGTTTTTCCTGGGCCTACGAAAAAGTCCTCCACGTTTATTGTTCTTTCTGAGGCTTTGCTTGCAAGTTTGAGCTTTGCTTCCGAGACGAAAAGCGCAGGAAGTGAATCGCCTGCAGGTGATGCGTTTGCAATATTTCCGCCAATGGTACCTCTGTTTCTTATTTGAGGCGAGCCGATACTTTTGCAGGCTTGTTGCAGCACAGGCAAAAACTTTTTAATCAAATCGCTTTCAACAATCTGAGTGTGAGTCGTGAGAGGAAGTATGTGTATGTATTCACCATCCTCATATATTCCTTTGAGTTCTTTGATTGGGGAAATATCCAAAATTTCATCTTCCTTGAGCATATCTTGCTTCAGGCGAATAAGGATGTCAGTCCCTCCTGCAATCACTCTTATAGACTCTTTTCTGTCTGATAAAATGGAAAACGCTTCCTCAATTGTATTTGCTTTGAAGTAATCAATATCCTTCATGAGCACTCCTTTCAGTTTTAACATTATCTAAAGAGCCTTTGTTGTTGGCTATAATCTCTGCAAGAATTGCAATAGATATTTCAAATGGCGTATCGCCGTTTATGTCTATTCCGACTGGGGCAAAAATCTGTTTGATAAATTCGTCCTTAACGCCAAGTTCGGTTGCTTTTGAAAAACACTTGTTGCGCCTGCCCGTGCTTCCTATCATCCCAATATAAGAATACTTAACGTCCTTTTGCGCAAGCCCCTGGAGTATATATGGGTCGTCGATTCCGCCAAGAGTTACTATCACCACGATTGCTCCATTGCGAATTGGCAAGGCATCAACGCTTTTGTAGATGTCTGCTCCTGTAAAAACCTGAGCGTCAGGAAATCGCTCTCTTGTGGCAAGTTCTTCGCGGTCATCAACAATTATGAATTCATAGCTTTTTGAGAGCCTTGCGATATCG
The DNA here is from genome assembly GCA_049967855.1 of Caldisericaceae bacterium. Lineage (GTDB taxonomy): Bacteria > Caldisericota > Caldisericia > Caldisericales > Caldisericaceae > JAIMJY01. The sequence continues at coordinate 13,144 of JBMFRX010000005.1, forward strand.
TAAAGCATCTTCCCCAGATGCCCTGCTCCAAATATCACCAATTGCTGTGGAGAGCCAATGTATTCAAGGTAAATCTCGATTTCGCCGCCGCATACCATTCCAAGTGACGTTTCCTCGCCCTCTTTCAGTATATGTTTGCGGAATGCTGTTCCGTGTGTTTTGAACAATTCGGCCGAAATCTCTATAGCCTCTTTTTCTATTCCGCCGCCTCCGACTGTACCATAGGTAGTTCCATCAGGCAAAATTATCATTTTGAAGCCAGACTTGCCTGATGTAGAATCCTGTGCATTCACAACTATTGCAAGCACAAATTCACTGTGATTGTTGATTAGTTCAACCATTTTTTCATAAATCTGATACATCTATAAAACCTCCTTCGCCCATCTCGAGGATTTCGTCCCTTGAGAGTTTGTAATCTGATAGTACAATTGGTAGGATTCTGTGAAAACTTGTGTTCTTTTTGGCCAATGCAACGCCGCTAGGAAGCCCCAAAATAGGAGTTTTGTTAAGATAGGCAACAACGATATTTTGTCCTGGCCAGATAGGCAAGCCGTACTTCACTACGTCTGCTCCAAGCTTTTTGATGCTTTCCACGGTTCTGTCGTCAGGGTCGACGCCCATTCCTCCTATGAATACAACAAGGTTTGCCCCATTTGACAGAGCGTTTAATGTCTTGCTAACTATCACTTCAGGGTTGTCAGGAAGGATTTCTCTTTCGCTTGTCTCCTGTCCTAACCCTCTCAGATACTCTGCAACATTAAGGCTGACAGTTTCGGTTCGCCTGCCTTCGATGAATTCGTTTCCTACTGGAAACAAAGCTATCGTATGCTTCTTTATCGTATAAAGGTCGAAAATGGGAAAATAATCTGCTATAACTTTCCTTGCCTTGTCCATAACAGATACGGATATCTCTTTTGGCATAACTTTGCCTATTGCAACAGGAGTACCCTTCCTTACGAAAGCAAGGTGTCTCTTTGAGGCAATACTTATATCGTCGATATCATTGAGCTTTCTTAACCCAATCTTGTTTACAAGAAATATGCCATCTGACTCTGCAAATATCTTGACCCTTGATTCAGAAGGCTCAGAAATGGAAAGGTTGCTTTGAATTGATGAAAGCATTATTTCTTTTGCGGCAGCGTCTTCGTGGATGTGAGACTCATCGGTCTCGTCAAGTATCCAGACATAGTGCCTCCCGATAGAAAGGAGAAGCGGGATATCTGATTCTTGAATGATATGCCTTGCTCTAAAGGCAACTTCGCGTTTGACTCCGCCGATTATGTTTGTGATATCTGTCCCAAGAGCCATTCCTATTGCTTCTTCTGTTTTTACTCTTTTCATATCAATGCTCTCTTGAGGACAGATTATACAGAGAAAGCACTTTTTCGTAATCCTCTTTAGTATCCATATCAATAAGGATGGATTCATCTTCAACAGGTAAAAGTTTTACCAAATCCCTATCACTGAATAGAATATCCTTAAGGGTAGTTTTTGCAGGGTCTGCTTTTAAGATTCGTTGTGCAGTAGCCTGTGGAATGATTACTGGATGGCCTTTCCTTCCATTTGTGGTGGGAATCAATATTTCTCCCTCTGAATAGTGCTCTATTAATGTGTTTATTATGGCAGTATTCACAAGGACATTATCAGAAAGCCCTATCAGAGTGTCTTTGCAGTTGGCAACTGCTACGCCCTTCTGTATTGAGGAAAACATTCCCATTTCGTAATTATCGTTTACGGCAATGGTTAATTTGTCTGAATTAAAAGTTTTATTAATAAATGCTTTCACCATTTCTGCATTTTTCCCCAACACAAGAACGACTTCCTGGAGTTTCGAAGACAGGTACTCATTAAGAAGTATTTCTATCACTGTTTTGTTGCCAATTTTCAATAGGATTTTCGGCTCCCCCATCCGCTCCGATTTCCCTGCAGCAAGCAAAACCCCTGTTATCATTGTTTAGCTTTCCTTACTTACTCTCTCGACAGCTTTTATAATCTTAATGTATCCAGTGCATCTGCAAAGGTTGCCTGAAAGCCCTTCCCTGATTTCCTCTTCGTTTGGATGTGGATTTTTGGAGAGCAGAGAGTATGTTGATACTACAAACCCTGGAGTGCAGAAGCCGCACTGTACAGCGCCTTCTTCAACAAAAGCCTTCTGAATAGGATGCGGGTTTTGAGGAGTCCCAATACCTTCAATTGTAGTTATCTTGGCTTTGTCGGCCTGAGCAGCAAGAACCAGGCACGATGTTACGGCTTCACCATTCATAATGACGGTACAGGCTCCGCATTCGCCTTTATCGCATCCTTTCTTGGTACCTGTGAGGTTCAGTTTGTCGCGAAGAACCTGTAAAAGAGTCCAGTTTGATGGAACATCAAGTGAATAATGTTTTTCGTTTATATCCAGGCTAATGGAAACGCTTTTCAATCAAATCACCTCGTCTCAGAAAAGAAATGAACTTCGTCATTTAATTTCTCTTTCATTCTTATTGCATCAACAGGACATACTTGCATGCACATTGCACAACCAGTGCACTTTTCTTCATCTACAGAAGGAGTTCTTGTTTCCGAGTTCCACTCTATTGCCATATGGCCACCATCATGGCAGGCTGCATAGCAGAGACCGCAACCAATGCATTTGTCTGCGTTGATTTCTGAGTGAGTTTCGGGCTTTGGAAGGTCTTCCTGATTTTTAATATTCGGCAGAGCTTTGCCTACAATGTCGCTTGGACTGCTGAAGCCCATTTCGTCAAGATAATGTTCAAAACCACTCTTAAGGTCTCTTATTGTCCTGAATCCATAGTGCATAGGAAGCGTGCAGAATTGAACATTCTGTGCGCCAACAGCCATAAATTCAACAGCATCTTTCCAGTTAAAAGCCCCGCCATTGCCAGATATTACTATGTCGACATTCTTGGCAATTTCTGCAATCGTTCTTAAGGTTAAGGGCTTTATCGCAGGTCCTGATAGTCCTGAGTAGGAACCTTCGCCAAATAGGGTCGGGTATGGTTCAAAAGTCTTGATATCGACACCAAGGAGAGATGGCACAGTATTGCTTGCAGTTATCCCGTCGGCCCCACCTCTTTTGACAGCTTTTGCAACTTCGACTATGTCGGTCACCTGAGGGGTGATTTTGATTAAGACAGGCGTAGTGTCAGCGGCTTCTTTTACCCAGCGTGTGACTTTTTCAGTGGCCTCTATGCTTTGAGCAAGCATCTTTCCTGCCTCTTCGCCCATACTGCCCTGTGGGCAACTGAAACTGCACTCAATGAGGTCGGCACCTGCTTTTTTGAGTCGCCAGACGAGATTTTGCCAATCCTCTTTGCTTGCTCCCATTATTGAAGCTGCAATCATCCTGTCGGGGAATTCTTTCTTCAGGTACTTAATTCGCTCTTCTATATCGTTTATGTGATACTGAGAGATAAGGTCAATGTTTCCCAGGCCAACGACTTTCTTGCTCATTGGACCAAAAGATGACATCATTGGATTTTTCAAGTTCACTGGGTTGTTTTCAACGGAAGTTGTCTTAAGGATCACACCAGCCCAACCTGCTCTTAAACCATTTTCCGCTATTTCAAGTTCGTCAGTTGGAGGTGCAGCCGAAAGAATAAAAGGGCTTTCGAGGTGCAATCCCAGGAAATTTATGGATAGATCTCTTCTCTTATACATTTTCTCCTCCTGAAAGATATTGCAAAATATTCTGTGCTGCTTCTTTGCCGTCGTGGACAGATTCAACGATTGTGCTTGCCCCTCTCACTATGTCGCCGCCAGCAAATACGCCTTTGACAGATGTCATATAGTTCTCATCAACTTTGATAAGGTGATTTTCGGTTTTTTCAAGCTCAGGGAAATAGTTAGATGCTTTCTGTCCTATGGCTATTATGACTGCATCGAGCGGGATAACAAAATCCGAATCTGGCACTTCCTCAAAGGTGCTTCTTCCAGATGCATCAGGAGCGCCAAGCCGTGCCCTCCTTACAAGAATCCCTTGCACTTTGTCAGAGCCTCTAACTTCAAGCGGTATGGCAAGGAATTGGAAGGTAACTCCCACGTTGGTTGCCTCGTCTATTTCGTCCTTGAATGCTTTTAGTTCTTTTAATCCTCTGCGGTATATAACTTCAACATCTCTATCTCGGTTTTCAAGTTTAAGGACTGTGGCAATTTCAATTGCAACATTACCTCCGCCTATTACGCCCACTCTTTTCCCGAGCCCTGTTTTGAGGCCAGACTTGGCAATTTTGAGAAGTTCCCTTGCGTAGTATACGCCTCTCAGGTTTGAATTGATGTTTGGCAAATCAAGTTCGCCAGTGAGTCCAGTGGAAATAAAAACAGCGTCAAACCCCTTTTCAATCTCGGAAAGACTTGTAATTTTCTTGTCTTTCACTTCACTTACGAAGTTCCTTAGAATAAATTTAGTTTCCTTCTCTGTGATTGCAGTGTCAAGTCGAGCCGCTGAAATCTCATGCACTGGAATTCCGCCAAGGTTTTTCTTCTCAAATATGACGGTTGAAACACCCTCTTCTCCAAGTTCTCTTGCACAAGCCAATCCCGCAGGGCCTCCGCCAATGATTGCAACTTTTTTTGCTCCCATCTCAGGCTTTGCAAAATTCTTGTAGACATCTGTTGAATCTGTGACAAACCTGTGGAGTTCACGAATTCTAATTGGTGAGTCGATTTTTGCGCGTGTGCAGGCAGACTGGCAAAAACTTTCTTCGGGACAGACACGCCCGCATGTTTCAATTAATGGATTAGCTTCAACCAAAATCTCATGTGCGCCATTGAGGTTTCCTGTACGGATTGATTGAATAAACTCAGGGACTGGCACATGAGCTGGGCAAGCTTTCTCACAAGGGGCATCATAGCAGTAAAGACATCTCTCTGCCTCTATGAGGGCTTCTTCTTTTGAAAGGCTTCTCTTCTGTTCTTCCATTATTCCTCCTTGAATGCAATTGTGGATATTATTATATATTATTGTCTATAAACTGTCAACATCATCCGACGATTCTTCAACTGCTGAAGATTCAAGAGCTCCAACAACCACAATCACCTCGCCTTTGAGAGTTCGATTGGCTAGTTCTGCAAGGACGGTGCTTGTTTTTCCTCTGATGACCTCTTCGTAGATTTTGGTAAGCTCTCTTGCAATTGCAACAGGCCTGTCACCAAGTTCTGTTAAGATATCCTCCAAAATACTTTTCACTCGATACGGTGATTCAAAGAAAATGATTGGTCCGTAAAACCATTTTAGGTCGCTTATGATTTTGCGCCGTTTGCCAGTTTTTCGCGGGAGAAAGCCGTAGAAAAGGAACTTATCTGTGGGAAAACCTGAAAGGAGAAGTGCAGGGACAAATGAAGTTGGTCCAGGAAGTGCCTCCACCTTAATACCATTGGCTATACACTCTCTTATTAAAAGATATCCTGGGTCAGAAATGCCAGGAGTGCCTGCATCAGTCACGAGTGCCATATTTTTGCCACTCAAAAGCTCTTGGACAATTCTTTTGAGTTTTGCTTCTTTTGTATATGAATGAAAGCTTATTACGGGAGTAGAAATTTCGTATTTGTTTAACAAATTCCTGGTTACTCGAGTATCCTCTGCAAGAATTGAATCGCAGGATTTCAGGATATCGAGTACTCTGAGCGTTATGTCTCTAAGATTGCCAATTGGAGTAGGGCATATATAAAGGCTCATTTATTTTAGCCAGAAATTTCGAAAACCTCAATTTCATCTCCAACTTTTATATCATTAAAGTTCTTAAGGCCAATTCCGCATTCATATCCTTTGGCAACTTCTTTTGCATCCTCTTTAAAACGCTTTAGAGAAGAAATCTCAGTGGAATAAATAACTGCGTTGTTACGCAGAACCTTGGCTTTGGAATCTCTGATGACTTTTCCTTCTTCAACATAACAGCCAGCAATGGTGCCGACACCACTTACTTTGAAAACCTGCCTTACAAGTGCTTTGCCAAGGAAAACTTCTTTCTTCTCGACGGTTTGCATTCCTTTGAGTACTCTTTCGAGTTCGTCTGTCAGTTCAAAGATGATGTCATAAGTTTTTATATCAATTCCACGTGAATTTGCCTCAAGCTTGGCCTCACTAGTCGCCCTTACGTTGAAGCCAAGGATAAAAGCCTTTGAAGCACTTGCGAGCAATACATCTCCCTTGACTATCCCGCCGATGCCTTCGTGTATTACTTCAAGCGGCACAGGCGATTTGATTTCATGCACTGCCCTCTTGACTGCTTCCATCGTGCCCTGAGTGTCAGACCTCAAAACGACAAATAGCTTCTTTTCTTCCCTTTGAGACATTTCCTTTAGCAGTTCTTCAAGCGAGAGGTTGGGAACTGCAGCTGCAGAAAGATGAGAGCTTGATTCTGCTTCAAGTCTTTTTTCTTCTTCTTTGTACTCCGTTAAATCATTCAATTGATAGAAAATTTCTCCTGCTTCAGGGATAGTGGAAAGGCCTCCAACTTCAATTGCGCTTACAGCTTCAGCTTTATCAATTTTCTTGCCAAAGGTGTCATTTATGAATCTTATTTTTCCAAGAGTACTGCTCACACGTATGTAATCGCCAACTTTTAGCGTTCCTGTCTGAACAATTAATGTTGCAAGAGGGCCGCTGTTTTTATCTACTCTTGATTCAATTACAGTGCCTGAAGCAATTGTTTTTGGGTCTGTTTTTAGTTCGAGAAGCTCTGCCTGAAGAAGTATCATCTCCAAAAGCTCGTTTACGCCTGTTCCTTTTTTGGCTGAAACAGATACATAAATTGTTTGTCCGCCCCAATCTTCTGGCAATAAACCTCTATCGGCAAGTTGCTGCTTAACCATTTCAGGATCGGCTCCTGGTTTGTCAATTTTGTTGATGGCTACGATGATAGGAACTTTTGCAGCTCTTGCATGATTGAGCGATTCGATTGTTTGCTCTTTAATTCCTTCATCTGCGGCAACGACAAGGATTACAATATCTGTAACAACCGAACCTCTCAGTCGCATCTCAGTAAAAGCCTCGTGTCCTGGAGTATCTATGAATATAAGTTTTTCGTTGTTGAAGTAGACAGTTGAAGCACCAATTGCCTGGGTAATCTGTCCCTTTTCCTTATCGGCAACAGAGGTTTTTCTTATTGTATCAAGCAGAGTTGTCTTACCGTGGTCAACGTGTCCCATTACCGTTACAACAGGTCCTCTTTTCACAAATCGAGAAGAAAACTTTTCGTTCTTGAATTGAGGAACATCTGCGCCAAACTCATAAAGAAGGTAGTGAACTTCATCTTTTGAGAGTTTGAGAGACGGCTTGAACGGAAGCCCAAGCTTCATTATTCTTGCTCTCACTTCCTCAAATGGAATTGAATATTTCTTTGCAAAGTCGCCTATGGTTATGTTTTGAGCGATTTTTGAAGACCGTTTCTCTTCCTCTTCTTTCTTTGTTCTGAGGTCTTTTACATACTCGGTTACAAGTTCTATTGTATCGTTATCCACAACGGAAAGGTTGCCTTTGCCTTTCATTCCGAGATCTTCCATAATTTCAATCAGCTTCAATGATTTTATTCCGAGTTCTTTTGCAAGTTCATAAACTCGTATCTTTGTTTCAACTGTTTTCTTTCCAGTATTACTTTCCTTCTTCAATGTGCTCACCTTCCTCACTTGCTTCAAATAGATGGATAAAGTAGCCTGTCAATTTTGAGGCAAGCATCACGTTGATTCCATCGATTCCAAGGGCGATAGGATATTCACTCTTGGCAACAAAAACGTTTGCCCCTTTACCATCTGCCAACAACTCAACTCGCTTCACCTTTCCAGGACTCATTGCATTTTCAATGTACAGAGCAGGATTGCTATTCCATCGTATAATGTCTATTCTCTCATAATTTATTTCTCGCGACACGCTGTTTATCCTTACGCCTTTCTGTCCGATGCAGGCACCAACAGGGTCAATGTGAATGTCTTTTGCAGCTACGGCAATTTTCGCCCTAATTCCAGGTTCTCTAACGATTCCCTTAACATCAACCAATTTGTCTTCAACTTCAGGAATCTCAAGCTCAAGAAGCTTTTCTAAGAATTCCGAGGATGCTCGAGACAGAACAACAATTGGCCCACCATCTGACATCTTCACTTCTTTTATGTATGCCTTTATTATTTTTTCTCTAAAAATTCTCTCATTGGGAATTTGCTCTTCAGGAGGAATTATTCCCTCAATGTTATAGGGTTCAATGTTAACTCCAATATTGCCTCTGCCCTTTATCCTGGTGACTCTGCCGTTAACAATATCTCCAACTTTACCTGTGAACACGTTGTAAGTTATTTCGCGCTTTTTGTCAAGAATTTTTTGTTGAAATACTTGCTTTGCAGTCATTATTGCGGCTGAGGATAGAGATTTGAGAGGAATCTCAATCAGAATAGTTGCGCCGATTTCTGGTGACTCCGAGAAGTTCAAAGCTTCTTTCAAGCTTATTTCAAGGTTTGGGTTTGTAACTTTGTCCACGATAGTTTTCTCGGCGTAAAGTCTCACGTCTCCCTTGGCAAGATTAACTTTGACAACAGCATTTGTTTCGTTGAACGTTTTCTCGTAGGCCGCTTTTAAGGTTGCATCTACGGCTTCAATTAGGTACTCTTTGGAGATACCTTCTTCTTTCTCTATGCTTTTTAATACATCTATGTCAATCATTTTTTGCCACCTTTTCTTTCGCTGAATTCTTTAACATAAAGAGAAACCTTGTTTATATCATTGAAAGGAATCTCTTTAACCCCCGAATCTGTCTCAAACTTAACGCTTTCACCAAAGTTACCCAGCAGTTTTCCTATTTCGGTTGTAGTTTTACCATCATTTGAATAAACTATCTTCGCATCTTTGCCAGCAAAAATGTCAATTTCTTCACGGCTCTTCAAAACTCTGTCAAGTCCAGCTGACAGGAACACGAGTTCATACTGTCCAGCAAAACCAAGTTTCTCAAGGTCTCTTGAAACATTATGAGTCAGAGTCTCCAAATCGCCAATAGAAATATTGCTGCCTGCTTTCGCAAGAACAGCTTCAATTTTCTCGCCCTGCACGCTGAACTCCAACAGAAGGAGTCCAAGCCTTTCGGCGTTTTCTTTAACAGCTTGTTTTATCTTATCCATATCTCCATCAAAACAAAATGTGGGTTTTCCTACCCACATTTTCACATAAAATCACCTGATATATTGTAAAGGAAAATTCATTTTTTGCAAACTTTTTTTGTAAGAAACATGACTACTGGAAAGAAATTAGTTTTTTAAATAATTGCCTGGAACTTTTCTAAGTTTCTGTGAGTCTAAATAGCAAGGAGGAAGAAGATGAACATAAAACTCAGTAAAAGCAAAATAATTGTCGTCATCATTATTATGATGGTTTTGGGCACTGCAGGGACGTATCTTGTGTTGTTCAGTAAAGGCGCTGCTCAGAAACTAACGCCAGGTTTTGTTGATAAGAGCTTTGTAAGCAGTTCTCCTGGAGTATATACTGCCGCAAGTGGGGTTTCGACAGAGACAAGCCCACGATTAGGCGATTCAAGTGCGACTTAAATGGCTGGTCAGCCAGCAATCTCTGATTTGTCTTCGCAATTCGGCTTGAAAATAATCAAAAATGGAAACCTTGACTTGCTTGTTGAAAAGGGTAAATTTACAGAGGTTTTTAATAAAATTGCATCTGTCACCAATTCCTTCTCTGGCAACGTGACAAATTCAAACTACACAAAAGACAACGAAAATTACTATGGCACCGTAACGGTAATCATCCCCACAAAGGATTTTGACCAATTTGTTCAGAGTATTTCTGCGCTCGGCGAAGTCCTAACATTCAACGTAAATTCTGCTGATGTCACAGGGGAGTATGTTGACCTCAACTCAAAGCTCAAGGTCCTGAACGAACAAAATGATTTGTTGCTTTCGTGGTTGAAAGATGCAAAGAGTCTCCAGGATATGATCACTCTGAGGAATGAAATTCAGAACGTTCAAACTGAAATTGAAACAACAAAAGGAAGGCTGAACTACATTTCTTTTCACACTGACTTTTCTTCTATTTCAGTAAACCTAAGTGAGGTTAACAAAACTCCTTTGCAGCCATCAGAATGGACTTTCATTGTTGATGCCCTCAGAAACTCTCTTTATTATCTTGTAAAATCCTTTTTTGCTCTCTTGGTTTTCATACTGGTAACCTTTCCCTGGGGACTGCTTGCCTTTGGCGTTTACAAACTTATAAGCAAGGGAAGAAAGACACCTTCTTAGGATATTTGTTGTACTGTTGGAAGTGGTCCAAACAAAATCAAGCTTGGCACTTTAGGATAGTTTTCGAAAGTATGTTCTAAAAAGACAAAATGGCTGGATGCGTTTTTAAACGAAGTTCTGAGCTTGGGTTTAAGGCAGGTCAAGCACCAGGTTGTAAATTTCACGTACAAGCTATTGACTTTTGGTGTATTTTTGCTAAAATCAAGATGCAATAAAAAATTTTAAACGATATTCAAAAATTTTGAAATGTTTAAAAAAAATGATGCACGCACAATAGAATCACTGAAAAATGTTGTTAAGGGCCTGGCCGCGTTTCTAGGAGACGATGCGGAAGTAGTATTACATTCACTTGAAGATATGAACCATTCGATTGTGGCAATAGAAAACGGGCATATAACAGGAAGAGTCGTTGGGTCTTCACTTACTGACGCAGGCAGGAAAATCATAAAGGATGTGAACATCAACGATAAGCCCTTTATCGGTCCTTACAGAAGTATTTCACCAACAGGCAAAATCTTAAGGTCTGTCACCATTCCTATCAAGAACCCAGAGAAAGAGGTGATAGGTTTCATATGTATCAATATGGACATAGCCAAATTCCTGCAGCTTGAGAAACTTGTGAGCGACTTTACAGAGTTTTCGAGAGAGAAGATATCAAATGGAGATCTTGAGAAGACAGGCGACAACATAGAACTTGAAGACCTTCGCAGGAAAATATTTGAAGAAGTTTTAGTGAAGAGCGGAGCCAAAGGTGAAATCCCTTTGAAAGAACGCAACAAATTCATCATAGAAGAACTCTACAGGAGAGACTTTTTTAGAGTAAAAGATTCGATTGATTTTGTAGCTCAAAAGCTTGGCGTGTCAATTTTCACTGTCTATAACTATTTAAGGGAATTGAAATTCGAAAAAAACGAAAGGAGGTAGTTATGGGTAAGAACATTATTGAAAAAATCCTTGACAGTCACATTGTCGAAGGATTGCCCCAAAAGGGAGAGGAAGTTGGTATCAAGGTTGACCAGACTCTGACTCAGGATGCAACTGGTACTGCTGCTTATCTTGAGTTTGAGGCGATTGGATTTACTGAAGTCAAAACAGAAGCTGTAAGTTACGTTGACCACAACACTGTACAGGTAGGCTTTGAAAATGCTGACGACCACAAATACCTGCGAACTGTTGCCGAAAAGTACGGGATTACTTTTTCACGGCCAGGCAATGGTATCTGCCATCAAGTGCATCTGGAGAGGTTTGCAAAACCAGGGAAAGTGCTTATTGGTTCAGACAGCCACACTCCCACTGCTGGAGGCGTAGGTTCACTTGCAATAGGAGTTGGCGGACTCGATGTTGCTGTGGCAATGGGCGGTGGTCCATTCTATCTTAACTATCCAAAGGTTATCAAAATCAACCTTAAGGGACATTTGCAACCTTGGGTTTCTGCGAAGGACGTGATTCTGAAAGTGCTTGAGGTGCTTACGACAAAAGGAAATGTGGGCTATGCAATTGAGTATGCTGGAGAAGGTGTCAAAACGCTTAGCGTTCCAGACAGAGCAACTATTACCAATATGGGAGCTGAAACAGGTGTAACAACTTCGGTTTTTCCATCAGACGAGATAACAAAAGATTTTCTCAGGAAGGAAAATCGCGAAGAGGATTGGATTCTGCTTGAGCCAGATTCTGACGCAACGTATGACAAGGTGATTGAGTTAGACCTTTCAGAGATTGAACCAATGGTTGCCCTTCCGCATTCTCCAGACAACGTGAAAAAAGTAAGTGAAGTTGAAGGGACAAAAGTGAACCAGGTAGCCGTGGGAAGTTGCACTAACTCTTCCTACAGAGACCTTATGACTGTCGCTAACATTCTGAGAGGGAGAGTGGCTTACAAGGACCTTGAGTTTGGAGTCGCACCAGGGTCAAGGCAGGTAATTGAAATGATTACCGAAAATGGCGGAATGGATGCTCTTGTTAAAGCTGGCGCAAGGATAATGGAAACTGCTTGTGGTTTTTGCATTGGTAATAGTTTCTCTCCAGGAAGCGGCGAGGTATCACTGAGAACAAATAACAGGAACTTTAAGGGACGCAGTGGAACGGCGGATGCAAACGTCTACCTTGTGAGCCCAGAGACAGCAGCTGCCGCAGTTATAACAGGAGAGATTACTGACCCAAGAAAATTAGGAGAAATGGGCATAAAATATGAGGACATTAAGCTCCCCGATAGGTTTATAAAGGATGATTCTATGTATATCTTCCCGTTGCCAAAGGAAGAACGTGAGAAAGTGACAGTGTTTAGCGGGCCAAATATTCAACCTATACCAAAGAATGATCCACTTCCTGAGTCTTTGAAGGGCTATGCAACTATTAAAGTTGGTGACAAAATTACTACAGATCACATAATGCCTGCAGGGCAATATTTGAAGTACCGTTCGAACATTCCCAAGTATGCAGAACATGTTTTTGAACCAGTTGACCCGACATTTGCAAATAGAGCGCTTGAAAACAAGCAGAAAGGGTTTGCTAATTTTGTAATAGCTGGTGAAAGCTATGGTCAGGGGTCGTCAAGAGAGCATGCTGCGCTTTGTCCAATGTATCTTGGAGTGAAAGCAGTCATAGCTAAAACGATCGAAAGGATACATCTTGCAAACCTCGCTAATTTTGGCATTGTTCCGCTTCAGTTTGTCAATCCTTCAGACTATGATTTTGTTGAACAGGGCGACGAAATCGAGATTCCTGATATAACAAAGAGCCTTGAAGATAAGAAAGAAGAAATTGTGGCTTTTGACAAGACAAAAAATAGAGAAATGAAGCTTAAAGTTATGTTGACTGAAAGACAGATCAATTTCGTTTTAGCAGGAGGGCTATTGCCCTATACAGGAAAGATAGGAGGCAAGGAATGAAAATTACAGTAGAAAACGGGAAAATGAATGTTCCCGACAACCCAACGATTCCTTACATCATTGGTGATGGCATTGGAATCGACATTACTCCAGTAGCATTAAAGGTTTTTGATGCTGCCGTTGAGAAGGCCTATGGTGGTAAGCGCAAAGTCGAGTGGATGAAAGTGCTTGCAGGGCAAGAGGCAATTGACAAAACAGGAGAACTTCTCCCGAAGGAAACACTTGATGCAATCAAAGATTACGTCATTTCAATTAAAGGTCCTCTTGAAACGCCAATAGGGAAAGGTTTCAGGTCGCTGAACGTCACACTCAGGCAAACACTTGATCTTTTTGTCTGCTTCAGACCCGTGAAGTACATCAAAGGAGTTCCATCTCCTATGAAGGAGCCAGAGCTTGTTGATGTTATGGTGTTCAGAGAAAATACCGAGGATGTCTATGCTGGCATAGAGTGGCCTGCGAATTCTGATAAAGCAAGAGAAGTAATTAATTTTTTGAAGGAAAAGATGGGGGTAAACATCCGAGAAGACTCAGGAATTGGTATAAAACCTATAAGCATAACTGGTTCACGGAGAATTGGCAAGGCTGCCATAGATTATGCGCTTGAGCATGGAAGAAAATCAGTGACTATTATGCACAAGGGAAATATTATGAAATACACCGAAGGGCTCTTCCAGGCAGAGATTTATAAACTTGCAGAAGAACAATACAAAGACAGAGTTATCACCGAGGAGGAAGTCAATGAAAAATATGGAGGAAAAGTTCCTCAAGGTATGCTGATTCTCAAACACAGAATTGCCGACTCAATGTTCCAGCAGATGATTTTAAGGCCTGACGAATATGATGTAATAGTTACGCCAAATCTCAACGGAGATTACATTTCAGATGCAGTTGCTGCGCAGGTTGGAGGAATTGGCATTGCCCCAGGAGCAAATATCAACTTCGAGAACAAGATTGCACTCTTTGAGGCAACTCACGGCACTTCCCCGAAGCATGCAGGTAAGAACGAAGTCAACCCTGGTTCGATAATTCTTTCAGGAGCGGAAATGTTCGAATATATGGGATGGAAGGAAGTAAAACAAATGATTCTTAACTCCATCGAAAAAACAGTCCTTGAAAAATACGTTACGTACGACTTTGCTCGTCTGATGGACGGAGCAACAAAAGTTTCAACTTCTGAGTTTGGTGACAGAATGATAAAGAATATGGAGGCAATTTAATGGCTCAAAGAGGAATAAGAGAGTTCCATGCTAAGAAGTTTCTCTCTAAATTTTTTGAAGAGCATCCAGAATATGGTTTTAGCTATGACGGAAGAATAGTTCTTGTAACCCCAGAGTCAAACTTCGAAAAACTGGCTGAAGAAAATAGCTGGCTCAAGGAAGGAAGACTCGTAGCCAAGCCAGATATGCTCTTTGGAAAGAGAGGCAAACATGGTCTCGTCCTCCTCAATGCGACCTTTGATGAAGCAGTGAATTGGGTTCAAGAAAGGATGAATAAAGAAGTTCAGGTGGGTAAGACAAAAGGGGTTCTTACCCACTTTTTGATTGAACCTTTTGTGCCTCATGAAAAGGAGTACTACGTCGCCATTAAGACAGAGGAAGAAGGCGACAGAATATATTTTTCAGACATAGGCGGAATAGACATTGAGGAAAATTGGGAACATGTTGAGGAATTTTTTGTACCGATTGAAGGCAAAATCGAACAAATGCATCTTGAGGGAATTGACCCCTTGATTGAATCTTTTATTAAAGCTCTGTACAATTTCTTTGTGGAATACGATTTCACTTACCTTGAAATAAATCCTTTTGCAATAAACAATGGAAAAGTTGTGCCTCTTGATTTTGTTGCAAGACTTGACGACACTGCCTTATTCAAGGACAGCGTGAAATGGGGTGATGTAGAATTCCCAACACCTTTCGGAAGAAGTTTTACTAAAGAGGAACAATACATAAGAAGCCTCGACGAGAAAACTGGGGCGTCGCTCAAACTTACAATTCTTAACCCTGACGGCCATGTATGGCTTATGGTTGCAGGCGGGGGAGCAAGTGTAATCTACACTGACACTGTTGTTGACCTTGGCTTTGGGCAGGAGCTGGCAAATTATGGAGAGTACTCTGGCGACCCAACTGAGCAAGAAACTTATGAATATGCAAAGACGATACTTGACCTTATGACAAGGAATAAGGATGAGAAAGGAAAAGTTCTCATCATTGGTGGTGGGATTGCCAACTTTACGGATGTTGCAAAAACTTTCAAAGGAATAATAAGAGCTCTTACGGAGTACAAAGATAAGCTCAAAGAGAATAATGTGAAGATATTCGTTAGAAGAGGCGGCCCAAATTACAAAGAAGGGCTTAAGATGATGGAAAAGCTTGGTGCTGATATAGGCGTACCGATAGAAGTTTACGGACCAGACCTCCATATGACCCGCGTTGTCAAAATGGCGCTCGGAGGCGAAAAATGAACATATTTGAAAGAAACACTCAGGCAATAATATACGGTAGGCAGACAAAACCTGCTCAGAGGATGCTTGATTTTGACTTCATTGCTAAAAGGGAAACTCCTTCTGTGGCTTGTTTTATAGACCCAACAGAGAGTGGATTTGAAACGCTTTTCTTTGGAAGCGAAGAAGTTTTGATTCCTGTTTACAAAACGATTAACGAGGCAGTCAAGAAGCATGGGGATGCGACTGTTATGGTTAATTTTGCTTCGTTCAGGTCTGCTTATGAAACCACTTTTGAGGCAATAAACACAGAAACTATAAAAACAATCGTGGTGATAGCAGAAGGAGTGCCTGAAAGAGACGAAAGGATACTCGCTCACCTGGCAAAAGAAAAGGGAAAGGTAATTATAGGGCCTGCAACTGTTGGTGGAATAGCTGCAGGCAAGTTCAGGATTGGAAATACTGGTGGAACTATTGAAAACATTGTTGCCTCAAAACTGCACAGGCCTGGTAGTGTAGGACTTGTTACTAAGTCTGGCGGAATGCTTAATGAAATGTTCAATATTGTAGCCAATAACTCTGATGGTGCTTTTGAAGGTATTGCTATTGGTGGTGACAGGTACCCTGGCTCATCTCTTGTTGACCATCTTGTGAGGCTAAACAACATTCCTGAAGTTAAGTTTCTTGTGATGCTCGGAGAGGTTGGCGGCCTTGAGGAATACAAAGTAATTGAGGCTCTGAAAAATGGCCAAATAAACAAGCCTCTTGTGGCTTGGGTTACGGGGACGTGCTCAAAGATTTTCCCAACAGAAGTTCAATTTGGGCATGCAGGAGCTCGGGCCAATGCCACCAACGAAACTGCTGACAGCAAAAATATTGCCCTTAGGGAAGCAGGCGCAATTGTTCCCTCATCATTTGATGAACTGCCAGAGAAGATCAAAGCAGTCTACGAAGAACTAAAGAAGAGCGGTGTCATTGGAGAAGTTAATGAGTTTACCCCGCCATCCCTTCCTATCGATTATGATACTGCTGTCAAGAACGGAATCGTTCGCAGGCATAGGCAGTTTGTGACAACTATTTCTGACGACAGGGGAGATGAGGTAAAGTATGCTGGCATTCCTCTTTCAGAGCTGATTGAGTCTAAGAAGACCATTGGTGATATCATAGGTTTGCTTTGGCTCAAGAAACAACTTCCTGAATATGCCGCAAAATTCATTGAGCTTGTTATAGAGACAGTTGCAGACCACGGACCCTGCGTTTCAGGAGCTCACAATGCTATTGTAGCAGCTCGTGCTGGCAAAGACCTTGTCTCATCAGTTGCTTCTGGATTGCTGACAATAGGGCCGCGGTTTGGAGGAGCTATAGACGGAGCTGGATACTACTTCAAGTGGGGTAAAGACAACAACTTGAGTGCAAGAGAGTTTGTTGATGAGATGAAGGAGAAAGGTATACCAATACCTGGCATTGGGCATAGAGTTAAAAGTCTTAAGAATCCAGACAAAAGAGTGGTTATTTTGAAGGAGTTTGCGAAGAAAAATTTCTCTCAGACTGAATATCTTGACTATGCACTCGAAGTTGAACAAGTTACAACTTCCAAAAAAGAGAATCTCATTCTTAACGTTGATGGATGCACTGGCGTGTTGCTTGTTGATTTGCTGAAATCACTTGGCTTTAATGACGAGGAAATCAAAGAGCGGATAGATGCTGGATTGTTGAACGCATTCTTTGTGCTTGGAAGAACCATCGGAATGATAGGGCATGTGATCGATCAAAAGATGCTTAAATCAAACCTTTATAGAACTCCGTATGACGATGTGTTGTACAAATTACCTCGAAAGGAAGACCTATAATAGGCAATCATAACAAGTTATGCAAACGAGAGCTCTCATTTATTGAGGGCTCTTTTAATAATGCGAATTAGATAGTTTCGGTAAGAACGTGTCTCAAGCCTGCTTTCTGTAGTTTCCTAGAAATGTATTTAGCTTGTTCCAATTTATCGAACAAGGAAAAGAACGATGAACCAGACCCAGTCAAATGAAACTTTGTGCTTGTAAAATGTTCAACAAAGTCGAAAAGTTTGCGATAACGCGAGTCAATTTTCTTGAACAGCAATTCAAAGTCGTTGTATGCAAGGTCGTTCAACATAGAAGCATTGTAATCTGTTGAGAGTGCCGAAATAAACTTATCTGTGTATGTTCCGTTTGAGAAGCTTCCAAATTTGTCAAAAAGTTCATAGGCAAGCCTTGTAGGAGAATGGAAGACTGGAAAAATAATTATAATATAAATTTTATTAAGGTTTTGAATGGGCTCGACAGTGTCACCTACTCCGCTCACAAAGGCTGTTGACCCGTTGAAAAAGAAAGGAACGTCTGAGCCAATTCTTTTGCCAAGTTGGATGAGTGACGCATCACTCAGAGGATTCCCGAACAACCTATTAAGTAGAAACAGAGTTGCCCTTGCATCGGAACTCCCGCCACCAAGCCCAGAACCTACGGGAATGGACTTCTTTACGGAAATATTCACTGGCTCTATTATAGATGTTGCTTCTCTGAAAATATCCCTTGCAATGTGGACAGTAGTTATCTTTGAAAACACCTTCCTGTTAAATGAAACTTCGTCAATGAAGGCATTCTCAATGGAAATACGGTCGCTTAACTTTATTTTTTGAAAAACCGATGCTATTTGATGGTAAGCATCTTCAGTTTTGCCTGTTATCTCGAGAGTCAAGTTTAATTTTGCATTAGCATATTCTATCATGCAATTATTATACATTTCTTTTGCATAAATAAAATCAATTCAATTTTTTATTGACTTTTATTGTAAACTAATTACAATTAAACTAATACGGAGGAATTTTTATGGACGATATTGAAAAGATAAAAAAAGAATTTGATACCAAACTGCATGAAGTCAAAGCGAGCTCTTTAAAGGAAATTGAAGATGAGTATTTGAGCCGAAAAGGGCTTATAGCTAATTTGTTCCAGCAGATGAAAGACCTTGATGAAGAGTCAAGGCGGAAATTTGGCAAAGAACTCAACATATTTAAGTCTTACGTCGAAAGCGAAATAGAGCACAGAAAGAGTGAACTTGAAGAGGCGCAAAGACAGGAAGAGCTTGAGAAAGAAAAGATTGACATTACAATTCCTGGTTTGAGGCTATCAAATGGTGCTTTGCACATATTGACGCAGACAATTAAAGAGGTGGAAGATATATTCATTTCGATGGGATTTGACATAAGAACAGGACCTGAGATTGAAAGCGACTATTACAATTTTGAGGCGCTCAATATACCTGAGTATCACCCTGCGCGCGATATGCAGGACACATTCTACATTGCACCAAAGCTTCTGCTTAGAACACAGACTTCCCCGATACAGATTAGAACAATGGAAGCCCAGAAACCTCCTATTAGAATGATTGCAACAGGACGCTGTTATAGGAGAGATGCTGTGGATAGTTCTCATTCTCCAATATTTCACCAGGTGGAAGGGCTTGTTATTGATAAAGACATCTCTTTCAGAGACTTAAAGGGTGTGCTTGCCGAGTTTACCAGAAAGATGTTTGGTGAGTCAGTTCGAGTAAGGTTTACGCCATCCTATTTTCCTTTTGTAGAGCCTGGTGCAGAAACCGCTATAAGCTGCGTTATGTGTGGAGGAAAAGGTTGTCCTGTTTGCAAATTCTCGGGGTGGCTTGAGATGGGCGGTTCTGGAATGGTGCATCCTAATGTCCTTAGAAACGTTGGAATAGACCCTGAAAAGTACCAGGGATTTGCATTTGGCTGGGGAATAGAAAGGATTGCTATGGTGAAGTATGAAATACCTGACATCAGGTTTTTCTATCAAAACGACATCAGGTTCTTGAACCAGTTCAAGTAGGGGGAGGTGAGCGATGATAATTTCTTTCAGGTTGTTAAAAGGCTTAATTGACTTTGACTATACCCCCCAAACTCTTTCGCAAATGCTCACTTCATTAGGCATCGAAGTTGAAGGAATCAGGAAAGTGAACCACACTTTTGAAGGCATAGTTACGGGAAAAGTTCTTTCTGTTAATAGAATCAAAGAGACAGAGCTTTTTGAAGTGGAATTGGGGTATAAGGACTCGCGTGTGACGGTTATTACTTCAGCAAAAAATCTAAAAGCAAACGATGTTGTTGGATTTGCACCTGTCGGCAGCAAAATAGCTAACGGAAATATCATTCAAGACAAAAGCTTTATGGGACACGTCTCTCAGGGGATGCTCTGCTCTGCAGAAGAGCTTGGCTTAGAGAACGAGCTTCTAAGTGCAGAGGAAAAGGAGGGTATCTTTGTTTTGCCGCAGGATACTCCCGTAGGTGTGCCCTTCGAAGAAGTTCTTCCTATTGATGACGATTTACTTGAGGTTTCGCTCCTTCCAGATAGGGCTGACGCATTTTACAGTGTTGGTTTTGCTCGTTGGGTTGAAATTTTAAGCGCACGCAATAATGGCCGAAAGGCTGATTTCAGTAAACTTGAGTCATATTATGATGTGCAGGATGAGTTTGAGAATAATTTTGAAGTGGAACTTGCTAATACCAATCTGTGTCCTTTGTACTCTTCAAGAATTATAAGAAATATAGACATCAAGAAGAGCTCTTACGAGTTGAGGAGAGAGCTGTTTCTTTTGAGAATTCGTCCTATCAACAATATTGTTGACATAACAAACCTTGTTGCAAAGAAATATGGGCAGCCGCTTCACGCATTTGACTTTGATAAGCTGCAAGGAAAGATAATCGTTCGTACCGCTAAAGAAGGCGAGAAGCTAAGGACTCTTGATGGAGTTCACAGAAATCTAAATACAAGCAACCTTTTAATTACTGACTTGTCTGGCCCAATTGCAATTGCAGGTGTAATGGGCGGTGAGGCAACGGCTGTCACGCAAGAAACGCGAAATGTCTTCATAGAGAGTGCATATTTTGACCCAATGACGATTGCATATAGTTCAAGAAGCATTGGCTTGATAACTGATGCTTCGGCATTGTTCGAGAAAGGCGTAGACAGCTCATTCCAATCAGAGGCATCTCGCATAGCAGCAGCCCTTATAAAGAAAGAGGCGGGAGGTTCAGTATCCTCAGAGAGGATTACAGGGAAGCACATTCAGGGGAAAGTGGTTGAGGCAAGGTTCCAACGAATAAGTTCTTATCTTGGTGAACAAATCCCTGAGAATGATGTGAAAAAATACCTTGAATACGAAGGGCTGGAATTTGATGAAAAGACAGATTCAGTAATCGTAAGGGCGCCTGCCTTTAGACAGGACATCAACATCGAAGAAGACGTTATAGAAGAAGTTTTCAGAATGAAGGGCTATAACGAGCTTGAAGAATCGACTATAGTGAGCCCCGTGCGAAGTGGTGGGAGGTCAGAACAAGGAAATTTCCTACTCGATTTGAAGTCTTTCCTCGTTGAGTATGGATTGTTGGAAGTGAGTACTTTTTCTTTACTAAATCCGCAGTTGATTAATCAAACAAGCAAATCTCCTGAAGAGGAATGGGTTAGATTGATGAACCCATTGTCGGAAGATATGAACATACTGAGACCTTCTCTTTTGCCGATGGTTTATCAGGTTTTAAAGCGGAACTTGAACGTAGGCGCTTCGAGCATTGCAATATTTGAACTGGACACAGTTTTCAATAAGATTGGTCAGGATTACAAAGAAAGAACGGAGCTTGTTATAATACTTAAGGGCGAAAGATTGCTGCAGAACGGTTTTAAGAAACATCTCCCGTACGATTTCTATTATCTCAAGGGCATACTTGAGGATGTTTTCGAAAGATTCAATATCCAAAGTGATTTTGAGAGAAAGCACTTCCCGTACCTCCATCCTTATCAATCGTCAGCGATTTACTGCGACGGAGAGGAGATAGGACATTTGGGCAGGCTTTCTAAAGACCTTGATAAAGAGGCATACTTTGCTTCGGTTGATGTTGACATTCTAATGAAGTTGTCTGGCAAAGCGAGAAAATTCAAGGCATTCTCTTTGTATCCATCTGTAAAAAGAGACATAGCCGTAGTTGTCAATGAGGACGTGGACGAGATTGAAGTAAGGAAGGCAATCTTGTCGAACAACATAAAGGAACTTATAGATGTTAAGCTGTTTGATTTGTACAGAGGAGCTCCGATTCCTGACGGAAAGAAAAATCTTGCCTATTCGCTGGAATTTTCTTCGCAGGAGAAAACATTCAGAAGCGAGGAAATTGACGAGTTTATTTCACAGATTGAACGCTCCATAAATACAGCCGTCAAGGGTGAGCTCAGAAGGAAATGATAAACTGGGAGATTTATCAGAGACTCTTGGATATCAAGACTCTGTTTGAGCTTGAGGGAAAATCCACTGAGGCATCGCTCTATGAGCAATCTGCCTACAGCATCGCTGCTCTTGAGTATCCAATTGAGACTTCGTTAGACAGGCTCTATTTTCTTCCTCGATTTGTGAAGGAAGACATTGAAGAGATGTTAAACGGCCAAGAGTGTACAACCAGAGAGTCTCTTGAAAAGGTCATACCTAAAAGCTTGCGTGCCATATCAAGAATTCCAGGTTTGAGGGCAGATGATGCAAAAAAGATTTATGAGAGTATTTCTGCTGACTCGATAGATGATATAAAAAATGCGGTTGATTCTGGGAAAATTTCAGCCATTTTTGGAGAAAGATTTGAGAATGAATTGAGACGTCGACTTTTTGAGTATCAGAAGGACAACCGCTCTTTAAATCTCTTTGACTCATTTTCATATGCAAAATCAATAATAATGAGCCTGGAGGGCTATTTTAAAATAGAGCTAGCAGGAAGCGTAAGGCGTGGAAAAGAAATTACCGAAAACATTGACTTTGTAGTGCTTGCAAACATTGATGAAGGTTATGAGAAAATTATGAACGTTATCCCTGCTAAACGTTGTGAACGAGAACGAGAAGATGCCCTGCATCTCAGGGACAAGTATGGAAATCTTTTGAATTTCTACTTTGCAGATGCCGAGTTTTACTATTCTAAGCTCCAATACTACACGGGTTCTAAGCTTCATAATAGAGCCCTTGCAGAAATAGCTAAGGCAAAAGGCTTTAAGATTGCTAAACGCGGTTATATACTGGTTGGAGCGAGCAGCGAGGAAGAATTTTACGAAAAGTTGGGTATGAAGTATATTCCACCTGAAGTGAGAGAAGGAGAAGATGAAATCGAACTTGCAGAGAAGGGAAGCCTACCAAAGCTAGTCGAAGCAAAAGACATAAAAGGGGATTTGCACGTTCACTCAGATTTTAGTGACGGAACAAATTCTATTTACGAGCTCAAAGACGAAACTGCTTTCTTAGGATACGATTATTTTGCTGTTACAGACCACTCTTCATCTCTCAAAATAGCTAACGGACTTAGTCATAAGAGGCTATTAAGAGAAATTGAAATTATTGATAAAATAAATAGTGAGAAATCTTCACCTTATATTTTGAAAGGAACTGAAACGGAGATTAATGATGATGGAAGTATTGATACAAGTTCTGAAGAAAGAGGAAGGCTCGACTTGGTTGTTGGTGCACTGCACTCTTTTTCTCAGAGAAGCGCTGAGAACACAGAAAGGATTGTTAAAGCAATGAAGAATAATTTAATTAACACACTTGCCCACCCGACAGGTAGAATTATCAACGTTAGAGAATCAATTGCCATAGACTTTGACAAGGTTTGTTCTGTAGCCTCATCAAGTGACACCGCTCTTGAGGTGAACCTGTTTCCAAACAGAATTGACCTCTCTAGCAACCTTGTAAAACAAGCTTTATCAAACGGTGTTAAGAGATTTACTGTTGGAACAGATGCTCATAGCGCAGGCCACTTGCATTTTATGGAATACGGCTTAAAAATACTTAGACGAGCCTGGCTGTTGCCAGAAAATATTTTAAATACATTTGAGCTTGAGGAGCTTAAGAAAACCCTATGGATGAAGAAACATTAAGAATACTTGGATACTTTGACATCACCGATGAATTGTCTCGCCTCTGTATAACGAGTGGAGGAAAGGATTTTGCTCATAGACTTAAACCTCTTGAAACTTATGATGAAGCTCTCTTAGAGCTTAAGGAGACCACTGAGGCAAAGTTCTTTTATGACAAAGAGGGAGACTTGCCTTTCGTTGAATTTGTCGATGTTGAGCCCATACTTGACAGCATTCGAGTTTTATCAATCGTAAGAGGCGAAGAGCTACTGAGAATTGCAAGTTTTATAAATACCCTCATAGAAATAAAGGACATAGGTGAATCGTTCAGTGACCAGCTGTCTCTCTTGAGAAATTATACCTCCAGAATAAGCGCTCTCCCTGAGATTGCAGAGAAAATTTATCATTCCATTGAACCAGATGGCACCGTAAAAGACGATGCGTCGCCTTTGCTTTCAATAATAAGAAGGGAAATAAAAATATCATACGGAAGAATTCAGACAATATTGCAAAGCTTCATTTACTCCAAAGATTACGAGGATGTCATACAGGACCCTATTATTACTAAGAGAAATGGAAGATACGTAATTCCGATACGACAGAATGTTAGGCCTGCCTTTCAGTATATTGTTCAAGGCGAATCGAGCACGCGCTTAACTGTTTTTGCTGAGCCAATCTCTGTAGTTGAACTTAATAACAAACTCGTTGACCTTGCATCAAAAGAAAAAGCCGAAGAAGAAAGGATAATTTTGGAAATAGAGGAACTTATTGCATCAAAGATGGGCAGCATATCAAGCTCCTTAGGAGAAGTCTACAAGCTGGATTTCATTTTTGCAAAGGCAAAGCTTTCCTCAAAGCTCAAAGGAGAAGAACCAGAACTTGCAACCGATTGCGAGATTTACCTTGCTGAAGCACGCCATCCTTTTATTCCTGAGGAAGTCGTTGTGCCTATAAACGTTGAGGTTGGCAAAAACTTCAGAATGCTTGTAATTACCGGGCCAAACACTGGCGGCAAAACTGTAACTCTTAAAACCATTGGTTTGTTGACTTTAATGGCAATGTCGGGGCTGCATATCCCTGCTTATTCTTCGTCGAAGATTGGCTTCTTCAGTAAGGTGTTTGCTGATATTGGGGATGAGCAGAGCATACAGCAAAGTCTTTCGACGTTTTCGTCACATATGAGAAAAATCATCAATATTCTTAACAATGCCGATAATAGAAGCCTTGTGCTGATAGATGAACTTGGCGCAGGAACAGATCCAGAAGAGGGCTCTGCGCTTGGTTATGCAATACTTAAGAAACTTTATGAAATTGAAGCGACTACTGTCGTTTCTACTCACCACAGCAAACTTAAAGAGTTCCCATACAAGTTTAAACTTTCTCAGAACGCAGCGGTTGGATTTGACACTGAAACCCTTGCTCCGACTTACCATCTCTATATTGGGATACCAGGAGAAAGCCATGCTTTTGTCATTGCAAAGAATCTCGGCCTTGCTGATGATATTCTTAATGAGGCTGAGAGCCAGCTATCAGAGGACTTTGTAGAATCCAAAGAGATAATTTCGAGGATGTCTCAAGAGCAAAAAAAGATTGGAGAATCAAGAGAAATCATAGAGAAAAACAGGGAAGAAGCCGAAGAACTCAAAAAAACTTTAGAAAAAAAGGTTCAGGATATTGACGACAGAAAGCGGGTTGAGGTAAAGAAAGCTTACGATGAAGCGAGAAGAATTGTTGATGAAACCAAGAAAACTATGAACGAAATTCTTGAAAACCTCGATAATGCAATAAAGAGCCAGAAAGTGATTCAGGAACTCAAAAAAACTTTTACAGAAGAAAGCCAGAAAATTGAAGAAGCCATTGAGCAATCCGAGCCAAAAGAAAATGTTGACATATGCGAGATTCAGGAGGGGACGCTTGTCTATGTGCCTCATTTCAACAAGCAGGGCATCGTTTTATCCAAACTTGAAGATAAAGGAAAACTTGTGATACAGATGGGGAGCATTAGAGCCTCTGTGTCCATAAATGATGTCAAAGCTATCAACAATGCAACTTATACTCCTCCTGTGCAGAAAGATGAGGAAAAAAGCGAAATACTTAAAGAGTTATCAAATTTGCAAGTCCCAATGAAGATAGACCTTCACGGTCTGACTGCTGAAGAGGCAATAGAGAAGCTCGATAAATACCTGGATTCGGCATATCTTGTTGGAATGCCTTTCGTGTATGTTGTCCATGGCAAAGGTTCTGGAGCCTTAAGAGAAGCCGTAATCAATTACCTTAGAGCAAAAGAACATGTGTCTCACTTTTATATTGGCACACCTGAGGAAGGCGGAAGTGGTGTGACAATAGTTTACTTAAAATGATTTAATCTCTGATGGCATTTAAGAGATTGTGTTCATAACTGAATGGAGCAAAGTGTGAGTAATAGAATTCTTATTTTCTTTGACTTGGAAACCACTGGCCTTGATGCAGATTCCGACGATGTTATAGAAATCGGAGCCATAAAGACAAGTGACGGCGAAGTTATCGAGAAATTTCACAGTTTGGTTAAGCCTCGAAAGGGTTTAACTAAATTTATAACAAACCTTACGGGAATTACAGAAGAAGACCTTAAAGATGCTAAAGAAGCCGAGCAGATAAAAGAATCCATCAGTAATTTCATAAACAATTACCCGTTAATAGCTCATAACGCTTCTTTCGACAAAATGTTTCTTGAGAAACTTCTTTCAAGGCCGTTGCAAAACCCTGTATTTGATACGCTGGAGCTTGCGAGAATATTTTTCCCTGATATGGCGTCTCACAGTCTTCAGAACCTGGTGCGACAACTTTCTATAAAAGACGCAGGGCCGCACCGAGCGCTTGGTGATACAGAAATGCTGCTGGATTTGTACAGGAAAATTGTTGCCGAAAAGGAAAATTTCCCTGCAAAATTGCTCAAGGTGATAAGAGAAACCGTCATAGATACAGACTATAGTGAGCTCTTTGGGGATGATTGGGATTTCTCAAATAATGATGAAGATTTTACGTTATTTGGAACATATACTGCGCCAGAACTTGTTTTGCCTTTTAATGAGAGCAGCGAACACTCACAGTTTGAAAGCGGAGTTTTTTACATTGAGTCTGACTCAAGCAAAAATGCAATTGATGAAGCTTACAAGATAGCAAAGTCTGGCAGGAAGGTTGTAATCTCTTTTTACTCGACTGATGAAATTGACTATGCAGCTCAAAAGTTCAAAGCACAAGGTTTTGATGTAGAAAAAATAGTGCAAATCGAAGGTATGCTGTGTCCGAAGAAGATACAATTCTTTATGGAACACAGGGAGTATATTCCTCGAGCATTCAGGTCGCATTTTGCAATCCTTGTTTCTTATCTTTACAAAACGAAGAATCTTGTCGTTACCGATGCCCCAACTCATATATTGAAAAATCCTTTGGTAAAAGTGTTTTCAAGCTGTGACGAACCATTAGAAAAGTGCGAGTTTGAAAATCAGTGTCCTTTTTTCAACAAACGTGAGAGACTTTCCCAGGCGCAGGTTGTTTTGACCAGCCACCAATTCATTGTAAAAGATTCGTTTTTCAACAGCGTGTTTGCCTCGAGTAGTCTTATAGTAGTTGATGCTTTCAGATTGCCAAAGATTGTTTATAACGCAAGGATAAGCTATTCATTGGAGGAATTGGAGATGATTTTGAAGTACTACGGGGGTAAGAGTGACTCAGAACAGCTTCTTAGAATAGTTTTTGAGAGAATCGAGAATACTGAATCTAAGGATTTTTCAAAAGAAATTGAAGCGCTCAGAACGATATTCAGTGGTATAAAGAACGAGCCCTTGAGGAATTTTTTTATAAGAGATAGTTATTACATTGACAGAAGAGGAAGTAGGACAAGCATAGTAGCCTCTAATGAGCGGCCAGAAAATCTGTTCAGAAAAGTGAATTCGACTTACAGTTCTATCCTATTTTTTTCTCCAAAGAATACAATCGAAGAAGTAAATATCATTGAGGAATTTACAGGACTTGATGGTAAGCTGCTTACCATAGGCGTTCCCAATGAGCATAAAAACGTGATTTCAATAGTGCCGCTCTACCTATCTCCCTCTTACAACGGTTCCTTTATGGGTGAGTTCGTTGACTTTTTCTCGAAGGTTCACAGGGAAGGGTACAGTTCGGCAATAATTTTCAACCAGCAAACGCTTCTCAAAGAAGTTTATTTCGAAATGAAAAACAGAGGAGTCGACCCAAAAGCAATCGGAATTGACCTTGCCCAAGGAAGTTCAAAAATAGATTTATTTCTATATGACTATCCGTTTCAAAAGGATTATGATGAAGTTTTCTTTGTGAAACTTCCTTCTATACAAAGCGAAAACTATATAAATGAGAGTTTTGAATATTTTTCCGCGATTATAATAAGAAACGTAGCAGAGACTATTGTGCAGCAATCTGAAAATCCGAAGATATTTTTCTATTTTGACAGCAAGCTGAAAAGAGAAGACTTCAGAGCAAAATTTGAAGAACTGTTTGTTACGTTCCCACTCTTTTTAGAGAAGGAAGAATCAGTTTTGCGTATGCTTACAACCTGGTCTGCTCGGCACATCTCAAATAAGAAAGATGGGCCTCCGTTTAAAGAAGAGTAAAAAGGCTGCGAACTTTTTTGTAAACTGAGAATAAGCATAAAAACAATCTTACAGGGAACTTGCGGTTGTTTTACTCAATTTTGGCACTTGACAAGAAATCCTAATTCTGTAAACTAAGGTATATAAGTTGAAAGGAGGCGAATTTCTGGCTCCGGCTGGATTGGAACAGTGGCAGAGGTACATAAGAGACAAAATGAAACCGTTGAAGACCTTTTGAAAAGGTTTCGCAGAGAGTGCGTTAGAGACGGTCTTTACACAGAGATAAAGAAGAGAAGATACTACTTACCTCCAAGTGTAAAGAAGAAGTTGAAAGAACCTAACAAGAGAAAGTAAAAACGGGCAGGGTAATACCTGCCTTATTAGGAATAAGGGAGGGAAACTCAAATGGCTGTAGGTGCAGTTACAAAAAAAGTGTCAGTTTTGATTCTTACCGATGTGTATATTATTAGAGGCTACATCAATAGTCCAGCAAATATGCGCCTTTCAGATTCAATCAACAAATTCCTGAGAGAAACTCAATTCTTAGCAGTTACTGATGCAGAAATCACCGTAGTTTCAACAGGTGCCTTGCTTGAAAAGCGCGACTTTGTGCTTGTAAACAAAGACCTGGTAAGGGGACTTTCTCCTAACGAGTAGTTTTATCGCCGTTATTTAATAAGGCTTCCTTCAGGCTGTCTATTGTTGGCTCTATTACAACAGGGCTCTTCACAGCCTTTAGTGCACTGTCAACATCCTTTAGTCCATTTCCTGTTACAATAACAACAACTTTGCTTTTCTTTGATATCGTTTCGCTTCTTAACGCTTTCAAATATCCCGCAAAACCAGCCGCACCAGCAGGCTCTGCAAAAATGCCTTGAACTGTACCAAGTAATTTTATCGCCTCAAGAATTTCATTGTCAGACACCGATACCCCAAATCCCCCCGAATTCTTTATATCTCTCACTGCCATCAAGCCATTGCGAGGAACACCCACAGAAATGCTGTCAGCTATGGTTCGAGGATTTTCGATATTATGAATGATTCCATCCCCATTGACAGCCTCAACAATCGGGCTGCAGCCTTCTGCCTGGACAGCAACAAGCCTTGGCATCTTGCTTATGAAGCCAAGTTTATACAAATCATAAAAGCCTTTGTTTACTCCTGAGATGATGCATCCATCACCTACGGAAACAAAAACATAGTCTGGAACATCAAAATCTAATTGCTCGGCAATTTCAAGCGAGACAGTCTTTTTTCCTTCTACCATATATGGGTTAAATGAAGTGTTACGGTTGTACCAACCGAAATTCTCAGTTGCTTCAATTGACAAGTCGAAAGCCTCGTCGTAGCTCCCGTTTACTGCGAAAACCGTTGCTCCAAAGACGAGCAGCTGTGCAAGCTTAGCCTTTGGGGCAGTTTTTGGAACAAAAATATAATTCTTGAGCCCGAGTGAAGCAGATGCCCCAGCAAGAGAAGAAGCTGCATTTCCAGTTGAAGCACACGTTAGAGTGTCAATGTTCAGTTCCTGCGCCTTAACAACAGCAATAGCTGACGCTCTGTCCTTGAGAGAAGCTGTTGGATTTCTACCATCGTCTTTTATCCAGAGCGAGCTAACTCCAAGGTATTCTCTTACCCTTTGTGCTGTGTAGAGCGGTGTCCAGCCAACCTGCAATGGGCCAACAAAATTTTCTTGCTGAACAGGTAAAAGTGGAAGATATCTCCACATTGAATACTCTCTGTTTTCAGAAAGAGTCTTCTTAGTGAAGAATTGTCTTATCCTGTCGTAATTGTAATTTACCTCAAGGATGCCATTGTTGCCGCAGTGAGGACAGGTATACCTTACCTCATCTGGTTTGTATTCCCTGCCGCATACAAGGCACTTCAAAGAGACAATGTTATCCATTTATTTCTCCTCTCGCGAAAAAGGCAGACCAAGTTCTCTTGGCACACCGAGGTGTTTGAAACGAACAATAAGTGTTGATATTATTACAACAATTAAAGTGAGGAAGTAAGGTTGCATTGAAAGTAAAGAAGAAGGAATTGTTGTGCCTGATGCCTGCAGGAGGAATTGCAACGAATCAATACCACCGAAAAGGTAAGCTCCAAATATAGCTATAATCGGATCCCACATTGCAAATATGACAAGGGCGACTGCAATCCATCCTCTTCCTGCGGTAATGCCATCAAGCCAGAATGGTGCGTATCCAATTGTTAGATAGGCTCCGCCAGCTCCAGCGAGTAATCCTCCAAAAAATGTCCAGAAATATCTTGTTGCGTACACATCCACACCCATAGCGTCTGCTGCAACAGCATTTTCGCCTACTGCACGCAAATGTACGCCGACCTTCGTTTTATAAAGAATATACCACATTGCAATTGCAAGAACGTATGAAAAATAGACAATCATATCCTGTTTGAAAAAGATGTTTCCTATTACAGGTATTTTAGAAAGAATCGGAATACTTATTTTTGAGAAACCGTTCTTCAGCTGAAGGTTGACGAATTTCTGTCCGTAGAAATTTGTAATTCCAAGACCAAAAATGGTCAAGGCAAGGCCGCTAACAACCTGTTTGCCCTGTAGCGTGATTGTTATAAATGCGTGTATGAGAGAGGCAAGCCCTCCCGCAAGCATTCCAGCGAGAAAACCAAGGTAAGGATTCTTTGTTAGATATGTTACGATAAAGCCTATAAAAGCTCCAATAATCATCATCCCTTCAATGCCGAGGTTCATAACGCCCGAGCGCTCGGTGAATATCTCGCCAACAGTTGGGAAAAGTATAATTGTCCCAGAACGAACGGCAGTGTAGAAGAGATTTGTGAGAATAGTCAATAGAGATGGGCTTAACATTTTCATTGCCTCCTTTTTGTTACATAGTGAACTGAATAACGCAGGAAGATTTCGCTGCCGATGAGGGCAAAAAGTATAGCGCTCTCAATCACAGAAACAATACCAAATGGAACCTGCATAGTTATCTGAATCTGATAACCTCCTGCAGCAAGTGCTCCTAAGAGTAGAGAAACAAAAACTGCCGTGAAGGGCTCAAGGTAAGAAAGCCAGGCAGCTATAATGGCAGTGTAGCCGTAATCAGGGTTTATTTCGATTTGCATCAGGTGTATAACGCCAGAAACCTGCGCCATCCCTGCAAGCCCAGCGAGGGCACCACTTATTAGCATTGCTATGATTATGTTTCTCTTAACATTGATTCCTGCGTAGAGAGCAGCATCCTTGCTTCCGCCAATAATCCTCATCTCGTAGCCAAGTCTTGTTTTCTTGATAATATACCAGATTATTAGGGCAGCAACTATTCCAAATATCAAGCCAAGGTGGACTCTTGAATTTGGGATAATTTTGTAGAGCTGCGCGTTATTCGGGAACATTTTCGAAAGCGGAAAGCCATGACTTGTTGGGTCTCTCCAAGGACCGTACATAAGGTACTTCAGGAAGTAGAGCGCTACATAGTTGAGGAGCAGAGTACTTATTACTTCGTTTACATCCCAGTACGCTTTCAACACCGCAGGGATAAAAGCCCAAAAGGCACCACCTATCATTCCAGCAATGACCATTATCAGAAGAAACAAAGGCTTCGACGTTGAAGGTGGGAGAAAAAGTGCAAAATATGCACTTGCAATAGCTCCTACTATGTACTGGCCATATGCTCCAATGTTCCAGAAGTTCATCTTGAAAACCAGTATCAAGCCAACGGAGATTAGTATCAATGGAGTCGCAAAGACAAGTGTTTCTGTGAAAGTATATTTACTTCCAAAAGAACCTATTATTATTGCCTTGAAAGCTGACAAGGGATTTATTCCTGCAAGTGCTATTGCAATAGCTCCAATAATCAAGCCAATCAAAACTGATATCAAAGGAATAAGCACTCTTAATTTAGTGGGAGTGTTTTCTCTTTTCTCAAATTTAAGCATAGGAAGCTCCTTTCGCATTTTCAGTTGACTTTGAACCGCCCATCAGTAAGCCAATTTCATCAATATTTGCGTTTTTGCCTTCAAATATACCTGTCATTTTTCCGCCGTACATCACACCGATTCTGTCTGATATCATTAGCAGTTCGTCGAGGTCCTCAGAGATAAGAAGCACTGCCGCGCCATTGTCGCGTGCCTCAAGCAATTTTTTACGTACGAATTCTGTTGAACCTATATCAAGGCCTCGTGTAGGGTGAACAGCTATCAAGAGGACAGGGTCTTCTTTTATTTCCCTTGCAAGCAGGAGCTTCTGCATATTTCCGCCTGAAAGCAGCTTTACAGGAGCATCTATTCTGGGGACGACGATGTTGAACTCTTCAACGAGTCTGTTTGTGTATTCCTGGGCTTGTCTGAAGTCTATCAGGCCTTTTGTCCCAACTGGCCTCCTCTTGTAGCAACGGAGTATAGCATTTTCAACAGACGATAAAGTTGGAACAAGGCCAGTCCTTAAACGATCTGCTGGTATGTAGTTTACCTTCAAGGCAATAATTCTTGAGGGCGAATGGTTTGTAATGTCAGCACCATTTAGAAATAATCTTCCTGAATAAGCTTTTCTCAGCCCGGTAATAACTTCTGCAAGCTCTTCCTGACCGTTACCTGCCACACCTGCTATGCCGAAAACCTCGCCGCTATTAACCGAGAAACTCAAACCATTGACTGTCTTGATGCCTCTATTGTTATATGATTCAAGTTTCTCAACTCTCAGAACTTCTTTTCTATTTTCAATTTGCTTTATATCAAATCTGAATAGCACTTCTCGCCCTACCATCATTTGAGCAAGTTCGTGCTCATTGGTTTCGCTCCTATTAACGGTACCAACAACCTTACCCTTTTTGAGTACTGTGATCCTGTCTGAAATATTAAGGACTTCCTCAAGCTTGTGGCTTATGAAAACTATTGATTTTCCGTCTGATCTTATTTTGTTTATTATCGAAAACAATGAATCTATTTCTTTTGGAGTGAGGACAGCCGTTGGTTCATCAAGAATCAATATTTTCGCGCCTCTGTAAAGCATCTTAATTATCTCGGCTCTTTGCTGCTCTCCGACTGATAATTGCCAGATTTTCGAAAAAGGGCTAATTTGCAGATTGTATCTTTCGGAGATGTCGGAGATGCTTTTTGCAATTTTTTTGCTATCTACAACAAATCCTTGCCTCTGAAAGCCAAGCACTATATTCTCAGCAACAGTCAAAGTATCCACAAGCATAAAGTGCTGGTGAATCATACCAATGCCGAGTTTCATAGAATCGACTGGTGAATTGATATCTGCTTTTTTGCCATCAATGTAAATGTCTCCTTCATTAGGATAATAAAGTCCGTCGAGGACATTCATCAGAGTTGTCTTGCCAGCGCCGTTTTCACCGAGAAGGGTATGAACCTCTCCTTCATATAGGTCGAAATTAACATGGTCATTTGCTACAACCCCTGGAAAATGCTTTGTTATGTTTTTCGCTTCAAGAACCGTTTTTCTCATCTTCTCACCTTAGCCTCTGTTTATAAAAATATGCCCCGTTGGTTGATTAACGGGGCACGATAATTACAAAGTTAAGAGCCGCTCTTTGGGATTGTTCCTACTACTCCTTGAACAAACCACTGCAAACTGAGCTGGTCTGCGTCTGAAAGCCTTTCGCCAGCTTTGACCATAAGTTTCCCACTCTGGTCGTAGATTGGCCCATCAAATGGGTCATACTTACCATCAAGAATATCTTGTTTTCTCTTGTTAACATAGTCCTGGACGTTTGCTGGAACAAAGGAGGCCATTGGAGCTAAGTCGACGATACCGTCTTTCATGCCACCCCAATATGAATCTGACTTCCACGTACCGTTATGAACTGCCTCAAGCACTTGTTTGTAGTAAACCCCCCAGTGCCAGATACGAGATGTCAAAACAGCTTTTGGCGCCGCAGAGGACATATCGTTGTCATAGCCTATGCCGTATTTGCCTGCTTTTTCTGCTTCGACAAGAGGTGCTGGGTCGTCAACTCCGCTTGCAATAATATCAGCACCGCTCGCAAGGAAAGTGTCAGCAGCCTGAGCCTCTTTGGTTGGGTCAAACCATGAGTTGGTGTAAACCACGTGAACTTCTGCTTTTGGATTTACTTCTCTTACGCCAATGGTGAAGGAGTCGATTTCTCTAATAACCTCAGGCGTAGAGAATGGTGCCACGAAGCCAATATAATTAGACTTTGTCATCATTCCTGCGACAAGTCCTGACAAATAATCAGGCTGTTCCATTCTGCCGAAATAATTGCCCATATTTGGCAGGGTTTTGTAGCCTGAACAGTGTTCAAAGATTACATCAGGATAATCTTTAGCAACATTATATGTAGGATCCATAAAGCCAAAACTTGTTGTAAAGATAACCTTGTACCCCTGGTTAGCATAGTCCCTGAGGACTTTCTCGCATTCAGAGCCTTCTGGCACGTTCTCAGAATAAGCAGTCTGAACATAAGGAAGCTGCTGCTCGAGATAGAGCCTTCCGTCATCGTGTGCCTGGGTCCACCCGCCATCATTCTTTGGGCCAACATAAATAAAGGCAACTTTAATCTTTTCCTCAGGTTTAGTAGCTTGCTTTGTACTGCAGCCAGCAAAAACCGAAGAAATCATTACCACTAAAAGCAACACTGCTAAGACTTTTAGTTTCTTGCTCATACTTACCTCCTATTTAGTTTTTTAAAAGACTGATAGAATTGCTAACTTAATTTTCAAACACGTTATATTGTAATATTAATTGCGATTTAGTCAAAATGCTTTGGAACGCCTTATTTTTGTTACTATAAAGCACTCTTTACATACCTTCCGTATCCTCTTTTGCCAACGACACCAACTGAGTCGTCAAAAACCAATTCACCTCTTACAAATGTTTTCTTCACTTTGCCTACGAGCTTTTGCCTGTCGATAACCGAGTATTTGCCTTTGCTCTCAAGCAACTCTGCTTGAACAGTCCACTCTTCGTCAGGATCAATAAAAACTAAATCAGCATCTGACCCAATTGCCAGCGAGCCTTTCTTTGGGTATAGTCCATAACGTTTTGCGGCATTTGTTGAAAGAAGTTCCTGAATCTTGCTCAGCGTGAGTTTGGAAGAGTGAAACCCGAAGTTCAGGAGTATCGGTGCCATCAACTGTGTTCCTGGAATGCCAGCATAATTCTCAAAAAAATCTTCACTACTCTTTTCTTTTGGATATTGCGCTGCTGCGTGGTCGCTTGCTACAAAGCTTATAATGCCTTTCTTGAGTCCTTCCCACAGTGCATCGCGGTCTTCTTCGTAGCGCACAGGTGGAGCAGTTTTAAGTATTGGCCCAAGCCTCACATAATCTTGAGATACAAAAAGCAGATAATGAGGGCATGTTTCAGTGGTTATGTCAATCTGACGGGATTTTGCCCACTCTATGACATTTAGCCCTGCTTTTGAAGAGAGGTGAACGATGTGAAGTTTGTTGCCAACTTTCTCTGCGATGCTTGCAACAGTCCATATTGCAACAGGCTCTGCCCCGTAAACTCTTGCTTCAGGCCAGCTTGCTGGGTCTTTGCGTCCAAGTGAACGCAGGTATTGCGTGTAATAATCTACGAGATAAAAATCTTCAGAATGCACAGCGCAAACAACGTTTAAATCTTTTAGAAGCCTGAATGCTTTGTCCATAAGCGGAACAGGCATTCTTGGATAAGTATCCATTCCAGAAATAGTATAAAACTTTACTCCAACGATTCCTCTTTGATGCAAATCTCTGAGACTTGTAAGATACTCTCCTGATTCTACTTGAGATGGTGTCACTCCTCCCCAGAAGGCAAAGTCGACATAAGCCTTAACACTTACAATGTTTAGCTTATTATCAAAGTTTTCTGCTGTTGTAACAGGAGGGACAGAAGTACAGGGCATATCAATGACTGTTGTAATTCCGCCTGCGGCTGCGCTTCTTGTGCCTGTCTCAAAATCCTCTCTTTGGGTGTAACCTGGGTCGTCGAAATGCACGTGGGGATCTATAAAGCCTGGCATTATTATTGCATTGTGAGCGTCAATTTCCTTTTCAACCTGCGTTGAAGTATGTTCAAAGGGAAATATGGAGTTTATTTTGCCATCTTCTATATAAATGGTTGCCTTCTCTAATTCGTTCTCCTGCTTTACAAGAAAGCCGTTTTTTATCCTGATCATCTACTCCTCCAGAAAAAGAGGAACAAACTCAAATTTATCAACATCCACAAGGCCTTTGTCTGTAATCTTGAGTTTGGGTATCACAGGCAACGCCATAAAAGCGAGAGTCATAAAAGGATCGCTTATTGTAGCCTTGTTCTCTTGCTTGACAAGGCTATGCAATTCTTTGAGGGAATCTGCTACCTCTTCCAAAGGCCGATTGGTCATCAATCCACCGTACGGAAGAGCAAGGGAAGCAAGCACTTTGCCATCCTTTGTTATGGCAATTCCTCCGCCCATTGCTTCAAGCTGCGCCACAGCTAGTAAAATGTCTGCATCATTTACTCCTGCGGCTATAATATTGTGAGAATCGTGCGCAATTGACGTAGCAAATGCTCCGTTCTTGATGCCGATTCCGTTGATGAATCCGCACATCACATTACCGGTGGCATGGTGCCTCTCGAAAACAGCTATCTTTATGACATCACGTTGAGTGTCTGATACAGCATTTCCTTCAACGACCTTCGGCTCTACGATGAGTTCATCGGTAAGAACAGAGTCAGGGATAGTTTTTATTACTCTCATTTTGTTACCTTTTGCTTTGACAATGAGTTTATCAAAAGTTGCCTGCTTAAGATTTATTGTGTTCTTTACTGCATCCTCGTGAAAAGCAACATCGGTATTGAAAAATGCTCTCCCTTCTTTTGCAACTTGCCTGCCATTTTTCAAAACTGATTGAATCTTGAGAACATCGTCGAAGATTGCAATGTCGGCAACAAAACCTGGAGCAATACCGCCCTTCCTTCTAAACCCAAAGAAACTCGAGGGGTTCAGAGTTGCAAGTCTCACCGCGACAGGCAG
This sequence comes from Caldisericaceae bacterium, assembly GCA_049967855.1. Taxonomy (GTDB): domain Bacteria; phylum Caldisericota; class Caldisericia; order Caldisericales; family Caldisericaceae; genus JAIMJY01. The sequence continues at coordinate 50,200 of JBMFRX010000005.1, forward strand.
AGGGATGTTGTTCTTCTCGAGTAAATGTATGGCATAGTTAATGTTTCCTTCAAAAAGCAAGTCCTCAGGATGCTTGTCGTCTGAACACAGCATAATCCTGTGTTTTGTTTTGTCAGAAATGATTGGCATAAGGCGTAATACGTCACGTGTTACAGAGCCTTCCCTCATCATTATGTACATTCCCTTTGACAATTTCTCAAGTGCTTCTTCTGGAGTTGTGCATTCGTGGTCTGCCATTACACCAGCTGTAAGATAAGCATTAAGGTCATTGCCAGAAAGCCCTGGAGAATGTCCGTCGATAATCGTATCGTAGAACAAACTGACCTTGTCCATCACTTCTGGCGACCTGTGCAGTACCCCAGGGTAGTTCATTAGCTCGGCAAGGCCCAAAACTCTTTCGTTGCCTTTAAGTATTTGCAGGTCTTCTGCATAAAGGTGTGCCCCTGAAGTTTCAAAACTTGTTGCAGGAACGCAACTTGAAAGGAGAAAATAGATGTCAACAGGCAGGTTTTTGGAGGAATTAAGCATAAATTGAATCCCTGGTATCCCTGCAACGTTTGCAATTTCGTGAGGGTCTGCTACAACGGTTGTAGTTCCAAGCGGAAGCACGGCTTTTGCAAACTCAGGCGGAATGAGCATTGTGCTCTCTATGTGAAGGTGAGAATCAATAAATGAAGGAGAAATAAATGCCCCGTCAACGTCTATTACCTCTTTCGCGCTTTCGTAATCTCCAACGCCTGCGATTCTACCTTTGTGGATTAAGACATTTTTCTTCTCAATCTCTTCATTAAAAACATTTATCAGGCGTCCGTTGGTAAGTAGAGTGTCTCCCAACCGTTCTCCTCTTGCAACTTCAATTAGCTCGGCCAGGTCTTCTTTAGAGATCATCTTTTGCCTCTTTCGTTTGAGGAGAACTTAAGATTCCATTTTCCGCCAGAGCGTTCTGGCAACTTCCATAGACTTTTTCATTATCTCTTCCTCATCAAACTTGGTGAAATTGTGATTATCAAGAACAGCTTCCCCGTTTATGAAAACTGATGAAACTGCACTGTCCCTCAACCCAAAAATTAGGTGCCCAAAGAAGTTATCGCTGTTCAATGGGGTGGGAGGATAGTAATCAAGAGCAACAAAATCCGCATAAGCCCCTTCTTTTATTACCCCAAGAGGAGCTCTAAAGAATTTAGAGAAAATTTTACTATTATTCTCAAAAAGCATTTTCTTGGCAAGTTGCCATCCCACTTGAGGGTCTCTATAAACAAGTTTAGGAAGTATATAAGCCACTTTTACCGATTCAAGCATCGATGGAGTATAACCGTCAGTTCCCAGGCCGACAACTATGCCTTCATTGTCCATTTCAAGCACTGGTGGCACTCCAACGGCGTTATTCATATTTGATTCGGGATTGTGTACAACCATAGTCTCCGTTTCCCTTAGGAGTTCTATTTCTTTGCTATCGATGTGCACGCAGTGTACTGCAAGGGTTTTGTTTCCGAGGATACCAAAGTCGTTTAATCTGAAAAGAACTCTCTTTCCCGACCTTTCAAGTGAGTCTTCAACGTCTTCTATTCCTTCTGCAACGTGCACGTGGAATCCTGAATTAAGGGAACTTTCATACTCCTTCGCCAGCCTCAGAGTGTCATCTGACAAGGTAAGTGAAGCATGCAGTCCAAAAGAAGCTGCAACAGAATTTCTGTCTTTTTCTTTCTTTATAAACCTTACGTTCTCTAAAATGGATTGCTTTGCAAGTTCTGTCCCCCATCTGTCAGAAACCTCATAAGCAAGAACACCTCTTACTCCTGTTTTATTGAGGGCTTCCTCAAGTATGTCGAGGCTGCCATCGACCATTCCAAATGAGGCGTGATGGTCAATTATTGAGGTCGTACCGCTCTTTATCCCTTCAAGGAGAGCCACCAGGGCACTGTAAAATATCTCATCGTAGGTCGAGAGGTTCCTGTCAAGCTTCCACCAAATCTGCTTAAGAATGTCAACAAAAGTCCTTGGAGTTGCTCCACTAAAGCCATACCCTCTTGCAAAAGTGCTGTAAAGGTGCATATGTGTATTTAATAGCCCAGGTATAACGAGTTTACTATGCATATTAATGAATTCGGCGTCTGGAAAAGCTTTTAAGAGAGTTTCAGTTTGGGCGATTGATATAATTTTCCCGTTGTCTTCAAGGATTGCACCATTTGCAAGAAATGGGAGAGTTTCATCAAGAGTTACCAGAGAACAATTTCCTATAATTTTCATTTTTTCCTCCAGTTAAATTAGTTCAGTGTTGAAGTTTATCACCTTTACGCGTAGATCCGATTCGATAAAGGTTACAACTGACGCAAGCGTAGAATTTAGATGAGAGCCTTCTGTATTTACGCTAACGATGGCAAGCTGTGCATATCTCACTGAGTTTAGTTTTCCCACTTCTGCTACTGAAACATTGTAGCTGGCTCTTATCTTTGCGAGCAGACTCAGCACAACAGAACGCTTCTCTTTAAGCGAGAAAGAATCTAAAACTTCAATGTCAATGGTGCACAGCCCTATTCTCATTAAAGAATTGCTTTTTCAGTATCCTTGTCAAAAATATTAATCTTTGAGATATCAACAAAGAGTGTGACTTTCTGTCCCATCTTGTAATCTTCGTTCGCACTCATTCTTGCGACGCACAAGGAGTCGTTCACTCTGAAGTGCACAAACGTTTCAGAACCCATAAGCTCTACGAAATCTATAGTAATATCCAGTTTTTGCATCACTGACTTATCAAGACCTTCTATTTCTTTCGGAAGATAGAAGTCTTTAGCTCTAACTCCCAAAAGTACTGATTTGTTGCCGAGCTTTGCTTCTTCAATCTTTTGCGCCTGATCTTTCATCAGCTTTACTGAAATGTCCTTGTTCTTGAGGTACAGTTCTCCGCCTTCCTGTGATACTTCAGTGTCAATAAAGTTCATTGGAGGAGTTCCTATGAAACCTGCGACAAATTTATTCACAGGTTTGTCAAATACGTCTTTAGGCGTCCCTATCTGCTGTATTAGACCCTTATTCATAACTACAACTCTGTCGCCAAGAGTCATTGCCTCGGTTTGGTCGTGTGTTACGTAAACGGTTGTTACTCCAAGCCTTTCGTGCAATCGAATAAGTTCGCCTCTTGTCTGGACTCTCAGTTTTGCATCGAGGTTTGATAATGGTTCGTCCATCAAGAAAACTTGTGGGTCTCTTACGATTGCTCTTGCCAGAGCAACTCTTTGTCTTTGACCTCCAGAGAGCTCCTTTGGCTTCCTAGTGAGTAAGTTCTCAAGGCCAAGCATACCTGCAACTTCCTTTACTTTCTTATCAATTACATCTTTAGGGACCTTACGCATAGTTAATCCGAAGGAGATATTTTGATAAACATTCATATGGGGATAAAGTGCATAGCTCTGAAATACCATTGCAATATTTCTGTCTTTTGGAGCTACTTCGTTAACAACTCTGTTTCCGATGTAGATAGTTCCGCTACTAAGTTCCTCAAGCCCTGCGATAAGCCTTAGGGTAGTTGTTTTGCCGCAACCCGACGGCCCTAACAAGACAAGGAACTCACCGTCTTTGACGTTTAAGCTAATGTTATCAACCGCAATAACTGAACCAAACTTTTTTGTAACATTTTCCAACATTACTTCTGCCATTGCATCCTCCTAATTTATAACATAATGTAATTAATTTGTAAATTTAGCGATTTTATATAAAATATGATAATCAAAATTCAAAAAAAAACAAAGGAGTAGTATGGAAGAAAATTTGACGAGTGATAAGCTAACTTTATGGTTGCATATGCATCAGCCTGATTATTGGGATTCTGTCAACAATATTCAGTATCTTCCCTGGGTAAGGAAGCACTCAACAAAAGCTTATTATATGATACCTAAACTGATATCCAAATCACAAGCAAAAATTAATATCAATTTTTCTGGAATTTTGTTGGAGCAACTTTCAGCGTATGCTTCTGGGTCTATTGAAGATGTCTATGAAGCGCTTGAAAACAAAGATGCGAAAACTCTCACCCAGTCGGAAATTTCATTTATTGTCGATAGATTTCTTATTCCTCTTCCGAATGAATCAGAGAGATTTAAATACCTTCGTGATAAAAAAATGCACGGGCAAAACCTGTCCGTTGATGAAATCAGGGATGTTCAGGTGCTTTTCAAGTTGCTTTTTTTTGCTCCACTTGATGAAGAGGTTATCGAGCTGAATAAAAAGAGTGCCCATTTTAGTGAGAACGACAAGCAAGTGCTTAGCTTGGTAGAGAAAAAGATAATCCAGGGCATTTTTCCACTCTACAGGCAGCTTGCAAATGACAAGCGCGTTGAGCTTACGGTTACCCCATACTATCACCCTATTCTGCCTCTTCTTATAGATGTAAACAGTGCGAAGAGAAGCAAAAGCAACGCCATTTTACCCAATATCGTTTTTTCTCACCAGGATGATGCTCTCTACAATATCCAGAAATCAATAGAAATATTTCAAAAAGTGTTTGGGTTTAAGCCAGTTGGAATGTGGCCTGCGGAGGGGAGTATTTCTGCAGAAGCACTGGATTTGATTAAAGCCAGTGGATTTGAGTTTGTTGGAAGTGACGAAATGGTCCTCAAGAAGTCATTTCAAGGACCACAGGGAGCTTACACTGTTCGTGGCCTCAAGGTTCTCTTCAGAGACCATATAAACTCCGATAAGATAGGATTTGTGTACAACAAGGAGCATCCGCAAGATGCAGTAAATGACCTTCTTGCTCAGAAAAAATCAATTTTGATTCTTGACGGTGAAAATCCTTGGGATTATTATTCAGACCTTGGAATGGAGTTTTTGTCGACTCTTTTTAACAATCTCAATGAGGATAACTGCTCGTTTGCAAGCGAAGTTTCTCCGTCGGCTCCTTTGCAATCTATCGAGCCTGGGTCCTGGATAAATGGGTATTTTGATACCTGGATTGGTGATGAGGAATCAAATCGAGCCTGGACGTATCTTGCCGAAGCAAGAGATAAGTTTTCACAGAATGCAGGCGCAATGGAGGAAGTTTACAAGGCAGAGTCAAGCGACTTTTTTTGGTGGTACAGTAATTTTCACAGAAGGGAAGTGAACCACGACTTTGACTTTTTATTCAGAAACCATCTTATAAGAGCTTATTTGAATGCAGGGGAGAAAGTTCCTGAGTATCTGCTTTATCCTGTTAAGGTAAAGCTTTGATTTTTTCAATAGTATTATATAATTTATGGAGGTAAGAAATGCCAGAACTTAGAAGGGATCCAACTACCGATAAATGGGTAATAATTGCAACGGAACGTGCCGCAAGGCCCAATGATTTTAAGCAAGAAGAGGAGCCAGCTGCAGGTTCAGCGAATTGTCCTTTTTGTGAAGGAAACGAAGCAAAAACTCCGCCTGAAATAACATCTGTCCGTAAGGATGGAAGTCTCCCAAACGGTCCAGGTTGGGAGGTGAGGGTTATACCAAACAAGTTCCCAGCTCTCAAAATTGAAGGTGAAGAAAACCGTCACGGTAACGGAGTCTATGATGAGATGAACGGCATCGGAGCGCACGAGATTATAGTAGAATCGCCAAATCACAGTGATTCCCTTGAGACGTTACCTATAGAACACATTGGCAAAATAATTTGGATTTTTAAAGAGAGATTACTCGATTTAAGAAAGGATAGCAGATTGCGATACATTTTGGTTTTTAAGAATAAAGGTAAACGTGCAGGAGCTTCTCTTGAACATTCGCATTCTCAGCTTATTGCAACTCCTGTTCTTCCTGACCTTGTAAAGAATGAATTGAATGTTGCCTCGCGTTACTACGGCTTTAAGGAAAGATGCGTCTACTGTGACATTATTGACCAGGAGAAGTACGAAGACAAAAGAGTGATACTCGAAAACGACCTATTCATTGCAATCACCCCGTTTGCTTCAATTGTGCCTTTCGAGGTAATGATTTTGCCTAAAGAACACTGCTCTGATTTTGGCCAAATTAAGTTGAGCTCGGTTAATAGCCTTGCAGAGATATTGCAGAACTCCCTGAGATTGATTAATAAGGTCGTGCCGAATGTTGCGTATAATTTTTACATTCATACCTCCCCACTTGATGATTTAATGTTACCTCATTATCACTGGCACATCGAAATTCTGCCGCGGTTAACCCACACAGCTGGGTTTGAGTGGGGTTCTGGGCTTTACATTAATCCAATGCCGCCTGAGCAGGCTGCAGCATTCTTGAAGGAAGCTAAGGAGGTAAAATGAAAATAGGAATTGTAGCAAGCGAAGCAGTTCCTTTCGCAAAGACTGGTGGTCTTGCTGATGTTACAGGGGCGCTGTTCAAAATTTTTGGTGAACTTGGAAACGAGACTTTTCTTTTTATGCCTCTTTTCAAACAAGCTAGGCGCAAATCGGACGGAGCTCAAAAGATAGGAACCGTCAGTGTAAATATAGGTGACAGACTTGTTGAAGGCACTGTTTATACAAAACAGGTTTATGCAAGATCCGTTGCAGTATTCATTGAGGCAGACGAGTATTTTGGAAGAGAAGAGCTGTATGGAGTTAAAGGCGTAGATTATACTGACAATGCCGAGCGCTTTGGTTTCTTTGACAGGGCAGTTCTTGAAGCTATTAAGCTTCTGGGCGTTAAACTCGATGTGTTGCACCTTAATGACTGGCAGACTGGTTTGATACCACTTTTCCTTAAAGAAGATAATTTAGGTGCAAAATCGGTTTTCACTATACATAACCTTGCCTATCAGGGGAATTTTGATGATGCTATCCTTGATATGCTTCACATTGACAGAAAGTACTACACACAGGAAGGTATAGAGTTTTATGGAAAAATGAGTTTTCTTAAGTCTGGCTTAATATACTCTGACTTTATTACAACCGTGAGCCCAACATATGCAAGGGAAATTCTCACTCAACAGTTTGGAGAGCGGCTTGACGGCGTTCTTAACACACGTAAATCAAGTCTTAGGGGAATATTGAATGGAATAGACTACGAAATTTGGAACCCTGAGAGTGATAAAAACATTTATACTAAGTTTGGTTCCGAAAACCTCTCGCTGAAAGAAGAAAATAAGATTGCTTTTCTTAAAGAGGTCGGCATCCAGAATACAAAGGCTCCTCTTTTTGGTATGGTCACGAGGATTGCTTCCCAGAAAGGACTGGACATAATGATTCAAAGTCTTTCTGAATCGCTCGATAGGCTTGATTCAACGTTTGTTATTCTTGGAACAGGTGATAAGAGCCTTGAGGATGGACTGAAAGCACTTGAACTTAAATATCCTACAAAGATAAAGGCGATAATAGGTTTCGATGATGCGCTTGCTCACAAGATTTACGCTTCATCTGATTTTTTCCTGATGCCGTCTAAGTATGAGCCGTGCGGGCTTGGCCAGCTAATAGCTCTGCGTTATGCGACTCTGCCTGTAGTAAATGGAACTGGGGGCTTGAAGGACACGGTTGATGACTACAATGAATACACGCACTGTGGGAATGGTTTTATGATGAGTGAATTCACCAAGGAGGCACTAACAGAGGCAATTGATAGGGCTTGTTCTCTCTATAAAGATGCTGAGATTTTGGAAAATATGCGTTCTTTAGCAATGAAGTGCGATTTCTCCTGGGAAAATTCAGCTAGAAAATATCTTGAATTATTCAGTAGCATTGTGAGGCACTGATGGAAATAAAGTTTGGAACATCTGGCTGGAGGGGAGTAATAGCAGAGGATTTCACTTTTGAGAATGTGAGGATAGCAACCAAAGGTATAGCTATTTACCTAACTTCGAAAAATGCAAAATCAGTTGTAATGGGCTATGACACAAGATTTTTGTCAGAGGATTTCGCAGCAGTTGCATCAAAAATCTTGGCCAAAGCGGGCATAAAGGTTTTCTTATCAACAAATGACCTGCCAACCCCTGTAATTGCTTACGAAATAAGGAAGAGGCAAGCTGATGGAGGAATAAATTTCACTGCATCGCACAATGATTACATTTATAATGGATTGAAATTCTCAGCTAAGTCTGGTGGTCCAGCTTTGCCTGAGGACACTCAGCAGATAGAGAGCAACATAAACAGGATTCTTGCAAATAAAAGTGGCTTTGATATAGAATATACTGAAGAAAGTGATTTAATAGAGACTTTTGAGAGCACAACTTACAGTGAAGATTTAGTTAAGTTGATTGACCTTGAGCCAATTAAGAGCAGAAAGCTCTCGGTAGTTTATGAACCTTTTTTTGGTACAGGCAGAAGATTCACTCCTGGATTGCTTGAGGGCATTACCAACTTTACAATGATTCACGGAGTGCGAGACCCTCTTTTTGCTAAGATGCATCCTGAGCCTATTGAGTCAAACCTCATTGACCTCAGGAACGCTGTCGTATCCAAAGGTTGCGACCTTGGCGTTTCAACCGATGGAGACGCTGACAGATTTGGTTTTGTTGACAAGGATGGCTCTTTTATCAGCCCTGACAAAATTCTATCCATTATCTATTATTATCTTCTTTCGGAAAGAGGATTCAAAGGAAACGTAGTGAGAACCGTTGCAACTACACACCTGCTCGACAGGATAGCAAAGGGTTTTGGCTTTGAGGCTTTAGAAACTCCCGTAGGCTTCAAGTATATTGGAGATGCTCTTGAAAAAGGTGAGGCAGTTTTCGGAGGAGAGGAAAGCGGAGGTTTGTCAATTAAAGGCTGGCTTCCTGAAAAAGATGGAATGCTTGCGATTTTACTTGTCGCTGAAATTGTATCAAGAAGGAAAAAGTCACTTACAGAGTTGTTCAACGAGTTAACCGCAAGATATGGAGAATCGTATTCTTCAAGACTTGACTTTCCTTTTGAGGGCAACAAAGAGGCAGTTGAAGGCAATATACTTGAAGAGGTAAGGAAGCTTAAAGAGTCTCAGGTAATTGCATCTATTGATGAAGTAGACGGTATAAGAGGAACGATGGATGACGGAAGCTGGATACTCTTCAGGCCGTCTGGCACGGAGCCAAAAATGAGAATTTATTTTGAAGCCACTACTCAAGAAAGGCTTAATCAATTGTTAAAGTTTGGCAGGGAGATTTTTAAACAGCCAACAGAGGGAGGCAAAAATGATATTTGATTTTTATAATGCACTTTTGGAAAGAGTTGGCAGTAACGGCATTGAATACAGTGAAATTGAGGGCTACAAGGAGAGGCTTGAACAGATAAAGAAAGCGATAAGCGCAAAAAAAGTGAACGACTATTTTGCTCTGACACTTCCGACAGTAATGAAAGAACAATTGAGTGAGATAAAAAGTTATGCAAAGTTCGTCCAGGACGGCTTTGACAATTTTGTCGTTGTAGGTATGGGTGGGTCTTCGCTTGGCAACGAGATGCTCCATTACGCAATGAAGGGTATTTACTACAATGATGGAAAACATAATGGACTCCCGAAGATGTATTTTCTTGAGAACATTGACCCCGAATCTACTACAAGACTGCTTGAGAATCTAGATTTAAAAAGGACGATGTTCAATATTATCACAAAGTCTGGCGGTACTAGCGAAACGATAATGAATTTTCTTACCATAATCAGGTGCTTGAATGATAAGGGAATTGATTTCAAAAATAATGTTGTCGTGACAACTGACCCACAACACGGGTTTCTGAGAAGATTTGCTGGTGAGTATGGAATAAAGTCTTTTTCTATTCCTCAACTGGTTGGCGGAAGGTTCTCTGTGCTTTCTCCTGTGGGACTTCTCTCTGCGAGCGTGGAAGGAATAGATGTGGAGGCTTTGCTGAATGGAGCAGCGCTTGAAGCAGAAAGAATTGAAAAAGTTGATGCGCTTTCTTCTTCTGCTTTTGTTTTCCCTCTTTTGCAATTTTTGTTGCAAAAAAACAGGAAGGTAAATATCACTTCCATCCTTAGTTACTCAGATGGCTTAAGCTACTTTGGCAGATGGTACACGCAACTGCTTGCAGAAAGCATTGGCAAGGAGAGCAGCAGGGATGGCGAAACTATAAATGCAGGAATTACCCCGCTTCCTACAAAAGGGGCTACTGACCAGCACTCCATACTTCAGCTCTTTATGGAAGGCCCATTTGACAAGTTGATAGTATTCCTAAGCGTTGACAAATACAACAGCACTACTAACACAGGTAATGTTCTAAATTCAGATGACGAGACAATAAGCTATCTGCAAAACAAGAATTACACCGACCTTATAAAAACGGAGTTCTTGACAACACGACTTGCATTGACGAGTAAAGGCCGACCGAATGTCACCTTTAAGCTTGACTCTGTTAACGAGGAGGAGTTAGGAAGATTAATCTACTCATTTGAATACGGGGTAATTGTGTTAGGGGAGCTTCTTAACATTAATGCAATTAATCAACCAGCAGTGGAACTTGGCAAGAGATTCACCTACGCATTAATGGGAAGAAAAGGGTTTGACAAGGAGAAGGAAGAATTTTTCAACCTTGCAAAAGGGAACGATAAATATGTAATTAAAGAGGCAATTAATGAAAAGAACTGATAAGATTATTGCAGTTGTTCTTGTAGTTTTTTTTTCTTTTTCGGCAGGGTACATTGCTGGTTACAAATATCCGCCATTTAACTTAGCGACTTTGTCTAACAACAACCATACTCTTTTGATTCAGACTGCTGATACCATCGAAAAGAACTTTTACAAAAATGTTACCGAGGAGTCTCTAATTAAGGGAATGGTTGATTCGCTTAACGATCCCTACACTGTTTTTATGAACCCTGAAGAAACAAATGCGCTTAACGAGGAAATAAGTGGAACTTATGCAGGCATCGGGGTAGTGATACAGGAGAACGCAACTTACAAGCTGCCTCAAATACTAACTGTTTTTCAGCCATCTCCTGCTTTTTCAGCTGGGCTTAAGAAAGGAGATATCATCCGAACTGCCGATGGGAAGGACCTTAAAGGGCTAAACCTTGACGAGGTTTCTCTCATCATCAAAGGCAAAATAGGCACAAAGGTTACTTTGACAATACTGAGAGGCAAAGAGACACTCACCTTTCAGGTGGAAAGAGCAACAATTAACATTCCTCTTATAAATGTTAAATACCTTGATAATGGAAATATAGGATACCTCCAGATGAATATGTTCTCTGAAGGGCTTTCTACAGCAGTTAGTAAGGCGCTTGACGGGTTTAAGGCAAAGAACGTAAAAGGCATAATTCTTGACTTGAGAGATAATCCAGGCGGATTACTATCGGAAGCTCAAGGTGTCGCAGGTGACTTTATGAATTCGAATATCCTCCTGTGGACCAAGGACAGAAATGGCGTTGAGAAGCCGCTTGACTTCACCGGGAAAAAGCTTAATCTTCCAGTTGTTATCCTTGTGAATGGTGGCACTGCCAGCGCATCTGAAATTTTCACTGGTGCAATGAAATACTACGGAGAAGCCACTGTCGTTGGAGAAAAAACATTTGGAAAAGGTGTAATTCAGCAAGTATTCAATTTGCCTGGTAACTATACCGTGAAGGTAACTATTGAAGAGTATTTGCTCCCCGATAAGACTTCGATTAACGGAAAGGGTATCGAACCAGATGTTGTTGTTGCAAATAACCCAGATAATGTGGATGTCGATGCTCAACTTGACAAAGCAGTTGAGATAATTAAAGGTAAAATAAAGTGATAATTATCGTCTCGGGTCCCTCAGGAGTTGGCAAGGGCACTGTAGTGAAGGAAATTGGCAAGCGCTTAAGCGACCTAAAGATAGGAATCACCTGTACTACCCGTAAACCCAGGGTGGGTGAGAAAAATGGTGTCGATTACTACTTTGTAAGCGAAGAGGAGTTTGAAAAGCTAGTAAGCGAGAATAGGCTCGCCGAGCACTCATTGGTGCACGGGAACCACTATGGTACTCCAATGGATGAAATTGAACAAGGACTCCACGATATGGATATCGTATTTCAAATTGATGTTCAGGGGGCAAAGAAAATTAAGAACCTCTACAATGATGCCTTGCTTATCTTTCTAATGCCGCCAAGCCTGGATAGCCTTCTGTTACGACTCAACGGAAGGGGCACAGAAACAGCAGAAGAGAGGGATAGAAGGATAAAGCGTGCACAGGAGGAAATGGAAGAGCGTATCTATTACGATTATATTGTGACTAATGACAATCTTGAGAAGGCTGTAAACGAAATAATTGACATCATAAAAAGTGAAAGATTGAATAGAGGGGCTTGAGCAATCAGCCCCCCATTTGTATTGTAATTTCCTTTGAAGTCGAATTGTAACTAACTGTCCCGTCAAATGATTCCCCAATGAACCTCAGTGGAACCATTGTTCTTCCTGGAGGAATTATTGTAGGTGCAACATCAAGTGTTGTATTTTGAAGATTGACTTTAGCGGTTTTGTTTCCAATCCATAGCTCTATTAGCTTTGGAGCAAGAGTATCTGTTGCTTCGCGTCTTATCGTAACTTTACGCGTATTAGAATCCCATTCGACAGATGCGCCAAATGCCTGAGAAATAAAACGGACAGGAACAAGGGTTCTTTCAGAAAGTTTGTCTATAAACGGTGCTGCGTCAAGTTTTATAAGGTTTCCGTTGACATAAGCATTCGTTGAGCCAATTGTGAGTTTAACTGTAACTGCTCCTGTTGGGATGATTTTAAAATTGATGTACACAGTTTCATCTCCACCGTTTGATGATATTTTTACTGGAATCGAGTAGGAGTCAGGATTGAGGCTTGAGGAATCTATTGAAAAGGAAAGCAAGGTAGCAGCCGAAAATGATGTCGAGCTGAATTTTACAAAGGAGGGCGCATTTATCGTGCCTGACAGAATACCTGAACCAGCGTTTTCAATTGGAATCTTTCCTTCAAAAGTGCTACCCTTTTGAATTGTTCCAAGGTCAATGATATTGTTCGGGAGCAAAACAGGATTCCCAAGGTTCACAGAGAAAACGTTTCCATTTGTATCGCCAAAGTACATATTTCTGGTTGCGCCATCAATGAAGATTGCAGACGGACTGGTTAGAGTGTCTGGAAACAAAGGGTAAAAAGCTGTACCATTTGCGGAAGAATACACGCCGAATGTAGAGAGAACCACAAAAATCCTGTTTGAATAATTAAGAAGAGACAGAACATAAGGATTGCCAGCTTTCACGCTAATAGATTTTAGAGCAGTAGGATTGCTTATTGGGGCTGTAAACATTCCTTGATTAGTTCCAACGAAAAGAGAGCTTCCAAGGTAAGATAGAGACGTGATTGAGTAGTCCTTTAAAATATTGCTCCAGTTACAAGTTTCTCCCAAATTGTCAGAGTAAAATAGCCCAAAATGGTCAGTTCCCAAAAAACACCTGCCAGAGGGAGCCTTTAAAAAAGAAGTCGTTCGCAGAGTTGGAAGGCCTCCATTTCGCTCCACCCACGTTGTTCCGCCGTCGAAACTCACGTGAAAACCGCTGCAAACCGAAGTAACATATATAGTTGAACCATCTGAATTTACTGAAGTCACCGTTGGACAATCTACCTTGGCGCTAAGTGAGCTCCAGCTGTCAGCGTTGTATTTTCCTGAATACAATCCACCATTTTTTGTCCCGATGAAAACGGTATCGTTCACTTTGGTAACGCCAGAAATTGAAAGGTCCTCTAAGCCCTTGTTTTTTTGAGTAAACGTTTTGCCACTGTTTAAGGAAACGTAAAGGCCGTTATCTGTTCCAACAAAAACCTTTTCGTTTTCTGAGAAAATTGTCGTAACTTGGTATGGGAGAGAGGTTACTTTATTCAACACGCTCAAAGCGGCTGCACTAAGCCCATATGAAAATACAAGAAAACAAATTAACAAATAAAATACAGCTTTTTTAATCATAGACCCTCCTTATTAGAATTTTCGTTGAAAGCAGGGCAAATAGACCTGAATTCACAGGTGGAGCAGTACCCATTTTTCTTTGGGTAAAAAACACGCTTCTCAATCAAATTGCCAATCTCAATAATTCTCTTCTTACTCTTGTCTATGAGGTGCTCGTCAATCAGAAAGTTCACTTTCTTCTGGTATCTCAGAAAGTAAAGGTAGACCTCTGATATTTTGTCTGCCTCATCTGGGATAATGCCCTCTGCAGCAATTCTATAAATCACAGGTTGCAGAATTTCTTCCTCAGTAAAAGACTTAGGCATCATTGAAGAGGTTTTGTAATCAACAATCGCAAATTTACCATCATTTTTATCAATTCTGTCTATGCGCCCTTTGACCTCGAAACCACCAAGCTGGAATGAAAATTCCTTCTCCACCAAATAGGCAGGCTTGAAAGAATTTATATTTTTTTTACAGTAGTCATACAGTATTGCCTGTGCCTCTGCTTTTGCTTTCCTCTCTTGGTAAGGACTGCCGTATCCTGCGCTAATCCAGTGCGTATCAAGCAACTCCAGTAAATACTGATGTGGTTTCTTGCCAAGATCGTTGTAAGTGACTAAAGGGTTGTAGAACTCTTCAAGAACTTTATGAATCGAATTGCCAAAGCTGAAATAACTTCTTACCTGTGTCTCCATTTTATCTACATAGATAAATTTGTACCGTAACGGGCACTTAATGTAAGTGGAGATTTTGGAATGGCTCAAATAGAATCCAGTCTCATCCATAATTCTCTAACCTCACGCCTCACTTTGTCGAGACTGCCGCTATTGTCAATAACAACATCGGCTCTTTTTATCTTTTCACCAATTCCCATCTGCGACCTTATTCTGCTTAGTGCAGCGCTTTCATCAATATGCTCTCTTTCCATCAGCCTTGAAAGCTGTGTTTCTTCAGAAGTATATACGACCCAGATTTCGTCAGCAATTTCATCCCAGCCTGCCTCAAACAGGATTGCAGCGTCAATTACCACAATCTTTGCACGTTTTTGCCTGTATTGCGATAGCATATCGTTTAGCTTTTCAGTCATCAGAGGAATCATTATTTCGTTGAGCTTTGCTAACTGCTGAGTATCGGTGAATACAAGGGTAGCAAGCAACTTTCTGTTTATCTTTTTGTCCTGTATTACCGTGTCGCCAAAGGTTGCACTGATTATTGAAACCACATTCTTGTAATTTGTATCCTGAATTTCTTTACCTACTCTATCCATATCTATTACATTTGCTCCAAGCTCCTTGAGGATGTTTGAAATAGCACTCTTGCCTGAGGCAATATTTCCAGTGAGTCCTATGATTTTCATGCCTTTGCCTCAAGCAGATCGTGTCCCCAGGCAATGTTCACCTTGAGAGGGACAGAAAGAGAATAAGCATTTTCCATTTCGTTCTTTAATATTTCTTTGGCTTCGTTTATATACTTTTGTGTTGTCTCAACTATGAGCTCGTCGTGAATTTGAAGTATGAGGAACGCATCAGTTGGAGAGAGCCTGCTGTCGACTTTAAGCATCGCAATTTTTATCAGGTCTGCGGCGCTGCCCTGAATCGGGCTATTAATTGCGAGCCTTCTTGCATTATCTCTAACAGAGCTATTTTTGCTGTCCAGGCCTCTTATAGTCCTTCGCCTGCCAAGAATTGTCCTCACTTCACCTTCATTGAGAGCCTTGCTTACGACGCTTTGAAAATAGTCCCTTACGCCTGAATAACGCTCAAAGTAGTTGTTTATTATGGTTGCAGCCTCTTCATTGCTACATCCTATTTGTTTGGAGAGGCCATAAGGAGAGATTCCATAAATTATGCCAAAGTTGACTGTCTTTGCCTTTGACCTCAACTCACCTGTTACCTCTGACTGCTTCACTTTGAATATTTCCATTGCCGTGTAAACATGAATGTCTTCGTCATTTGCAAAAGCCTCAACAAGACGTTTATCCTGGCTTAGGTGGGCAAGCACTCTGAGCTCTATTTGAGAGTAATCTGCGCTCATCAAGAAATGTACTTCGTCACTTGACACGAAACCTTTTCTTACCTTCTCGCCCCAGGTGCCTCTTATCGGAATATTCTGCAAGTTTGGGTCAGTACTTCTGAGCCTACCTGTTGATGTCCCAAGGTGTTGAAAATGTGTATGAAGCCTGAAATCGGTTTGTGAGACAAGATGGGGAAGAGCTTCAATGTAAGTTGACTTGAGCTTGGTGAGGTGTCGGTATTCAAGAACCAGTGATACGATTGGGTGTTCTTCGACAAGGTCCTCTAGGACTGCGATGCTTGTTGAGAAATTGAATTTACCCATCTTTTGTGGTCGAAGCCCAAGCGAATCAAAGAGTATTGCTGAAAGTTGTTTTGACGAGGAGATGTTAAAAGATATTCCAGCAAGGTTGTAAATTTGTTTTTCGAGCTCCGAAATTCTTATGTCTATTTCCTTAGACAGTTGTTCAAAATATGCAAGGTCAATTTTAATGCCGTGCTTCTCCATTGAGAAAATCACCGTGGAAAGAGGAAATTCAAGCTTACTGTAGATTTCAAAAAGTTTTTCTTTGATTAATGTCTCCTGAACTAAGCCTGCAAGTTCGTAGACAAGTTTGGCTTTTGAAGCAAGGTCATCTCCCAGAGCTTCGACACCAAACATATGCGACAGAACTTCAAAGGAGTAATCAGTTTTCTCAGGGTCAATGAGATATGCTCCAAGAGAAACATCGATATGGATGTTCTGAGCCTTTATGCCGAAAAGTTCTTCAACAAGATGCAATTCTCTTGCGTTGTAAATTTCCTTCCTTACGGAAGCATCTGAAAGAATGTTTCTAAGAATGGAAACCGAGTTCTCGTTTCTGAAAAGTTCCTCTCCGATTGAATATTCCACTTTTGATTCATCAGTTGCAAGGCCAAACCCTCGCAAATTGTTTCCGTAAAAGTCAAAAACAATCCCTACAGTTTTCTCTTGTGTTTTATTTTCAAGCGGAATTGCAACGCTGGGAGGGTCATTGAGCCCAAGAGATTTGAGGAGAGTCTTAAATTCAAGACGGGTGAGTATATCCTTAACTCTGCTGTTTCCGAAATCCTGCAATTTAAGAGAGTCTATGTCGATGTTTACAGGGACATCAACAAGCGAACAGAGTCTCTTGTTTTGAACAAGCATTTCTGAATACTTTGCGTATTTCGAATCATTGCCCTCAGGACTGCTTATTAAATTTTCAATGTTTTTGTATTTTTCAATGAGCTTTCTTGCAGTTTTTGGTCCTACTCCAGGAACTCCCCCGATATTGTCGGATGTGTCGCCTATAAGAGCCTTGTAATCGGTTATCTGCTCTGGCTCTACACCAATTGCTTCGAGCAGCTTCTCCCGTGTAAGACGTTCTATTTCTGTGACACCTTTCTTTGTAAGAAGCACGGTCACGTTTTTGCCTATAAGTTGCGAGAGATCCATATCGCCTGTAAGGATAAGAAAATGCAAATCGTCCTCACGTAAATTCCTCACGAATGTTGCAATAATATCATCTGCTTCATATCCGTCCATTTCGAAATAAGCTATTTTGAATGCCTCAAGCACTTCTTTGATGGTATTGAATTGTATCACAAGCTCATCAGGCGTTTCAGGCCTTTGCGCTTTGTACTCTTTGTATTCAATTTGCCTGAATGTGGGAGCTTTTCTGTCAAATGCAACAGCCACATAGTCTGGGTGCTCGTCTTTAATGATTCGAAGAAGCATCTGCAAGAACCCGTAAACTGCTCCTGTGGGCTCTCCTTTTTTGGTTAAAAAGTGCGGTAAGGCGAAGAAAGCTCTGTATAGTATGCTGCTCCCATCTATTAGCAAAATTTTTTTCATATCTTTATTATTATACTCAATAAGTCACTATTTTATATATGGCTTTCTCATTATTGCTAAGTGATTGGAAACTTGTTTCGGGCATATAAACCTCGACAGGTGACGAATGAGCGATTTCGGATAGACTGCCTGGCTTAGGAGCAAAAGCAAGAGTTTCTGAAGGGGAAGAGATAATAAAAGACGAACCTTCCTTAAACTGTATCTTGAAACTATTATATGAGACTGTAGAATTATTATGAAGAGCGTATGTATGGCCATCCCATTTGAAAGGCAAGGCAGAATCATCACTCAGAATGGCATTCTTAACGAGGAAATTCTTATCTTCAAGCAGGCTAAGTGCAAGTGACCAGTCTTCGCTTGAAACACAGTGCCCTATAAATATACAATCTATACTGTTTACTCCATTCTGCTTGAGAAAATTGCTGAACGTTGAATATGTTGCACCTGTTTTTGAGGCATTCGGCAAGAAGAAGAGAATAGTTTTTGAGTTTTCCCGTAACAGAAAACAGTCTTCTCCGTCAAAGGATTTCGCTATCCTTACATCTCTTGCAAAAAATATCGGGAAAAGGAATACTGCAATTAGAAGCAATGTTGCAACAAATGCGAAAATCTTTCTTTTCTTTGAAAATGCGACAATGGTTAGCACAATCAAAGCATAAGAAGCAGCCATAAGAGGAATCGTAAAGTTGACATAGATGTGGCTCAAATATAATTTAGATATTGCGTTTATAAAGAAATTGACAGCACTGAAGGTGAAGTTCACAACTGGGGCAAATATTTTTGCAACTTTCAAGCTTATTGCAGAAAGTAAAACCTGGATGAACCCTATGGGGGCAACTACATAGAGAGAAGGTATAAGAATCATATTTGCAATTATTGAATACAGGGTCACAACGTGAAAGTAAGCTGCAATAATCGGAAGCGTAAAGACTTGAACCGAAACAACTGGAATGAAAATACGAAACAAATTGTTAATTTTAAAGTTTGCTTCGATGATTTCTGGCAGCACTAATAGCGAGAAGACAGCTGCGAATGAAAGGTAAAAGCTCAACGAAAAAAGCGAAGAAGGAGAAATCAGTAAAACAATTATTGCAGATACGAATAGAGAGTTTATTGATTTGACAGGAATGCCAACATATCTTGAAATTAGCATAAAAGAATACATAACAAAAGCCCTGACTGCGGAAACTTTGAATCCTATGAGCAAGAGATAAATCAAGAGTATGAGGATTACAAATATCGGAGATAGAATTGTGATTTTGGATATGAAGAACCTTAAAACTTCTCCCAGAATGCCTATGTGAAGTCCAGAGATTGCGAAGATATGAGCGGTTCCAGTGTTTGTATATGGTTCTTTGTCCTGTTGCGACATACTTTGAACCCCAAGGATAGATGAAAGTAGAAGGAAGCTCTCGTCGCTTCGCATAGAAAGCATAACGTTGCTGATAATTTTTTCTCTAAGGCTGCTCAGCTTTACGAAAATGTCTTTTGACGATAATGTCTGAACAGACGTTGCAAAGCAGTAATACGAAGAGCCACTAATATTGGTTATGATGGAGCTGTTATTGTAAGAAACTATCTTGCCATCGAGCTTTATTGCGCTGTATGCAGGAGGTAAACTGCCATTTGTGTATACCTTGAGCGCTCCTGAGTAGGTTTTTCCATCAATGGAAAGGTTGTTCACGGTAAAACTCTTCGGGTAATAAGCCTCCTCAGAGAATCCTGAAACGTTGCCATATACTGTAATTGTTTTCTCGTTCAGCGATGGAGGAATACGGTCGTAGGTAAATGGCTTAAAACGTACAAAGCTTGTCAATGAAACCAGAATGGCAAATAAAAGGACGAAAATTCTTTGTTTTCTCTGGGAAAAGAATGAATTGAGAATGACGAGAGCTATTAAAATAGGAATTGCTAAAAAATTTTTCTCAAGAACCAGAATCGATAAAGCAATGCCTAGTACAGTTGAAATCAGAACGCTTAAGGAAAGAATCAATTTACCTTAATCAAATCCTTTAAAGAATCAAACGTTTTCTGACCTATGCCTGAAACGTTAACGATGTCCTCGATTCTTTTAAAATCGCCATTCTTTGTTCTATAATCAATTATTGCCTGAGCTTTCACATCGCCGATTCCAGGGAGGCTAACAAGTTCGGCTTTTGTTGCAGTGTTTATGTTGATTTTACCGTCAGATTGACTTGTAGCAGTGTTGGTAGTTCCAGAGTTTGCTGTTTTGTAAGGCACCGCGACCTCTTCGCCGTCTACAAGTTTCTTTGCAAGATTAATTGCAACTAAATCTGCGGATTCTAATGCGCCGCCTGCTTTGATAATTCCGTCCTTTACAATGCTTCCTTCCTTCAATTTGTAGACATCGGGCATTTTTACAGCGCCAGTTATGTACACAGTAATCTGCGCAGGAACTTCTGGGGCAGAAACATTTGTGATAGTGTCTTCAACAACAGCAGGTGATTTTCTGGGCAATTGTTTTCCTAAAATGACGCCTCCTCCAAAAGTGATAACTGTAATAAGAACTATTATTACGAGCCATTGCTTGACGCTGAAATCTTCCATATCTTTTTCTCCTCAAAGTTTATTTTTGGCATTCAGGGCAAAAATAAGAGGTCCTTCCCTTTATCTTGACAGTTGCAACGAGCCCTGAGCAATTAAAACACTTTTCTCCTTCGCGTTTGTGAACTTTGAAATGTTGCTGCATTTTGCCTTTTTCGCCGTTTAGATGAACAAAAGAAAGTTCGCTTTCGCCTCCATATTTTCTTGCCTCTTCGAAAATGACAAAAATTGAATCATAGACGGTCCTAATTTCCTTCTCGGAAAGAGTCTCGCAAAGCCTGAGTGGAGAAACTCTTGCTTCGAAAAGGATTTCATCTGAGTAAGCATTTCCAATGCCTGCTATTAATGACTGCTCTGTCAGAACTTGTTTGATAGTTTTCTTCTTATTTGTGAGCAATATACCCTTGAAGACACTGAATTTGAATTCTGGGCTGAGGGCGTCTATTCCAAGGTCTTTCAGAAGCTCATCGCTAAATACAGTTTCTGTACTAAGAACTTTTATGCAGGCTGCTCCCATAAGGCCGCCAACGACAAGACAGCCGTCATCAAAAACAAGTCCAGCTTGAAATTTATCCCTTTCACACTGAGATGTGAGTTTCATATACCCTGTAAGCAGGAAATGAAAAGCAAGCGAAACACCATTGGACATATCTATTATAAGGATTTTTCCTTTACGCCTTGCTCCAGTAATACTGCTACCTTTTAATGTGCTTTGAAAGACGGAACTATTTAGGTTAGATGCCTTCTCTTTGTTCAAGAAGGCATCTATTATGAGTTTACCTGATAATTGGTCGCTAATTTCCTGTTTGAGAAAATCAACTTCAATTATCTCAGGCATTGTTTACTCCCTGAGAAATTTACCAAATACAGATAGGCCTGCATAAATTGCATTGTCTCCGAGCTCTTCTTCTATCCTGAGCAGCTCGTTGTATTTTTCGAGACGTTCAACCCTGCATGGCGCCCCGCTCTTTATCTGACCCGTACCTAACCCGACCACAAGATGGGAAATAAATGCATCTGCGGTTTCACCAGAGCGATGTGAAACAACGGAGTTAAAACCAGCATGGGTTGCCATATTTACTGTCTGGATGGTTTCTGTTAGAGTGCCTATTTGATTGAGCTTAATTAGAACAGAGTTTGACGCAGAAAGCTCGATTCCCCTGGCAAGCCTCTTGGGATTAGTAACATAAATGTCATCTCCAACTAGTTGTATGCTGCTGCCGAGACTTTTTTCGAGTTCAACCCATCCGTCCCAATCCTCTTCAGAAAGGCCATCTTCAATTGATATTATCGGGAACATTGACGTTAGCGACTCATAAAATTCTATCATTTCTTTAGAACTTCTATTCTTGCCTTCAAAATCGTAATAGCCTTCTTCTCTGTAGAATGAATTTGCTGCAGAGTCAATTCCAACAAAAACATCTGAACCTGCAACGTACCCAGCCTCTGTTATTGCCTTTACGATGAATGAGACAGCCTCTTCTGTGTCTTTGAGCCTTGGAGCAAATCCGCCCTCATCGCCTACGCTAATTG
The DNA here is from genome assembly GCA_049967855.1 of Caldisericaceae bacterium. GTDB lineage: Bacteria > Caldisericota > Caldisericia > Caldisericales > Caldisericaceae > JAIMJY01. The sequence goes on from JBMFRX010000005.1 coordinate 71,952, forward strand.
AGTAACCGTTCTTTTTGAGAATTTCTGCAAGCTTGTGGTAAATCTCAGAACCTGCACGCAGTGCATCACTAAACTTCTTTAAGCCTGCAGGAAGTATCAAAAATTCCTGGATATCCAATCCTGAATCTGCGTGTTCTCCTCCGTTAAGGATGTTGAACTGTGGAACAGGCAAAGTGTTAGAATTGAGGCCTCCAATATACCTGTAGAGAGGTATGCCGAGCTCCACTGCCGTTGCCCTTGCAACTGCAAGCGATACGCTGAGTATTGCGTTTGCACCAAGTTTGCCCTTGTTGTCAGTCCCATCAAGATCAATCATAAGATTGTCGATAAGAGCCTGATTTTCTGAATCCATTCCAACAACGTTCTCTGCTATTATCTCATTTACGTTGGCAACTGCCGTAAGGACACCTTTCCCATCGTAACGGCTTTTGTCGTTATCTCTCAGTTCAACTGCTTCATGCTTGCCTGTTGATTTCCCTGAAGGCACCTGAGCCTTTGCGGAGAAACCGCTCTCCAAAAAAACTTCCGTTTCCACAGTAGGATACCCTCTGGAATCCAAAATTTCCCGTGACTTTAAAGCCAAGATTTCGCTCATTTTGCTTCACCTCTTTAAATTAGAATTCTTTCCTATCTTTTATCGCTAATGAAAGCGTAACAGAATCAACAAAATCAATTTCAGTTCCCTTTGGTAACCCCATGGCGATTCGAGTAATTTTTATGCCAAAGGGCTTGAGCAGTTTACCCAGATAAGTTGCAGTTATGTCGCCGTTGAAGTTTGGATTTGTAGCTATGATTACTTCTTTCACTTCACCGCTTTTGAGTCGCGAAATCAATTCCTTAACCTTCAAATCCTCAGCCGACATATGATTCATAGGGTCGAGCCGTCCGTGAAGCACATGGTAGACCCCTCTGTACTCGCCGCTCTTCTCTATTGCAAACAGGTCTCTTACTTCCTCTACGACGCAAATCTTGCTGTGGTCGCGAGAATTATTACTGCATATGTCGCAGGGTCCTTCGTTATCGGTGATGTTAAAACAAACAGGGCAAAGGTGAATTTTGGAACGTGCCTCATTTATTGAGTCGGTCAGGTTAGAAGCTTCTTCGCTGCTCAGTGAAAGTATGTAAAGAGCAATACGCTCGGCACTTTTTGGTCCAATCCCTGGTAGCTTGCCGATTTCCCTTATGAGTCTGTCAAGCTTGTTGCCAACTTCCATTAATTGGGAAATCCCACGCCTCCCATTCCGCCTGGTAATCCAAGCTCAGCAAATTTCTCAGAGGCAATTGCCCTTGCTTTGTTTTGAGCGTCTCTTATTGCGGCTATAATCAAATCCTCGAGCATTTCTTTGTCGTTCGCTTCGATGAGGGAAGGAGCAATTTCCAGGGAGACTACTTCCAGTTTTCCAGTAACCTTCGCCTTAACAAGATCTCCTGAAGAAGAACCTTCGACTTCAAGTGCATTTAGCTCAACTTCAATTTTCTCCATTTTGTCCTGCAATTCACGTGCCTTTTTCATAAGGTCATTGATGTTTTTCATTTGTCCTCCTCGATCTTATTTACATCTGTAACAGAACCGTCAAAAAGCTTAAGAACTTCTTTAACAACAGGTTTTTCAATCACTTCTTTCATTGCCTCTTCTCTGTTAAAGAGCTTCTCGTCCATAGGCTCTGAAATAGAAACGCTGATTTGAGTTCCAAATACCTGCTGTAAGGCCTCCTCAATAATGTGCAAATTGTTCTCTTGCCTTAACATTGATACGTAGAATTTCTTTTCTGGTATAAGCGTTACACATTTATCTTTGTATTCAACGGGGTTTGATTTAGCAACCATAGGGAAGAGAGCAACGCTTTTAGACTTAACTGCCGCAAGCACTTTGTCCCAATTTGAAGAAATCTTTTCAATTGTGAGCTCTCCTGAAACCTCGCTCGCTTTTGTTTCAAGAGGAATATTTGCTTCATTTGCCTCTGCTTTGACGGTTTTTGGTTTGGTGTCGCTGGCTGCTTGCACTTCAACCTGTGCGGCAGGTATTGCAAAAGAGCTTTCATCAGTAATGAAATTGAGAGAGGCCAGGAGTATTGGGAAATAGGGCTCTTTGAAATTTCTCAATTTTGGGAGCAGGTCTACGAGCACGGACGACAGTTCTATGAGTTTCTTTGGGGACACTCGCTTGCTTTGCTCCTTCATAAGTTCAACTAATTCTGAGTCACGCTTATTTTTTATGTCGTCAAAACCTGTTATGCGCGCAGTTATGAGGTCTTGCAAATAATCAAGCAAGCCTGAAAGGAAAACTTTCGCATCTTTCCCGTTGTCTTCTAGTGAGCCAATGTCTTTTAAAATGGAGGGTTGGTCCTTTGCGATGAAAGCATTAACGAAGTCATAAAAAGCTCTGTCCTCTGGCGTGTCAAATAGAATTTCAAGATTCTCTTCGTTGATTTCGCTGCCGTACATCGTCATTGCCTGGTCAAGCAGGCTGAGTGCATTACGCAAAGAGCTTGAAGCAAGCCGAGCAATTATTCGAGCTGCCCCGTCAGTAATTTTCACGCCTTCGCTGTTGCAAACGAGATTAATGCGCTCAACCAAATCCTGTATTGATATGGGTTTGAAGTAAAAGCGTTCGCATCGAGAAATTATTGTCTGAGGAATCTTCTCTGCCTCTGTTGTAGCTAATATGAAAACTACATTTTTGGGGGGCTCTTCAAGGGTTTTGAGGAGAGCGTTAAATGCCTGGTTGGTGAGCATATGTGCTTCATCGATTATGTATACTTTGTATCTTGCACTCACAGAAACATATTGGACTTTATCTTTGAGGTCTCTAATTTCATCTATTCCTCTGTTTGATGCTGCATCTATTTCAAGGACATCGATATTGGTGCCATTTGTTATGCTTAAGCAACTGTCACACTGCATGCAAGGTTTGTCTGTTGGCCCGTTCACGCAATTCAAGCCTTTGGCGAATATACGAGCAACTGTTGTTTTGCCGGTGCCTTTTGGGCCTGCAAAAAGATATGCATGAGCAATCTTCCCTTGCTTAAGGGCCTGCCTTAGTATAGCAACTGTTGCTTCCTGGCCAACTACATCCTCGAAGGTGAGAGGCCTGTATTTCCTGTAAAGTGCTAAATATTCCATATTTTAATTATACAACAAAATGCTTTTAATACAATTTTTAATTTGCGGGCTCTTAGCTCACCATTTGAGTGGAGTATCTGGTTCTTTTCCTTCCGAAAGGCGTTTGAGGTTTTCTCTCAAAGCAACCAAAAGGAAAGTTGCTCCAGCCCCCGCAAAAAAGATATAACTAGTGGGGAAAATATGAAGAAAAGCTGAGAATATCACGATTAGGATAAACAAAAGCCATGAAAAAATCATATTCGTAAGGCTCGTCTTTTTTGTGAGGGCAAAGATTAAAAGTGCTGCAGGGAAAAAGTAGACGAAATACCTTGCCCCAATCAGTCCGAGAGTTGCGCCATAGAAAGAAGATGCTCCTTTTCCTCCACGGAACTTCAAGAAAATTGGGAAAACTTGCCCCAACATTGGGAGCAAAGCAACAATAATGACAAACCATTCGTTTGTAAGGAATAGCCTCCCGAGGTAGGCAGGCAAAGCTCCTTTTGAAAAGTCAAGCAAAGCCGAAACTAACGCCCAACGCCAGCCTAGGGCTCTCGATACGTTTGTTGAAGAGGCAGACTTTGAACCGAGCGTAAGCACGTCTACTTTGTTTAGCCTGCCTACGATGTACCCAAAAGGAATAGAGCCCAAAAGGTACGCAAATATACTCAAGCCTATAAATTTAACAATCATGCTTTCTCCTTTATCATTTTGTAGATTTTGCTATTTACAGGAGTTTCTACTCCAACTTTTTTAGCAAGAGCTATCACTGCTCCATTGTAGTAGTCAATCTCATCGATGTTTCCTTTCTGTTTGCCGCCACGTCCTTTTAGAATAATCTTTGCAATGCTACCCTTGAAAAGTCTAAGCACGGCAAAGGGGACTTTTTCAACAATGAAAGCAAGAGTAGCAATGGGATAGTGCTTGAAGTTCAGGAAACTGCCGCCGTTTTTCTTTACAGTAGCTACGTACTCTTTGAGAGTGGAAACCTCATCATAAAAGCATTTATCGTCAGTTAACCCTTCCTCGATGGATTTACCGTTTGCAAACGATGCAACTCCAATAAGATTGGTGAAAAGTTTTGAATACTCCATATCCTTTGTGTGTGCCTTGCTTACTGGGTAGGCTTCAACACCTGCTGAGGACAGAATTTCTGCAAGGTCAGAAACGTTGTCGTCACCATAGGCAACTCCGAGCGATAGACGAATTGGGTGAGAATAAGAAATAATGGACACGTTGTCGACAGTTGCGCTAGAAACTGCATTAAAGAGGGAAACCCTGATGATTCGAATGTTGGCAACCTTGCTTCCGAAAATTTCCTTGAGCACGGGGTAGGCTTCCTCAGCCACTGATAATCCGTTCTGTGGAAGTATTAAATCGGGAATGTGCGTTATGTTTATGCTTTGGTAGTAATGCCTGATAGCTTCGCCAACTGGATTCTTTGTTGCAAGCAGAATGAAGTTAGCTTCTATGTCTGTGCCCAATTGAGTATCAGGAATTATCGTAAAATTTGGTTTTGTCGGTTTCTGTCCATCAATTGAGACAAGAATGCTGCCATCTGCAACTCTTGCAACCATAGCTTCCCTGCCAACACCTACAACTTCGGCAGCTCTTTGCAGCTCTTCAGTGAAGAGAATGCCTGTTCTTCCTCCTGCTCCGACCACAAGAAATTTCTTTCTCATACTTATATGATATCAAATGTGTCAAATAATTCAATAAGAAAGCAAAAATTCCTAAAAATTATGTATGGAACTTTTTTGGGAGTTAGTCAGTCTAAAGATTAAAGTAAAAAATAGTAAATTATTTTGGGAGCTTTCTTGCAAAGTTTTTGGATAGAGAGAAAGATTTTTAAAAATTCTCTCAAAATTGTGGAACTTTTTTGGGAGTTTGACAGTCTATATATATGAGGAAGCTAAACGGGATATAATAAAATAACAGGAGGAAAGGTATGAAGAGTTTTGCAAGGAAGGCTTTGATTGTTTCATTTGTTGTCATTTTCCTTTTTCAATTTAAGGTGAAACTAGCAAAAGGTGATGCAGGTCCTGTATTTGCTTATGGATTAAATATCGCTCCGTATCAGGAGAACAATGTAACGCTTGTCAAAGAAACACTTTCTATTCTATTGCAGGATGACAAAGATACTTATGGGGAAAAGGTTGCTGTCAACGCAAAATTCGTATTTGTAAACGAAGGAGAGAAAGCCATTGTCAAGATGGGTTTTCCTTTTGGAGTGAAAGATGCAATGGGCAGAGAACCAAGGGATATATCCGTGAAGGTCGATGGAAAAAGTGTGAACACCACAGAAATTACTGTTGTACCGCAACTTATCGCTTACAGTCCCTGGGTTATCTTTGATGTTGCATTTAACAAAGGTGAAACAAAGACAGTCGACGTAAGTTACAGAGGAATTCCTTTAGGTGGAAGGTTTGTGTACATCCTTGAGACAGGAAGATTTTGGAAAGGCCCAATAGGTACTCTTGATATTAGCATCAAGTTTTCTTTAACTCCCGAATATCCGTATCTACTCAGCCTTAAGCCACAGGGCTACAGTATTGCTGGAAATGAAGCATCGTATCACTTTGTCAATTTTGAGCCCTACCAGAATATCGAAATCGAATTTCTACCTGAAGAGTTTTACAATAAGATAAAGCCTTTTAAAGATAAAGCGGAAAAAACTAACAGTGCAAGCGACTGGTTCAATTATGCCTTGTCGCTTTTACCGGAAAATCCGTTTGGCCCTTTTCGAATTTCTCGTGAAGAAGGCGGCTTTGCGGATTCATACAGGACGAACAATTTTCAAGACTATGTGCTTGATACACTCGACAGAGCTCTTCTATTGCAAAAAGAAGGAAGCACCGAACAGAAGATACTTTCAGCATTGAAGGTTCCAAGGGAGCAACTTAAATTTATCGATGGTTTTGCGGACTCATCAGGCTCAATTTACAATGTAGATTCGAGTCTTTTTTACTTTGGTGACGATGTTACGAGTCCTATGAGCGATTTAGAGGGTAAAATGATTTCCTTTCTTATGGAATACAAAGTTTATACAGATTTCAAGTACACTTATGCGATAAATGGCGTAAACGATTTAAACACTTTACTCAAGCTTGCTGACAGGTACTTTAACAAAGAGGATTTAGACATTACACCTTATATTTACTCCGGTTTCATAAACCCTTCTACAAATGAACCCATTTTTATGGAATGCTTTGTTCCAGAGGTAAGTATTGTTAACTCCAAAGTCATAATACAATACAATCTGCCCTACAGCATGCAAAATAGATTTTTAGAAAGTGGAGTTTCTTATTATGATCCTTCACAAGGCATACAGGCAAACTTGGAGCAATTCCCACCTTATGCTTATTTGGTTACAATTGATTTATCTTCTGCAAAGAACAAAAAAGACCTTGATTTATTGAAGACGACTATCAAGAACAAGGTTAGTGAAATGATGCCATCTGAAAACATAGAACTGGATAATAACTCTTTCTGGGCAAGATTTGTGGGCACTTACCTCTATGATATCCTTGACAATGTTGATATTGATAGCAGCGGGAAAATTTATTATATTAAAAGTTCCCTTGACTGCACTCCAAAAATTGAAAAGGCAATTTCTGATTTGGATAGCAAGACGCAAGCTATTTCTGGCTACAAGAGCAAGTTTGAGGGAACTACTTTAGGTAATATCTATCTAGACACGTCGCTAAACTATTTATCAAGCAATAGAAAGGTGCTTTTATATGCAAAAGCACATCCGTTTATTTATTTTGAAGAGGTATCTTCAGCGCACAGCTCAGATTCAAAAATAAAAGATTATGCAATAATCATTCTTTCAATTTTGCTTGCCATTCTTGCAGCACTTTCCACATTCTTATTTATAAAGATTAAGCATATGAGAAAATCATCTTGAAATTATGGAACTTTTTTGGGAGTTAGCCAGTCTAAAGATTAAAGTAAAAAATAGTAACTTATTTGAGGACTCTTTTTAAGGAATATGTGTCGGGAATTTTCTGCATTTTGAAAATTCTATGAAATTTGTGGAACTTTTTTGGCAGTTTGACAGTCTAATATATGAGGAAGCTAAAAATGTGATAGAATTATGTAGAGCAGTAAAAAGTAAAGAAATTAAAATCTTTAAGAAGAAGGAGGTTTTATCATGAAACAATCTTTAAAAAAGTTGTTTGTACTAATGCTTATCGTGGCACTTTTGCCACTAAGTTTTGTTGGAAAAACTAAGGCGATGACTGCAAGCATAACTGCAAGTCCTAACACTGCTGGGGCAACTGCTACGTA
>JBMFRX010000006.1:0-65251 GCA_049967855.1 Caldisericaceae bacterium
CCTATCTTTGAAAGGTACCTTGCAAACAGTGTAAGCCTTGCCCTGTCGGATAGTGTATCTGATGTTTTCTCAATACTATCTATCCTTACCTCATAGGCCTCTTTCATCTGTTTGGATTTTTTTTCATTTTTGATTATTGTTATATCACCTCAATATGATAGTGCTTCATCACCCAGTAAGTGAAGGCACTATCTTTTTTAATATGTGCTCAAATTCTACATCAAATCTCTGTTTTACCCAAGAAAAATACGAGGAAAATTTGGAGAATCGCTCAGATTAGGTATAAATTAGCACACCAATATCCTACGGCCAGTAGTAGATTGTTATTGTTTGAGTTTTATCGTCCCAGTTTACTGAGGCACCAAGATGCTCTGAAACAAATCTCAAAGGTATGTATGTTCTGCCGTTTATAATCTGTGGTGCAACATCAAGAGGTGCCTTAGAGCCATCAACAAGGGCAGTGGTTTTGCCTATCCAGAGAATCATTGAATGACCGTTTAAGGTTATTGTTACTTTTTGTTCTTTTGCATTCCATTCAACTGTACCACCAAGAGATTCAATGAGTATTCTTATAGGAAGAAGGGTTCTACCGTTCTTTATGATGGGTTTACTTCCTTGGGCATCTATCTTCTTCGAAGTGCCGTTTACTGTAATGGTTGGATCACCTATCTTAAGGACAACCATATAGGATTGTCTTGGTTGAGGTTGAACGTAGGAGACGGTAAATGATTTAGTAGATTTATTGCCTACCTTATCCACTGCTTCAATTGTTATGGTATTTGCGCCAGATGAAAGTGTAAGTTTTGTCTCAAAGTTACCTTCAAGAGTTGGGATAACAGGATTGCCATTTACTGTAAGTGATTGAATACCTGTTACCTGGTCAAAGGCAGTACCTTTTACTGTAAGTTCCTGTGAAGATACTGTCTCAGGGAGTGTTACATCAATCACTGGTGGTTTTGTATCTACAGTTACTTTGAACGATTTTGTGGTGTAGTTACCTGATGGGTCGTATACCGTAACTTCAACAGTGTTTGCTCCTTCTGAAAGGTATATTGTTGGGTCAAGGTTGTTCTTATCAATCTGCACTACACCATTTACTTTAACAACCATTCTTGAAATTACACCTGAATCATCGGTTGCAGAGACTGTGAAGGTAAAAGTGCTTTGATTTGTTGTGATTGTTGCATTAGGTAGATTAAGGTCAACACCTGAGATTGTAGGAAGGATTAACGTTGGTGGAGTAGTGTCAGGGATAAGAACAAACTCAGCAGAGATTGTGTGGTTGGAAATTACATTGCTAAATGTATAAGTCATTGTAATTGGATTTGTAATTCTTATAGGTGAACCATCAACAAGCACTCTTGCAATCATAAACTTTGGATCTGCTTTGATGGTAAAAGTCTTGGAGTCGCCGTAATTTACAGTTACACTGCCAGATGGAGTTATTGAGCCACCAAAACCTGTTGAGGCAGTGATAGTATAGGTAAACTTGCTTGTATCAACAATCACCTCGTTTGAAGCCCAGGAATAATTTGGAGGCGATTGGTTATCGAAAGCCTCCACATAATAGTAATATTTTTCCCCTATCGTAACACTTGTATCAGTATACATAGTTGTCCCTGCACTAACTGTTGCAATTAGTGAGGGCCATCCCTCACCTTCTAAAGTCCCTCTATAAATTTCATAGCCAGAAATGGAAAACGTATTGGGAATTGTAGAAGTCCATTCTAATATAACCGATGAGTGGTTTAGCTCTGCTTTAAGGTTTATGGGAGGCAAAGGTTCACTATCCGTTGAGCCCTCAACATCCGGTGTTATGTAATAATCAACCGTTCCATTGCCATCGTAATCAACTTCTAAGGTAAAATCAACACTTCCTGGCTCGATTGTCGAAGAAACAAGCTTGGTATTAGTATCAATATTAACATCTTTAAAAACTGATGCTACCACTCCATTATCTTTACCTAAATAAGCTGACTCCATGGTGAAGGTTCCTGCTGAGTATGCATTAAGTTCTATTGTATACGACAAATTTCCTGGCAAACAGAAATTCTTTTCGTCATCTATGACCTGGACTTCTGCATTGGGTATCTCATTGTGCCCCTGACTATCTATTACCCTTCCATACTGATCTTTGACTGTTGTATTAATTGGACAATGAATAGTGAGCACCCAAAGCCCTGGCCAACCAAACGCTCTTTCTAAAACGAATCTATGTCCAAAGGTCATCGAGGGGTTATATGGAGCGCTAACACCACCACTGCCTGAAAATGAGTTGTCGTGGATGAGTGACTTAACAAGATCGGATATTTCTTTAGTCTTCATAAGACCTATATGATCTGTATAATAAACATCAATATTACCTTTTGCTTCTCTTAATTTAACTTCGTTTGAAAGTACCAGAACATCCCAAGGGAAAGAACTTACAACTTTATCTGTAGAATCAAGATAAACAGGTACCCTACCTGCAATTGTATAGTAATCTACATCGACATCACGACCGCTTATTCCAGAATTTAACGTATTTAGAAAATGACTTTTAATAGCCATATTATCAACTGGTTTAAGCAAGCGAAATTGATTTAAAAAGGGTCCCCAGAATAACCCAAATCCTCCTAATCGCCACCACCCTAATTGCGAGACTAGTAAACTTGCAAAGACATATGTCCCCACAAGTGCTATAAAAAGCCCGTGATTTGGTGTACCAAGCATAATCAATTCATTTACATCTCCATGGTAGTAATCATCGCTATGATCATGGTCATCTTGTAGCAAGTGGCTAAAATCCCTGCTTTCTATATACCTTCTTGCAACAAGCCCGCCCATACTGTGAGCAACAATATCTATGGATACGTTCCCCTTGCTTTTTATATAATCAATCTCTTCAGGCAATTTTCGAGCATAATCAGAGATACCTGTCCCTACTGTGGGCGATAGCTCGTTATCTCCTGTAAGACCGAGGTCGTCTCCTGGATAATTGCTTATGTAAACATCGCATGCATCGGGGTCACTTGAATAATTAGGCACAACGTGAAAGAATTTGTGAGAAATTTGAGTTTCATCTTCTCTAGGTACTAACGGACGGTGCTGATGAGCGACTTCTACGTCAGGCTCACCAGTAACTTTGACATATCCTGCTAACCATGCTGCCATATCACCAGTTACATTCCAGAGTATATAGGGTTTCCACTCAAAACCGTGTACGATAAGAACAGCTTTTTGAGGTGTTATTATTGTAGGCTTATTAATCGTTAGAGGATAAAAAATTCTATCATTGTCCTTTTGGAACTCTGCTACATTTTACTATCAAAGGCTTCTTTAAAGCTACTTTCACTTTTTCCTGTAGATAGAGCACTTATAGAATTGCCAAGAGGGTTAAAAGACAGCAAAAAAATGATAAACAGAATAACTGCTACTTTTATTCTTTTTTTCATATTATTCACCTCCTATCTTCCTTTACAAATTGTTCTTACATGCACATTCCTGATTTTGATGACTTCTGGAGAAAAGGGAATAGTTTCAAATGTTGCATCAGATGAAACCAAACGGAGTATTTTTTCATCAAGTTTAACTAAAGAGATGTCCGGTGAACACTCCTGAAGATAAGGCCCAAAAGAGTCACCGCACTTTCCTCCAATGTTTCCATCTTTATCAAATTTTGCTACAATGATATCTGAATTTCCAACATCAAAATTGAGAAGGCTAAAATTACTAAAACACTCAGTTCCTCCAGTAACAATAAATCCACCATCGGCTGTTGAAGAAAGACCTGAGTGGTAATTGACTGATTCACATCCTGAACCAAATGTCTTTGCCCATTTGATGCTTCCTTTCTCATCAGCTTTAAGCACAAATAATCTATCTTTAGATGTTGTTCCTAAAATAACGAAATTACCATCTGCTGTTTTGATAATAGATTTAATAAAACCGATTTTAGTATTGTGTGCATAAGTTTTAGCCCACAAAACCTCTCCATCCTTATTAATCCTTATTAGAAGTGAAGCACTAGAATTCTTAAGACCTTGCTTCTCGTAACTACCACATACAATAGCTCCTCCATCCTCCGTAGGAGCACATGAAGATGCAATGCCACCTTCTAATATTTTAGACCATTCAACTTTTCCATTTGGGCTGAGCTTCATAACAAAGAGATCATGGTAATTTAGCATCATTTTTACTGTGAGAAATCCACTATCTACAGTTTGAGAGGTATAGTCAAAAAGATCAACACTGTTCCCCTCGAATGCTTTTACCCACTCAATTTCACCATCCTTGTCAATTTTAATAATGATGGGATAAAATACATCAAGAGAACCCATATAATCCTGTGGCCCACCGTACCACCAGAATCCGCCAGAAAGTACAAATCCACCATCAATAGTTTGAGAAATTGACCCTAAGAGTAGATCAGAAGTAAGTTTTGATTCATCAAGACCTGCAAAGTCAAACCATTCAGTTTTTATCCTACCATATGACTTTGACCATTTCATGTTTCCATCCAAATCAATTTTTACTAAGAAGAGATTTCGATCTGATTTTCTTGAGTAAGTCTCCCCTGCAATTAGGTAGCAATTATCGTTTGTCTTTATAAGGCAAGTTGGTTCACCCTCAGACTTTCCAAATTGCTTTGCCCAGATTACACTTCCTTTTGGAGTAAGTCTCATAACTAAAAAAGTTCCATTCTGGTCCCCAGAGGTAACCCCTGTAACAATATACCCTTTATCAGGCGTTTGAACAACACCGTAACCCTCATCTAAGTTAGCAGCAAGTATAGAATAGTCAATGTCATAATCCTTTGCCCAGCTTGAAGAACTTACAAATAGATCTGTTTTAATCAGCCTGTAGCCTGCTAGGAAGATGAAGATTGCTACTAATGCAATCAAAACTGCTTTCATTCCTTTTTTCATATCTGACTCCTGTGATTTTTACCTAAATTGAGCGATTTTTTATCACTCAATAAAAATTTATCCCTTTTGAAAAATTTGTCAAGTATAAAAATTCTACTATATAAATCTTTTTTTCTCTTTTGGGGGCTCAAACATTTTTTGCGAGGCGTGCCCTCTAAGTTACCGCCTTCAAGGCGGTGTAGTAGCAGACGGTCAGCCTGCCAATTGTTGACAGCCGCACGTCGAGCTACTGATAAAAGGGTGGGTGGGGTATTTGTCTCTGCCCAGGGCTCAAGTCAAACCCGAATAACTCCAACAAAAAAAGAGGTGGATTTCTCCCCCCTCTTTCTAATCTTTCAATCCTCCGCTGATCGGCAAGCCGTGAAAGCCAACTTCAAGAAGAGGATTGTGCGGGTCAACTTCCTGAAGCATATTCCTGTAGTAGTGCCACTTGTGAAGAGGTCTCTGAAAAAGTCCTTGTATCTCCTCATTTATATATCGAGTTTTTCAAAATTTTAGTTTAACATTCTATTCTAAGATTCAACTTTTCAACTTTTTCACATTTCTTTTTTCATTTTTTATGTTTCTCACTCTAATTATCCTTTCTCTAAAGCTAAACTGCTACAATTAGGCACTTTGTAAAAGCCTTCTTTAAGGATCTTTACCATTATCTTTATGTTTACAACAATGAAGGTCATGAGAACCTGTATTGCTACTCTCCACTTCCCTCTGTACCGAGCTCTCCTCAATCCATGCCACTTCTTTGCTTCACCAAACTTTCTTTCAATATCTTTTCTCTTCTTTAAGGCTTCATTGTAATACTCATCTCTATTAACTGCCCTAAGTTTTAGATCATCACTTACAAATAAACGACACCTGTCTATTTTGTACCACTTGCACTTGTTCATGCAGGCTCTGCATATTTTTGGATTGAAGTTGTACAGTGCTCCATTTTCCTGCCTACACCTTCCGCTTTTAGCGATATTGCCGTAAGGACAGGTAATGGTATCTTTCTTTGGGTCATAAATAAAGCCTTCTTCATCTCTTTCTTTTCTTCTTGGAGGGATGTATGCCTTCAAGCCTAACCCATGTATGAATACTCTATTTTTGAGAGAGTCATAGAGGGAATCTGCTGTAAGTGCAGTTGCTTCTATCCCTTTTGCTTGTTCTTTTTCAAGTAGCCTGGGTAAATCTGTACTTTCACTTTCCTGCCCATGGAGAAGATTTACAGAAGTAATGATACCGCTCTCATCCATGGCAACATGAGCTTTGTAACCTACAAACTTTTTACTATCGCTCTTTGCTCCAAAGCGCACATCTGTGTCTGTGAAGGAAACAATGTGTTTCTCTTGAGATAAACGCTGGGGTTGACCATCTTTATCACTATTTTCATCTTTGTTTACGCTTTCGCCTTCGTTATTATTGTCATTTTTGTTATTCCCATGTTCACAGAGCTCATTAAGAATATTGAGAAGGTCTTCTACATCGTCTCCATATTGTCCCTTTATACTTTTAATAAATGCTTTTGTCTTCGATATCTCTTCCTTTACTTCTTGAGGTGATGGTTTTCCATGGAGCCTTTCTTCGTTTATATAATCTGAAAAGTTATCGTAAGCATTTTTTTCAACTTTTGCTATTCTCTTTATGGTTATCTTCCTTCCCTGTCTTAAGAGGTTCACTCTGTTAGGGACAGATACATCTCCATCTATTGCTGTGGCATCGGCAATCTTCAATCCTTCGATAAGAAAATTCTTATCTTTACAAGTCTCAATTATTCTGTTAAACAATCTCTCAAAACGTTCACTGCCGCACCTCTTTCTGAACACAACAAGCGTTGTATCGTCGGGTATTTCCTCATCAATTGATAGATCTATGAAGTAGCGGTAGAGGATGTTAACCTGACACTCTTTAACAACCTCTACATCAGACAAGTTGTAGTAAAATTCAAGGAAGAGCATTTTAAACAAAACCTCTGGCGGATAAGCAGGCCTTCCATTTTTCGTGTCGTATAGGTCCTTAAGCTCTTCTTCAACAAAAGAGAAATCTATTTCTTTTTTGATGTCAAGGAGTATATGCTTCTTGGGTAAAAGATTATCAAAGACATAGCTATCAAAGAAATTGGCATTTTTGTTCTGTTTCCCTATCATTCTCTACCTCCAATATTGTCATTTATTTCTGATGTAATTCTACTATGAATACAAGAAAAATCAATACAAAATGCTTCTTTTACTAAGATTTTCTGAAAGATTTTCACTCAACTAATTAAATCGAATAGGAGGGTTTTTCAGAGACCTCCATACAAAGTCTTGACTTTTATGTAAAAAATGTTATTATCTTTTGCAATGAATACTGGAATACCTTTAAGTTTAATAGTTTTTTTCTTTTTTGTGCTTATTTTTCAGCTAATAATGGGTGCTAATGATGGCGGAGTGTTGTTGGGATCTATTATCTCCTCCAATTTTATCCATCCTGCTTTGGCTGTTTTGTTGCTATTCGGTTCTCTTTTTGTGGCGCCCTTTATCTTTGGCACTGCAGTCGTGAAGACACTTGGAACTAAAATCTTTCCGCTTGAATATATGACTTTCCCTATATTGTACGGAGCCTTGATAGCAACACTTCTCTGGGTGGTCTTCGCGCAACGAATTAAATATCCAGTGAGCATTTCTTACACCTTTGTAGGGGCACTTGTGGGTGGCTCACTTGCCTCTAAGCACTATTCCCACTTGAACTGGACAGAGGCGCTTAAGGTATTTGGTGGGCTTATTGCTTCTATAATCATAAGTTTCATTTTGGGTTATCTTATAGTAAAGCTCTTGAACTGGTTTCTAAGGTTTGCCACTCCTAAGGTGTCTCCAGTTTTTAAGGCGCTTCAAGTTTTGACTTCGATACTGCTTGTAATGGGTTATGGAGCCAATGATGCCGAGAAAGCGCTTAGCCTTGTTTATATGGCGACATATATAACAAAGTCTTCTTTGAATCCAAACCCTGGCAACCCACTCGTTGTTTTTGTGCTTGCAATTATATTTGTAATAGGTACAATGCTTTTTGGTGCTAATTCACTTACGACGTCTGGCTTCAGGCTTATGAAGAGCAACCCAAAACAAGTGTTTCTTGCGCAGGGCATTACTTCGCTCACGGTGCTTGCTTTTGCAAGAATCGGCCTCCCGATAAGCAGTACTGAGACTCTCAATATGGGCGTTGTTGGAATAGGTTATTCTGAAAAACCATACTCTGTTAAGTGGAATGTGGTTAAAAATCTTTTATTAACCTGGGTTGTTACTGTTCCAATGTCGATTATTCTGTCGGCGGCAGTAACTTTTATTTTAGAGAAAATTATATAGAATATAGTAAAATATAATAGGAGTTGATTGATATGAAAGTATGGGAAACAATGTTTAAAAAGGGAGATGCCTTTCAAAATCTTTTGAAGGAGCAAGCCCAGATAACTGTTAACGGAGTGAATGTTTTGAATGAGTTTATGGGTATAGATGATAGCATTCCTGATAAAGAAGTGCTCAGGCATAATCTTAAAATCAAAATCAAAAGCGTGGAAGAAGACGGAGACAGAGCAAGAAGAGAGCTAATAAACGAGCTGGTAAAGAACCTTATTACTCCGCTTGATAGGCAAGACTTGTTTACTCTTTCTAATGTCATTGATGAGATACTTGATTATTCCTTAAGCACTGTTGAGGAAATGGTTGTTTACAACCTGAACCCGAATTTCTACCTGAAGAAAATGATAGAGAAGTTGTCGCGAGGTGTTGTTCATCTTAATTATGCTGTATCAAATTTATTTGTTGACAAGAATCTTGCAAATACAAATGTAATTGCGGCTAAGGTTATAGAGAATGAAATTGAGGAAACCTACAGAGAAGCTCTTGCAAATCTGTTTGAGAACGAGGATTTTCACTATATATTTAAGATGCGTGAAGTTTTCAGGCATATAAGCAATTCGGCTGACAGGATTTCTGAAGCAGCTGACATTATTGGCAATATCATAATAAAGGAAGTTTAATTTTCTAAGATTAGTATAAGTAAAACTCTTGACAAAAACTGTAATTTCTGTATAAATGTATAAGTGTGGGCGGTTAGTTCAGAGGTAGAACGCTTCGTTGACACCGAAGAGGTCAGTGGTTCGATTCCACTATCGCCCACCATCTATAAGGGAGGGTAAAATGTCAGAAAGAAAAGCTAGAATCAATGGAAAGGACGTTTCGTTTCAGGATAAGATATCTGTGAAAGACCTGTTCAGGCTTGCAGGCGTTTCTGCCGATGCCGTCGCTGCAAAGGTCAATGAAAAACCAGTCGATACAAGCTTCATACTTGAAGAAGATGCCGATGTTGCTCCCATTGTTGTGAACTCTGAAGAAGGGGAAGAAATAATTCGCCACAGTACTTCTCATATACTTGCCCAGGCTGTGCTCCACCTTTTCCCAGAAGCCAAATACACCATTGGGCCTGCAATCGATAAAGGTTTCTACTATGATTTTGACGTGGAAAACGCCTGGACGAATGATGATTTAGACAGAATCGAGCAGGAGATGAGAAAGATTGTGGAGGAAGACCTACCTTTTGAGAGAAAGGTTCTGTCGAAGGCCGATGCAATAGCTCTTTTCCAATCAAAAGGGCAGAACTATAAAGTTGAAATTATAAATGAAATAGAAAGTGACACGGTGACAATTTACTCTCAGGGCGATTTCACTGACCTGTGCAGAGGGCCACATATCCCCTCAACTCGATTTGCAAGCAATTTTAAACTGCTTTCTGTTGCTGGTGCTTATTGGCGTGGCGATGAGAAAAACAAAATGCTTCAGAGAATTTATGGCACTGCCTTTGCAACCAAAGAAGAGCTTGAACAATATCTTGCGTTTATTGAAGAGGCAAAGAAGCGTGATCACAGGAAACTCGGGAAAGAACTCGATTTATTCAGCATTAACGAAGACCTCGGCCCTGGGTTGATATTGTGGCATCCGAAGGGAGCAATGATTCGAAAGGTAATTGAGGATTTTTGGAGAGACGAGCATATTAAGCGTGGGTACTATTTTGTCAACTCTCCTCACATAGCGCGCGTTGAGGTGTGGAAGACATCTGGCCATTGGGATTTCTATAGAGAGAATATGTTCTCTCCGATGGATGTGGACAAAGGGTCATATATGGTTAAGCCGATGAACTGCCCATTCCACATTATGATATACAAGTCTCAAACGAGGAGTTACAGAGATTTGCCTTTGCGGTATGCAGAGCTTGGCACTGTTTATAGATACGAGAGAGCTGGCGTTTTGCATGGCTTGCTCAGGGTGAGGGGCTTTACTCAGGATGACGCCCACCTTTTTGTAACACCTGAGAAACTTGAGGAAGAAATAATCGGAGTGGTGGAGTTTGCAAAGTTTATGATAGAAACATTTGGGTTTGAGAATTACAACATCTATCTTTCAACGCGTCCTGAAAAGTATGTTGGGAGCCTCGAGAATTGGGACCTTGCAACGAATGCTTTAAAGGTTGCTCTTGAGACAATAAAACTCCCATACAAAGTTGACCCTGGAGAAGGCGTTTTCTACGGCCCAAAGATTGATATAAAACTTGTCGATGCAATAGGCAGAGAATGGCAGGGGCCAACTATTCAGGTTGATTTTAATTTGCCAGAACGTTTTGATGTAAATTACATTGGTGAAGATGGCAAGGAGCACAGGCCGATTATGATTCACAGGGTTGTGCTTGGTTCAATGGAGAGATTCTTCGGAACTCTAATCGAGCAGTATGCAGGTGCATTCCCAACTTGGCTTGCTCCTGTGCAGGTGAAGATTATTCCTATTGCAGATAGGCATTTAGATTATGCAAAATCTGTTTACAATGCTCTCTTTGCGAAGGGAATTCGTGTCGAAATTGATTCGCGCAGCGAGAAGATGAATTCCAAAATCAGAGATGCAGAGTTTGAAAAAGTTCCTTATATACTTGTCCTTGGAGACAGAGAACAGGAAAATAAATCTGTTTCAGTGAGAAAGCGTAAGGTAGGAGATAAGGGCGCTATCTCTGTCAATGATTTTATTGAGAGCATCACTGAGGAAATCGAGAAAAAGGTTATTGATTAATTTGAAGATTTGAATATAATACTAAGTGACAATTAGAAAAAAGAGCGTTTTGCTCTACCTTAAGCGGCCGAGAGCTTGTGAAAAGGTTTGAATATAGGATTATTTATATATTAGGTAGCTTCTCGGCTACCTATATTTTTTTTCGGAGGTGCAAGTATTAAAGCGAAAGATGTTATTGCGAATGAAAGTGTAAGATGGAAAGAGGTGCGTGTGATTGATGAGAATGGCGCGCAGCTCGGTATTATGAGTTCAAGAGAGGCGTATTTGCTTGCGAGAGATCGTGGGTATGATTTGGTAGCAATTGCGCCAACTGCCACGCCCCCTGTTTGTAGGATTGTTGACCTTGGCAAGTACATCTATGAACAGGAGAAGAAAGAGAAGGAATCTAAGAAGAGGCAGACTAAAATTGAGATTAAGCAGATGAGGTACAGGCTGAAGATTGATTCAGGAGATCTCGCCATAAAAAACAGAAAGGTAAGAGAGTTTCTTGAGGAAGGAAACAGAGTGGACATTGCGATATGGTTTAGAGGAAGAGAAATGGCTTTTACTGACAAGGGCTTTGAGCTTGCGCATAAAATAATTGATTCGCTTTCTGATGTGGCAAATGTTTCTTCTGAACCAAAAATGGCTGGGAAGAATCTTATTTTTGGGCTTGAGCCAAACAAGGATACGCTTAAGAGAGCCAAGGAAAGGAGAGAAAAAAATGTTAAAAAAAATGAGAACAATGAAGTCGGCAGCAAAGAGGTTTAAAATTACAGGCAGCGGAAAAATTGTGGCTTGCGGTGCTGGACATTCTCACCACTTAGAGAAGAAGAGCATGAAAAGAAAAAGCAGAATGCTGGCTTTGAGGGTTGTTGGCAAAACTGACCTTAAGAATATTAAGGCACTGTTACCTTACATTAAGTAGTTTTTGAAATTCAATTAGCTAAAAAGGAAGTGATATTATGAGAGTTAAAGCAGGTGTTGTCAATAGAAGGAAACACAAGAAGATTTTAAAAATGACAGAAGGGTATCGAGGCGCTGCTTCGAGGAGATTTAAGGTTGCAAACGAAGCCTTGCTTCACGGTATGAAGTATGCCTTTATCGGAAGAAAGCTTAAGAAGAGAGAGTACAGGAGTCTCTGGATTGTGAGGATTAATGCTCTTGCTCGTGAGCACGGTATTTCGTATAGCAGGCTTATGAACGGCTTGAAAATGGCAAACATTGACATTGATAGAAAAATGCTTGCTGACCTTGCTGTAAATGATGAAAAAGCATTCTTAGAGTTGGTTGAGAAGTCAAAGGAAGCTCTTTCAAAAGCAAATGCATAGTAGTTTTACGGCATTTACGATAAGGGGTGGTAAGCTTACTACCCCTTATGATTTTTCATAGTTTCTTTGAGATTTCCTATGCTAAACTCAAAGCTTATGAGGATAAGCCAGACTCAAATTGAAAGCTAAAGGAAATTTGGGCAAAGCAAATTGAAATAATTTTTTCCTGTCTATACTCTTACAACTGTGCCTAAGGCCTCTTTTGCTTTCACAAAATTCTTGTTGAACTGGAAAACAATTTTGTTGGAATTTGTAATGAGAGTCAATTCGTGCGGCAAACTAAGGTCTTCGACATTTGAACTTCCTGCTGGCTGTATTCTAACGTTTATTATTGCAGCTGACTTGTCTCTGTAAACACCTCTCTTAAGCTTGGCAGTCGTTATGTCTTCTGAGCGAAGAGCAAAATTCTCAGGGTGTTCCTTTGAGACTTCGTCAGGTTGCATGTCATAGTACTTGTCAAAGTAAGTGAGGCTTGCAGACATCTGCGAGAAGAACTGTTTCAGCTTTCCGCTGCCACTTTCTTTCGATTCCTCTTTTCTTCTCTGTGCTTCCTTGTTGAACAAGTCTTGTGTCCACTTTGCAAAAATTAGTCTTTCGTTTGTCACAATGATTGCCCAGCTTTCCGACTTAAAAATACCCTTTTTCCAGTTACCTGGAATCACTTCGATAACCCTCTCTTCCATCTTTTCCTCCTTTTTTTAATTATATCAGAGACATCGCCAGATTGCAACAGACAAATGTAGAGGATAGGAGCGTTCCTATCCTCTTTACTTTAGTTCAGAAAATTTCTCTTGAGGAGAGCCAGCGAAAGGAAACTCACCAGAACCACATCAAGGGCAGCCTTTACAAGATTAAAAGGAATGTTTACCTTGTATATGTATTCCACAAGTGCCTCTTGTGTGATGCCTGGCATAAACAGAGGGACAGCCCAAAAGTTCACTGGAACCATCACCGCTACCATTGAAATCCCACCAAGCAGTAATCCAATGGCGATTGTTGAGATAGACTTCTTTTTGATTGTGAGAAGTCCTGTTACGAATGCGAAAGTCGCTACAGCGATGAAGTTTACAAGTACTCCAATTGGCCCTCCTCCGCCTGCTCCAGTTGCAAAAAAGAGTAGATTCTTAATTAGGGCAATTGCGATTCCATAAATTGGCCCAAGTTGGATTGCTCCAAGAAGCAGGGGAATGTCACCTAAATCTGTTTTTAAAAAAGGAACCGACGGGATGAGAGGAAACTCAATAAACCTCATCAGTACAAAGCTTAGTGCCGCAAGAATGCCTGCGTAGATGATGTTGCGAAGTCTTTTACTGCTATTGTTAGTCCAGGACATAATTCACCTCCTTCTTACCAGACTTTACTGTCGGCTTCGGATTTTCACCAAATCCACCTCTTCTTTGAAGAGGGTCGTGGGCTCAAGAGTTTACTCATCTTTTACCACCGATCAGGAATTGTCACCTGTGTTAGGTAACTCACCTTGCCCTGGAGGCATCTTTATAATTTTAGTAGTTTTTCAAATTTCTGTCAAGTCCACGAATTACGAATATTGAATTTTGTCTAGTATAAAAATTGCTGCTCGGGTAGGGAGCAGCAATGTGCATTTTGATTACTATTTAAGCTAATTTGCACTCTTTTGTTCTTTCTGGTACTCAAGATATGAGTAAATTAAGAGGAAGAGCGTCGAGACAAGTATGGGCACAAGTATAAAGTACATTGAATAGCTTCCAAACAAGGCTCCAATGAGTGCAATTACTCCGCAGACCTTGAACAAGAGAGCGCCTTTTTTGTGTGTTTTATCCCAGACTGTGTCTGAACTGAGTGTCCAGGGGGTTCTAATTCCTATAAACCAATTTCGCTTTGCCTTTTCCAGGAGAACGCCAATAAGATAAAACAGCACTCCCATAAGTATCGGGATAAACAGGTTGATCTGTATTTTGACGCCGACATTCCACAGCAGAGTCTGAAGCTGAACCAAGAGCATAAACACTAAGAAGAAAACTATGAATTCGTAGTAATAGTCTTTGAACTTTTTTATGTTTTCTTTCAGTGGGTCAATTAAGGGAACTACCAATAAGAGGCCTACAATCGCAATGCTTATAAGCGGAGAAGTAAAAGTCCCCCAGAATTTTGACATATACCCATCAACTTGTCCCTGTGCGTTCCAGTGCGAAGCAACTTTATCCGGGAGCTGAGGATAGAAAACAATGCTAATGATGAAAGTCAGTGCAAGAATTGCTAAGATAACCCCAATCAAAATCCTTTCTTTTTTCATTTGATGCCTCCTTGTTTAACATCTACGAACCTGTGATAAGGTTGTAGTATATTTTAGGATTAAGAGCCTCCACAACTTTTATGTTTATGTATCCACTCTTTGAAAACTCCTCAACAATGCTCTGAGTAATTTTCTGAATAAGTGCCCAGCTTATGAGTTTGCAGAAGTAACAAACAGGAGTGTTGCTCTCAAAGCTCATCCAGATTTCGGTCTTAAGCTCATTCACTGTGAACCCGTAGACGAGCCCTTCTGAAACTATATCCAAACCTGTTTCAGGGTCTTTGATTCTTTTCAATATCTCTATGATTGCCCTATCATCAAACTTGTCCATTTTAAATCAACTCCACCTCTCTCAAAATGTTCTTGATATCATCTATTCTTGAGTCATCAAGTTGAAATGGCTTTCTCATTACAGGTTGTACCGAGAAGCCCATAAGGTTCAACGAGATTTTGAGTGCTCCTGCGAATGAGTTTGTTAAGTCATAGATTTGCGAAAGCTTGCCAACTTTTCTTTGAATTTCTGCAAGAGGAGTAAACTCGTTTGCAATGTATGCATTGTATGCCTGTCTGAAGAGATGCGGTGCTGCGTTTGCAAATCCAAGAATGGCTCCGTCTCCGCCCTCAAGCAGGTTATAGACAAAGAGATTTTCTATTCCAGTAAAAACAGTAAATTCTGGCCTTATTTTTTTGACCCCCTCTATTAAGTTTCTGTGATAGCTTGAGCTATCTATTGTAGCCTTGACGCCCGCAATGCGTTCATCCATCATTGCAAGGCGCTTTATGGTGTCTTCCTTGATGCTGTATCCTGCAGCAACAGGGATATTGTAAATGAAAGTTGGCAGGTTTGAGGACTGGGCAATTGAGGTGAAGTAATTTATTATTCCTTGCTCGTCTGGTATAAGGAAATAGGGTGGAGGGGAAACCACGGCATCATATTCCAGCTCATTTGCAGAATCACATAATGATTTTACCTCGTCGGGTACTTGAGAAGAGACATTTAGAAAAAGCTTTACTCTGTGGTCAACTTTCTTTGAGACGAATTTGGCTACTTGCTTTTTCTCTTCCAAAGAGAGAGAAGTGAATTCTCCAGTTGTTGCGTTAACAAAAATACCATCGGCGTCTTTTGAGATTACATATTCAATTATCTCTGCCATTGCGTTATAATCAATGCTGTAATCTTCGTTGAACGGCGTAATCAATGCTACATTAACTCCTCTAAAAGCCCCTGTTATCATATTTATAACCTCCATATTATAATTATATCATAAAATAGATTGTTTTTAGTGGCAAAAATATCAAAGTGAGAGGTGGTTATGGAAGTTAAGACTGAATGCTTGAAATGCATTTTCAACCAGGCATATAGGACAGCAAAAGTTAGCACAAGCGATGATGCTAAAGTGAGGCAAATATTAAGCCTTGCTTGTGAACACCTGAAGAGCCTCAACTTCAACCAGACTCCTCCAGAGGCTGCGCAATACATTTACAAGATGGTCTCGGATATAAGCGGAATGGTTGACCCGTATTCAGAGATAAAAAAAGAGCACGTAAGAAAAGCCCTGCGAATCTACAACAAAATGATAGCTCTTGTTAACAGTTCAGAAGACCCTTTGAAGGAAGCTGTGAGAGTGGCAATAGTTGGCAATGCGATAGATATGGGCAGCCTTTTTGAAGGCGTCATTATAAGCGAGTCAGTATTAACGGATATGAAAGTCAATTTTGTTGACAGGGATTATCCTCTGTTTAATGAAATGGTGGATAAATCTGAGCAAATCGTTTTTCTTGCTGATAATGCAGGAGAAACAGTATTCGATAGGCCATTATTAAATTTACTCCTTGAGCGAGGCAAAAAGGTTGTTTATGCGGTAAAGAGCGCTCCGATAATCAATGATGCAACAAAAGAGGATGCAGTGCTTTCGTCTGTTGAAGCTCCTATTGTGGAGAGCGGCTCTTCTTTCGCTGGCACTGTATTAAGAGATTGCTCAAGCGACTTTACGAAGATTCTTTACGGTTCTGATTTGATAATCGCCAAAGGTCAGGCAAATTATGAGACTTTATCTCAGGAAAAACTCCCTGTATTTTTTCTTTTCAAAGTGAAATGTGAACCAATCTCAGCAGATACTGGCATTAGTGTTGGTTCGCTTGCGATATTGAAGTCTAAAACCTCTGGACGTTAGTTTTGTTGACTTTTTGGAGTATTTGCATATAATTGCCTTTAACATAGAATGTAAACAGGAGGCGGTAATTGGGAAATAATTCGAAAAGGATTTGCAATTTAACTAAAACAAAGGAGGCAAAAGAATGAAAAAAGTAATTACATTGTTCGTGCTTTTAGCACTGAGTGTAAGTGTTTTGGCAGGATGCAAGCCTGTTGCAAAGACTCCAGTTACACTTGTTTTTGCAAAGGGCGATGCTGTTGAACTTGACCCAGCTGATGTCACCGATGGTGAATCAGTTACTGTAATGAACAACATTTTTGAGGGTCTTGTTAGGTACAAATCTGGTTCCACAGAGGTTGAGCCGTGTCTTGCAACAAGTTGGGACACCTCGACAGATGGTCTTGTGTGGACATTCCACCTAAGGCAAAATGTGAAGTTCCAGGACGGAACTCCCTTCAATGCAGATGCAGTAGTGTTTTCTTATGAAAGGCAAAGAGATCCTAATCACCCATTCCACCAGTACGGGAAATGGGAATATTGGGGATGGTGTTTCAGTGAAATTGCAAAAACTGAAAAGGTGGATGATTCAACTGTAAAAATCACTCTTTCACATCCATTTGCTCCTTTCCTGAGCACAATGGCAATGTTTACGATGGATGTTGTAAGTCCAACGAATTGTGATAAATGGAAGGATCAATGGTTTGCTCATCCTGTTGGCACCGGTCCATTTACGTTTGTTGAATGGGTAAAAGGCGATCACATAACTCTTACGAAGAACAATGACTATTGGGGAACAAAGCCTCAAATTGACCAGCTTATCTTCAAGGTCATCGACGATGCTTCTTCAAGGTATCTTGCTCTTCAGAAAGGCGAAGTTCAGGGAATGGAATTCCCGAATCCTGATGACCTACCAAAGATTTCACAGGATCCTAATTTGACTGTTTTAAGTGAGCCAGGTTTGAACGTTGGGTATCTTGCAATGAATATGGGAACGGATACTCCTGGCTATCAGAAGGAATTTGGAGATGTGCGAGTGAGGCAAGCAGTAAATTATGCCATAAATAAAGAATCGATTGTAAATAACCTTTACAAGGGGACGGCGGTTGAAGCATCAAACCCAATACCTCCTACTCTTTGGGGATTCAATGACGCAGTCTCGGCGTATCCATACGACCCAGCGAAGGCTAAGGAACTTTTGAAAGAAGCTGGGTATCCGAATGGTTTCAAGACAAAGTTGTGGGCAATGCCTGTTTCAAGGCCATATATGTTTGACCCTAAAGCTATTGCTACGGCAATTCAGGCGGATTTAAAGAATGTGGGGATTGATGCTGAGATAGTAACTTATGATTGGGGAACATACCTGCAAAAGACTGAGGCAGGAGAACATCCAATGGCTCTGCTTGGTTGGACTGCTGACTATGCCGACCCAGACGATTTCTTGTATGTCTTGCTTGATTCTGATTCAGCAACAGTAGGCTCTGCTGGCAACATAGCTTTCTATAGAAATCCTACTGTTCATAGCCTGAATATTAAAGCTCAGCAGACTACTGATCTTAACACGAGAATTGCGCTTTACAAGCAAGTGCAACAAATAGTTCATGATGATGCCCCTTGGGTGCCACTTGCTTATGCAAAGCAGACTCTTGTGTTTGCAAACAATGTGAAAGGCTTCGTCCTGTACCCAACTGGCGATTACCACTTTGATACAGTTTACTTCAGCAAGTAAATGATGTGCTTGGAGGGGCCCGGAGCCCCTCCAAAGTTAAAGGAATGAAATGAAACAATTCATAATCAGGCGATTGCTTAATGTAGTGCTAATAATGTTTGCTGTTTCAATAATCATATTTCTTCTGATAAGGCTTGCCCCAGGCGACCCAGCAATAACAATGGCAGGAGAGCATGCCTCAAAGGAGACGCTTGCTCATATGCGGGCAGAATGGGGTCTTGACAAGCCGCTGTTTATTCAGTACTTTATCTGGCTTGGACATGCGCTCCGCGGCGACTTTGGACAGTCGATTCTTACGCATCAGTCGATTCTTGTTGAGATTGAACAACGCTTCCCAAACACATTGGAGCTTTCGATTTTTGCAATGATTTTTGCTACTGTAATCGGAGTGATTGCAGGGGTGATATCTGCCGTAAAACGCTACTCTGCTTTTGACTACGCAAGTATGTTTGTAGCGCTTTTTGGGGTTTCAATGCCAATATTCTGGCTTGCCATAATGCTAATTTTAGTTTTTAGTATTAAGTTGGACTTGCTTCCAACGGGTGGCCGACTTGACGTGTTCTACACTATCAGACCAATAACACATCTTTATCTTGTTGACAGCCTCATTGAACTCAATTTCCCTGCTTTTTTTAACGCCATAAAGCACTTAATACTGCCTTCTATCGCTCTTGGAACAATTCCAATGGCTTTTATTGCAAGGATAACGCGTTCAAGCATGCTTGATGTAATGAATCAGGATTACATAAGAACAGCACGTTCAAAGGGGCTCAAAGAAAACGCAGTTATCATAAAACATGCCTTAAGAAACGCTCTCATACCCATCTTAACTGCATCGGGCACAGAATTTGCAATGCTTATGGGTGGAGCAGTCCTCACAGAGAGCATTTTCTATTGGCCAGGACTTGGGACTTACGTTGTCCAGGCTGTTTCAGCAAGAGATTATCCAGCAGTTCAGGGCGCAGTTATATTCATTGCAGTGATGGTTGCCCTTGTCAATTTGCTTGTCGATGTGCTTTATGCCTTTATAGATCCTCGAATCCGATATAGATAGGTGCTGAAATGGAAAATTCTATCTTTATGGAAACTATAAGATTCTTGAGAAAGAATAAGTCAGCAATATTTGGACTTGTTCTCATACTGGTTTTTATTTTTCTTGCGTTTGCAGCCCCGTTAATTGCTCCCCACAACCCAATTGCACAGGATTTAGCAAACAATTTGAAGCCTGGTTTTTGGGCTGGCAATAACAACAATTTGTTGGGGACAGACAATTTTGGCAGAGACATTCTCAGCAGAATAATATACGGAGCAAGAATTTCTTTAACTGTCGGATTAATTGCAGTTGTTATTGGCATACTTCTCGGAATGACAGCAGGCATACTTGCAGGATTTTTGGGAGGCTGGGTTGATAACCTCATTATGAGGATAATTGATATAATGTTCTCTCTGCCATCGATTCTTCTTGCTATTGTTATCGTGGCAATTTTAGGAAGAGGGCTTGACAAGGCTATGATTGCAATAGGTATCACTTACGCGCCTCAAATTGCAAGGATTGTTAGGTCTCAGACTATAATGGTTTCTAACAATGAATACATAGAGGCGGCACGTGCAATTGGTACTCCAAGTCTTAGAACTATGGTTGTTCACGTTCTTCCGAATGTAATGTCAGTTCTCATAGTCTACGGGACGCTCAGTATAGGAAGCGCTATTCTTGATGCAGCTGCTCTTGGGTTTTTGGGACTTGGTGCGCAACCTCCTACTCCTGAGTGGGGTGCGATGCTTGCTGACGGAATTCACTCTATTACTGGTGGTTATTGGTGGGTTGAGACTTTCCCTGGTATAGCAATCCTCTTGACAGTGCTGGGTTTCAATCTTCTGGGCGATGGATTGCGAGATGCAACTGACCCGAGGCTAAGGAAAAAAGTTTAGCTTGCAAAAAACCTGTCAATATAATAAAATGTGGAGGTGAGATGATGAAGAAAATAAGTTTCTTTTTAATAACGATGCTTTTGCTGCTTGTTGTTTCTCTAATTTTTGTTTATCAGAATAGCAATGCTACAGCACAGCTTAAGTTTTTCAGCTGGTCAATCCCTGAGGTTTCGGTTGGAGTCCTTGTTTTGTTCTCAATTATTGCTGGAGTGTTGATTATGTGGCTTATCTCGGTAGTTGTTTATATTGGGAACAGTTCAAAATTCAGAAGGTCTCTAAAGGAAAAAGACAACTTGCTCAGAGTAGCAAAGGAAGAGAAAGATTCGCTTGTTGAAGAGTTATCAAGGCTGAAACTTGAGTTACAGGGCAAGACTACAGAGGGGCAATCTTCGAGTTCGGCAGGTAAGCCAGTCAGCAATGAACCAAAAGAATAAACTGAGATATTTTGTTAGAGCTTCTGTTATAGCAGCTTTGTATTTTGCAATCACTTATTTTACAAGGCCAATTTCCTTTGGCAGTGTTCAGGTGAGAATTGCAGAGTCTCTCACGGTGCTGCCTTTTATTTTTCCTGAAGCTGTGCTTGGATTAACTTTAGGTTGTTTTCTTGCCAATATTTTCTCTCCGTTTGGACCTATTGATATGATACTTGGCACAACTCTTACATTTCTAGCGGCAGTTATGACAATGTGGCTTGGAAAGATAAAAGCACCTAAATACCTTGCTCCTATTCCTCCAGTCCTGATAAACGGATTTGGCGTTTCGTTGTATGTGGTTTCGCTGGCAGGACTTGCAGGCAATGTCAGTTTGAGAGATTTTTCTAAAATTTTTGTTAATTTTAAGCCGCTTCCATACTTTGCAGCGGTTTTATCAATAGGAATAGGGGAGGCTGTAGCAGCTTTTGCGCTTGGTTTGCCTCTATTAAACGCACTTCAAAGGAGATTCGGCAATTATGAAATATAATTTCGCTTTAGGACAGATTAATCCAATACTAGGTAACCTGAGGGAGAATCTCAACAAGCACTTATCTTTCATTGATGCAGCAGCCAAAGAGAATGCGGATTTGATTGTTTTCCCTGAATTAAGCCTTTCTGGATATTATCTGAAGGACCTGGCGATGGAAGTGGCTTTGAGCATAAACGACAAGCTACTTGCGCCCCTTAAAGAAAAGAGTAAAGCACTTGACATAGTTTTCGGCTTTGTAGAGCGCGGCGAGGATGCTAATATTTACAACTCTGCGATGTATCTTTCTAAGGGAGAGGTGGTTCACGTTCACAGGAAAATCTACCTGCCAACACACGGGATGTTTGAAGAATTGAGATTTATGAACAGGGGAAGCGAAGTCAAAACATTTGGCACGCGGTTTGGTAAGGCAACAATGCTCATTTGCAGAGACTTCTTTCACCCGTCCTTGTTATTTCTTGCCTCTGCTCAGGCAAGTGATTTTGTGATTGTGCCAAGCAATATGCCACTTAGAGGGCTTAATGGAGAAAAACCTGGAATTCAGGTTACTGTTGAAAATGCATCGAGCACCTACAGCAATTTCTTTAGCACATTTGTTGTATATGTAAATAGAGTTGGTTTTGATGACGGGCTCGGTTTTTATGGAGGGTCTTTTATCCAGAGCCCTTCCGGAGAGAAGGTTTGTAGCGCAGATATTCTTGAGGAGCAGATTGTGTTTGGAACAATAGACTCAGAAGATGTTTACCGAAAGAGGCAATCATTCCCTTTAGCAAGAGAAGAGGATTTAAACATAGTTAGTAAAAACCTTTCAAAGATTCTGGAGGATAAATAATGGCCGCTCTTGATTTGAATTATGAATTGGTAGAAAGATTCATCACGCTCTTTATAAGAGAGGAGTCTTTGAGTAACAAGTTGAAAAAGTCTGTTGTAGGTGTTTCTGGTGGAATCGATTCTGCCCTTGTTGCTGCACTGGCAGTTAAGGCTCTGGGCAAGAAAAACGTTTTTGGTTTTATTTTGCCTTATAAGTTGAGTTCCAATGAGTCTACTGAGGATGCAGTAATGATGTGCAAGAACCTTGACATTTCTTATGAAATAATCGATATCTCTGAAATTGCTGACAGTTACTTTAAGCACAACCCTGATATTGAGAAAATAAGGTTGGGGAACTACCTTTCACGTACAAGAATGAGTATTTTGTTTGACAAGGCAAGAGAACACGATGCTATCGTGCTTGGCACGAGCAATAAGAGTGAAATAATGCTTGGTTACAGCACCTGGTACGGGGATATGGCTGCAGGTATTTACCCAATTGGAGACTTGTACAAGACTCAGGTCTTTGCACTCTCTAAATACATCGGAATACCAGATAAAATCGTTAGAAAAGAACCTACCGCAGACCTATGGCCTGGACAGAGAGACGAAGATGAACTTGGAGCTCCTTACAAAACTCTTGACGAGATTCTTTACTGTTTCATCGATGAGAGAAGAAAAGAGGAAGAGATCGTCTCTTTTGGCTTTGATAAAGAGATTGTGCATAACACAATCAGGCGAGTATACGGCACTCAGTTCAAACGAACACTTCCTCCTGTTGCAAAGTTTTCTGCCCGAACATTAGGACTTGATTTTCTTTATCCTCACGACATCAACAGATAGCCTAAAGGATTTTTTCTATTTCCTGTATTCCTTTCTTGATAGAGTACAGCGCCATTCCAAGCTTTGCGTCTTTGTTTGTTACTACCATTAATGCTGCAAGGTTCTTTATGCCGGTTGTGATTATGTAGCCGCTTTCTCCTTTCACATAGGCTTGTTCCAGGAGACCCTTGTTTAGCTCTTCTGATGTTCTTTCTCCAAGAGCTAATATCGTAGCAGAGAGTGCAGCAACTCTGTCTTCCTCTGCATCAGATGGAAGCAAACTTGCAATGGGAAGGCCGTCAAGGCTAACGACTGCCAGTGCTTCGATATCTGGATTGTCTGATTTCATCGATTTTAAAATTTCGATGATTTGAGCTGGTTTGTTTGTAATCATGTTACCTCCTTAATTTTAATTTATTGTAACCAAAAATGCTATTTTTGCAATTGTTCTTTTGAATTATCCTGTGCATTTAGAGGGCTTCCACTGAGAATCTTAACTGTGGCAAAAGCAATAAGTGAGAAAAACGTATTCCCTAATAATTGATTCCTGAGGAAGGGCAATCCTGCAGCAAGGCAGTCAAAATATCCTACGAGTGCTTTAGGATAGAAATTGAACAGCACAAATACGAGAGAATTCGTCACCAGAAAGAACGCAATTGTGCCAAGAATCTCCATAGAAAATATCTTTGCTAAACTCTTGCCTGCAAAAACTCTTTGAGTTAGCCCAGCAGTAATCCAACCAGCAATTACTATTAACTCCCAACTTTGCGGAGTTCCAGATTTGATAAAATCGGTGAGTAAAACTATGCCGAGCACTGAGGGAATGGCAACAGATGAACCGAGTAGAATTGTAATTACGACCATTGCGGTTGAGATGAATTCAATATTTGGAATTTTCAAGGGAATAAACCTTGCTCCTGCTGCAACTGCTGTAAAAAAAACTGCTACTAAGATTTTTTTCTTCATCGGCGCTCCTTAATTATATATTGTTTATTAACTTTGCAAGTAATAAAATTATGCGTAGTTCTGGGTGTTGTGAGTTTGCAACCCTTTGATACACTTCCCTATAGGATATGTAGCCTTGCTTGGCTTCTTCTAAGGCCATTCTGAGCGTGCTTTGCTTCACGATGACCTTTTTTGTTAGCCATAAAAATGGATAGAACATTGTTGAGAGGAGCTTGGCATAGCGGAATTCCTGATATATTTTTTGGTCGAGCTGCTCATTATAAGAGTCAATTGAAGAACTGCCCGAAACGAGGGCTCTCTTTATTACTGAAGATAGTATTTTAGACGATGCAATTCCTGAGTAGATTCCTGCTGCCGAGAATGGGTCAACAATAGAACCAGCTTCTCCCACCAGTGCAACCCTATTTTTCGTAAGCGTTTCTACCCCATTCCATATCGAAATTGGAAAGATATGCGGCTTCAGGTGCGGGTTATCGGCAAATTTGTTCATCGTACCTCTTACAAAGCTTCCCTTCACTGCTCCTGAGCCTATGGAAACGGAGTCACTTTTCGGAAAGGTCCATCCGTAGCCCATTCTGTTGAATCCGAGGAATATTTTGGCAACCTGATTCGAAGTTGCTGAAACCGTTGTTTCTGCCTCTTCGGCTACTATGAAATAGGGTTTGTAGTGAAAGTTTGCAACTCTTCTTACAGCGCTACCCACTCCGTCTGCTCCTATGAGGAACTTTGCTGTGTATGTCTCCCTGTCGGTTCTTGCGGTGATTCCATTTTTTGTTTCTTCGTAAGTTACAAAGTTTTCGTTATATTTTACATCTAAGCCAGTTCTCAAAAACTCATCGAAAGATGCTCTTTTAACGCCAAACATAAATGGTGACTTGTCTGAAACCTCTGTGTGCAAAAGGTTTTTGTAGTTGACGCTCAGGGTGCTATAATTGGTTCTCTCAAAACCAGCGAGATATTCAGGGAGTATGTCGTTTATAGCAAGTGGTAATGCCCCAGCGCAGACTTTATCTCTGAAACGAGAAGCTTTCTCGATAATAATGCTATCAATGCCGTTAGCTTTCAAATAATGAGAAAGCATTGTCCCTGATGGCCCTGACCCAATTATTAAAACAGTAGTTTTTTCCATAGTTTCTTGGCGGAGAGAGTGGGATTTGAACCCACGAGAAGGTTGCCCTTCTACCTGATTTCGAGTCAGGCGCTTTCAACCGCTCAGCCACCTCTCCGTTGATATTATATATAATTTTTGATTTTGGAGAACTGTTATGAAGTATTTTTGCGGGCTTTTATTTTAAGTTCTCATTGAGGTTTAGTGGTAGCAATTGAAAATTGTCTTTGAAAGGAAGCTTGATTCCAGGAATTCTGGCGCCGAATTCCCTGCTTTTGCCAGTTTTCAGGTTGAGTGTTTTTAGCACTGAATGCAACACCCATAAACTTTACAAAAATATTAAATCTGGTAAAATTTTGATGTGCTTTACGATTTAGTTAGCAAGGATTTTGATTTTAATACCGAAACCACTTTTGAGAATGGTTTGTATTCTATCATAAAGCTTTCTCAGGAGACTTTGGTTCCAAGCAATGACCCTGTTAATGATACAAATGTGGGTTACCTGTATTTGCCAAAAAACATAAAATCGCACAAGCCAGTTATTGTGGTTCATGGTATGGGCTCGCGCAATCTTCCTCATCTTTCTTATTACACAAGGAAATTTGCAAGCAGAGGAATCCCTTCCATTATGCCTATTCTTCCTTATCATTATGATAGAGCTGGCAAAGGAGATGCTTTTGGAAGGCCTTTTTTGCTCGATGATATGGATGACTCAATAAGAGATTTCAGACAGGCTGTTGTTGACATTCGTGCATTGCTTGAAGTTTTAGTTAGAATGGGAGTTTCAGATGGGAACTTCTCTCTCATCACTTTCAGTTTTGGCGGAATGATTGGTGTCATTCTTATGGGAGTTGAGGATAAAATCAAGGAAGGCGTTTTTGTTGCAACTGGTGGAAACTACAGATACATAACCTGGGAAAGCCTTGCTACAAGGACTTTAAGGAAAAAATACGAAATACAATCGAACAATCTTGTTTATGGGTGTAACAAGGAAAAGTGCATACAGCTTCACAAGGATTACGCGATGTTTCTTGGCAAAATCAGCTCAGCACTCGATATCGAAAGCCTTAATTTTCCAAAGGGATGTTACCTTTTTGACCCTCTGACTTTTGCCCCTCTTCTCAAAGGCAGGAAAGTTTTGATTTATAGGGCTTTGTTTGATGAAATTATACCAAAAGAAGCAACAGAAGAATTGTGGAAATACGCAGGAAAGCCACGAATGAAAACACTGTTTTCAGACCATTATCTTACTATACTTTACAGAAAAATGATTTTTGAAGATGCTACGAAATTATTTGGAGGTGATTTATGAAAATCTATGCATTATGCGATATCGACTCTTTGAAAGTTGCAAGCGACTACAAGATAAACTTTGAGAACTGGGTTAATTTTGTTTACAAACAATCTGAGGTAGGGGCTAAGGGAGTCGTGCTTTACGGTAAGTCAAAGAAAGCACTTTCAGCCGTGTTTGAATACCTCAAAGATAGGCTGGACATCCCCGTTTTTATATATGGAGAGGGTATTGTTGTTAAAAGCGTGAGACTAGCTTATAAGAAAGATGACCTTTGCTCTTTAAGGGATTTGAAACTTAAAGATAAAGTGCAAATTGTCCTTGTGAGGAACTCGGAAATTCTAAGACACTTTGCATCTGAGAAAAGCAATCTTCCTGAGCTTATATCTGTTATCACGGCAGTTGCATTTAGGAAAGGGGCGAGGGTATTGATTACTGAGGAGACTCAAAGCGCTGTTAAAGCTCTCAGTGCAATCAAAAAATTGTCATAACTTTGCGAGTATTGTTTTCTCAAACGGAGGGTAGATTACGCCGTTTTCAGTTATTATTGCAGTTATAAGATTATTTGGTGTTACATCGAAAGAAAAATTGTATACCTCTATTCCATTTGGTGCAATTCGTTTGCCACCGCAACTTGTTACCTCATCAGGTGGCCTTTCCTCTATAGGGATATCTTTCCCAGACTTGGTTGCCAAATCGATAGTTGAAGTTGGAGCGGCAACGTAGAAAGGTATGTTGTGAAATTTCGCAAGAACTGCGAGCATATATGTTCCGATTTTATTAGCTGTGTCACCGTTTGCAGCAATCCTGTCGGCTCCTGATATTACAGCATTTACAAGCCCCTTTGACATTACAAAAGCGGCAGTGTTATCGGTTATCAACTTAAATGGAATTCCTTCTTCCTTCAGTTCAAATGCAGTTAGTCGTGCCCCTTGAAGATACGGACGCGTCTCAAGAGCGATCACTTTTATGTTGTGATACTTTTCGTGAGATCTTGCAATAACTGAGAAAGCAGTTCCATATTTAACTGTGGCAAGGTTGCCTGTATTACAAATTGTCATTATGGTGTCGTTGTCTTTAAACAGCGCAGAGCCGTTAATCCCAAGTTTATAGTTACGCTCAACGTCTTCTTCTTCCATTAACTCTGCTTCATTGAGAACGTAGTCTTTAAGTTCCTTGGTGGAAGCATAACTCCTGGCAAGTGTTTTGGAGACAATGCGCTGGGTTGCCCATTGCAAATTCACAGCAGTTGGGCGTGCGCTATCAAGGTAGGATTTTAGTTCTTTGAGCTTCTCGGAAACGGAAGCAGTCGTACCTTCTACGGTGGAAATGCCTAAATACATGCCATACGCTGCAGCGACACCGATTGCGGGAGCCCCTCTGATTTTCATTAAATTGATTGCTTCCCAAACGTCTCTTTCATTGGAGCAGGGCGCATCAACAACTTCAAATGGAAGATACCTCTGGTCAATTATATGAAGTATCTTTCCATCGAAGCTTAAAGACTTTACTTCCATTATACTTTGTATTTCTTAAGACAATCCGTGCAGACAAGGGCTTCTCTTACTTCGCCATTTATCAGCACCTTGGCCTTGTGCAAATTGGGCAAAGATCTTTTCTTTGTTTTACGGTGGGAGTGGCTCATCTCATTTCCAACAAGAGGTCCCTTTCCACATATTTCACACTTCTTACTCATAGTATTACCTCCACTATTTTTTCTCTTATAAACCTCTATATTTTAAAGAAAAATTAAATAAAATCAAGATGTTGAAGTATGTTTTTTTGTTTGACCCGTTTCTTCTGGGTTGCAAAGGGGCTCTTTTCCTTTCATTTGAGGAGTTTATTTTGCTATGGTGGAATAATCTTTATTGGACTCAATCCTCATTGAGCGGCATTTTCTATGATTGCCCCTTTACGCCATCTATTACTCCCTTAAAGAACTGCTTAAGAAAAACCTGCTTGTTCTCGTAAAAGCCTACAATTGATATAAAACGCTTTATTGTAAAAAGAGGAAGAAAGATTATCCAGAAGTTCAACTGAGAAAGAAACTCTCTCTGTGCCATTATATTGTTTCTGGTTCCAAAGTACATTCTTTCTGGACGCCCTGAAAGAAAAGTGAAATTTCTGCCAAGTATTTTTACTCGTTTTCGGTATTCGGTGGGGTGATAAATCTTGCTTTGAGATACAGCGAAACACTCATGTCCATTTTTTTGAGCACGAAGTATGAATTCAGTATCATCATACCAGCCAAAGTATTCTCCCTTGAAAAAGCCTGCTATATTAAACACTTCTGTGGGGATAAACATTCCAAGCATAGGGCTGATGTTGCACTTGAAGTAGTCTTTCGAATAATTTTCTTCTGGCATCCTTTTTGTTAAGCCTGTGCGGTTGTTGTACAGAAGAATATTAAAAATCGGCCTCAAAAAATCTCTGTCCCCGTATGTTACTGAGGTAAGAATTATATTGCTTTTATGTAGTTCATCATACACTCTTATCAGATTGGCAAGTGCTTCTGGATGAACTTCTGCATCATCGTCGAGCATCCAGACAAAATCGTATCCCTTTTCGTGAGCGTATCTCTGTCCTGCTTCTGCTCCGCCTGCAGGGCCAAGGTTTTTCGCCTGCAACAGGTACTGCACGGGGAGGTCTCTTAAAACCAAATTTGTGCCATCGGTTGATGCATTATCAACAACTATTATGTCAGGCACAATCGAGCCTTTCAGAACTGATTGAATAGAGTTTACGAGCAATTCTTTTCGATTATAGGTAATTATGATAGCTGCGATTTTCATTTTACATTGATTCTTTTTTCTCGATTCCCATAAGGTCAAATAACATAGAAAGGGTTATTAAAGAAGCCTTTACAAGGGCAAGTCTTGGTTGGGCGTATTCCTCTGAATTAAGTACGCGGTGTTTTTGATAGAAAGCATTTATCAACTGACATAGTTCAACAGTTGTAAACGTCAGCCTGTGAATGGAATAATCAGCTCCTATGGATTCCAACTCCTCAGTAATGAAAATAAGTCTCTTTATAAGTTCTCTTTCTTCAGGTGTTGAGAGGAGCTCAACGGCAGTATTTTTGGCAAATCGTATGTTTCTTAAAGAAGCTTCTTCAAGGATTTTATTGAGCCTTGCATACGTGTATTGAACATAGTAAACTGGGTTATCCATCGATTTCTGCTTTGCAAGCCCCAAGTCGAAATTCAGGTGAGTGTCTGCGCTCTTTTGAAGGAAGAAAAAACGAGCAGCATCCTTTCCGACTTCTTCGATGAGCTCATCGAGAGTTACAAAGCTCCCTGTGTGTTTTGACATCACTATTTCCTCGCCATTTTCATAGAGGTGCACAATTTGATAGATTATTACTTCAAGGAAGTCTTTTGGTAATCCTGCCCCAGTAAGAAGCGCTTTCAAAGGGATTATGTGGCCAAAGTGGTCTGCTCCCCACACGTCAATAGCTTTTGAAAAACCTCTTCCCCACTTGTTTATATGGTAAGCTACATCACCTAAAACATAGGTCGGCTCTCCGTTGTTTCTCACGATTACCCTGTCTTTATCATCGCCGAATACTGTCGTCTTGAACCATAATGCCCCTTCTGACTGGTATGTATGACCTGAGTTCTTTAGCAGTTCTATTGCTTTTTCGATAGAATTATTTCCTTCGTATAGGCTCGATTCAAAAAACCAACTGTCAAAAGTAATTCCGAACATAGATAGTGACTTTCTGATGCTTTCAATCATTTTCTCTTTGCCGAAGTTTCTTATGAATTGAAATCTGCTTTCTGGTTCGGTATTCAGCAATTCTCTGCCTTGTTTAATGAACAAATCTTGCGCTATATCTTCTATGTATTTTCCTCTATAGCCATCGTCAGGGAAAATGCTTTCCTGTCCACAAGCTTTGAGATAATAGAATTCAATTGATTTTGCAAACCCATCCATTTTGCTGCCAGCATCGTTTACGTAGTATTCTCTTTGAACGCTGTAACCTAAAAGTGTGAGAATGTTAGCAAGAACGTCGCCTATGATGCCTCCACGGCCGTTACCAATATGAAGAGGCCCTGTAGGATTGGCGCTAACAAACTCTA
Source organism: Caldisericaceae bacterium (assembly GCA_049967855.1). Taxonomy (GTDB): domain Bacteria; phylum Caldisericota; class Caldisericia; order Caldisericales; family Caldisericaceae; genus JAIMJY01. Next base: position 30,408 of record JBMFRX010000006.1, read on the forward strand.
TTTGTATCTTCTCGTTTTTTGATGGTTTATGAAAATAGTGTTCTTGCTCTGTAATTAGTTCTTCGAGGAACGCTCTGATTGATGCGTCACTCAAAGTGAAGTTCAAATAACCAGGCTTTGCAACTGAGACAGTGCTGAAATACTCAGGCAGGATATGCGATTTAATCTGCTCTGCGATTTGCAACGGATTTTTGTGAAGCATTTTTGCAAGTTTGAATGGGACGGTGGTTGCAAAATCAGCAATGCCTTCAGGGGCTAAGCCTATATCGCACTGAGCAAACTCAACCTTAGGGAATGCCAATCTTACAGCGCTGTCAACTGTCCTCTTGATTTCTTCAATCTTCATATGTGAGGATAGGTTTAAGTGCCGCTTTGGTCTCATCGCATCTTCTGACAGGTGTTGAATGAGGCGCTTCCCTTAGTAAATCTGGATTAGTTTTTGCCTCCGAGGAAATGCTAATCATTGCATCAATAAATGCATCGAGCGTTTCTTTGCTCTCAGACTCTGTTGGCTCTATCATTATTGTTTCCTCGGCAAATGGTTCAAAGTGTGGAAAGTAAATTGTTGGTGGGTGAAATCCATAATCCATAATCCTTTTGGCTATGTCGAGAGTTTTAACCTGATACTGTTTGTAGTCTCTTCCCGTCAGAACGCACTCGTGCATACAGAATTTATCGTAAGCGGGCCTGAAATATTTCTTAAGTTTTGCCATAATGTAATTGGCATTGATTACGCTCATTTCTGCGACTTCTCTTATGTTTTCTTTTCCCATTGAAAGAATCCAGGCGTAGGCTTTAACAAGGACCGAGAAATTGCCGTAAAAAGCTCTAACTTTGCCTATAGTCTTCTTCGGTTCTTCGAAGGCATAATAATCATTACACTTGCATACAAGTGGAGTTGGTAAAAATTCCGCAAGATTCTTCTTTACTCCAACTGCTCCAACCCCAGGTCCTCCAGAACCGTGAGGGGTAGAGAACGTCTTATGCAAGTTCAAATGAACCACGTCGAAGCCAACGTCTCCAGGACGAACTATCGCAAGAAGTGCGTTAAGATTTGCTCCGTCATAGTAAAGCAACCCGCCTTTCTTGTGGACTATTTCTGCTATTTGCACAATATCTTCCTCAAAAATGCCTGCAGTATTGGGATTGGTGAGCATAATGCCTGCGGTGTCATCGTCCATAAGTTTATCCAGGTCATTAACGTCGACCGTCCCGTTGATGTTTGATTTAACTTCTATTACCTTGAAACCTGCCATTGATGAAGAAGCCGGGTTTGTTCCATGTGCCGAGTCTGGGACAATCATTTTATGGCGAGGCTTGCCAGAGTCTTCAAAATATTTTCTTATTATCAAAACGCCAGTGAGTTCCCCGTGAGCGCCTGCTGCTGGAGAAAGCGTAAAACGTTCCATCCCTGTAATCTCTTTTAGGAGTTGCTCGAGTTCGTAAATCACTTGAAGGCTACCTTGAATGTATTGCTCATCTGCAAAAGGATGTGCGCCTGTGAATCTGTCGATGGATGCGAGGCTTTCGTTGATTTTTGGATTGTACTTCATAGTGCAAGAGCCCAGTGGATAGAAGCCTGAGTCTAAGCCGTAGTTCATTTTTGCAAGATTAGCAAAGTGCCTTACTACATCAACTTCTGAGACTTCAGGAAGCAATTTTCTGTCTTTAGAGAGCGCATAATCCGGCAAGAAAGAACTTAGAGCAATATCGCTCATTGGGCCTTCAGGTAATGAGTATCCCTTTCTCTGTTCAATACTTTCTTCGTATATGAGTTTCATTTGTTCACCTCGAAAGAATTCTAGCAATTTTGTCAATGTCATCTTCTGAGAGAATTTCGGTTGCAGCAAAAAGAAGGTAGGGTTGGAAGTCTTCTAAAAGGTTACCAATCTTGAGCGGAGGAAGGTACCCGTTATCTAGCAGTTGATGTTCAATGTAATCAAAATCAAGGGTTGTCTTCAGTGCAAATTCGTTGAAGAAAGGATAATCTTCGCCTGAGAATTTGCCAGTTTCAAGCAGTTTTTCTCTAAGGTAATGAGCCAGTCTTGTGTTGAGAGACGCAAGTTCAAAAATCCCATTTCTGCCGTATAGAGAAAGATACGCATTTATGGCAAATAGATTGAGCGAGTGATTGGAGCAGATGTTTGACGTAGCTTTCTCCCGCCTGATATCCTGCTCTCTGCTTCTGAGCGTCATTACAAAAGCCCTCTTTCCATCAACGTCTGTTGTTTCACCTGCTATTCTGCCTGGTAGCTGTCTCATAAATTCTTTGTTTGTGCCTATAAAACCATTGTACGGTCCTCCCAGGTTCAAGTCCATTCCAAAAGACTGTGCCTCCCCTGCCACGATATCAACAGAAAGTTCTTGAGGATTTTTGAGGATTCCTAATGAGAGACTTTCAACAACTAGCTGTATTGCAAGTGCGCCGAATTTTTTTGACAATGAAGCAATTGTTCGAACGTCTTCGATTCCTCCAAAGAAGTTTGGACTTTGGACGATTACTGCTGCAGTGTTGTTATCGAGAAAACTTTCAATTTCATCTAGATCAGTGAGCATACCTTTGACGTTTGCAAAACGGATTTCGAGGTTATGAGGTTCCGTATAAGCCTTTATAGTCTCTATGTAATGAGGATGGAGTGAAGAGGAGACGATGATTTTGTTCTTGTGGGTGAGCCTCATTGCCATTAGAACTGATTCTGCAAGGGCTGAAGCACCGTCGTACATAGATGGAACAATTACTTCCATTCCCGTAAGCCTTGAGAGATGTGTTTGAACTTCAAACATATTTTGCAAAGTTCCCTGGCTAAGTTCAGGTTGGTAGGGAGTGTATGCAGTGTAGAAATTAGCATTTGCAGTGACTGTTCTAACAACTTCTGGTATGTAGTGTTTATAAGAGCCAGCTCCAACCAAAGGCTTGAGCGAGCCGAAGTCTAAATTCTTCTTTGAGATATCGTTAAGTTTTTGAAAGAGTTCACTCTCGGTTAAAGAAGAGGGGATTGCAAGCTCCCCTCTTACTCTAATTGCATCTGGAATATTCTTTATTAGCTCTTCAAATGACGACACCCCAATCTCTTTAAGCATTTGTTCTTTTTGCTTCTGAGTATTTGGAATATATCGCATTTGTTTACTCTTTTCTGTATTCGGAATATGCCTTTGCGTCCATTAAGTCTTTCAGCTCTTCTGGGTTAGAGAGCTTAATTTTGAATAACCATCCCTCGCCGTAAGGGTCTTTGTTAAGGATAGCACTGTCTGACACGGGTGCTTTGTTCACTTCGACGATTTCGCCACTCACAGGAGCATTTATGTCTGAAGCAGCTTTTACTGATTCGACAGTCAATACAACGTCTTCTTTGGCAACTTTCTTTCCAACTGAAGCTTCTTCAACGTAGACAACGTCGCCAAGTTTGTCCTGGGCATAGTCTGTAACGCCAACAGTGCCGACTCCGTTCTCCACTTTCATCCACTCGTCGCCTTTTGTGTAGTAAAGGCCTTCTACGACTTTAAATTCCATTTTAACCTCCTAAAATTTAGACTCGGTAATTCAACTTACGATTTATTTTCTTTTGTTCATTAGCTCCATAAGCTCATTAAGTTTGTAATCAGGTATTGGCTTAACCCCTTCGAGAGAATTTGCAACTATTATCATTTTGCAGAGGCTCTCCAGCTCTTCCATTCTTCGATAAGCTCTCTCCAGGTCTTCTCCTACGGTCAATGCGCCGTGATTAGAAAGAAGCACTGCATTATGGTTCTTTATTACCTTTTGGATGCTTTCCGCAAGCTCTTTTGACGAAGTCACCTCGTAGTAAACGATTGGCACTTCGCCAAGATTAACGGTGCACTCTTCGTGTATATTATTTGGAATGGGGTGTTGTGCTATTGAAAAGCCCGTTGCAATTGGAGGATGTGCATGAATTATTGCGTTTACGTCGGGCCGCGTTTTATATGTTGTAATGTGAAAAAGTATTTCTGTTGAAGGCTTGCCATTTCCTTCAAGAACGTTTCCCTTGAAATCTATAACCAGGACATCAGAGTAGTCAAGTGTGTCTTTGGGAACTCCAGATGGCGTAATGTAAATGTATTCTTCATCTCGGACAGAGAAGTTGCCTCCGTAACCGTTGTTCAAGTCACGCTCGTAGAGCCGTTTGCCAATAGATGCTATATCTTCTTTTATGTTTCTCTTCATTCAGATTCTCCTTTTGTTCATTACTACTCATTGAATTTCTTTATTATTATACATTAAAACAAAGTTTTGCAAAAGTTTGCCCTGCTTACTGGAAAATTTGCGGGTTTTAACACTGCATAAGGAATTACAGTTTTGATTTTTGCTCTGTTCTGCTAAAATATACGCGCTTGCGGAGGTGGCAAAATGATAGTTGCAGTTGATGTAGGAAATACGAATATTGTTTTTGGCTTCATTGAAAGCCGTAAAGTTCTCAATGTTTTCAGGATCTCAACAGATAGTGGAAGAACGTCAGACGAATACAAAATACTCTTGGGTCTTTTTATGAAGGATGAAGGCATAGACTTATCGGGAGTGGAGGATTTTGTCATTTCGTCCGTTGTACCTCCTTTGACTCCAATCTTCAAAACTGTTGCTAAGAAGATGACAGGTAGTGAAGGCATAATTATTAGCAGTGATTTGGATACTGGAATAAGGTTTGATGTAGACGAACCAAAGCTTACAGGTACTGACAGAATCTGTAATGTTTTCGAAGCCCACAGGATTTTTCCTAAAGAAAACGCAGTCGTTGTAGATTTTGGCACTGCAACGACGTTTAGTGTCGTTACAAGGGAAGGGGCGTTCGTTGGCGGTCCAATTTCTATAGGGATAATAGCCGCCGCTACTGAGCTTTTCAGAAAGACTTCGCAGCTTCCAAGAATAGAATTAGGTAAACCGAGAAGCATCATAGGCAAGAACACAGTTGAAGAGATGCAGTCAGGCATAGTTATGGGGCTTGGGGGCATGATTGACAGATTAATTGAAGGCATCGAAACAGAATTGAACGAGCCAGTGCGGGCAATTGCAACTGGTGGTATCTCGCATGTAATGGAAGGCGTCTCAAGGAAAATAGAATTTTTTGATAAGTTTCTTACTCTAAAAGGAATCTACGGAATTTATGAGCGTATCAAAAACAGTTGATATAGGCAAGTTGCATTTAAGTGAGCCAGTGTTCCTTGCACCCCTTGCTGGATATACCGATTCACCTTTTCGCAGAATTGTCAGGAAGTTTAGTTCAGGGCTTGTTTTCACTGAAATGATAAGTTCAATGGGAATTTTCTACGAGGATGCAAAAACGCTTGAGCTTCTTAAATTTGAGGAAATAGAACATCCAATTGCGGGGCAGATTTTTGGCAGTGACCCAGATAAGCTTGCGTTTGCAGCAAAGGTTGTCGAGGACAATGGTTTCGATGCAGTTGATATAAATATGGGCTGCCCAACTCCAAAGATACTCAAATCGAATTCAGGTGGAGCGCTTCTGAGAGACTTAAGCCAAGTTGCCGCAATTCTTAATAGCGTGAGAAGAGCCGTAGATGTTCCGCTGACCATAAAGGTCAGAAAAGGGTTCAGAAAAGGTGAGAACATTCTAAGCGAAGTTATAAACATTGCCGAAAGCGAAGGAGTCGATGCAATTACAATCCACGGGATTACTGTTGAAGAAGGCTTTGAGAGAGATGCTGAAGATTGGGAAAGCATAAGAGATGTGAAGGTAATTGCAACAATTCCAGTAATAGGAAACGGAGGCATAAAGACAGAGTCTGACGCAAAGAAAATGTTCGATTTAACTAATGTTGATGCTTTAATGATTGGGAGAGCTGCGTTGAGTAAGCCCTGGTTTATGAAATCTTGTGAAAATTTTATGGCAGATGGCTCAACTTTTTCTCTTTCAATAAATGAAAAATTGAATATAATTATAGAACATATAGAAATGGAAATTGAAGAGAAAGGTGAGCAAGTTGGCGTTAAAGAAATGAGGAAATTTATTCAAGGTTATGCTTACGGTATGAAGGGAGCGACGCATTTCAGGAATAAGCTGAACGAAGCTTTGACGAGAGAAGAGTTATTAGCCCTTGTAAGGGGCTTTTTTGTTGATAAGGAGGAATTATGATAGAAGAAGAGAATGGCAAAGTACTAATATCAAAGCAGGGGCTTGAAGACCTGCAGAAGAGACTTGATTTCTTGAGGACGGTAAAGAGGCAAGAGATTTCTGAAAAAATCAAACAGGCAATCGCTTTCGGAGACCTTTCTGAAAATGCGGAGTATGATGCTGCCAAGCAGGAACAGGCGTTTATTGAAAGCGAAATTGCCGAACTTGAGGGAGTTTTGGCGAGAACTGAGCTTATCGATGAACATCTTGTTGAGACTGATAAAGTCAATGTGGGGTGCAAGGTCACTTTGAAGAATGTTGAAACCAAGGAAAAGGTTATTTACTACATCACAGGCCCAATGGAGGCAGATCCTGATAATAACAAAATTTCAGGAAGTTCACCTGTAGGGCAGGGTTTGATGGGGCATAAGGTAAATGATATTGTAGAGATAAAAATTCCGAGAGGAATAGTAAGCTACAAGATAATGAAAATCGAGAAAGGGGATAAATAATGAGTGACGATGCCTTTAACGAAGTAGAGCAAAAGCGAAAGGAGCTGGTTCTTTTCCTTAAATCATCTGGGGTAAACCCTTTTGGCCACAGATTTATTACCCCGATGAGCAACAAGGAACTTGTCGATAATTTTGAGGGTTTGACTGGGACAGATATTGAAGCGAAAGGCAGAATCATTGCTATCAGAGGCCACGGTAAGGCAAGCTTTGTGAGCATCAGAGACTTTTCAGGAGATATTCAGGTTTATTTCAGGCTTGACAATGTAGGTGAGGAAAAGTACGAGTTCTTCAAAAAGGCAATTGATACAGGCGATTTTATTGGAGTTAAGGGGCAACTTTTCAAGACGCACACAGGGGAGATTACAGTGGAGGTTAAGGAGTTTGAACTTCTTTCAAAAGCCATAAGAGTGCTTCCTGAGAAGTGGCACGGATTGAAAGACCCAGAAATAAGATATAGAAGGCGATACCTTGACCTCGTCTCGAATAGAGAAGTGCTCGACCTTTTTGTGAAACGCAGTAAAGCTATTAATGCAATAAGAGGATTTCTTACAGAGCAAGGATTCATTGAAGTTGAGACTCCTATGCTTCAGCCGATTCCGGGAGGGGCAAGCGCCAAGCCTTTTGTTACATATTACAATGCACTTGAGCAGAATATGTATCTGAGAATTGCTCCAGAACTATATTTAAAGCGGCTTATTATAGGTGGTTTCGAAAAGGTTTTTGAACTGAACAGAAATTTCCGCAACGAAGGCATTTCATTGAGGCATAACCCCGAGTTTACGATGCTAGAAGCGTATTGGGCATACGCAGATTATAATGACGTGATGACACTCACAGAACGACTCCTTTTCAGCACTGCAACAAGTATAAATGGCAAGGCAACCTGTGAATTTGGTGAAAATGTTATTGACTTTACTCCTCCATTCAAGAGGATTAAGTTCAATGATGCTTTGAAGCAATATGCAGGAGTTACAGTCGATGAGCTAAGAGACGTCGAAAACGCTAAACGAGTTATTGCAAGTTTGGGAATAAAGATGGATAAAAGTTTTACTATCGGAAATATTATCAATGAAATATTTGACAAGAAAGTTGAGCAAAATCTTATTCAACCAACCTTCGTTTATGAGTTTCCAATAGAAATTTCTCCGCTTGCGAAGCGTACAGAGAACGACCCGCATATGGTAGACAGATTTGAACTTTTCATATCAGGGCTTGAACTTGCAAATGCTTTTTCTGAGCTAAACGACCCACTTGACCAGTATGAGCGTTTTGCCGCACAAATCGAGGCTAAAAACAAAGGCGAAGAGGAAACACAAGAAATGGATACCGATTATGTAGAGGCAATGGAGTATGGTTTGCCTCCAACGGGAGGGCTTGGAATTGGAATAGACAGGCTTGTTATGATTCTCACTGGTTCGCCATCGATAAGAGAAGTTATTCTTTTCCCTCAACTTAAGAAGAAAGAGGTAAATGAAGAAGAAAACGAGCAGTAGTTTTGTCTGTTCGGTGTGTGGCTACAAATCTCCCATCAAATTGGGCAAGTGCCCTAATTGCGGCTCCTGGAATAGTTTTATAAATGTTGAGGAAGAGGTTGAAACTTCAGGCGAAGAAAGTCTGATGCGTCTTGATTCAGAAACTGTCAGAGTGACAGAGGACAGAATGAAAACTGGCATTGAGGAATTTGATAGAGTGCTTGGAGGTGGCATTGTCGAGGGTTCAATTGTATTAGTGAGTGGTGAACCTGGCATTGGGAAATCGACGCTGTTGCTTCAGGTTGCAGGTGCCATAGCAGAGAATGTTGGAAAAGTTCTTTACGTATCAGGAGAGGAATCATACTTCCAGATAAGAATGAGAGCTGAAAGACTCGGCATTAAAAACTCCAATATTCTAATTCTTACAGAACAAGACGCTCACAGGATAAAGAGTTTCATTGCAAGCGAACAGCCAAAGCTAGTTATCATCGACTCTATCCAAACTATGAACACTCAGGATGTCGACGGAAACGCAGGGGCAATAACTCAGGTGCGAGAATGCACGCGTGTATTCACTGAAATTGCAAAGAAGACAGGAACCCCCATTATCCTTGTTGGGCACGTTACCAAAGAAGGCACTATTGCAGGGCCTAAGGCGATCGAACATATAGTTGACGGAGTATTCTACATAGAGGGTTCACGCAACGATGTTCTGAGACTTCTTAGAAGCGTGAAGAATAGGTTTGGCACCACCAATGAAGCAGGGATGTTCGAAATGAGAGAGTCAGGGCTTGTTGGGGTAAGCGACCCAACACTTGAGTTTATCTCTGAAAATGGTGAACTTCCAGTAGGCTCAGCTATTACAGCATCACTTGAGGGCACACTCCCAGTTTTTTTTGAGGTTCAATCTCTTGTTACTCCTACGGTTTTCCCTTTGCCAAGAAGAGTAGCCGCTGGTGTTGAGTACAACAGAATTCTTCTGCTTGTTGCAGTTATTGAGAAGCGATTGCGGTTAAAACTGGGAAGCTTTGATGTGTACGTGAATACGATCGGTGGATTTAGAACAGAGGATAGGTCAATGGACCTTGCACTTTGTATGGCTATAATTTCATCTTATCTTGATAAAAAAATCCCCGAGAAGACCGTTATTATGGGTGAGCCTGGCCTTGGAGGTGAGTTGAGGCCGACAATTGGAATTGAGAGAAAAATCAAACACGGCTTGAGACTCGGTTTTGAAAATTTCCTTGTTCCGTCATTTCTTGAGGGCAAAATAGACATTAAAAGTGCAAACGTTATGTTTGCAAGAGATATTGAAGAGGCTAAATCTCTACTGTTCTGATGAAAATCTCTGCGATAATTGCTGCAGCAGGAAAGGGCAAACGCTTCAATGGCGGAACTGATAAAGTTTTTTTACCTATAAATGGAACTCCTCTAATTTTAATGTCGCTTGAAGTACTCCTTTCTGTTCCTGAGATAGATGAGGTTGTAATTGCACTAAACAGAAATAATATGGCATTGGCAAATGAATACCTTCGTTTTGATAAGGTCTCATTTGTGGAAGGAGGAGAAGAGAGGCTTCTGAGTGTCCAGAACGCTGTTTTTAAGTCGAGAAACGATTTTGTTTTAATTCACGATGCTGCAAGACCTCTAATTACAAAATCCTTTGTTGAATCAATTATTTCTGGGCTGAGTGACGATTCAGATGGAGTCATTCCAGTAGTTTCTGTCAAATCAACAATCAAAGAAAAGGACGAAGAAGGTTTTGTCAGGAAGACAATTCCTAGAAGAAATTTAGTTGAAGTTCAAACGCCTCAGTTCTTCAGAAAGGACATCCTGTTGAAGGCCTATCAGAGTGAATATTTTAATTTGAATGCTACCGATGAGTCTTCCATTGTTGAGGATGCAGGCGGAAAAGTGAAAACCATCAAAGGAATTGAGGAAAATATTAAAGTAACAACGCCTTTTGATTATTTTATGGTAGATAAAATAATAGAGCAATGGAAAAAAGAGTAGGAATAGGTTACGACTCTCACAGGCTTGTTGAGGGCAGAAAATTGATTTTGGGAGGAATTGAGATTCCTTTTGAATTAGGTCTCCTGGGTCACTCCGATGGCGATGCCCTCACGCATGCTATAATGGATGCACTCCTTGGGGCGTCAGGTTTGCCTGATATTGGGGTTCTTTTTCCTGATTCTGACCCTTCTTATGCGGGAGTCTCGAGTATGGTTCTTCTCACAGAGGTTAAAACTTTAATTTCTGCGGCAAAAGTCAAGATTGTTAACATTGATTGTGTTGTTGTAAGTGAAAAGCCGAAATTGTCGCCTTACTATAATGAAATGAAAAAGGCAATAGCAAAAACCCTTGAAATCGATGTGAACCTTGTTAATATAAAGGCAAAAACCAACGAGGGAATGGGGTTCATAGGGGAAGGTAAGGGCATCGCCTGCCTTGTTGTTGCGCTGGTCGAAAAGAATTGAAATATTAAGTAATCAAGCCCCTCACTATTACAATTGGTGTCTGCTGGTCTTCGTTTCCTGCGGGATTGTCTGAAAGAGCAACTTCAAGTTTATCTTTATTAACTCGGCTTGTATAGCCAACTGCCCAGGCTGCCCCAATGTCGTTTGCATCGATTATTGCTGCATCCAATCCAGTTTTGTTTTTTATTTCGTTAGCGGCAGCAAAAGAATCCTTCGGTCCTGGGATAACTGAGTAGTCATAAGGAGGTATCGCTGCAGGAGGATCATCTATCAGTGCAGATTGAGGGCCTGCCACAACGTAAAACCACCCGCTCTTTCGAAGTGTTTTGCCTATTGCTCCAGCAATTGTCCCGAGGATTATTCTCGGCTTGCCAACCTCTCTTATAGCAATTTCCATTGATGCAGGGTTTGCAAGAGGAGCTGCTCCACCAAAAGGGACATTCTTATGAGACACGAAATGTGAAACAATTCGCGCAACACGAGAAACTCTGATTGTGTCAACAGTGTAAACCCTTTCCTCTGCTATTGCAACAACGCAAGATGAAACAGTAATTATGTCATTCTTCTCTCTGATACCTTTGGTTGCTTCATCGATAATCGAATATATATCGTCGCCTTCTTTTATTATTGGTGTTTTAATAGGAATTTTCTCAACGCCATTTATGTGACCTCGAGAGATTTTTTCTCTGTATTGAAAGGGAACTTCTGGAAAAATATTTTGAGCAAACTTGTAGAGTTCATTGTCGCCTGGGTGAGATTTTACTCCTGCGAGAAGTACCTGTTTTGCTTTATCTTTCTTGCCATTTTTCAACAACACCTCGGCAAAGTGCCTGAAGTCACTTCCATAAAAATCTGATGGTTCAAGTGCGTAGAACAGTTCAAAATATTTTTCGGCTTCCTCGTAGTTTTTCTCCTCAAAAGAAATAATTGAAAGGCGTTTGAGAATATACCGATATGGTGACATTGTGCTTCTTTCTGGCTGCTTGAAGGAAATAAGCAGCTCTTTGTAAATGGAACTGGCCTTATTGGCATCTTTTAGTTCAAAGTAATAGAAGTCCCCAAGCATCATCTTGAGCCAGAGATTGGCAGGATTATTTTTAACTCCCTGCATTAGAACTTTAAGCGCGCCTTCTTTATCGCCTTTCCTCACTAAGAGGTAGGCAAGATACCTGTGTGCTCCAATATTCTCTTCGGGGCTCTTGCTTACAAAATCTTCCATCAGGCTTATTGCACTGTCAATTTGCCCTTCGTTTTTCAACCTGCGTGCTTTATCGATCATTGTTGTCATAGTCCAAGCTCCTCGCTGATATTTTTCATTGCATCCAGAGACAAATTTAAGAACTCTTCAAGAGAAAGGCCGATGTCGGAGCAGCTTGCTATTTGCTCTCTGTTTGCTCCTTCTGCAAAACGTTTTTCTTTGAATCTCTTTATGAGAAAATCCAAACTGACATTTGAGAGTCTCTTTCCTTTTACAAGAGCGCATGCTGTTATAAGTCCAGTTACAGGATCGGCAGCGTAAAGTGCCTTGTCAAGTTTTGAGTTTCTTGGTAAATTGAGCACAGGGTTGTGTGCCTTTACAGCATAGACGATTCTTTCGTCCAGACCAAGGTCCTGTAGGACTTTAGCTCCTTCAATGCCATGTCTCTTCAAAGAGTGACTTGTTGAGTCATAATCGATGTCATGCGTAAGTCCTGCGATGCCCCATAAGTCTGCATTCTCTGAAAAATGAATTGCGAGGCTTTTCATAACCGCCTCAGTGGCAAGAAGATGTTTTATAATATTATCCTCTTTTAGTCGTTTTTTGAGTTCCTGCAACAATTCTTCTCTTTCCATATAGATGCCTCGATTAGCAATTATATTATAAATGCAGCTAAAGTCAAACGGCTGCTTGAAGTGGGGCGTTAACATTGTAAAGAGGGCTCCAAACTGGTATAATATAAATATGGAACTGGAAAAACGTAAGGAAGAAATACTTAAGAGGATTGTGGCTGAGTATATCGACACAGGGCAGCCAGTTGGTTCTGAGAAGCTTACAGAGAAGTTGGGAATGCCAGTCTCTTCTGCGACTGTTCGGAACGATATGGCTGAGCTTGAGAAATTGGGTTATATATATCAGCCGTATACTTCCTCAGGAAGAGTCCCTACGACGAAGGGCTATAGATTCTATGTAGAGGATTTTGTTAGAAACAGAAAGCCAATTGAGCTAAACAAAATTAAAATTCCTGAGCCTGAGAAAATAAAAAACCTCCACGAGGTTCTTTCTGAAGTTTCCGACTTGATTTCGCTTCATACGAATGAGATTTCACTTGTAGTGTCGCCTGGAGTTGACGAAGTCAAAATAAACTACATACATTTCTTTGTCGTGGCACCCCAGTCGTTGTATATGGTTGTTGTTACAAGCTTACAGACGTCTGAAACGGTTATGCTTGGCAACTTTCCAATTAACAAGAATACATTGCTCAAGTTGGAGCGATTTTTGAACATCGAAATTGCATCGATGTCAACAAGGAGCGCCCTCTTGAAAATGAAAAGGAAGAATTTCTTTGCTGAGGAGTTGGGGGATAATATTGCTATTGTCCAGGCAGTTTATAACTACCTTAAAGATGAGCTAAACAAAGGAGCTACCAGACAAATCTACATAAAGGGGATATCAAATCTTCTTACAACAAGAATTGCTGTTGCGGAACAGAAGGTGAAATTTCTCTTGAATATTCTCGAAGAAAAGAAGATCGTTGGCGAAATAATAGAAAATGTTCCTCAAGACGAGAGCAATATCGGATTTGCTATCGGAGACGAGAATACTCTTCCTGAATTGTGGGATTATAGCTTAATTTCTGTCAAATATACTGTAAAGGAAATGGAGGGAACCCTTGCACTTCTTGGGCCTGTCAGAATGGATTACGTGAAGGGAATATACGTTCTAGAGAGAATTGCTGAAAAGCTTGAAGAAATAGCAGACAAAATAGTTGAATGAAAATAGCAATTGCGACTCTGGGTTGCAAAACAAACCAGTATGAGTCAGAACTGATAAAGGAATCTTTTGAAGAGCGGCGTTGCGAGTTTGTTGATTACAAAGAAAGCGCAGATCTCTACATTGTTAACTCCTGTGTTGTTACGGGTAAGGCAGAGGCAGAGACGAGAAAACTTGTAAGCGATGCTCTGAGGAATAACCCTGAAGCAAAAGTTATTTTGACGGGCTGTTTTGTGCCTCTTCACGGAGATTTTAATAAGAAGAATGTTCTATTATACTCTGGTGAAAGGCGAAACATAGCAAATTTCTTTTATGAAAGAATCAATACGGAGCCTGCAATTGATGATGAGAAAATAAAAGAATTTTCAGAACATACGAGGGCTGTTGTTAAAATAGAGGAAGGTTGCAATAATTTTTGCACATACTGCGTTGTGCCATTTACACGCGGGTATTACATAAGAAGTAAGGGAATCGACAGAGTTGTGGAGGAAGTGTCATCACTTGTTTCGGCAGGATACAAAGAAATAGTTCTCACTGGAACAGAAATTGGGAAATATGGAGAAGACAAGGGCACAAATATTGCGACACTGCTTTCGAACCTCAAGAAGATAGAAGGGTTGAAGCGCCTGAGGATAAGTTCTATTCACCCAAAGCATGTAACAGATGAACTAATTGGTGAGATCAGTTATCCAATCGTTCCTCACCTGCATATTTCATTACAATCAGGAGACAATGAGGTTCTTAAGAGAATGAACAGAGGCTATACAATTGAGCATTATCTTGACATCGTTAAGAAACTGAGGAATGTGGATAAGAATTTCTCTATAAGCACTGATTTGATAGTAGGCTTCCCTGGAGAAACAGAAGACGCCTTCCTGAACACGATGAGCGTTGTTTCCTTTGTTCAACTATCAAAGGTTCATATATTCAGATTCTCCAGAAGGCCCTTCACCCCTGCATTCTATATGGAGGAGACTGTCTCTGAGCAGCTCAAGAAGTTGCGCTCATCGCATCTTAAGGAGTTAGCAAACTCAGTTCAGAAATCCTATAAGGAACGTTTTATCGGAAAGGCAGTGGAAGTTCTCGTGGAAGATACCGATGGAGGTTTGCTATCTGGATTTACTCCCTACTATCTCAGGGTCAAGTTTAATGGTAAGTCTCATCAACGGGAGTTTGCACAGGTTAGAATAGAAAGAGTCGACGAGGGTTTTATGTACGGGACTGAAGTTTACTAGTTTTCAATTATTTTCTTTATGAAAGATTTCAGTTCCTTTCCAAAATCGTCTCTTTTGAGAGCCAGGGCAATATTTGCTTTGAGGTAACCAAGCTTGTCGCCCACGTCGTAACGTGTCCCTTTGAATTCGTAAGCATAAACGTCAACTTTGGCGAGAGTTTTGTTGATTGCATCTGTAAGCTGAATCTCGCCACCTTTACCAGGTTCAGTATTTTCAAGTGCCCAAAAAATATCCTTTGTAAGAAGATATCTTCCAACAATTGCAAGATTTGAGGGAGCTTCTGCAGGTTCTGGTTTCTCTACGAGTCCCTTCACCCTGTATACTCTTTGTGCAACTTTATCTCCTTCAATGATTCCGTACATATTTGTTTGACCGATTGGAATTTTCATTACGGCGAGGATTATCCCTTGAAAATTATCATAGACTGCTTTCATCTGGGCAAGGCAGGGCTTATCGCCGTCTATTATGTCATCAGCAAGCATCGTGGCAAAAGTTTCATTATTTACAAAGCCTTTAGCCTGGTATACTGCATCTCCGAGGCCTCTTGCAATTTTTTGGCGTATGTAAAAAATCTTTACCATCTCAGAGACTTCCTTAACCTGTTTCAGCAAATCAGTTTTTCCTTTTATCTCGAGTTCTTGCTCGAGTTCGAAGGCATAGTCAAAGTAGTCCTCTATCGCTCTTTTGCCTCTACCTGTCACAAACAGCAAATCCTCGATGCCAGAATAAACTGCTTCCTCTACGATGTATTGAACAGCGGGCTTGTCAACTACTGGAAGCATTTCCTTAGGTTGAGCTTTTGTTGCAGGGAGCAAGCGTGTACCGAAGCCTGCAACTGGTATTACTGCTTTCTTTATTTCTGCCATTTTTCCTCCTTGACTTATTATACATTTTATTTGATTTTTAAAAAGAAGCTTTGGCAGTTGAAAAGGATTTGATTATGGCAAGGTATTTTTGGATGTAAATTTTACTCGATATTCATAGAGGTAATGTGCCAAGTAGAAAATAATCTATTCAAGCCATTAAAAAACGAAGAAAGCTATTGAAAAAAATGAGAATTCTGGTAAACTTATTAAGCAGTTTTAAATGCAAGTTGGAAATTCTTCCTTCCTGCAAGAGATGCTTTAAACATAAAGCCTATACATTTGAATGGAAGGAATCCGTGCCAGTGAAGAGGAGAAAACCTCTCTAAAAAACCTACCTATCGAGCATAGGAAAGTTATGCCTATTCTGGATGTCGCAAGAGGATTTTTCTCCTTCCTCTCTGTATCAAGAATAGGAAGCATCTCTTAGAGGTGTAGTTCGCTAATTCTTTGAAAGGGGGTGGCTGAAATGCGTACCGAAGGTAAGCACATTATTATGGATGCTTCTGGCTGCAAACCAGAGCTTCTGAATGACCTCGACTACCTGAAGAAGCTTCTACAAGAAGCTGCAGAGAAAGCTAATGCAACAGTTTTAAACGTTGCGTTTCACCACTTTAGCCCTCAGGGGGTTAGTGGGGTGGTGGTAATTTCTGAGTCCCACCTGTCAATTCATACCTGGCCTGAGTATGGCTATGCTGCACTTGATTTTTATACGTGCGGTGATATTGATCCTCAGGCTGCCTGTGAGTATGTGGCTCAAACGCTTGGAGCCGACCATATCCAGACAACTATGATTGCAAGAGGCGAAGAAGGGACCGATGGTAGTTACCTCCACAGGATTGTGAAGGAGAAAGAAAAGCATAGTGAAGAATTATCTCTATTTTCATGATCGGTTTGGGCCATACGAAGAGCATGTTCATGCATTAGAGAAGGTTCTTTATGAAGAGAGGACTCCCTACCAGTTGATTCAACTAGTCGAGAGTCCTGTTTTTGGAAAAATGCTTATCATTGACGGTGACGTTCAATCGTCAGTCAGAGATGAATACATTTACCATGAGTCTCTTGTTCATCCAGCAATGCTTCTTAATGGCGAACCAAAAACCGTTATCATATTGGGAGGTGGCGAAGGCGCTACTGCCCGCGAGGTGCTTAAACATAAAAGTGTTGTCAAGGTTATAATGATTGACATCGACAGAGAAGCAATTTCATTATCGAAGCAGCACTTGAAAGAATGGCATCAAGGAGCTTTTGAAGATAAGAGGCTCGTTGTTATAAATTCAGATGCAAGAAGTTTCATCGAATCAGAGGTTTCTCAGGCATCCGTAGATGTTGTAATCAGTGACCTAACTGAGCCCTTTGAGGGTGGGCCTTCTTTTAGACTTTTTTCTAAGGAGTTCTACAAGACTGTTTTTTCAAAACTTAAGGACGACGGGTTATTAGCAATTCAGTCTTCAATGCTCAGAGTAACCGACTTTAGGACGCACTCACTCATAAGAAATACTGTTAAAAGTGTCTTTCCATTTGTGAGTAGCTATTCAACATATGTACCGTCATTTGATACTACCTGGAGCTTCATACTTGCGTCTAAGAAGAACGTCACTGAAAGTTTTTCACCTACGGCTATCGATGCAAAAATTTCTGAGAAGGTTAAAGGCGTGCTCCGATTTTATAGCGGCACTTCTCATGCTGCTATGTTTTCTCTCTCGAAGGATATTGAAGAGCTCATATCATCTGTGGGTGGAATAATTGCTGATAATGAGCCTTTGAGCATTAGCTCGAAATAATAAATGATAGTAATAAAAAACGCCATTGCAATAACCCTTTGTGAAAACAGCGCAATTTGGAATGCTCAGATTGAAATAGAAGATGGCATAATCAAGTACGTTGGTAAAGAGAGAAAAGTCGAAGGTTCTTTGGAATCAGTGATTGATGCATCGAAAATGATTGTTATGCCTGGTTTTGTAAATGCTCATTCGCATCTTGCGATGACTCTTATGAGAGGCATTGCAGATGATGTAACGCTTTACGATTGGCTATACAATTACATATTTCCAATTGAGAATAGCCTTTCCGAAGAAGATGTTTATTTTGGAACTATGTTAGCCCTTGCAGAATCTATACATTCGGGGACAACAACAATTTCTGATTTTTATATGTTTCCTTCATCTTCTTATCAAGCTATAAGCGAATCGGGCTTGCGAGGAAACGTGGGCATCTCGTACGCGTCGAAGGAGAGTATGAGAGATTCAGAAGTTCTCAAGAATGTAGAGACTACCTATGACAATCTCGTTAAACAAAAATCAAAAAACATTAAAGTCAGCATTGCGCCGCACGCTCCATACACCTGCTCTATTGAGCTATTGAAAGGAAGTTCGGTTTTTGCAAAGAATAGCGGAGCTGTTATCCAGATACATCTTCATGAAACAAAAAAAGAAGTGTCAGACTTCGTTGAAAGGTATGAGAAAACACCAATTGAATTATTGGAAGAAATGGGATTTCTTGAGAACAAGGTTGCTGCATCTCATTGTGTTTGGGTAAATGAAAGTGACCTCAAAATTTTGAGCGATCAGAAGGTGAACGTTGTCGTTAATCCTCAGAGTAATCTCAAGCTTGCTTCTGGGTTCCCGCCAATAAACAAATTTATTGAATACGGAATTCCTGTTTCCATTGGGACCGATGGCGCCTCTTCTAACAATAATCTTGCAGTATTGGAAGATATGAGATTAGCCTCGCTCGTTGCAAAAGGAATATCACTAAATCCTCAAACTGTAACTGCAGGAGACGGTTTAAGAATGGCTACAAAAAACGGCGCAGTTGCACTTGGATATGATAATGTTGGGCTCATAAAGGAAGGCTACCAGGCGGATTTGATTTTCATAGATGTGAGAAAGCCAAATTTAACCCCTCTTACAAACCCTTTATCGCTCGTTGCCTATTCTATGTATCCTAGGGATATAAGCTCAGTAATGGTGGCTGGTAAGTTCGTTATGAGAGACGGCATAATAACAACTTTTGATGAACAATATGTTATGGAAAAAGCCCAGGATAGATTTGAAAGACTTTCAAAGCTTGTTAATAAAAATACCAACAATACCTCTGGCTAAAGAGACTTCGATTGTATTGCTAACTGAAATATTGCTCAGGGTAAGAGTGTTGCCATAAACCAGAGTTTTGTGTGCTATGTTGTATTTGAAGCCTCTGGTAAATACAACCCGTGACTTTTGCGTTATTGGGACAATTGAGATGGTTGCATTCCTGGGTACCTGCATTTTGAAGTGGCCGTTTGTAAAATAAATGTCTTCGGACTGCTCTGATATGCTGCAACTGACGCCTAAGCGCAAGCATTTTGCAAGGAGCGAGATATTAAACAGCAGGTGGTCAGTTCTTCCGCCAAGCATATCTGTTAAGACGATTTCATTAGGTTTCAGTTCAACTGCATACTTTAGAGCAAGTTCTGTATCAGAATAGTCCTTTTGCCTTGGGTATTCAATTGAACGAATGTTTCTGATTAAATCCCTGTTAGAGATGGAATCAAAATCGCCAATTGCAACTTGAAAAGGTATTTTATAGTTTATTAGGGTCTCAGCTCCACCGTCAACGCCAATAATCAGTTCTGAGCCATCGCAGAGCTTGGTTAAGAAATCGTAACTGTTTTTTGCTCCGTTCCCTACAATGATTATTTTCTTCATTGATTTATTATAGTGACGTTGCTTTTTATTGCAAAGCTAGTAAAATATAATAACTTTAGTAAATTTAATGTTGATAGGAGGCTGAAATGGGACAATTTTTTACAGGAACATATTTCAGTGAAATTCCTGTGTTTGTTTTTGGAGTGTGGGGAGGGGTTTTGCTTGTCGAACTTATTCTGGCAATTTCGACGGCTGTTGTTGCGGCGCACAAGGGAAGAAACGGCTTTGGCTGGTTTTTGATTGGGCTTTTTACAGGCATCGTTGGGCTTGCTATAATACTTGTGGCGCTTCCGAAACGATACTATTTTGACGAAGAAGAGTAAGATGAAAATTTTTATTGACTCTGCAAATATTGAAGAAATTGAAGAGGCAATTTCCTGGGGCATAGTTGACGGGGTTACTACAAACCCTTCCCTCATTAAAAAGGCTGCAAATTACTTCATTGAGAGAGGAAAAGTAATTTCAATGGAGGAATACCTGAAGCAACTCGTTAAGGTAAGCGGCCCCAAAAGGCCTGTGAGCCTTGAAGTGATACACACCGACTTTGAAGGAATTGTAAGCGATGCAAAAAAGCTTTTTGAAAAGTTCAATCCAGTTGCTCAAAATGTTGTGATAAAGGTTCCTGTCAACCCTTCTGTTCAGAAAGGTGGATTGAATGATTTTGATGGTCTTAAAGCGATAGCAGTCTTGTCTCACGAAGGTATTCCTGTGAACGCCACTTTGATTATGAACCCAACGCAGGCTATTCTTGCAGCAAAGGCTGGTGCTTTCTATGTAAGTCCTTTTGCAGGAAGAGTCGATGATTACATTAGGGAATCTGCGGGAATTGAATTTAAGAAGGAAGATTACTACCCTGAAGGCGGCCTTGAATATGAAGATAGCGTGTTGATGGATGAAGGAATTGTAAGTGGTGTGCATCTTGTTGAAACAATCAAAGTTATCTTCGAGCATTACAGCTTAAAAGCGGAAGTCATTGCTGCGAGTGTGAGAAATGTGCGTCAGGTTTATGAACTTGCAGAAACTGGAACCGAAATAGCAACAATTCCTTTTAGCGTGATAAAACGGATGGTAGTGCATGAAAAAACGTACGAAGGTATGAGAAATTTCGTTAAGGACACGATAGTTGATTATTCCGAACTATTTAAATAAATTCAATATCATTGAAAGGAGAAATTGGAAATGAAAGCAGACGAAAATGAATTGAGGCACTATGAGAAAATAGGAGATGCAGTTGACTCTTTGATTGACATCATGCTCAATTACAGACAAAGCGGGCACCCGGGTGGGTCACGTTCGAAGATGCATATGTTGGTAACACTAATGCTCTCTGGCAATATGCGTTACGACATAAGACACCCAGAAAAAAGATTTGGCGATAAGTTTATACTCGCTGCTGGCCACACGATACCCCTTGTTTATGCAACCTTAGCTGTTCTAAATGGAGTGATGGATGCAAAATACAAAGAAACAAAAGAAGAGCGTTTCCATCTAAATCGAGAGCTTGCTTTAATGCCTGAAGACCTCCTTGGTTTCAGACGCAACAAAGGACTTTCAGGGCATGCAGAATACTCCGGGAAAACTTTATTTCTTAAATTCAATACCGGACCTTCTGGACATGGAATAACTGCTGCAGCGGGAGAAGCTCTTGCTTTGAAGAGAGCAAAAGCCAATGGGGTAAAGGTTATTGCAATTGAGGGTGATGCAGGGCTGACACCTGGCGGTTTTCATGAAACTGCAAATTCGGCGTGGGGACTTGGACTTGACAACCTTTTCTTCCTGATTGACTGGAATGATTATGGAATCGACGATCATCCTGTAAAAAGCACCGTTTTCGGAACACCTAATGATTGGTTTGGAAGCCATGGTTGGAGAGTAATTGGCACAAATAATGGAAGTGACTTCAAAGATGTCTATGAAACAGAGAGTGAGCTTTTTGATGCGGGAAAGGTTATAAAAAATGTTCCCAATGTATCCTGGTTTAAGACGCGAAAAGGAAGAGGTTACCTGAAGTATGATAACGCATCTCACGGTGCTCCACATAAGATGAATTCAGACCTTTTCTGGGAAACAAAAAAAGAGTTTCAAAACAAATACAACGTAGTTTTCTCAGGCTTCGGGAAAGAGGCTCCAAAAAGCGAAGAAGAGATATACAAGCAGTTCGGTGAGAATATCGATGTTGTAATGAAAGTTTTGCTTGCTGATAAAGAGCTTGTGGACTTCGTAGCAAACAGACTTGTTGAGATTGGTGATTCTGTTCCTGAAGAAATTGAAGGGTTTGAATTGAAGTCGAATCCTACACTTGATAAGAATTTATCTGATTTTGAAAACTATCCGTCAGACCTTTATGCAAAGGCAGGGTCCAAGGTTGCTAACAGGGAAGCCTTTAGCAAGTGGGGCGAATGGGTTAACGCTTACTGTGCAGAAAAATATGGTAGGCCACTATTCCTGGCAATGTCGGCCGATCTTGCAGATTCAACACAGATTTCAGGATTTGCGAAGCCTTTTGGAAACTTCAAAGGATATGGTTGGTACAGCAAGGAAAACAATCCCGACGGAGTGCTCTTGCCACAGGAGATAACTGAATTTGTCAATTCTGGTATCTCTGCAGGAATTGCTACAGTTAACTTTTCGAAAGAGCCCTTCAAGGAATTTAATGGATTCTATTCGGCAAGCTCTACTTACGGGTCGTTTGCATATCTAAAGTATGGAATGATGAGGCTCTTTTCCCAGCTAAACCAGGACTGTGAGGTAAAAGCAGGAAAAACTATCTGGGTGATGGGGCATTCTGGCCCTGAGACCGCTGACGATTCAAGAACTCACTTTGGCATATTTGCTCCTGGAGTGAGAGACTTGTTTCCCGAAGGGCATGTGCTTGACCTCGTTCCCTGGGAGGCAAATGAGGTGCCAGTGCTCCTGGGAAGAGCTATGGAACTAAGCTTTCCTATTATAGCGCTTGTTCTTACAAGACCTGCTATTACAATCCCTGACAGGGCTGCCCTCGGACTTGGTTCGCACTTCGAAGCAGCTCATGGAGCTTATGTGCTTAAGGACTTCGAGCCAGGCTTGGCTTTTATGGGAACAGTCATTGTTCAAGGGACAAGTTCCACTGATTCTGTTGTTAAGATAATTGACGAACTCAGGAAAGCTAAGTTGAATGTCAGGATTGTTTCTGTGCCGAGTTATGAGTTGTTCAGACTTGAACCAAAGGAATATAAAGACAAGGTTTTGCCATGGAAGATGTTGAACGACGCGATGGTTATAACAAACGAATCTTTAAAGTTAATGCACCACTGGATTGCAAACCCCATTGTTAGCGAGTATTCTCTTTCGTCTGATTGGGATAACAGATGGAGAACAGGCGGAACTCTTGATGAGGTTATAGAAGAGGCTCATCTTGACCCAAAGCATGTTTTCGAAGGGATAGAGAAGTTCGTTCGCGATAGAGAACTGAGACTATCAAGGCTTAGAGAGATTGTTGAATAAACTTGAAGGAGAGGAAGCCGCACTTCCTCTCCTTTTTGCTCTGTTATGAAGAAAGAAGTCAAAACTTCAAATTTTAGCTCAATTTTGCATCCTTTTCAGGCAACTCTCTTGACGACAAAAGGAAGCAACGGCAAGGAAAATATAATTTCAATTGCCTGGATGATGCCAATAGGCGTAGCCCCTCCAGCTCTAGTTTTTGCAATCAGGAAAGAAAGATATTCTTATAAACTCCTCTGTGAGAGGGAAGAGTTCGTTGTAAACATACCCAGTTTTGACTTACTTGAGCAAACTATGTATGCGGGCACTAAAAGCGGTAAGCAGATTGATAAATTCATCAAGACAGGGCTTACAAGGGGTAAGGCAAGAGTTGTTAGTGTGCCTATAATTCAAGAATGCATTGCACATATTGAGTGTATGGTGAGAGATAAAATTGATAGTGGCCTTGACCATGTTCTTGTGATAGGCAATGTAGTTGCCTGCTATGCGGAGAGCGATTATTTTGACAAGAAGTGGATTACTGAGAAGGTAAATTTATTGCTGCATCTTGGTGGAGATATTTTTACAACCAATCCAAGCAAAAGTTTCAAGGCAAACATTCCGAATAAATGAGATGGTTTTATTAAAGTTGCTTTCTGATTATAATATCTGGTAGTTTTACTTAAGGAGATTAATATTATGACTGCAAATTTGACTAGTTATTTGGAAGAACTTATTTTTTATGTTATACCTGCCGTTCTTTTAGTTATGACTCTGCATGAATTTGGGCACGCCTATGCAGCATACAAAATGGGCGATGAAACTGCAAAGAGTGAAGGAAGGCTTTCCTTGAATCCTTTGAGACATATAGATCCGATAGGATTGATAAGCCTTATTTTGTTTAGATTTGGATGGGGAAAGCCAGTGCCTGTTGATTTTACTGCACTGAAGAATCTTCGCTGGGGAATGATCATTGTATCCCTTGCAGGGCCTTTAATGAATTTTCTTACAGCACTTGCGTTGTCCCCCTTGTATAAGTTGATGCTAAAATCCTCTGTAATGCTTTCTGGTTTTTCTTATTTCATCACGCTTGTTCAATACATAATCGTTTTTAGCGTCTACCTTGGAATTTTCAACCTGATACCAATTCCTCCGCTCGATGGCTCAAAGGTTGTTTTTGCTTTTACAAAGAAGCCTCTAAGATTTCTTTTTGACGATTCTCTAAACTGGTACGGGATGATTTTCCTCTTAGTGTTGATTGTAGTACCATTCTTTAATTTCTCTGGCATTCTTGTGCGCATTTTCACTCCCGTATTAAATTTCTTACTCTAGGAGGAACCGCAAATGGATAGAGTAGTTAGTGGTATGAGGCCAACTGGCCAGCTGCATATAGGACACCTTGTAGGAGCGCTGGAAAACTATCTTAAATTGCAGAGCAAATATGAATCTTTCTTTTTTATCGCAGACCTTCACGCTCTTACAACTATTTATGAAGAGACCGCAAGAATAAGCGAGAACAGGATAGAGGTTATGTTAGACTGGCTTTCAGTTGGAATTGACCCCAAGAAAGCTACGCTTTTTATCCAGTCAAAAGTTCCTGAGCACACTTATCTTCATCTGTTACTTTCGATGATAGTCCCTCTTCCCTGGGTGGAACGAAATACAACTGTAAAGGAAATGATTAGAGACTTAAGCCTTAAGGAAAATGCCTCTTATGGTTTGCTGGGATACCCCATCCTTATGACCTCTGATATAATAATTTACAATGCAAAATACGTTCCCGTTGGCAAAGACCAGGTTCACCATCTTGAGATTGCCCGCGAGATTGTGAGGCGCTTTAACGGCCTTTATGGAGAACTATTTGTTGAACCTGAAGCTCTTCTGACAGAATTCTCTAACGTTCCAGGAGTGGATGGAAAGAAGATGTCCAAGAGCCTTGATAACGATATTAAAATAGCCGATTCGGAAGAGACTACAACGAAGAGAATAATGAGTGCAATCACCGACCCTGCTAAAGTTAAGTTGCATGATAAGGGACATCCAGAGATTTGTGTTGTTTACAAATACCAGACTATTTTTAACAAGGAAGATGCCCCTTCGATAATGAAGGATTGTAAGAGTGGCAATCTGGGCTGTGTTGCCTGCAAAAGAATGCTTGCTCAAAAAATAAATGAGGAGCTTCGCCAAATCCGTATTAGGAGAGAAGCACTTTTGAAAGAGAAAGACTCCGTCGAGGATATTTTCGAAGAGGGAAGCAAGAAAGCACGGGAAGTTGCAGGAGCAACCCTTGAAAAGGCTCTTACTCTGATGAAGTTGTAGCAGATGGACGATATTAGCCAGATACTCGAATACGCTGAAAAAGACAGACGCAGTTTACTCACAGTAAATCTTGTAAAGGTTATTGAAAACTCTTTTGCAGATTTTGATGATATGATTGGATTTGAAGCATCAGGGATGTTGCTTACTCTTAGTTTTCTTGTCAAACTCAAGTCCGAGCTACTACTGCTACTTTTCAGCCTTGAAAGTTTTGCAAAGCGTAATCCGTCCAAATTGCTTGAGGACGACCCTGAGGTCATAGAGATTTTCTCTGTACTGAAAAAAAGTTTCGACTCTAAAAAAATCGAGAGGTCAAGCTATGTTGAGACAGACTCTCTTGATGAAATTCCCTTTGCGAGACTTTCACGAGTGGTGAAAGAAATCCTTGAAAGAGAAAAATATTTTGAACACAGGACCATTGAAAAAAACGATATTTCTATAACAGAGGTCATTGCTAAACTCAAAGATTTGCTTACCGAGGAAGAAACCGTCTCATTTGAAGCACTTCTTGAGAGCCTTTCAACACGAATAGAAATTGTTGTAACGTTTCTTGCTGTTCTTGTACTTGCTAAGAACAAATTTTTGGTCGTGAGGCAGGATGACCCATTTGCTCCAATATATCTCAAGAGAAATGAAGAAGGAAGAGTATCTGTCAGCAATTGAAGCAATACTTTTTGTTTCAAGCAAACCTTTGAAGTTGTCGAGCTTGAGCGAGGCGCTTTCGCTTGACACTCAAACAACAAGGAATCTTGTATCTCAATTGGATAGCTCACTAAAGGAAAGAGGTTTCGTACTGCAAATTGAAAATGAAAGCTACTCCTTAATTCCAAACGAGAAGTTTAGAAGGTATTACGAGAAGTTTATAAGAAAAAAGCATCAGCCTTTTTCAAGAGAGCTACTCGAAGTAATTGCGATTCTTGTAAAGGGCAGACAAACAAAAGATTATATCAACAAACTC
Source organism: Caldisericaceae bacterium (assembly GCA_049967855.1). Taxonomy (GTDB): domain Bacteria; phylum Caldisericota; class Caldisericia; order Caldisericales; family Caldisericaceae; genus JAIMJY01. The sequence continues at coordinate 56,446 of JBMFRX010000006.1, forward strand.
AGAGGCGTTAACTCTACGAGAAGTATTAACTCATTGCTCAGAAGAGGATATGTGAGCAAGGAATTTATTGAAGGCAGTATCTATTACTCTCTGACAGAGAATTGTCTCAGGTTGATTAACCCTGATGCGAAGAAAAAGATAAAGAACCCGAGCCTTTTCAATGTAGAGAAAAAGTAAGTTAGTTATCCACACTATGCACAAGTGATTGTGTATAATTTCTGAATCGTTCTTTGAAGCGTTTTTATGTATAACTCAACGAACTCCATAAAAGCTTATTAGAACAAGGACCAACTTGTGCAAATCTCTGTGCAAAATATGTGCGTTTGGAATAAAATCAAACGAAGAGGTGTGACATTTCACAATCCTTTGAGAATCTCGCGTTTGGTATTATAATATTTGTGGCACTATTACTGTTTGGGGGTGCTGGGGCTCGACGGATAAGTAGAGCATATCGAAGCAGGCAGAGGATGGTGGTTGGCCTCTTAAATCACCCACCAAAAAATATAAACGCCGATTATAATTACGCATTAGCTGCATAGTTCAGCTAACGTCTCAGGAAGTCTCCACCTGTAGGACTCCTGAAGACGTAGGCATGCAGGCCTTGCGGTGCTGGTAGCTCGGGCCGACATCGCAAAGTATAAGTCGGGATATAGGAATTGCCCCTGTCGTTCGGGTGCACTTCCAGAATAATAAAGATCGACTAAGCCTGTAGTCGTCGATATGGGCCACTTACTCGGACGCGGGTTCAACTCCCGCCACCTCCACCATTTTATAGATAAAATTTAATTATTTATGATTGATTTCTCAAAATCTTGCGGGGGGTTTGTTTGTGTGAAAGTTCTTTGATATGCTACTTAAAGCATTTTAATTGTTATAAGGCGTTTCCCTATGATTCTTAGAGAAATAATTTCTTTTGGCTAAAGCCTATCTATAAAAAATCCTTACCCCATCATTTTGATGAGATTATCAGCAAGCTCTCTTTTTTAGAATAGTTATCTTGACTTCATAGGCAGGGATTGTTACTCTTAGGGAAACCAAATTGCAGATGCCGAAAAATTATTGCCCAGTCTGTTTTTCTATGTTCTTGTGGTTCTTGAATGCCTGTTCCTCCTCTTCAAGAGATGGTGCAAGTCCTATAAAGTCGCTAACAGGCACTACGAACATAATGCCAGTTCCTGGTTCTTTGAAATCGTTCAGCTCCTCTCTTACTACTTTTTGAGCATCCCTGAGTGTTTTTTCTTCTTTGATGACCGTAAAAATAGTCCTGTTTTCAGGGTATCGCCCCTGTCCAACATTGAATACCTCAAGAAGCGCTGAGAAAGTTGCAATTTCAGGTTGGAGAGTTCTTCCCATTCCAATTGAATCAATAATAGTTGCTCCTCTCACATCTACCTCAAGGAAACGTGATAGTATCTTGTTTAATTTTTCAGTTTTGTTAAGCACCACGACAAGTAAGTATGCCATAGCCACCTCCATTAATATTGTATTCTATTCTATAATATTATCAAGTTGTCTATAAGACTTGAAAATAAGCTCAGGCTGCATATTCAAGATGTCTTCTTCGTTTGAAACGCCAGAAGGAATTATGAAACATTTTACTCCGGCGTTTTTTGCTATTTTTATGTCATTGATGCTGTCTCCAATGTATATCGTAGAGCGAGAATCTCTATTGAATTTTCTCATTATTTGAAGTAGTGGATAAGGGTCGGGTTTGCTTACAGGAAAGCTATCCTTTCCAAATGTTGCATCGAAATATTTTTCAAAACCAAATTTGCTCAGTATCTTATCAATGAGGCTTTTATATTTATTTGACAAAACGACCTTCAATTTATCTTTGGACAGCCTGAGAAAATGTTCAACATCATCTACTGGTTGTGTGAAGTCGGCAGGGTGTTTTGAGTAGTATTCAAGAGACAAGCTTAGTGCTCTATCAAAACAATTCTCATTTTCCTTTCCCAGAACTCGCTTCAACAGAGTTGGTGTTCCATCGCCAGTGTATTTCCAAATCAATTCTGCAGAAACAGCTGGCAAGCCGCACTCTCTCAAAGCATAGTTCACGGATGCGGCAATATCGTGTTTTGTATCGAACAATGTACCATCGAAATCAAGGACAATCAAATCAATTTTCATAGTTTATTTATAAAACTATTTTAATTTCAGTCAATAGATGCTAAAATATTGAAGGAGGTCTTTTTAATGAAAAGAGTAGCAGTTGCCATTTTGATTGTTTTTTTGATAATTTTTGCCTCTCTTCCTGTGTCCTATGGTAAGAGAAATGTTAGTTATGTTGGGAATTTTGACTTTTCATCGAACCAGGTGAAAACAGTTATTGTTACCTTTACAAGCGACCCAGTTTTGCAGTACGCAAAGAGCATGGCCTTCAAGATAAGAAAACTATTTGATGCTGATGCTCTCAAGTCTTACGACTTGTCAATTAGTAAATCTCATAGTGCTTTTCTCGAATCTTTCAAGAACCTAGGTGCAGAATTAAATTGCAGCTACAGCTACACTATCAATGGCGTTTCAATTTCAATCAGAGAGAGTGACATACCAAAAATTGCTTCATATGGCGGTGTAGATTCTATCTACGAGGATACGCCTGCGTATCTTGAAAGAGCGACGATGACCAATGTAATACAATCAACTGTAGTAAATAAAATGAAAGATTCCTCTGGCAATTACATAACTGGAAAGGGAATTATTGTTGGCGTTGTTGATACAGGGGTTGATTATACAGATAAAGAGCTTGGCGGTGGTGGCTTTCCTAATTCGAAGGTTATCGGCGGATATGACTTTGCTGACAATGATGCTGACCCTAAAGACACCGACGGGCATGGAACTCACGTTGCTGGAATTATTGCAGGCTCAACCTACGGTGTTGCACCTGATGCAAAAATAATGGCTTACAAGGTGTTTTCTGGTACCAACAATTCTACATCGACTTCGCTTATTATCCAGGGAATAGACCAGGCAGTAAAGGACAAATGCAATGTAATTAACATTTCCATCGGTACGCCAGGCGGAAGCGCCTCGGGTAACGACCCAGAATCCATTGCTGTAAGGAATGCTGTAAATAGCGGAGTCATCGTTGTTGCTGCTGCTGGCAATAAAGGGGCACCTTCCCCTGCCATCAATTATCCTATGAGTTCGCCAGCTTCAGTAAAAGAAGCAATTTGTGTGGGTGCAACTGATGACAGCACGATGGGCATTATTAACGTAGCTTCAAACCAGATTGATGGTTCCTATCCGGGAGAAAGCCCGAAGTTTGTCGAGGGAAATTACAATATGGTTTATTGTGGGCTGGGAAACGTTGATGACTTTAAAGGAAAAGATGTGAAGGGAAAAATTGCTCTAATACAAAGGGGAGAGATCTATTTTGGCGACAAAGATATTAATGCAAAAAATGCTGGTGCAAGCGGAGTCATCGTTTTCAACAATGTTAGCGGGATACCCAAGATTCAGCTTGTTTCACAAAACGATTCAACTTTCAAAGACTTCATTCCCTTTCTTTTTGTTTCGTATACGGACGGGCTGTTGCTCAAGCAGAATTTGTCTCTAAGCGTATCAATCCAAAATAAATATGGGTTGGGCCTGATAGCGGATTTTTCTTCGCAGGGTCCAACGACAGATTTTTTTCTGAAACCCGATATTGTTGCCCCTGGGGTGAATATTACATCCACATTACCTGGCAACCAGTTAGGAGCAATGAGCGGAACATCAATGGCTTCTCCAGTTGTTGCAGGTGTTGCGGCACTTCTAAAGCAGGTACGGCCCACTATAAGCGCCGATGATGCAAAAGCCTTAATGATGAATTCGGCTGATGTACTTACTAATCCTTATTCTGGACTGCCTTTTTCACCTTTGATGCAGGGAGCAGGAAGAATTGATGCCCTGAGCTTGATTAACAATCAGTATATGCTCAAACCATCGTCATTTATGTTTGGTAACGGCGACCTTTCCAAATCTGTAACGTTTACTCTTACTAATCTCTCCAGTTCCCAGAAGTCTTTTTATACTTCATATCAGTTAGCGTCAAATGATAAAATAAGCGTCAGCTTGCCTTTTACGGTCTCGGTTCCTGCAAACGGAACAACGACCTTTGTTGTGAATTTTTCTGCTACAAAGTCAGTTGCCGAAGCCTATGGATATATTTATTTGAACGCCTCGCAAACTAGCAGCATCCATATTCCCTTTGTTTACTTGAGCGAACCTATCAGCAACCCGACTCTTCTTTCAAATGTTCAGCTTTCGTCACAGACTGTGACTCCTGAGACCGCCTTGAATCTTAAATTTACTGTGGGAATGGGAGAGGATATGTCCGACGACAATTCAACTTTTAAGAGCAATGTTGCTGAAGAAGTAAAAATTAGTATTTACAATTCACAGGGCAGTCGCGTTGACACCGTTTTTGACCAGGCACCAATTTACACTGGTGACTACTCTGTTAACGTACCATTGTTAGACTCTGCTGGAAATGCCAGATATCAAAATGGAACCTATTATTACAAAGTGGAGTATGTGAATGCAACAGTGGATGATAATGCAAAGTTAGTCTTGCCGACAACAGTTGTTGCATCATCGAGCGGTCAGTTTGTAGTTGCAAATGGCCCGCAGAACTCGATAACTACAGTCACTCAAAATGGGTTCACTCTTCTTTTGAACAAGGGAGAGGATTTCTGGGTTGACCTCTTGTTGTCTTCTGACAAGCAGGAGGGAAGTCTGAGTTTGATATTCAAGTTCGACCCTTCCCTTTTCAACGCGGTTGCCTGCGTACCTGGCAAGAATTTAGGCTCTGATGTAAGTTTCAGTTCGGATATTGGCAATGGGCTGATAGCTGTAACAGTAACTTCGGATAACCTGGCTGTTCCAAGCAAAGGAGTCATTGCATCAGTTCACCTTCAGACGATAGAAAATGGTTGTGGTTATCTTGGTGTGTCCTACGTTCAAAGTACTTCCCTCTCAAGTTTTGCCCTGCCGGGAGTTTATTATGATGTTTCTGACTACTCAAGATACTTTGATTTGAACAACGACAGAGTAATAAACAATCTCGACCTTTCCATTTTGAACGCAAGTTATCTCAAGAAACAGGGTGAGTCAGGCTTCAACAAAGCCTGCGATTTGAATTTTGATGGAATTGTTAACAGTGTTGATTTCTTTATCCTTTCTGAGCATTTTGGAGAAAAGTATCCGTAGGGGGTAAATATGAAAAGAATAGCATTAATTATCGTAATAGTATACATCGTGCAGTTTGTAGCTCCTCTCAGCAATGTTTACGCTATCAGTGTCAAGAACATTTCTGTTGTCCAGGATATTGCTGTTCCAGCCGAGGATTTTGTTGGGTCGAACTCGCTTGCTGAGGCAAACCTCTATGAATCCGATTATAATTCAAAGTACCTTTTTCCAATGCAGGGAATGTGCCTTACGGATGATGGCAGAATCGCTGTAATAGATAATGCTTATGGGAGAGTTCACGTGTTGAATAGTCTTCTTCAGAATAGTTACACCTTCGGTTCACTTGCGCAGCTCATATACCCCACTGATATTTCTTTCTATTCGAATAGTTTCTATATTTCTGACCCGCTGGGTAAATCGGTGCAGGTTTTCAGCAAAACCGGAAGCTTCGTTAAAACAATTTCTCAAGGACTTGATGCTCCAACTGGTGTAGCCGTTACTAAAGATGGCATTTTTGTCAGCGACTATTTTGTGGGCAAGGTTCTGAAGCTTGATTTCAACGGGAATGTTTTGAAGTCAGTTGCGATTAATTTCCCAGGAGGTCTTTCTACCAATGGGACAAACATTATAGCTGTCAGTATGAGTGACGACAAGATTTTTGTTCTGGACTCAAACCTAAATATTACAAAGTCTTTTGTTGGAAAAGAGCTACTGTTTCCTTCAGACACGTGTTCCGATTCAAAAGGAAACATCTATGTTGTTGATAGAGGCCTTGCAAGAGGAGGGAACACAAATGGCCGTGTTGTCGTTTACAATTCTTCAGGAGCGTTTGTAAGTTCTATAGGAACTGCCGCTTCAGCCTATCCAAACCAGCCAGACGGGTCTCTGCTTACGCCAAGTGGTATCACAATTGATAGTTTTGGCAGCGTCTATGTGATGGATTCTGGTTTTTATTATTGGGTGCAGGAATCGGATGCTCCTTTTGGATTTCCTATCGGGGCACGGATAAGCGTTTTCTCGCAAGCGGGCGTTTTCATCTCGAAGAAAAATTTTAATTACGATACACCTGGAATCCTGCTAAACCCGACAAGTGCAACCCTGGACGAAAACGGCAATATGTGGGTTGTAAATAAGGGTGGATTTGATGACAGTGAGCTTGTAGAATTTTCAATTTCAGGGAAGTACATCAAGACTATAAAAACAAGTGGAAGCATGTCCTTGCAGGGAGCAATGTGTGTATATGCTGACAAGAAAGGTAGCATCTATGTCGGGATTGATGGTGCAATAGTTGCTTTTTCAAGTTCAGGAGCTTACAAGGCTACATACAGTAGCAAGAGCCTGGGAGCTGTAAAGAAGATTACAAAGGGAAATGATGGTAATCTGTATGCTACAAGCCAGGATTTGAACACCGTTACAAAGATGACTGCCCAGGGTGCGGTACTATCCAATTTCAATGTTTGCGTGTCCCCAGCAGGAATTGCACAGAGCGCCAACGGCAATTTCTTTGTCACTTCTCTTGACGATAACAAGATTTACGTGTATGATACAGGTTTTAAGTTTTTACGTACGATAGGAAGTGGCGGCGGTAGAGACTCGATGTCAATGTACGTCCCAGAGGACATTGCTGTCGATAAATATGGCAACATAATTGTAGCTGATACTGAGAACGGAAGAATTTCTGTTTTTTCTCAGGACGGGTCTCTGCTTTACCAGTCGGGCGGTACTTTTTATGAAATCGTTTCGCTCGAATCAGAGGGAAGCACATTTCTTGCGGTAGATTGCTTCCACAATATTGTGAGAGTACTGAAAGAGGAAGTTGCTGATGAGCCCTATTCCTTTTATGCTTCACTGTACCCTTATGATGTTGTTATGGGACCTGGCGATTCTGATTCAATGATACTCACGATTAGCAACAGTGGAACTAATTCCGATGATTACAACTTATCGTTTGTAAATATGCTTCCAAACAGTTGGACTTATTCAGTCAGTACTGGCACGCAGTACAGTTTCACAATTCTGGCAGGCAGCTCTAAAACCGTTAAGATAAGCATTTCTGTCCCCAGTTCTGCAAGAGATGGAGACAAAGGAAGCCTTGTTATTAATGTTACCTCGTCAAAGTCTAAAGTTTCAAGGTCTCTTATTTCTAACATTTCAGTTTCTACAAACCTTCCCCTTACGATTTTTTCACAGGACACTTCAGCTTCTAATGGGGATTCTTTTTCAGTCCCGATTTTTATCAAAAATGCTCTGGGGGTAAGAGGAGTTTCTTTTGACATCAATTATAACAAGAACGCATTCCAGTACATTGGTAGCGATGTTTCTCCTTCTGTTGCTGACGATATTGTTATTGCAAAAGAGACAACTACAGGAGTTACAGTTGCAACAGCTGCGCCGAGTGGCAAAAGCCTGGAAGGTAGAATCCAAATTCTTAGCATTAAACTGAAGGCAAAATCAGTTGCCACTTCTATGTTTACCTTTGATAACTTGAGTGCTTTTAATATCATAGGAGAAGAGGAGCACCTTGAATCAAAACCTTTTACTGTGGTTGCTGGCCCTTCGCTGTCGGTTAGTTTTATAGACGGGTATGTCGCACAGAGCCAATCATTTTCATTTACGGGTAAAACTGACGCAGGGTGCCTGGTGAAAGTGAACGGCAATTCTGTTCAAGTTAAGAGTGATGGCAGCTTTTCTGCGAGTGTTAGTCTTCTTTCGAGCACGAATGTTATAGATGTGGTAAGCATCGCGAAAACTGGCGAACAAACTGAGTTGTCCCGTAAAGTCTACTACAAAGGGACTATCAAGATAACGATTGTAATGCAGATTGGCAACCCGCTTATGACAGTAAACGGCATAAGCCAGGAAATAGACCCAGGAAGAAATACCACACCTCTCATCTTGCAGGGATGGAATAGAACTATCGTTCCCATAAGAGCTATTGTTGAAACATTGGGTGGGACAATAGCCTATGAGGATAGTACGCGTTTGGTTACGATTGTTTTTAAGAGCAAAACTATAAAGCTCTGGATTGACAACAATACTGCCGAAGTGAACGGAGTGAAAGTGAAGATTGACAAAGATAATGGCGATGTAAAGCCTATCATTATAAACTCAAGGACAATGCTTCCGATAAGATTCGTAGCAGAAAATTTGGGCTGCTCAGTAACCTGGGACGATAAGACAAGAAAAGTGACAATCTTCTATGAGACCAGTGGTTAACGGCAGGGTTTATTTAGATTCTGATTCGTCGATGGTGGCAAGTATTCTGCTTACATTGCCAAATTTTGCATTGCGCGTTTCAACCCTGAGAAGATAGTCAAGTGCCTTGTCTTTGTCGCCTGTGCTAAGGTAAGCTACGCCAAGCCCGAACGCTACGGCAAGTTCGTCCTCATTTGTTGGCAGGGAAGGTGGGGCGTAGAAACTTAGCACGTCTATAGAACCTGAGTAGTCCTTCATATCGTAAAGGGCGGATCCTAAAAGCCTCACCATCTTTATTGTTCTCTTATCTTCAGGAACTGCTGTTAACAATTCTTTGACTTCTTTTAAGTTGCCACAGAAGTAGTAGAAGCTTGCAATGATAAATCTCATAAATGGGGTGTCGTTTTCCTTCAATTCTTTTTGCAGTCTTGAAGCTGCG